>LNIY01000136.1 GCA_001449105.1 Caulobacter vibrioides | reverse complement strand
CCCATCCGACTCAATTCCAAAGGTGCGGGGCGAGGGGGGGCTCGTGCCTCCCCGACGAAGGGAAGGCCACGGGGGAAACCCCGGGGTTTTTTTGTTTTGTTGTCCCCCCCGTGTGAAGGGGGGGGGGGGGACCGGGGGGGGGGGGGGGGGGCGAGGCTGGGCGTCGGGCGGGCCGTCGCCCGCTCCGTCACGCTGCTTAACCGCCGCGCGCCGCCTCCCCCGCTACGCGAGGGAGGAGTGGGATTGAGCGGCGGCTGAAAACGCCCCCCCTCCGGCGCTTTGCGCCACCTCCCCCAGAGGGGGAGGATCTTTGATCTATCCCCGCTCTTTTTTGCTCCGAACCCTTCCGAAGAATCCGGAATCGACGGGTGGGCAGGCCCTCCGGTCCCGGAGTTTCGTTAACGCTGGTGCGGCGCGATGACGCGGCGAAAAATTATCGTGTGGGCAAACCCTTGATCCACACGGAGAACCTCAACGCGTTCACAGCTTGTTAACGAAAAACTCGCGTCGGAGGCGCTCCGACCCGTTGACGAAGAGGCGGCGCCTGTGGCCCCATATATGGGTTCAGGGGGCACGAAGCCCACTATATGTAGCGGCTTACGGAGAGGCGGACGGCTTCTCGCAAGCGCATGGTAAATGGACGGGTTCTGCTCATGACCGCTGGTGAAGCGACCAAGATTCAACCTGCCGCGCGCCCTGCGTCGGCCTTCAAGGAACGCCCGGCCCTGGCGCTGGTGCGCAAGGTCCAGGTGGACCGTTCGCGCGACGCGCTCCTGACCGATTTCGGCAAGACCACGCTGGAAGACCGCTATCTGCTGCCGGGCGAGTCCTACCAGGACATGTTCGCGCGCGTGTCGACGGCCTTCGCCGACGACGCCGACCACGCCCAGCGCGTCTACGACTACATGAGCCGCCTGTGGTTCATGCCGGCGACCCCGGTGCTCAGCAACGGCGGCGCCGATCGCGGCCTGCCGATCAGCTGCTTCCTCAACGCCGTCAACGACAGCCTCGACGGCATCCTGGGCGTCTGGAACGAGAACGTCTGGCTGGCGGCCAACGGCGGCGGCATCGGCACCTACTGGGGCGGCGTGCGCTCGATCGGCGAGAAGGTGAAGGGCCAGGGCCAGACCTCGGGCATCATCCCCTTCATCCGCGTGATGGACAGCCTGACCCTGGCGATTTCGCAAGGCTCGCTGCGCCGTGGTTCGGCCGCCGTCTATCTCGACATCCACCACCCGGAAATCGAAGAGTTCCTCGAGATCCGCAAGGCCTCGGGCGACTTCAACCGCAAGTCCCTGAACCTGCACCACGGCATCTCGATCAGCGACGAGTTCATGCACGCCGTGCGTGACGGCCAGAAGTTCGGCCTGCGCTCGCCCAAGACCAACGAGGTCCTGCGCGAAGTCGACGCCCGCGGCCTGTGGCAGAAGATCCTCGAGCTGCGCCTGCAGACCGGCGAGCCCTACCTGATCTTCTCCGACAGCGTGAACCGCGCCATGCCGTCGTTCCAGCGCGAGCTGGGCCTGAAGGTGCGCCAGTCGAACCTGTGCAGCGAGATCATGCTGCACACCGGCACCGACCACCTGGGCCAGGAGCGCACCGCGGTGTGCTGCCTCTCGTCGGTCAACGCCGAGACCTTCCTGGAGTGGCGCGACCACCCGACCTTCATCGAGGACGTCATGCGCTTCCTCGACAACGTCCTGCAGGACTTCATCGATCGCGCCCCGGACGCGGCCTCGACGGCCGCCTACGCCGCCATGCGCGAGCGCTCGGTGGGCCTGGGCCTGATGGGCTTCCACAGCTTCCTGCAAAGCCAGAACGTTCCGTTCGAGAGCGCCCTGGCCAAGAGCTGGAACATGCGGATGTTCAAGCACCTGCGCCGCGAGGCCGACAAGGCCAGCCTGGCGCTGGGCGAGGAAAAGGGTCCGTGCCCGGACGCCGCCGACCGCGGCTCCAAGGAGCGCTTCTCGCACAAGCTGGCCATCGCCCCGACCGCCTCGATCTCGATCATCTGCGGCGGCACCTCGGCGGGCATCGAGCCGATCCCGGCCAACATCTACACCCACAAGACCCTGTCGGGTTCGTTCGCGGTGAAGAACCCCTACCTGGAGAAGCTGCTCGACGAGAAGGGCCAGAACACCGACGTGGTCTGGGGCTCGATCCTGGAGAACGAAGGTTCGGTCCAGCACCTGGAGTTCCTGAGCCAGGACGAGAAGGACGTCTACAAGACCGCCTTCGAGCTGGACCAGCGCTGGGTGGTCGAGCTGGCCGCCGACCGTACGCCGGAAATCTGCCAGAGCCAGTCGGTCAACGTCTTCCTGCCGGGCGACGTCGACAAGTGGGACCTCCACATGCTGCACTGGATGGCCTGGGAACGCGGCGTGAAGAGCCTCTACTACCTGCGCTCCAAGTCGGTTCAGCGCGCGGCCTACGCCGGCGCCGATGGCAAGGAGGAAGTGGTCGCGGACGGCTTCGACGCGCCGGGCAAGACCGACTACGAAGAGTGCCTCGCCTGCCAGTAATGCAGGCTTAGCAGCGACGATTGACCACAGCGGCGCGACACATCGCGCCGCTGTTTTTCTGTGCGGAACCAATACAGTCACTGACTGTTCACCGAACGCCGGCGTTTTACCGGTGGACGTATCCGGTTAGCCGGATACGGTGGGCAGGATTGGGATTGGGGAATCCGCAATGCGTATCGTTTGCGTGACGATCGCGACGTGCTGCGGCGCTGCTCTGGCGCTTTCCGCGGCATCGTCGGAAGCTGCTGTCCGCAAGGGCAAGCGCAAGGCGCCGGCAAGGCCGGCCGCCGCGGCGACGACTCTTACGCCTACCCTGCAGAAGCTGGATCTGACCCGGCGCGAGCCTTCGCAGGCCCCAGCGTCGCCGGCCGTCGCTTTCGCCGCCCGTCCGGTCGATTCCCGCGCCGTCGAGGCCGAGGGCGAGCTGTTCTCGGTGTCGCCGGCGGGCCTCTACGGCGACGCCAACCTGCTGGACGCCGATCGCTATTACGACGAGCGCGGGCCGGTCAGCTGGCGCTCGGGCAGCTACGTCGTCGGCGACAACGGCCACCGGGTCGACTCCGTGCGCGTGTCGGTCGCCAGCTCCTCGCGCCTGGCCCAGAGCGCGCCGCTCAGCCTGGTGCGCCCGGGCGCTTCCAATTTCGACACTGACAGCGTCGATGTCAGCGTTTCGCGCGGCTGGCCGGCGGCGGTCAAGTTCGGGGCCGGCAAGCTGGCCGTCGACTTCACGCCCCATGCCGGACTTGGCTTCGGCGGGGCCGGCGGTTCGGCCGAGGCCGGCGGCATGGTCCGCATCGGCAAGAGCGTCGAGGACCGGGTGATCAGCGGCCTGG
The DNA here is from genome assembly GCA_001449105.1 of Caulobacter vibrioides. GTDB lineage: Bacteria > Pseudomonadota > Alphaproteobacteria > Caulobacterales > Caulobacteraceae > Caulobacter > Caulobacter vibrioides_C. The sequence goes on along the minus strand of LNIY01000136.1, from coordinate 15,860 downwards.
GCGTGCGCGACGGTCGCGAGGCCTTCGGCGACCGCGGTCGCTGGTACCTGTTCGCCGGCGCCAGCGGCCAGCTGGTCGGCATGAACCTGCTGCGCGGCCAGGACGGGGACTGGACCCGGGCCGGCGTCACCGCCGACACCGGCAGCCGCCTGGTCGGCGACGCCCAGGCGGGCGTGGGCTGGCGGCGCGGTCCGATGCAGGCTTCGGTCGGCTACATCCGCCGCGAGATCAAGGCCAAGGACCAGATCATGGGCATGGCGACCCAGGAAGACTCGGTCGTGGCCCTGTCGTTCAGCCTGAAACCGCATTGGTGACCGGTGTTTGATTTGGCCCCGCGACCTCGCGGCGCTTGAGTTTCCGGCCGCGATCATGCAGCTAGCGACGATCCGTCCGCAAAATCGTCGAGCATCATGAGCGAGAGCGAGCCCCCGCGCCGCAAGATCCTGAGCCTGAAGAGCGGCGTCGCCGCGCCTGGCGGCCCGCCGCCGCTGGAGCGGCTGCAGAAGGCCGTCAAGGTCGTGACCCCCGAGCCGGCGCCCGCACCGCCTCCGGCCGTCGGCGACTGGAAGTGCAAGCCCTGCGGCACCCGTTTCGACCCGCCGGTCGATCTGGCCGACAGCGACCACGTGCGCTGTCCCTCGTGCAACGCCCGCCTGGGCCTGGCCTCAGACTTCCGCGCCGACCCGCCGCGCGTCGAGAAGCTGCGCGCGCGTCACCTGAAGAAGGCCGGCTGAGGCTACCCCGCGCGTCCCGGCCAGCTCTGGCGCTGGGCGAGCACCCGCGCCACCTCGGCCATGTTCTCCGTGCCCCAGGCGCATAGCGGCTCCAGCGCCTGGGTCAGGCCGAGCCCCAGCGGGGTCAGGCTGTAGTCGACCCTGGGCGGCACCTCCTTGTAGTCGGTGCGCACGATCAGGTCGTCGCCCTCCAGTTCCTTCAGCTGCTGGATCAGCACCTTGTCGCTGACGCCGCGCACCGCCCGGCGCAGCTCGCCGTAGCGGGTGGGACCCTGCAGCAGGAAATAGAGGATCAGCGGCTTCCACTTGCCGGAGATCACCCGAAGCGTGGCGTCGAGACCGCAGCTGAAGCCGGTCGCGCAGAGGGGGGCGTCGCTCATGTTTCCGGGACCTGAACTTTCTGGGTACTTACCAAAAGGTGCATACTTGTCGATAGGTATGTAGGTCGCCAACTCCCTTGCCGCCACACTGAAGGAGGCAAGACATGAGCAGACTTGAAGGCAAGACCGCCGTGATCACCGGCGGCGGAAGCGGCATCGGCCTGGGCGCGGCCAAGCGCTTCGTCGAGGAAGGCGCGTTCGTCTACATCTTCGGACGCCGGCAGGAAGCGCTGGATGCGGCCCTGAAGGAACTGGGGCCCAACGCCCGGGCGGTGCGCGGCTCGGTCACCGACCTGGCCGACCTGGACCGCCTGTACGAGACGGTGAAGGCCGAGCGCGGCGGGCTCGACGTGCTGCTGGCCAACGCCGGCACAGGGGCGTTCGCGCCGCTGGGCGAAATCACGCCCGAGCACTACGACCAGATCTTCGACCTCAACGTGAAGGGCCTGGTGTTCACCGTGCAGAAGGCCCTGCCGCTGATGGGGCAGGGGGCGTCGATCATCCTGACCGGGTCGAGCACCGGCGTGATGGGCACCCCGGCCTTCAGCATCTACAGCGCCACCAAGGCGGCGGTGCGCAACCTGGCGCGCAGCTGGGCGCTGGACCTGCGCGGCACGGGCGTTCGCGTCAACGTGATGTCGCCGGGCCCGATCACCACCGAGCTGGCGCAGGAGGTGCTGGGCGACGAGGGCGTGGCGGCCATAGGCGCCTCGACGGTGCTGGGCCGCATGGGCGACCCGGCCGAGACGGGCGCTGTCGCCGCCTTCCTGGCCTCGTCGGACTCCAGCTTCATGACCGGCGGCGAGGTCTTCGTCGACGGCGGCCTGGCGCAGGTCTGACGCCGCCTAGCGCGGCGGAGGCGGCGGGGGGCGATCGCTCCCGCCGCCTGGGCCTTCGCCTCCAGGTCCCGGGGAGCCTCCCGGAGGTCCGCCGGGGCCGCCCTGCGGCAGGAAGGCGGCGATGCGGTGATTGGAGAGGGTGAAGCGCACCGTCTGGCCGACCGCGACAGCGCCCAGCATGCCGGGCCTGGCGGTGGCGAAGGGCATGGCGCCCGCCGGCCAGTTCAGGGCCTCGTTGGCCTGGTAGGCGATGGTCACCCGGTCGGCGACCGGATCGATCGCCTGGACGACGCCGACGATCACCACCTTTTCCAGGTCGGTCTGCTTGCCGGCGCCGGGCCCGCCGCCAGGACCGCCGCCTGCGGGAGGCGGGCCGCCGCCGCCCGGACCTCGGCCGCCGCCGGGCGGCTGGGCATGGGCCGTCGTGGCCAGGAGGGCGAAGACGAGGGCGGGGAGGATGATCTTGCGCATGACCGGGTCGAGCGTGGCTGGGACCCGCCCTGCCTAGCGGCTCAGTGCTGCGCGATGACTGCGCTTGGTTTCCACACTGAAACGACAGGCGGCCTCAGGCGTCCGCGGCGGGATCCAGGCTGCTGGCGCCCGGCTCGGCCTTGGGTCGGTTGTTCGCCCGCTTGAACAGGCCGCGCCAGCCGGTCGGCTCCAGGGCGGGGCTGGCCCAGACCTTGTCCTCCATCGCCAGGGCCTCGGCCGCGTCGTAGATCTTCCGCATCGTCTGGGTCTCGAACCGCAGCATGTTGATGCCGTCGAAGTCGCCCGGGATCGAGGCCACGCTGAGCGGCAGGTTGTGGCGCGTGCAGAAGCCCTCGGCCAGGCTCAGCGCCTGGCGGTAGGAAAAGCGCAGCATGGTCTCGAAGCTGCGGCCCATGATCGAGGCCACCCCCGGCGGGGTCGAGCGCGGCGAGGGATCCAGCACCGTGTTGACGATGACGTAGACCCGGCCCCGGCGCAGGCGCTGGCCGAGGTTGCGCCAGTGCAGCAGGGCGTCGGGCATCAGGAACAGCGGCGCGGCCACGCCGCCGTCGACGTGCATCTCCTGATGCCGCCGGCCGTCGGCCTCGACCTCGATCATCTTGGGCGGGAACAGGCCCGGCACCGTGGCCGAGGCCACCAGCACCTCGCGGAACAGCTTCACCGCCTCGGGGCCGCCGTGGCGGGCGATGGCGCCCATGTCCCAGATCGAGGCCCGCTGGTTGTCGAGATTGGTGGTGGCGATCAGCAGGCGCCGGCCCTTGGCGTGCTCGGCGGCGACGGCCTCGATCATCGCCTCGTCGACGAAGGGTTCGACCAGGGCGTCCAGGCTCTCGCCCTTGAAGATGCTGGGGCCGAGCGCGGGGGCGAGGCGGCGCAGGCTGAGCAGCTCTGAGGCGTGGCCGCCCAGATAGGCCTCGGTCAGGCGATCGTCCCAGGCCGGGCCGAGAAAGGCCAGCGGGGCGATCAGGGCGCCGGTGGAGACGCCGGTGACGATGGCGAAGTCGGGCCGCCGGCCGGCCTTGGTCAGGCCCGTCAGCACCCCCGCGCCATAGGCGCCGCCGGCCGCGCCGCCCGACAGGGCCAGGATGTTGAACTCGTCGATGCCGATCAGCGAGCGCACCGGCGCCAGGCGGTCGGCGGCGGTCTTCAGCGCGTCCTCGGCCTGCTCGATCGACAGGCGCACGCCGGGGAAGCCGACGGCCTCCACGTGGTGGGCGTCGGCCGGCGGAGCGGGCAGGCGCTTGCCGCGCAGCGGGTCGGGCCCCTTCCAGTCGCGGAAGAAGCCCTGGATCGTGATCTTGTTGTCGCCCCCGCGGTCCCCTCCGCGCTCCATGGCCTAGGCCCGGGCGCCGGCCAGGACGACCCCGACCAGCACGGCCGCGTAGTGCAGGCCGGCCCCGCCGATCACGTGGCCGTGCCAGATGGCGCGGCGGAACTTCAGTCGGCGCATCAGGTAGAAGACGGTGCCGGTGGAATAGACCAGGCCGCCGATGGCCAGCAGCAGCAGGGCCACCCACGACAGGCCCTCGATCATCGGCTTGATGGCCACCAGCACCAGCCAGCCCATGGCCATGTACAGGCCGACCCAGAAGCGCTTGTCGAGGCCGGGCAGGAACAGCTTGGCCGCGACGCCGAGCGCGGCGACGCTCCACACCGCCGTGGTCATGCCGATCGCCCACCAGCCCTCGAGGTTCTGGGTGGTGAAGGGGGTGTAGGAGGCGGCGATCATGATGAAGATGCCGGCGTGGTCGAAGCGGCGCAGCAGCGGCTGCCAGCGCGCCTTGGAGAAGTTGTAGGCGGTCGACAGCGACAGCATGGTCACCAGGCCGATGGTGTAGACGCCGATGGCGGCCATCTGGCCCAGCGAGCCGAGGCCGAAGGCCAGGCCCAGCAGGATGCCGCCGCCCAGCAGGGCGCAGGCCAGGCCCGCCAGGTGCACGATCAGGTCGGCCAGCTTGGCGCCCGTCGTGGGGTAGTGCTTGGTGAAGTCGGAGATCGTCATGGCCCGCCCAGCCTAATCAAATTCGGTGACGTATAAACGGCGATCATCATGGCGCAGAAAGGGCGGCGCGCAAGCGTGACCAATCGTCATGTCAGTCCGAAAAAGCCGTCCCAGGCCAGCTTGGTTCCGACCAGGATCAGCAGGACGTAGATCACCTTGTAGAAACCCTCGGCCGGGACCTTGCGCACCAGCAGCACGCCGGCCCAGGTCGAGGCGATGGCGACGGGCAGAAGCACGGCCACCGTGGCCAGCACCTGCGGGGTGAACTGGCCCAGCGCGATATAGGCCGGCAGCTTCATCCAGTTGACCACGGCGAAGAAGATGGCGCTGGTGCCGACGAAGACGTCGCGCGGCAGGCGGCGCGGCAGCACGTAGATCTGGAAGGGCGGGCCGCCGGCGTGGGCGATCTGGCTGGTGAAGCCCGAGGCCATGCCGCACAGGGCTCCCAGCCATGGGCGGGCCGGTCCGGCCTCGATGGCGGCGGCCGCCTTGACCGCCCGCTCGGCCCACAGGCGCTGGGCGGCGAACAGGATCGACACCAGGCCCACGGCCAGTTCCACCGCCGCCGAAGACACCAGCGCCGCCAGCGCCCAGCCCAGGAAGATGCCGAACGCCGCCGGCGGGGTCATCAGGATCAGCAGGCCCTTGTCCCAGGTCTTGCGATAGGCCCAGACCCCGACGACGTCCTGCACGATCAGCAGCGGTAGCAGGATCGCCGCGGCCTTCACCGGCCCTACCGCCAGCGCCATCAGCGGCGTGGCCACCACCCCGATCCCCGAAAACCCGCCCTTGGCCAGGCCCACCAGGATCACGGCGGGAATGGCGACGGCGTAGAAGAAGGGGTCGGTGAGCATGGCGGGGGCTTTAGCAGGGGCGAGGCGCTTAGTGGAGGCGACATCTCTCCGCTCGCCGCCCCTTTCGTCGTCATCCCGGCCGAAGGGCCGCGCAGCGGACCGAAGAGCCGGGACCCCGGGGCCGTCGGCGATGCGTTGGCCGACGCCGGGGCGGTGAACCCAGGCGCGGCGCCTGATCCCCTGGGTCCCGGATAGCCTCTTCGAGGCTTCCGGGATGACGGGCGAAAGCGCCCTACACCAGCGGCGGGTTCACCTGCCTGAAGCCGCCTTCGCGCCAGTAGGGATAGTAGGGATAGGCCGGGGTGACCGCGCTGGCGGCGTCCAGCGCCGCCACCTGCTGCGGCGTCAGGCTCCAGCCGACCGCGCCCAGGTTCTGGCGCAGCTGCTCTTCGGTGCGGGCGCCGATGATCACGCTGGAGACGGTGGGGCGGCGCAGCAGCCAGTTGATGGCGATCTGCGGCACGGTCCTGCCGGTCTCGGCGGCGATCGCGTCCAGCGCGTCGACGATGCGATAGAGGCGCTCGTCGTCGACCGGCGGGCCGGCGTCGGCGGTCTGGTGCAGGCGGCTGGTTTCAGGCAGCGGCTGGCCGCGGCGGATCTTGCCGGTCAGGCGGCCCCAGCCCAGCGGACTCCAGACCATGGCCCCGACGCCCTGGTCGGCGGCCAGCGGCATCAGCTCCCACTCGTAGTCGCGCCCGGCCAGGGAATAGTAGGCCTGATGGGCGACATAGCGCGGCCAGCCGTGGCGGTCGGCGACGGCCAGCGACTTCATCAGCTCCCAGCCGGCGAAGTTGGAGGCGCCGACATAGAGCACCTTGCCGGCCCGCACGAGGTCGTCGAGGGCGGCCAGGGTCTCCTCCACCGGCGTCGTCCCGTCGAAGGCGTGCAGTTGCAGCAGGTCGATGCGGTCGGTCTTCAGCCGCTTCAGCGCCGCCTCGACCCCGCGCACCAGCCGCAGGCGCGAGGCGCCGGCGTCGAGCGGCCCATCGCCCATCGGCAGGCCGAGCTTGGTGGAGATCAGCGCCTCGTCGCGTCGGCCGGCCAGGGCCTCGCCGAGGATCTCCTCGGAGGCGCCGTTCGAATAGACGTCGGCGGTGTCGAACAGGGTGACGCCGGCCTCCAGGCAGATGTCGATCAGCCGGCGGGCTTCCTCGACCCGGGTGTCGCCCCAGGCGCTGAACAGCGGGCCCTGGCCGCCGAACGTGCCGGCGCCGAAGCTTAGGGCCGGAACCTTGAGGCCGGACCGGCCGAGGGTGCGGTATTCCATGGCGTGTCTCCTGGAGGGATCGGGACTTGGTCGGGGTCGAGGATGCGTCCGCCGCGGCGGGGCATCTTGCCGGTTTGGATCCTCCGGAAGGGGGAGCGACGGCGCCCCCTCCTGGAGGTGTCGGTCAGGCCGTCGCCAGCCGCGCCTTGCGTTCGAGGCCGAGGCTGACCCCCGCCAGGGCCAGGGCGCCCAGGGGCACCAGGGCCGCGATCGGGGCGATGGCCGAGAGGCCCAGGCCGTGGGCGATCACCGCGCCGCCCAGGGCCGCGCCGATGGCGTTGCCGAGGTTGAAGGCGGCGATGTTGAGGCTGGAGGCCAGGCCCTGGCCCGCGCCGCCGGCCTGGCTCAGCACCCGCATCTGCAGCGGAGCGACGGTGGCGAAGGCGGCCGCGCCCAGGAAGAAGGCGGCCAGCACCGCGCCGACCTTGTCGTGGAACGCCCAGCCGGCGGCCAGCATGACCACGGTCAGCAGGGCGATGCTGCCGGCCAGCGCCGTGTTCAGCGCCTTGTCGGCCCAGCGCCCGCCCAGCAGGTTGCCGGCCACCAGGCCCGCGCCGAACACCAGCAGGATCGGCGAGACGGCGGCCTTCGAGAAGCCGGCCAGCTCGGTCAGGATCGGCTGGATGTAGGTGAAGACCGCGAACACCCCGCCAAAGCCCAGCACGGTCATGGCCAGGCCCAGCTGGACCTGCGGACGGGCGAGGACGGCGAACTCCTCCTTGAGGGCGGCGGGCTGCGCGGCCTTCTCGCCCTTGGGCACCAGCAGGGCCAGCACGACCAGCGCCACGGCGCCGATGGCGGTCACGGCCCAGAAGGTCGAGCGCCAGCCGAAGGCCAGGCCCAGCCACGCGCCGAACGGCACGCCCAGCAGGGTGGCCAGGGTCAGGCCGGTGAACATGATGGCGATGGCCGAGGCCTTGCGCTCGGGCGGCACCAGGCTGACGGCGACCAGCGAGCCGACGCCGAAGAAGGTGCCGTGGGCCAGGGCGGTGATGATCCGCGCGCCCATCAGCACGCCGAAGGTCGGCGCGAGGGCGGCGACCAGGTTGCCCAGGGTGAAGATGGCCATCAGGGCCAGCAGCGTGGTCTTGGGCGGCAGGCGGCGGGTGGCCAGGGTCAGGATCGGGGCGCCGACGAAGACGCCCAGCGCGTAGCCGGTCATCAGCCAGCCGGCCGTGGGGATCGAGACGCCGAGATCGGCGGAGACCTGCATCAGCAGGCCCATGATGACGAATTCCGTGACGCCGATCCCGAAGGCGCCGACGGTCAGGGCGTAGAGAGCGAGGGGCACGACAGCCGACTCCGTGATGAGTTCGAGCCGTCAGATAGCGCTGGTGTCTTCGATGAATTAGATTGCCGGAAAGACTATCACTTGTGACGTGAAGGCACGATGGCGCGACAGGAGATCAACCGCACCGCCGAGATGGAGGTGTTCGTCCGCGTGGTCGAGCAGGGCGGCTTCTCATCGGCCGCGCGCTCGCTTCGGATGACCCCGTCGGCGGTCAGCAAGCTGGTGGCCCGGCTGGAGGCGCGGCTGGGCGCGCGCCTGGTCAACCGCTCGACCCGCAAGCTGATCCTGACCGCCGAGGGCCAGACCTTCCACGAACGCGCCCTGCGGGTGCTGGCCGACCTCGACGAGGCCGAGCGGGCCGTGGCCGCCAGCGCCGCCCCGCGCGGACGGGTGCGGGTCAATTCCAGCGTGCCGTTCGGCCAGCACTACCTGCTGCCGCTGGCCCCCCGGTTCCTGGCCGAGCACCCGGACATCCAGCTCGACATCACCGTCACCGACCAGGTGATCGACCTGATGGACGAGCGGGCGGACGTGGCCATCCGCGTCGGGCCGATGCGGGCCTCGCAGCTGATGGCCCGCAAGATCGCGCAGAGCCGGATGGTGCTGGTCGCCTCGCCCGCCTACCTGGCGCGGACCGGAACGCCCGTGCATCCCGACGACCTGTCCGGCCACGAGCTGGTCACCTTCAACTTCGCCCGCCACTGCGACTCCTGGCCGTTCCTGCTCGGCGGCGAAGGGATCTTTCGCCCGGTGCACGGCCGGGCCGAGGTCGGCGACGGCGAGAGCGCCCGCACGCTGGCCCTGGCCGGGCAGGGGATCGCCCGGCTGTCGGTGATCCACGTCGGCCCCGACATCGCCGCCGGCCGCCTGGTCCCGGTGCTGGAGGCCTTCAATCCGGGCGACATCGAGCAGATCCACGCCGTCTATGTCGGCCACGGCGGCCAGCTGCCCGCGCGGGTGCGGGTGTTCATCGACTGGCTGGCGGCCGAAGTGAAGGTCGGCCGGACCGAGCCGGCGGCGCTGGAGCAGTTCGGGCGCCCTCTCTCCTAGAGAGAGAGGGAGGGGCCCGCCGCGAAGCGGTGGGTGGGTGAGAGGCGACAAACTTTCCGAACGCGGCGTGGTCGAGGCGGGTCGATATTCACTCGACGGCTATCCCCAAACCGTCCTTCCCCGCGAAGGCGGGGATCCAAACGGAGCCTGCGGGTTGTTCACGGCCGCGCCCTTTCCTGAAACGCAGCTTGGATCCCCGCCTTCGCGGGGACGCTCGGAGAGCAGCGGCCGGAACTACTGAATGTCGATCCGTTCGAGGCGGCGTCCGCGCCAAAGTAGCCGGGGGTATTCCGGCAAGCGGTGAAACCTCTCACCCTCCCACGCCTGCGGCGCGGGCCCCTCCCTCTCTCCAAGAGAGAGGGTATCCTTCGCCTACCCTGCCGCCTTTCCGTAGGCGCTGAGGGCGGCGGCCATCTGGGGCGTGGCTTCGACCACCGGAGCGGCCGGGGCTTGCGGCGCGGCGGCGCCGGCCAGGCGGGCCTGGGCTTCGGGCGAGAGGGTGACGGTGTCGCGCGGCGCGGCGGGCGTGGGTTGCGCTGCGTCGAGATCCGATTGCAGGCGGGCCCGGTAGTCTTCGACGCTGGCCGGTCCGCGCGCGCCGGGAACGCCCACCTGCAGCGAGGCGACGATCGTCCGGTCGGTCTCGGAGAGGCCGTCGAAGGCCTTTAGCGCCTGGGCCTGCGGCGCCGGCGGGGCGGCGTCGGCTCCGGCCCAGGCGGCCTTGGTGAAGGTGTTCAGCGCCGACTGTACGGTCTTGGCGAACGGGGAGTCGTTGAGGGCGGGCGCGAGGCTGGCGCGCTCGGCATGGCCGGCCCCGGCCCAGCGATTGGACAGGGCGTGGTAGGCCGACAGCTTCTGGTCCAGCCCCATGGATCCGCTGGTGTCGTGCAGCGCCGCCGCCGCGCCGGCCGCGCCGCCGGGATAGGCGACGGCGGACGCAGCGGCGCCGGTCTCGGTCGAATAGGGCTGGGCTATCTTCATCTCGCCGGCAGCCTTCGCGCGGGCGCGATGAAGAGGGTGTGAACGCTGACGCCTGGGCTGCGTGGCATGCTGTCGCAGCGCTTGGTCCTCGCCCTTCGACGCGCTCAGGGCGAGGAGCAATTCGAACGCCGGGTCAGCAGAAAGCCTCATCCCGAGCCTGTCGAAGGACGAGGCTTTCGTTTTACGCCCCGACCAGCACCTCGGCCACCTGCACGGCGTTCAGCGCCGCGCCCTTGCGCAGGTTGTCGCCAACGACGAAGAGGGCCAGGCCATGCTCGACGGTCGGGTCGGGACGCACGCGGCCGACGAACACCGGGTCCTGGCCGGTGGCGGCCAGAGGGTTGGGCACGTCGTCCAGCACCACGCCCGGCGCGGCGGCCAGCAGGGCCAGGGCCTGCTCGACCGAGACCGGGCGGTCGAACTCGGCGTTGATCGACAGGGCGTGGCCGCTGAACACCGGCACGCGCACGCAGGTGCCGCTGACCGGCAGGTCCGGCAGGCCCAGGATCTTGCGGCTTTCGTCGCGCAGCTTCAGCTCTTCCTCGGTGTAGCCGTCCTCGCCCAGCACGTAGTTCAGCGGCACGACGTTGTAGGCCAGCGGCACGGCCCACTTCTTCGGCTCGGGCAGCGGGGCGGCGTCGGGGCTCATGGCCAGGCCGTCCAGATCGCCCGCCGCGCCGGCGCGCAGCTGCTCGGACAGGACCTGGATGCCCTCGACCCCGCCGCCCGAGGCGGCCTGGTAGGTGCTGACGGTCAGGCGCCTGAGGCCGGCGTGGTCGTGCAGGGGCTTGAGCGCCGGCATGGCGGCCATGGTGGTGCAGTTGGGGTTGGCGATGATGCCCTTGGGCAGGTCGTCCAAAGCCTCGGGATTCACCTCGGCCACCACCAGCGGGACCTGGGGGTCGTTGCGCCAGGCCGACGAGTTGTCGATGACGATCGCGCTGGCCGCCGCGGCCTTGGGGGCCAGTTCGCGCGAGGTGTCGCCGCCGGCCGAGAAGAACACGATGTCGAGCCCGGCGAAGTCGGCGGTCGCGGCGTCTTCCACCATCACCTGGCCGTCCTTCCACGGCAGGGCCTGGCCGGCCGAGCGGCTTGAGGCGAAGACCCGCAAGGCGCTCAGCGGGAAGTCCCGCTCGGCCAGCAGCTTCAGCATCATGCCGCCGACCAGGCCGGTGGCGCCGACGACGCCGACGGCGGGCGGGTTCGAACGGGAAAACTTGCGGCTCATGGGTTTGCGTCTCCTGGTGATGTGGAGCGCGGGGAGCCTTGAGGTCTCGTGGATTGAGAGCCGCCCCGCGCAGTGCGGGGCTGGTCTGAGGATGCTCGCTTAGATCGCGCGCATACCCGCCGCCCCGCCGTAGCGGGTCGTTTTGCGGGTAATAATTTTGGTCGCGGCCAATTGCATCGAGCGGGGTGATAGCGGGGCGGCGAGGCGGCGTAAAGCGGCCGCCTGATCGTAGCGGCTGGAACCTCCCCCTGTGGGGGAGGTGATCGCGAAGCGATCGGTGGGGGGAGTAGGGGCAGGATTGGCCGCCGCTTCGAAAGCTGAAACCGGCCCCCCACCGGCCTGCGGTCGCCTCCCCCACAGGGGGAGGTTCCTAGGATCGTGATGCGTTAGCCGCTGGCGCCCTTGCTCTCCCAGCCTTCCACGAACGGAAAGCGTTTTTCCCAGAAGTCCGCCAGCCGCGGATCGGCGTCCACTCTCCGCACCACGTCGGCCATCTTCGGCGCCCGCTCGTAGAACCGCACCCGGCGCGAGCCCCAGCGGCTGACGACGGCGACATAGAGATCGAGCACGGTCAGCTCCTCGCCCAGGATGTAGGCGCGGGGATCGACCTGGGCGTCCATCATCGCCCAGCAGTCGGCGATGCGGTCGGCGGTGGCGGCCTTGACCCGGGCTTGGGCCTCCGGATCCGGACCGGCCAGGCGCGCGGGCTCGTCGCGCACCCAGAACAGCGAGTAGATCGAGGCCGGGATGAAGGTCATCCAGCGCAGGAACTGGCCGCGGCGCGGGTCGCCGATCGCCGGCGCCAGCCTGGCTTGCGGGTGATTGTCGGCCAGCCAGATCAGGATCGCCGCGCTCTCGGTGATGGTCTCGCCTTGAGGGGTGACAAGCGCCGGGATCTGCTTCATCGGATTGACCGGGGCGACCTTGTCCTGCTGCGCCGCGCCCTCCCAGGTGGGCGCCTCGACCACCGTGTAGGCCTGCCCCAGAAGGGTCAAAGTCGCTTCGACGGGCACCGAGCCGGAGCCAAGCGCGCCATAGATGGTGTAAGCTGTTTTCATCTTTGGTTACCCATTCTGCCCACAACATGTTGTGCCATGGGTCAATTTGACCACTAGATGGGGCGTGTCGCCCTAGGCTACGAAGAGACTACCCGCCCGACCGATTCGTGTCCGACCGCTCTGGAGACCGCCCATGTCCGCCTCGTTGATCACCAAGCCCGGCCTCATGATCCCCTCCGGCGGCTACAAGCCCTTCCGCTATCCGTGGGCCTACGAGTTCTGGAAGAAGCAGCAGCAGGTCCACTGGATGCCCGAAGAGGTGCCGCTGGGCGAGGACCTCAAGGACTGGGCCGTCAAGCTGAACGACAAGGAGCGCAATCTGCTGACGCAGATCTTCCGCTTCTTCACCCAGTCCGACGTCGAGGTGCAGGACAACTACATGGAGCGCTACGGTCGGGTGTTCAAACCGACCGAGGTGAAGATGATGCTGGCCTCGTTCGCGAACATGGAGACGATCCATATCGCGGCCTACGCCCTGCTGCTCGAGACCATCGGCATGCCCGAGACCGAGTTCTCGGCGTTCATGGAATACGAGGCCATGAAGGACAAGCATGACTACATGCAGACCTTCGGCGTCGAGACCAACGCCGACATCTGCCGCACGCTCGCCATGTTCGGCGGCTTCACCGAGGGCCTTCAGCTGTTCGCGTCGTTCGCGATGCTGATGAACTTCCCGCGCTTCAACAAGATGAAGGGCATGGGCCAGATCGTCTCGTGGTCGATCCGCGACGAGAGCCTGCACTGCGACGGCATCATCAAGCTGTACCACGCGTTCAACAAGGAAACCGGCGCGGTGACCAAGTCGGTGGCCGACGACATCGTCGACTGCTGCAAGCACGTGGTGGGCCTGGAAGACAAGTTCATCGACCTGGCCTTCGAGGCCGGCGACGTGCAGGGCATGGTCCCCGACGACATCAAGCAATACATCCGCTTCGTCGCCGACTGGCGCCTGCGCCAGCTGGACCTGCCGGAAGTCTACGGCGTGAAGGACAACCCGCTGCCGTGGCTGCAGGCCCTGCTGTCGGGCGTCGAGCACGCCAACTTCTTCGAGGCGCGCGCCACCGAATATTCGAAGGCCGCGACCAAGGGCCAGTGGCACGGCGCCGACGGCGTGTGGTCCAGCTTCGAGGCCATGCTGCAAAAGCGCACCGACGTTCCGGCCGAGCACTGAGTCGAGCTGAAATCGTCGTGACGACAGAAGCGCCGCCCGCTAGTTCGGGCGGCGTTTTTCGTTCTGGAGAGCATGCATGCGCATCGCGGTGATTGGTCCCGGCGCGGTCGGCGGAACCCTGGCGGCGTGGCTGGCGCAGGCGCATGAGGTGACCCTGTGCGCCCGCACCGCCTTCGACCGGCTGGAGGTCGAGACGCCGGAGCGGACGCTCGTCGCGAGCCCGACCGTGCTGACCGATCCGGCTGCCGCCGCGCCGGTCGACTGGGTGCTGGTGACCACCAAGACCTATGACGCGGCCGGCGCGGCCGCCTGGCTGGCGGGTCTGGTCGGGCCGGACACCCGCGTGGCCGTGCTGCAGAACGGCGTCGAGCACGTCGAGCGCTTTTCGCCCTACCTGCCGGCCGAGCGGATCACCCCGGCGGTGGTCGACATCCCGGCCGAACGCACGGCGCCGGGCGTCATCCGCCAGCGGCGGATGGGCTGGATCAAGGTTCCGGCCGGGGAGGCGGGGCAGGCCTTCGCCGCCCTGTTCGCCCACACGCCGATCGAGGGGACGACCACCGACGACTTCAGCACTGTCGCCTGGAGCAAGCTGGCCCTCAACTGCGCCGGGGCGGTCAACGCCCTGACCCTGAAGCCGGCCGGGATCGCCCATCGCGACGACATCGCCGCGATCATGAAGGCCCTGGTCGCCGAATGCGTCGCCGTGGGCCGGGCGCAGGGCGCGGACCTTCCGGGCGACCTGCCCGAGCAGGTGGTGGCCGGCTATCGCGCAGGCCCCGCCGACGGGATCAACTCGTTGCACGCCGACCGACTGGCGGGCCGCCCCATGGAGATCGACGCCCGCAACGGCGTCATCGTCCGCAAGGGCGCGGCCCACGGGATCGCCACGCCGGTCAACGCCATGGTCGTGGCGCTGCTTGAGGCGGCGGGAGAATAGGGCGGATCGACATTCATCCGACGATCTTCCCCAATCCGCCCTTCCCCGCGAAGGCGGGGACGCTCGATGAGAAGTCAGACCTGCTGACAATGCCAATTGAGCCCTGGAAGAAGCTAGCTCTTCAGGAAGCCGCCCAGCAGGCCGCCGACCGCGCCGCCCAGGCCCTCGTCGGGCAGCTTGCCGCCGGGCGTGAGCTGGTCGACCAGGCCGGGCAGCACCTCCGACAGCTTGGCGGCCGCGGTCTGGGGATCGACGCCCAGCTTTTCGGCGAACTGGCCGACCACGCCCGAGCCCAGGACGGCCTGGATCTGTTCGGGCGAGACCGGCAGGTTGGCGCCGCTCGACACCCACGACTGGGCGACCTCGGAGAGGCCTCCCTTCTGGAAGGCGTCGACGAGGCCGCCGACCCCGCCCGCCACGCCCAGGCTCTTCACGGTTTCGGCGATGTCGCCCTGGCCGCCCAGCGCGCCCATCAGATTGTCCAGCAGGCCCATGTCTCGCTCCGCTCGATCGTCGCCTGGCCCGCCGTGGGCCCGCCCGACGTGAGGGGGATTAAGACCCGATCCAGCGTCGTTGGCGAGCGCGGATAAGGAAAAGGCGCGGACCTTGCGATCCGCGCCCTTCGTGCGTTCCGGCGATGCGCCAGGACCGTGCTTACGGACGGTCCTTCTTGGGCAGGGCGGCCACTTCTTCCGGCGTCAGCTTGGTGATGGCCTTGGCGCGGATCGGCATGGCGAAGCCGGTGCCGTCGGCGACGCGCAGGTCCAGGTCCAGCGGACGGCAGACGGTGTCGATGCCGCGCACGTTCGAGATCAGGAAGCTGCCCGGGGCGGTCAGCGTGTTGGTGCCCCACGACAGGTCCACGCGATAGACGTCGCGGTTGCGGACCTTCATGTAGAGCGTGTTCTTGTCGGGCGCGGTCCAGCCCTGCCAGTCCGACAGCTGGAAGCACTGGCGCTGGGCCTTTTCAGGGGCGGCCGCGCCTTCGGTCGCCAGGGCCGGGCCCGCGAGAAGCGCGCCGGCCATACCGGCCAGGGCGATGGTTTTCAACTTGACCATTGCGTTTGTCCTCACAGTCCCTCGCGCGAAAGATTGGGCCTGGAAGCCCTGCCGTCAATGGTCAAGCCGCCCCTTTTTTGAGCGGTGAGGGGGCGTTTTAGGTCGCCCCATTCGAGGGGCTGCCAAAAGAAAAGGGCGGGACCGAGAGGTCCCGCCCTTTTCCGTTCTGAGACCCCAAAACCGTAAAACCCCCGCGCAAGCGGGGGCCCAGGCTTTTTCTGAAGCGCGGGGCGCCCGACGATAAAACGCCTGGGTCCCCGCTTTCGCGGGGATTTTACGGAAGGTGAGCGTCAGGCCTTGGCGACCTCGTCCTCCGGCATGTCCTCCAGCTCGCCCTCCCACTTGGCGACGACGGCGGCGGCGACGGAGTTGCCGACGACGTTGGTAGCCGAGCGGCCCATGTCGAGCAGGTGGTCGACGCCGAGCACCAGGGCGATCCAGGCTTCGGGCAGGCCGAAATAGGTCAGGGTGGCCATGATGACGACGAGCGAGGCGCGCGGCACGCCGGCGATGC
>LNIY01000135.1 GCA_001449105.1 Caulobacter vibrioides | reverse complement strand
AGATGTGTATAAGAGACAGCCCCCATCGAGGGGGAGGGCTTAAGCTCAGGCCTCAACCTGCGGCCGCTGCACGGCCTCGGGCGTGACGCTGAGCACGCGCATCATGGCGGCCTTGGAGGCCTCGACGTCGCCGCTGGCGATGACGTCGGCGACCTCGCGGTGCTGCTCGATGTCGGCCATCAGCTCGGCTTCCGTGGCGCCGCCGAACGAGAACACCCAGAAGCGGGCGGCCTTGTGCTGCAGCGGGATCAGGATCCGGGCCAGGGCGAGGTTGCCCGAGGCGCGGGCGACGGCGGCGTGGAACCGCTGGTCCATGGCCACCAGCGCCGGCAGGTCGCGGGCCTTGGCGGCGGCCTCGGCGTCGTCGAACACGGCCCTGATGGCGGCGATGTCGGCCTTAGAGGCGTGGCGGGCGGCCAGGCCCGCGCAGTGCGGCTCGATCAGGGCCCGGGCCTCATAGCCCTGCCGCAGGTCGACGAGGTCCAGCGGCGCCACCGTGGTGCCCGAGCGGGCGCGGCGGATGACGAGGCCCTCCAGCGCCAGCCGCCCGAGAGCGTCGCGCACCCCGGCGAGCCCCGCGTCGTAGCGGGCGGCCAGCGACTGCTCGTCCAGCCGCGCGCCGGGCGGCAGCTCGCCCAGGATCAGGTCCAGCAGGATCTTCTCGTAGACCTTGGCCTTCTGCAGGTCGGGCGACCAGTCCTCCAGCCCCGACGAGGAACAGACGTCCAGCACCAGCATGCGCGACCGCGCGCCGCCTCCCGCGACGTTGTAGGGGGCGTCGTCAGGGGCCCGCGGGGGCGAAGGCTGGCGCACGGAGCTGCTCCGAAGGTTGTCTTCGGACTGATAGGTAGGCTGAAATGTCAGTTTCGCCTAGAGCCTACGCGCCCGTAAGGGATCGGCGGGGGCGTCTGCGAGCCGAAAGACGACGGGGCGAAACCTCGCCCTTCGACAAGCTCAGGGTGAGGTTTTCCAGCACCGGGGCCATCCATGATCCTCATCCTGAGCTTGTCGAAGGACGAGGATCACGCACCGAAAGCAGTCAGGCGCCCTGCATCGGCGGCTGGAACAGGCCGGTGGGCGAGGCCGTGAAGATCTCGCAGCCGTCCTCGGTCACGCCGATCGAATGCTCGCACTGGGCCGACAGCGACTTGTCGCGGGTCACGGCCGTCCAGCCGTCGCCCAGCACCTTCACCGCCGGCTTGCCCAGGTTCACCATCGGCTCGACGGTGAAGAACATGCCGGCCTTCAGCACCGCGCCCTGACCGGGACGGCCGAAGTGCAGGATGTTGGGCGAGTCGTGGAACACCTTGCCCAGGCCGTGGCCGCAGAAGTCGCGCACGACGCTGCAGCGCTGGGCCTCGACGTAGGACTGGATGGCGTGGCCGATGTCGCCCAGCGTCGCGCCCGGCTTCACCGCCGCCAGGCCCCGGGCCAGGCTTTCATAGGTGATGTCCACCAGGCGGCGGGCGCGCGGACCCACCTCGCCCACGCCGTACATCCGCGAGGTGTCGCCGTGCCAGCCGTCGACGATGACGGTGACGTCGATATTGGCGATGTCGCCCTCGCGCAGGGTCCAGTCGCCCGGAATGCCGTGGCAGACCACGTGGTTGCGCGAGATGCACACCGTCTTGGGATAGCCGCGATAGAACAGGCAGGCCGGCAGGGCGCCGTGGTCGAGGATGAACTCGCGGGCCAGGCGGTCGAGCTCGTCGGTCGAGACGCCGGGCACGACGTGCGGGATCAGCATGTCCAGGCACTCGGCGGCCAGGCGGCCGGCCTTGCGCATGCCCTCGAAGTCTTCGGGCTTGTGGATCTTGATCTGGCCCGTGCGGGTCTCGGTCTCGATCTCGAAGGCGTCGTCGAGGGTCATGGCGGTTCAATCTCAAACGGGGCGCGGCCCCGAGGGCGCGCCGGAAACACTGGATGCCGGTCGGGCTTATGTCGCGACCATAGCATGAAATTTCAACTGGGGGACGGACCGACTGCTCGCCTCCCCGCCCCCTTTGATGGGGGAAGGGAGCAGATCACCCCCGCCAGGCGATCGGCCGCGCGATCCGGATCTCTTCGGTGCTCATGGCGCAGGCCCAGACCATGATCTCCACACCCGCTTCGGCGGCGCGGTCGAGGCCGGCGGCGAAGGCCGGATCCAGCTCGCGGCAGGCCTGGAAGGCCTCGCAGTCCTCCCGCTGCACCACGAACAGGGCCACGGCCCGGTGGCCCTCGCGAACCTGGGCGGCCAGGTCCTCCAGGTGGCGGGTCGAGCGGGCGGCCTTGCAGTCCGGGAACTCGGCCAGTCCGGGCGAGCGTGACAGGTGGACGTTCTTGACCTCCAGCCAGCAAGGCGGCCGGTCGGGGTCGGTCAGCAGGAAGTCGACACGGCTGGCGGCGGCGTACTTCACCTCCGGCCTGATCGAGGCGTAGCCGGTCAGCTGCGGGATCACCCCGCCGACCAGGGCTTCGGCCACGAGCTTGTTGGGCAGCAGGGTGTTGATCCCCACGAGACCGTCGCCGTCGGGACCGGCGGCCTCGACCAGTTGCAGCGTCCAGGCCAGCTTGCGCTTGGGATCGTCGGAGTACGACACCCACGCCCCCTGCCCCGGCAGGTTCACGCCCAGCATCGCGCCGGAGTTGGGGCAGTGGGCGGTGATCTCGCGGCCGTCGTCCAGCACCAGGTCGCAGAAGAACCGCTTGTAGCGCTGGACGATGCGACCGCGGGTCAACGGTTGCGGAAGAAGCACGATGGCAAAGCCGTCAGTTGGCGGAGCTGCCCTCCGGGGCGTCGGTGGTGTTGGGCGCGCGGCCGTCGAACAGCGTGCGGGCGGCTTCCTTGTCGAGGTCGCGCTGGGTGGACGTGGTGCAGACCCGGACCGGTCGGTTGCTGCCGACGACGCGCTCGCGGCGGCAGACCACGCCGTCCTTCTTCTTTTCCGCCTTCTTGTCGGCGGCGGCGGCCGGAGCGGCGGCGTCGGCGGGAGCGGCGGTCTGGGCGACGGCCGAACCGGCCAGGGCGATGGAAATCAGGGCGGAAACGACGAGTGCGCGCATAACGGCTCAACGGCTAAGCTGAAAGATGCAGCGATAAGCTGTCACCCACGGCCGGGTGTCAATCGGGGGTTGGGCGCGTACGGCGAGGATCGATCGCACGACGCCGTTGCCGCCCGCCCTGGCTGGCCTTAAGTCCTATCGGCAGCAACGGGAGCGACGCGTATGACGGCCAGCAAGGATCGGGTGACGGCGGCGGTGCTGATCATCGGCGACGAGATCCTGTCGGGCCGCACCCAGGACGTGAACCTGAACGCCATCGCCAAATACCTGGCGACCTACGGCGTCGACCTCGCCGAGGCGCGTGTCGTGCCCGACGTCGAGCAGGAGATCGTCGACGCGGTCAACGCCCTGCGGACCAAGTACGACTACGTGATCACCACCGGCGGCATCGGCCCCACCCACGACGACATCACCGCCGATTCGGTGGCCAAGGCGTTCGGGGTGACCGCGCCCGAGCATCCGGAGATCATGGCCATGCTGCGCGAACGCTGGGGCGAGCCCAACGCCGCCCGCCGCCGCATGGCCCACGTGCCCGAAGGCGGCAGCCTGGTGAAGAACCCGGTGCAGGGTCCGCCCGGCTTCCAGAAGGAGAACGTGTTCGTGCTGGCCGGCGTCCCGGCGATCATGCGCGGCATGCTCGACGACGTCGGCCCGCGCCTGCGCACCGGCGCGGTCGTGGTGGCGACCACCGTCCGCGTCACCGGCACCGGCGAGGGCACGATCGCCGCGCCGCTGGAGGCCGTGGCCAAGGCCCACCCGGACCTGTCGATCGGCAGCTATCCGTTCTTCGCCCCGCCCGACGTCTACGGCGCCAGCCTGGTGATCCGCGGCCGCGACCCCGCCGAGGTCGAGGCCGCCGCCGTCGAGCTGGAAAAGACCCTGGCGGACCTCGGCGTTTCCAACGTCGCGCGACTGGAGGCTTAGGCTCCTCAGTCCTCGTCGGCCGCCAGCAGCGACTGGGCCAGGCCCAGCAGGGCCCGCTGGGTCTTGGGGCCGGCGGCGGCGTAGGCGTGCAGCAGGTCGAGCGCGCCCGGCAGGGTCAGCGCCGCCAGCATCGCCGAATCCTCGCCGCTCGGCGCGTCCTCGCCGACCAGGGCCGCTACCGAGGTCTCCAGCCGACCGGCGATGCGCACCAGCATCGAGGCCGAGACGCGGTTCTCGCCCCGCTCGTATTTCTGGATCTGCTGGAAGGTCAGGCCCAGCGCCGCGGCCAGGTCGTCCTGGCTGACCTTCAGATAACGACGACGAATGCGGATGCGGGTTCCGACCGCGAGGTCGATAGGATCCGGGCCGGTTGTCGTCATCGAGAATATCCGAAGCTCACAGAACTCGGCTATCTATCGGCGCAGCCGTCACCGGCCGCAACGCACCTCCCTCTTAGATCGAGTAGTTTCCTTCCGCTCGCCCTCATGCCCGACACGCCCCACATCGCCACCGGCCTCGAACTCTTGACCAAGCGCGAACGCGAAGCCCTTCGCCTGGTCAGCGAGCACCGGCTTTCCAAGGAGATCGGCCCGCTCATGGGGGTCTCCAAGTCGCGCGCCGACGCCCTGGTGGAAAGCGCCTGCCGCAAGCTCGGCGTCAACGGCCGCCGAGCCGCCGCGCGGGCGCTGAGCGAGCACGAACGCGTCGCCGCGGGCGGGGGAAGCCCTATGGGATTCGCCGCGAGCGACTATGGGATTCGATCCCACCCCGACCCAATCGGACTGGCGGGCGCCCCGCCGTCCTCGCCACCGTCGGCCTCGCAATCAACCGAGGCCTTCGATCCCAGTGAAAGAGTTTCCCGACAATCCGATCCCGACGCCGGCGGGCCCCGCCAGCTTGCAGGAGCACCGACTGGGCCTGCTGGTCTGGAAGGCCCGCCAGATCCGCGAGGCGGTGACCGCCTTCGAGACGACCTGGCCGCCCCTGCCGCCGGAACCGGCCGTCCCGGCCTTCGGCTGGTCCCAGCTGCAGCGCCAGCTGACGGACCTGGCCCCGCCGGAACTGCAGCCGCTGGTCGCCGACCTGGTCTCGGCGATCCGCAAGGAATCGGCGGCCAAGCCGGCCGAGATGGTGCTGAGGGAGATCCTGACCATCACCGCCACGGTGCTGGACGATGGCTTCCGCGAGAAATACGCGGAGGATCCGACCATGCTCTGACCCCCGCCTTCCGCCTTCTGGCCGTCCTGGCCATCGCGCTCGGCTTCGCCATGCTGATCGGCGGGCTGCTCAGCGCCCGCCAGGTGGTCGAGCTCTTCCAGAACCTGCGCCACGGCTGACGCGCCTTCCCCTGGAGGCGCCGCCGCCGGCGCCTTCGATCATCGTCCGACCGCGCCTGCCGGAGCGCCGGACACCCGAGGGGACACCGCTTCATGAACCGCCGCATCGTCGCCGAGCACCTGGCCACCCGCCTGTTCACCGCCGAGGAGGCCGTGGACAACACCCTGGCCGCCATGGGCGAGCTGATCGCCGCCATGCCCCGCGCCCGCCTTCAGGCCCGGGTCGCCGCCGGGGTCGGGCAACAGGCCGTCGACCACGTGATGGAAGCCGCTTCGGGCCTGGCCGACGTCCGCCGCTCGCTGATCGCCGCCCACGGGGCCCTGGCCGACGCCAAGGACCAGATCGGCCTGCGCCGCGTCACCCTGGTGGGCGGCGGCGACAAGGAGGAGGACGGCGATCCCACCCGCACCGGCTTCCTGGAGGTGGTGAAGTCGGCCTGAGCGACCACCGCGTCCGTCGGCCGCCCGACCACCTCTTTCGACCGTCGCGATTCGTCGCGACAATGGCCCCCGGACAGTGTTCGGGGGCCTCATGTTCAGCATCCTGCCGACCCAGCTCGGCGCCGGCGCCATGTTCGTCGTCTGCGGCGTGGCGCTGTGGATGGGCGGCCGCCTCGAGCGCATCCTGGCCGCGGCCACCATCCTGGCCTGGGTCGCCTCGGCCCTGGCCGAGATCGAGGACAAGAGCCTCACCCAGTGGGGCATCTTCGCCGTCGACCTGGTCTATCTCAGCGTGCTGGTCGGCCTGACCCTGTTCGATCGCCGGATCTGGCTGCTGTTCATGACCGCCTTCCAGCTGCTGATCGTCCTCACCCACGTCGCCTTCGCCCTGGACCGCTCGCTGCGGCAATGGGGCTTCTTCTCGGCCTACTACCTGTGGAGCTACGCCGAGCTGGTGGCCTTCGCCGTGGGGCTGGGGATGCTGGCATGGAGAAGGCGGCGGGCGCGGTCCTTCGGCAACCGGACCAAGGCCTGAGGCAAGCCCCGTCCAGATCATTGCGACTCAATTTAAAAGAGTGTAAATAGCGACGCAAAAGCAAAAAGTGCAATCAGGGAGATGCGTCGTGTCAAAGTACGCTGCCGTTGCCTCCGCTTTCGCGCTGGCCACCGCCGGTTTGACCGTTCCGAACCAGGCCTCGTCCCAGACCTTCACGCCAGACTTTCCACCCTACGTGACGCTCAGCGGCTACCTGACCATCAGTGAATCGACCGTGGTCAGTTGCTACGTCACCCTGAACGCCATGGTGAACTATGGCGGAAGCTCGATGACGATCACCGGCGGTTCCTTCGCCCCCGGCGACTGGCAGTGCGGGTGGTTGATGCAGCCGGTCGCATTTCCCTGGACGGTCACCCCGACGAGCCCAGGCTGGGTCAGCATCAGCGGCGTCGCCCTGATCACAATCCTCGGCGCATGCGCCGGGACGGCCCACGTCCGCTGGGTGAACGGCTCTACCTGGCCAAGCACCGTGGACTTCTCCCCGGCGTCCCTGCCCGGCGTACCCGCGATCTGCTCCCTCAACGGCTCTCTCACCGTCTCCGGCGGCGTCACCCTTCAGTAGGGACGCGGCCGCCCGGCGCCTCACCCCGAAAGCCGACGAATAGAAAACAAGCTGGAGGCTTCACCTGCTGTTGTCGGGCTTCGGGCTCGACACGATCCCCGGATCCTGCAGCGGCTCGTTCGCGGCCACCTGGACCAACGGCGGCGGTATGGCCAGGTGGTGTTCAACGACACGGTCATCCCCGGCACCGGGCGCCTGCACCGTAAACGGAATCCTCTACAGGACCCCGTCGCTGACGATCGCCTGAGCGGCGGATCGATCTGGTGCGGGCAGCCGGGGTCGAACCGGCAAGGCCTTGCGGCCGGCGGATTTTAAGTCCGCTGCGTCTACCAGTTTCGCCATGCCCGCACTGGTAAGCGAGGCCTAGCCCAGCCGGGCGGAGGCTGTCGAGCCCCCGCCCGGCCCGCTGCTCAGCCAAGATACCATTTCGTGCCGTCGAACACGGCCGAGACCGGCCGGTTCCGGGGTGCGGTGAAGCTGTTGCCGATGCTGTCGCCCGCCGTGAACACCAGGCTGTCCTCCATCGGGATGAACGTGACCCTGCGATTGACCCAGGCCGGACCGCCAATCGCATTCACCGACGCCAGGCCGAGCACGTAGACAAACGAGTTGAGCGGAAGGGTGAGCACGCCGTCCTGGAGCGTGACCAGCCCCTGCGCGTCGTCGATCCCTCGGTTGCCCTCGACGATCATGCTGGAGCCGCCGGCGCCCAGGACCAGCGGGGCCAGGGTGTTGCCCGTCAGGTTGTTGCCGCTGATGTGGTAGCCGTTCGCGTTGCTGGCGGCGACGTTGATCCCGTAGGCTTGGTAGGGCGCCAGCAGGTCGAAGAGGCCGATGTCGCTGTCGGCGATGGTGACGCTCTGGCGCTGCGACGCGACGCGGACCCCCGCATGGGCCTCGTCCTTGTTGAACACCAGATCGGCCTGCTCAGCCGGCGCGACCACCGCGCCGATGTCCATCAGGTCGCCGCTGTAGATGTTCTCGATGACATAGGTCGCGCCGTTGATGGTCACCGGATGGCCGGCCATGCTGGTCACGAAGGGATTGACCGTCAGGTTCTTGATCCGCGTCCAGGCGGGGTTGACGTCCGAGGGTCCGCAGATCTTCACCTTGCCCTCCCGCTGCATGCCGTTGCCCGATATCGTGGAGCCGTCGCGGACGGCCAGGTTGTTGCCGAACTCCAGCAGCACGCCGTCGCGGACGTTGTTCTTGCTCTTGATCCCGCTGAAGGTGATGGAGTCGACCGTGCCCGCCCCGGTGACCCGGAACCCGTAGTCGCACGTCCCGGCCCACGTGCCGGCGAAACGGATGCCGCGCACCAGGCCGCCCGTCGGACTGATCAGGAAGCCCTCCTTGGAGCACTGGTCGGCGAAGTAGGGACCGACCTCGCAGAACTCCACCGTCTTGCCTGTAGGCGGCGCGATGATCAGGGCCGAACGGATGTGCTGGGCCGAGCCCTTGTCGATGGTGAACGAGGTCGAGGCGAGGATCTCGATGCAGGCGCGCGCGTCGAAGGACAGCCCGCGCGGGACCTCGTTGTCGGCGAAGATGTTGTCGAAATACTGCTCGCCGATGCCGTCGATCAGGAAGCCGACGCCGGTCTCGGGCTTCAGGGTCAGGAACCAGATCGAGTCGGCGATCATGTAGAAGCCGTTCGCGACCCGGACCCCGCTGTTGCAGCGCCGGAACAGCAGGTCGTTGAACGTGACGCCATGGACGTTTTCGACATTGATGGCGGTCGCCAGGCCGGGCGCTTCGGAACCGTCGATGGTCATGCCCGAAAGGCCAAAGCCCCACGCGGCCGTGTCGTACAGCAGCCAGGAGACGCCGGGGGGACCGACGATGTCGAAGGCGTTGTCCGACGTGGTGCGCAGCTTGAGGAAAGTCGCCTCCCGCCCCGCGCCCTGGAAGTGCAGCCCTCTGACCTGATCGCGGCCGGAGGCCTGGATATGGTCGATGTAGTAGACGCCGGCGGGAAGAGTGATCAGCTTCGCGCCGCTGTCGATCGCGCACTGGAAGTAGGCCGAAAGGTCGGCGGTCCCGGTCCCGGCGCGAATACCGTCGTGCAGGACCTCCGGAATGAAGCTGAAGATGCTGACCGAGGCGGCGGTGAACGGCTTGGGCAAGGTCTGCGGGGTCGAGGGCATCCGGTGCTCCTGTCAGGCTGAGATCGCGTCATCGACGGCGATCGAATACAACCCAAGATGAGCCTCGATTCGACGACGCCCCTCTACACGGGCGTGGATCAGTCCGCCGTCCAGCCGCCGTCGACGACCAGCGAACTGCCGGTCATCAGGGCGCTGGCGTCCGACGCCAGAAACACCACCGCGCCCATCAGGTCCTCGACCTGGCCAAGGCGGCCCAGCTTGATCTTGGCCAGCACGCCGTCGAGGAAGGCCTTGTCCTCGAAGAACGGCCTGGTCAGGGGGGTCTCGATGAAGGTCGGGGCGATGGTGTTGACCCGGATCCCGTGCGGGGCGAGGTCGAGCGCCATGGCCTTGGACAGGCCCTCCAGCCCCCACTTACTCGCGCAGTAGAGGCTGCGCCGCGCGCCGCCCACATGGCCCATCTGCGAGGTCAGGTTGACGATCGAGCCCTTCGCCCCGGCCTCGACCATCCGCGCCGCCACCGCCTGGGCGACGAAGAACGCGGCCTTCAGGTTCAGGTCGAGCACGGCGTCGTAGTCGTCCTCGCTCACCTCGACGAAGGGCTTGGGACGGTTGGTCCCGGCGTTGTTGACCAGCACGTCGAAGGCCGGCCGCGCGGCGATCGCGGCCCTTGTCGCCGCCAGATCGCCGACGTCGAGCACCAGGGCTTCGGCCTGCCCGCCCCGGCTGCGGATCGCCTGCGCGGCCGCCTCGATCTCGCCCGCCGAGCGGGCCGCCAGGGTCACCGCCGCGCCGGCCTCCGCCAGGGCCGCGGCGACGGCCAGGCCGATGCCCCGGCCCGCCCCCGTCACCAGGGCCCGGCGGCCGTCGAGGCGGAACGAGGGCGTGCGGGGCAGGTCCAAGCGCCCTACTCCGCGGCCAGCACGGGCGAGGCCGCGCCCGCATAGGGCACATCGCGGCCGCCGTAGCGGCGAACCCGGATGTTGGCCTGCTCGCCGTGGCCGGCGAAGCCCTCCAGGGCGCACAGGCGCGAGCAGTACTCGCCGACCAGCGCCGAGGCTTCGTCGGTAAGCACCTTCTGGTAGGTGCAGGTCTTGAGGAACTTGCCCACCCACAGGCCGCCCGTGTAGCGGGCCGCCAGCTTGGTCGGCAGGGTGTGGTTGGTGCCGATCACCTTGTCGCCGAACGAGACGTTGGTGCGCTCGCCCAGGAACAGCGCGCCATAGTTGGTCATGTTGCGCAGGAAGTAGTCCGGGTCGGCGGTCATCACCTGAACGTGCTCGGAGGCGATCTTGTCGGCGATCTCGACCATCTCGGCGTCGCTGTCGGCGAGGATCACCTGGCCGAAGCCCTCCCAGGCGCGGCGAGCGACGGCGGCGGTCGGCAGGATTTCGAGCAGCTTCTCGACCCAGGCGATGGTGTCCTCGGCCAGCTTGCGCGAGGTGGTCAGCAGGATGGCCGGGCTGTCGGGACCGTGCTCGGCCTGGCCTAGCAGGTCGGTGGCGCACAGCTCGCCGTCCACCGTGTCGTCGGCGATGACCAGGGTCTCGGTCGGGCCGGCGAAGAGGTCGATGCCGACGCGGCCGAACAGCTGCCGCTTGGCCTCGGCCACATAGGCGTTGCCGGGACCGACCAGCATGTCGACCGGCGCGATGGTCTCCGTGCCCAGGGCCATGGCCGCCACGGCCTGCACGCCGCCAAGGCAGTAGATCTCGTCGGCGCCGGCCAGGGCCTGGGCCGCGACGATGGCCGGGGCGGGCTTGCCGCCGAACGGCGGGGCGCAGGTGACCACGCGCGGCACGCCGGCCACCTTGGCCGTCAGCACCGACATGTGGGCCGAGGCCAGCAGCGGATACTTGCCGCCGGGCACATAGCAGCCGGCCGCGCCCACCGGGATGTGCTTGTGGCCCAGCACCACGCCGGGCAGGGTCTCGACCTCCAGGTCCAGCAGCGTCTCGCGCTGCTTCTGGGCGAAGTTCTTGACCTGGGCCTGGGCGAACTCGATGTCGGCCAGGTCGCGATCCGACAGCTGGTCGATGCAGGCCTGGATCTCGGCCGGCGACAGGCGGTAGCTGTCGCGGTCCCAGCCGTCGAACTTCACCGACAGGTCGCGCACCGCCGCATCGCCGCGCGCGGCCACGTCGGCGAGAATGCCTTCCACCGTCTCGCGCACCGCCCGGTCCGCGTTCGCCACCGCCGTCACGTCGGCGCCGGTCTTCAACCACCTGGCCATGGCCTTGTCCTCCTGGGGTCTCCCGGAAGGAGCTTTGGCCCGGATTCACCAGGTGGGCGCGTGGTTCGGCGGGAACGGTCGCTGGGTGGAGAGCGATTCAGGCCGCCAGGCGGTTGGCCCGCCGCCAGGCCTGGGGCGCGACGCCGGCCGAGCGGCGGAACAGCCGGCACAGGTGCGACTGGTCGGCGAAACCGCACTGGTAGGCGATCTGGCTGAGCGGATCGCGGGTGGCCAGCATCAACTCCCTGGCCAGTTCCAGGCGGCGGCGGGTGATGTAGGCGTGCGGCGTCTGGCCGAACGTGGCCTTGAAGGCGCGGCCGAAAT
Organism: Caulobacter vibrioides; assembly: GCA_001449105.1. Lineage (GTDB taxonomy): Bacteria > Pseudomonadota > Alphaproteobacteria > Caulobacterales > Caulobacteraceae > Caulobacter > Caulobacter vibrioides_C. The sequence goes on along the minus strand of LNIY01000135.1, from coordinate 8,344 downwards.
AGCTGGCGCTCAGCGCCACCATCTCGCCGAGCACGGCCGTGGTCAGGGTGGCGTCGAGGTTCTCGTCGATATGCTTGCGCAGCTTGCGCGCCTGCCAGGGGGCCAGGCCGCCCTGGATCGGCGCCGGCGACGCCGAGACCGCCCCGACGACGATGGCCGAGGCCTGGGCGACCAGGGCGCGGGCCGCGCGCGCATCCGGCTCCAGCGAGCGCTCCAGGGCTTCCAGAACCTCGCGCAGGTCGGCGAAGCTGCGGGCCTCGCCCGTCAGCTCCCCGACGGCCAGCAGGCCTTCGACGGGAGCGGCGCTGGCGGTGTCGACGGCGAGGAAGGACATGGTTTCGATCCCTGGCTGGAGCGCCCCCCACGGGCCCTCTCGTTCTCGGGGATCATTGTTCTTCGCCAGGGCCTCGCGCCGCCATCGCACCTGGGCTTATCGTCGCGCTCCCTGGGTTTGGCGGGCTCATACCCAGGTATGAGAGCGGTAACCGCGAAAGGGTCCGCGCGGCCCCGAAGGACCGCGCGGAGCCCGACCTCAGGCCTTGGCCAGCGAGGCGCTGTCGATCACGAAGCGGTACTTCACGTCGCTCTTCTGCATGCGCTCGTAGGCGGTCTCGATCTCCTGGATGTCGATCATCTCGATCTCCGAGACGATCCCGTGCTCGGCGCAGAAATCGAGCATCTCCTGCGTCTCGGCGATGCCGCCGATCAGCGAGCCGGCGATCGCGCGGCGCTTGAAGATCAGGGCCGACACGTCGGGGCTCGGGTGAGCATGTTCCGGCACGCCGACCAGGCACAGGGTGCCGTCGCGCTTCAGCAGGGCGGTGAAGGCGTCGAGGCTGTGGCTGGCCGAGACGGTGTTGAGGATGAAGTCGAACGAATTGGCGTGGGCGGCCATCTCGGCCTCGTTGCGCGACACCACCACCTCGTCGGCGCCCAGGTCCAGGGCGGCCTGGCGCTTGGAGTCCGAGGTCGTGAAGGCCACGACATGCGCGCCCAGGGCATGGGCCAGCTTGACGCCCATGTGGCCCAGGCCCCCGATGCCGACGACGCCGACCTTCTTGCCCGGACCGACGTTCCAGTGACGCAGCGGCGACCAGGTGGTGATGCCCGCGCACAGCAGGGGGGCCACGGCGGCCAGTTGCGCCTCGGGGTGGCTGATCTTCAGCACGAAGTCGTCCTTGACGACGATCTGTTGCGAATAGCCGCCCAGGGTGTGGCCGGGGGCGTCGGCGGTGGGGCCGTTATAGGTGCCGACGAAGCCGTTCTCGCAGTACTGCTCCAGGCCGTCGTCGCACGAGTGGCAGTGCTTGCAGCTGTCGACCAGGCAGCCGACGCCGACGACGTCGCCTTCCTTGAAGCGGCTGACCTGGCCGCCGACGGCCGAGACGCGGCCGACGATCTCGTGGCCGGGCACGCAAGGGTAAAGGGTGCCGGCCCATTCCGAACGCACGGTGTGCAGGTCGGAGTGGCAGACGCCGCAATAGGCGATCTCGATCTGGACGTCGCTGGGGCCGACGGCGCGGCGCGTGATGTCCATCGCTTCCAGCGGCTTGTCGGCGGCGAAGGCGCCATAGGCTTTGATGGCCATGTGCAGGATATTCCGATTGGCTTTTTGGGGAGGCGGAGACCCGCGCGGGGCCTCGCTAAGCCAAACTAGCGCGCGCGCGACCGTAAAATTAGCCGCTCAGCTTTGCACGGGCTGATGAGCCAATTTCATCAATCCAACTCTTGCGCATCGCCGGCGCAAGGCAGTTTCAGCACGAAGGTCGCGCCCCGGCCCGATCCGGGCGCCAGGACGATCTCGCCGCCATGCGCCTGGGCGATGGTCCGGCATATCGACAGGCCCATGCCCATGCCGTCGGCCTTGGTCGTGTAGAAGGCGTTGAACAGCTGCGCGGCCCGCTCGGGCGGCACGCCCGGACCGGTGTCGGCCACCGACAGCGCCACCGCCTCGCCTTCCACGGCCGCCCGGACGGTCAGGACCCGCTCCTCGGCCTCGGCCATCGCCTGGGCGGCGTTGACCAGCAGGTTGACCACCACCTGCTGCAGCTGGACCCGGTCGCCCATCACCTCGGGCAGGCCCGCCGGAACCTGCACGCGCAGGACGACGTCGTGGGCGGTCAGCTCGCGGCGCACCAGCACCACCGAGTCCTCGACCAGCGCCCCCAGAGCCAGCCGCGCGGTCTCCGGCTCGCCCTTCACGGCCATGGTCCGGATCCGGCCGATGACGCCCGAGGCGCGGTTGGCCTCGCCGATCATCCGGTCGAAGGCCCTGCCCACCTCGTCGAGATCGGGCGTCTCGCGTTTCAGCCAGCGCAGCCCCGCCTCGCCGTTGGTGACGATGGCCGACAGCGGCTGGTTGACCTCGTGGGCGATCGAGGCGGTCAGCTCGCCCAGGGTCGAGATCCGCGCCGCATGGGCCAGATCGGCCTGCACGCGCTGCAGGTCCTCCTGGGCGCGCAGGCGGTCGGTGATGTCGATGACGCCCACCAGGGTCGCGCCCTGCGGCAGGTATTCGCGCGGGTAGCAGCAGGTGAACAGGCCGTCGAACTCGCGGCCGTCATAGGTGCGAAAGCGCGCCTCGCTTTCATAGTGCGGCTGCTTCTCCAGCGCGGCCACGACGCTGGCGGCGAAGACGTGCTCGCTGCACGGCGGCCAGAAGCGGTCGACCGGCCCCAGCAGCTGCTCGCGCGTGGCCTCGAACAGCTGCAGCGACTTCTCGTTGACGTCGACGACCTGGCTGGCCCGCATCATCTCGCGCACGAAACCCGGGTTCTCGGCGATATGGGCCCGCAGGCTGGTCACGCCCCGGGCGCGCAGGGCCCCGAACATCCCGGCCAGGGCCGAGAAATCCAGTTCCCAGAACGACACGCTCATGGCGTGAAAGACGTTGCGGAAGCGGTACTCGCTGCGGCGCAGGGCCTCCTCGGCCCGGCGGGCCTCGGTCACGTCCCGGCCGGTCTCCAGCACCCACGCCGCGCCCGCGTCGTCGCGGCGCAGCGACCAGCGCAGGGCGATCACCGCCTCGCGGCCGTCGGCCAGGCGCCGCCTGACCTCGCCCTCCCAACGCCCTTCGTCCAGCAGGCGGGCGGTGATCTCGTCCAGCGGCGCGGGAAAGACGGTGGCCAGCAGCTGCGGCGCATAAGCGCCCCGCGCGGCCTCTCGGCCATGGCCGTACAGGGTCTCGCAGCCCCCGTTCCAGAACAGGATCCGCCCCTCCAGGTCGCGCACCAGGATCGGCTCGTGCGCCGCGTCCAGCAGGCCCGCCAGGGCATTGGCCGATATGTCCAAGACACCGCCCGGATGGTCGTGCATCGAGCTCACCGAAGGATGCGCTCCCCCATTCGTTGACGCCGCCACGGCGGCGGGTCCAGCTAGCCAATCATGTCCGCTCCGACGGTGCACATTGTCGACGACGACGGCCCCCTGCGGGAGGCCCTCGACAGCCTGTTCCGGTCCGTCGGGCTGGAGACGCGCCTGTTCGGCAACGCCCAGGACTTCTTCCGCTCGGGACATGCGCATGACGCCGGGTGCCTTGTCTTGGACGTTCGACTCCCGGGGGTCAGCGGTCTCGACTTCCAGGCCCAGCTGAACGCCGCCGACATCCGCATGCCGGTGGTGCTGATGACCGGCCACGGCGACATCCCCATGACCGTGCGCGGCATGAAGGCCGGGGCCGTCGATTTCCTCGCCAAGCCCTTTCGCGACCAGGACATGCTCGACGCGGTGATGGCCGCCATCGACCGCGACCAGGCCCAGCGCGCCGAACGCTCGGGCCTCGATCAGCTGCGCCGCCGCTACGAGGCCCTGACCGCGCGCGAGCGCCAGGTGATGGCCCTGGTCGCCGAGGGCCTGATGAACAAGCAGATCGCCTTCGAGATCGGCCTGTCGGAGATCACCGTGAAGATCCATCGCGGCGCGGCCATGCGGAAGATGGAGGCCCGCTCGGTGGTCGAGTTCGTGCGCATGGCCGAGCAGCTGGGCGCCAAGGGCGCCGCCGCGACCTGACGCCACACACCCGAGTATAATTCCGCCCGCCGCCGCTTTGCGTCAGACAGGAGGCTCGTCGCCGCCGGCAGCCCGAACAGGCCGGCGGGACCCGGAAGGACGAGTTGGTGTCGCAAGCCCCGTTGATCGCCGTCGTGGACGACGACGAAGCCGTCCGGGCCTCGCTGGAGGCCCTGATCCGCTCGCTGGGCCATCGCGTCGCCACCTTCGATTCCGCCGCCGCCTTCCTGGCCTCCGACGTCTCGGCCGGCGCCGACTGCCTGATCAGCGACGTGCAGATGCCCGGCCTGTCCGGCTTCGACATCCAGCAGGCCCTGGGCGAACGCGGCGTGCCCACCCCGGTGATCCTGATCACCGCCTTCGACGACGACCGCGCCCGCACCCGCGGCCTCGACCTCGGCGCCACCTGCTTCCTGAAGAAGCCCTTCAGCGGCGCCAGCATCATCGGCTGCCTGGAAACGGCCCTGGCCCCGCGCGGCAAGCCGCAGCAAGCCTAGCCGCCGCGCCAGGATCGTCTGAATTTTCAGGGGAGAAGAAGAATGGCGCGCCCGGAACGATTCGAACGTCCGACCCTCAGATTCGTAGTCTGATGCTCTATCCAGCTGAGCTACGGGCGCGCATTTCTTGCAAAGAGGACTGGCGCACCCGACACGATTCGAACGTGTGACCTTTGCCTTCGGAGGGCAACGCTCTATCCAGCTGAGCTACGGGTGCATCCGCCTTGCGGAAGCGCGGTCTTAGCCGAAAGCCGCGCTCGCGCAAAGGGTTTTGGTCAGCCTTTCGCCAGATAGACGAAGCGGATCACGAACAGCGCCGCGAGCACCACGAGCAGCCAGTCGCCCTTGCGCAGCTTGCCGGTCGCGGCCTTGAGCACGGCGTAGCTGGTGATGCCGAACGCCAGGCCGTTGGCGATCGAGAAGGTCAGCGGAATGGTGATCACGGTCAGGAAGGCCGGGATGGCCACGGTGGGGTCGGCCCAGTCGACTTCCGCCAGCGAGCCGATCATCAGCGCGCCCACCAGCACCAGGGCCGGGGCGGTGGCCGCGGCCGGGATGGCCTGCACCAGCGGGGCGAAGAACAGGGTGATCAGGAACAGGATCCCGACCACCACGGCGGTCAGGCCCGTGCGGCCGCCGGCGGTGACGCCCGAGGCGCTCTCGATGTAGCTGCACACCGTGCTGGTCCCGGCCGCCGCCCCGATCATGGTGGCGGCGGAATCGGCGGTGAGGATGCGGGTGAGACGCGGGATCGTGCCGTCGGGCTCGACCAGGCCCGCCTTCTTGGTGACGGCGACCAGGGTGCCGACATTGTCGAACAGGTCGACGAACAGGAAGACGAAGATGATCTCGAGCAGGGCTATGCCCATGCCGCCCTGCAGGTGCAGGGCCGCGCCGACGTCCATCTTGAAGAAGGTCGCCGACAGGTCCGAGAGATTGTAGGCGGCCGGCGTGAATTTCGACAGGCCCAGGACCCAGCCGGCCACGGCGGCCAGCAGGATGCCGATCAGGATCGCGCCCTTCACCCGCCAGGCCTGCAGGGCGGCGATGACGACGAGGCCGATCAGGGCCAGGGCCGCCGTCGGGGTGGTCAGGTCGCCCAGCGCCACGGCCGTGGCCGGATCGGCGACGATGACGCCGGCGCTCTTGAGCCCGATGAAGGCGATGAACAAACCAACGCCCGCCGCGACCGCCGAGAACAGCGGCCGGGGGATGGCGCCGACGATCATCTGGCGGATGCCCGCCACGGTCAGGATCAGGAAGGCCACGCCCGAGATGAACACGCAGCCCAGCGCCGTTTCCCACGGCACGCCCATGCCCTTGACCACGGTGTAGGTGAAGTAGGCGTTGAGGCCCATGCCGGGAGCCAGCGCCAGCGGGTAGTTGGCGATCAGGCCCATCAGGATCGAGCCGAGGCCCGCCGCCAGGCAGGTGGCGGCGGCGACGGCGGCGACCGGCATGCCGGTCTCGCCCAGGATCGCCGGGTTGACCACGACGATGTAGGCCATGGTCATGAAGGTGGTGAAGCCGGCCAGCACCTCGGTGCGGACGTTGGTGCCCTGGGCCTGGAGCTTGAAGAGGCGTTCGAGCATGGCTTATCGGGCTCCAACCTGGGGCAGGGCCAGCGCGCGGCGGTCCCAGTTCTTGACGAGATCGCGGGCGACGACGCCCCCGACCAGGAATTCGGCTTCAAAGGCGGCCTTGGCCCCGTCGTCGTGCAGCACGCGGGGGAAGGTCGGCTCGCCCAGCGGCGGGCGCGTGTAGTTGCTGGCGGTGCGCAGCACCAGGACCCGGCGCCGGTCGATGCGGCCGCTGTCGGCATGGGCGTCGAGCACGTCGAGGATCCCCTGGTCTTCGCAGTCGCTCATGGTGAAGGTCCCCGCGCCGTCGGTCCAGAGCTTGACCCAGTCGCGGGCCCACTGCGTGCGGTGCGTCCCGTGCCAGAAGCGCACCGCGCCCAGGGCGTCGCCTTGCAGCACGAACGGCGGGCGCAGGCCTTGCGGCTCCTTCGCATAGCCGGCGCGCAGCTTCTGCAAGTCGGGATTGTCGGGCAGGACGACGCCCTTGGTCAGGTCGTAGGCCCAGTCGACCAGGCCGCGATCCAGCGTCCAGACCATGGCGCTGGAGCCCTCGGCCTTGCCCTTCACGTTCGGGCGGTCGGCGTCGTTGGAATAGAGGCCGTAGGGCCAGTCGGCCGGGATCTCGCGGTCGTCGACCTCGTAGATCGGGTCGGCGTCGACGACGTAGCGGGCCCAGGCGGCGCTGCCTACCGAGGCCGCGCCCGGATCGACGCCGGCGATGCCGCTGACGATCCAGTAGGCTTTCGACAGGTCGAACTGGTTCGACAGGATCAGGGCCGCGACGCTTTCACGGGTGCGGCCGCGCATGTCGCTGACGATGGCCAGCACGCCGTCGTCGGAATAGCGGGCGACGTGGCGGATGCCCGGCACCTTGATCTCACGCTTCAGCGGCCAGCCCTCGACCCAGGGCTGGAACTCGCCGGCGACGTCGCCGGTGTCCGCCCCGATCTCGAAGGTGGTGACGACCACGACCTTGATCGGGATCGGCTTGGCCAGCGCCGGCGCGCCCATGGCCGTGAGGGCCGCCAGAGCGACCAATGTTCTGAGAATCCAAGCCCGCATGCCTGCCCCGCTCGCTGAAAAACGGCGCGAAAATCGTCGCTTGGGGGAGTCGATGCAACAGCGACGCCGTGCGGTCTTCCGGGGGCGGCGCCCGCGAGGCTAGGTTGCCGCCGAATCGACCACCGGAAGCCCGCCCATGCGTATCGCCTCGACCGTCCTGGCCTTCACCCTGCTGTCGGCGCCGATCGGCGCGGCCGCCGCCGAGCGCCTCGACACCGCCCCGCGCACCGCCGTGGTCAGCGCCTTCCCGCCGGAGATGGCGGCGCTGGAGGCGGCGACCGCCGACAAGAAGGAATACGTGGCGGCCGGAACGCGGTTCGTCACCGGCGCGCTGGAGGGCAAGCCGGTGGTGCTGTTCCTGTCGGGGATCAGCATGGTCAACGCCGCGATGACCACCCAGGCCGCGCTCGACCGCTTCCACGTCAGCCGCATCGTGTTCTCCGGCGTGGCCGGCGGCGCCGATCCGGCGCTCGAGGTCGGCGACGTGGTGGCGCCCGAGACCTGGGCCCAGACCTCGGAAATGGCCTATGCCCGCGAGGTTCCGGGCGGTTTCGCCCCGACGCCCGGCCTGGTCAGCGACCTGCCCAACTTCGGCATGATGCACCCGCGCGCGGTGACGGTGACCCAGGATCCGGCCAGGCCCGAGGACAAGCTGTCGTTCGCCGCCGATCCCGAGCTGATCGCCCTGGCCCGCAAGTCGGTGGAAGGCCTGGCCCTGAAGCGCTGCGCGGCCGACCAGTGCCTGACCAAGCCGCCCAAGGTGGTGGTCGGCGGGGCCGGCGGCTCGGGCCCGGTGTTCGTCGACAACGCCGCCTTCCGCGACTACGCCCACAAGACCTTCGGCGCCCGCGTGCTCGACATGGAAAGCGCCGCCGTGGCCCAGGTGGCCCACGTGAACAAGACCCCGTTCATCGCCTTCCGCAGCCTGTCGGACCTGGCCGGCGGCGATCCCTCGACCAACCAGTTCCCGGTGTTCCTGCGCCTGGCGGCGGATAATTCGGCGACGGTGGTGCGGGCGTTCGTCAGGGCGTTGCCCTGACCCCCCTCAGTCGCTCCGCGACAGCTCCCCCAAAGGGGGAGCATCTTGGCGCTCCAGATCCTCCCCCTTTGGGGGAGGCGGCCCGGAGGGCCGGAGGGGGGCGTCCCCGCCCTCAAGTCTTCAGCGGACCCTTGGCGCTCGGGGCGCCGGAGGGCAGC
>LNIY01000134.1 GCA_001449105.1 Caulobacter vibrioides | reverse complement strand
AGATGCTCCCCCTCTGGGGGAGCTGTCGCGGAGCGACTGAGGGGGCCGCCGCTAGGCGGCTACGGCCCACCACGAGAAAGCCCCGTCTCGGAAACCCTTTGTCACAAAACCCGCTGCGTCGCAGCAAAGACGGAAACCCACCTTCCATGTTGCGTGGCGGTTCAGGCCGCGCGCGCCGCGGCGTCCGTTACCCCTTTCCCCGGACGCCGCGGCCATCGCATGGAGGTTCCTCTTGGAACAGTTTCTCGAACGCGCCGCCCTTTTCCGCGGCCAAGTCTTCCCGGCTCAAAGCGCGCTGTACGAGCGCCTGGCCAGCCATGGCCAGAGCCCCTCGGCCCTGATGATCTCGTGCGCCGACTCGCGCGTCGTGCCCGAGCTGATCACCCAAGCCAATCCCGGCGACCTGTTCGTCTGCCGCAACGCCGGCAACATCGTCCCGCCGTTCAGCCAGGCCAACGGCGGCGTCTCGTCGGCCGTTGAATACGCCGTCATGGCGCTGGGCGTGCGCGACATCGTCGTCTGCGGCCACTCCGACTGCGGCGCCATGAAGGCGTTCTCGAACCCGGCCGCCCTCGAAAAGATGCCTAACGTCGCCGCCTGGCTGCGCCACGCCCACGCCGCCCACAGCGTCGTCTGCAACGCCTACCATGGCCTGGACGAGCACGGCACGACCCGCGCCCTGTCGCTGGAAAACGTGGTGGTCCAGATCAATCATCTCCGGACCCACCCGTCGGTGGCCTCGGCCATCGCCCAGGGCAAGCTGACCCTGCACGGCTGGTTCTTCGAGATCGAGACCGGCCAGATCCAGGCCTATAACGGCGACACCGGCCAGTTCGAACAAGTCTACGAAGGCTCGCCCCTGCCCGTCGCGCAACGTCCGGCCAAGCGCATGGTCGCCGCCGACCATCTGGGCATCGCGGCCGAATGAGCGACTCCGCCGTTTCCTCCCCGAACGGCGCGAAGCAAGGGTTCGGCGCGATCTTCTCGCGTGACCTGACGGCTTCCATCGTCGTCTTCCTCGTGGCGATGCCCCTCTGCATGGGCATCGCCGTCGCCTCGGGCGTTCCGGCCGAGCGCGGCCTGATCACCGGCATCATCGGCGGCATCGTCGTCGGCGCCCTCGCCGGCTCGCCCCTGCAGGTCAGCGGCCCCGCCGCCGGCCTGGCCGTCATCGTGTTCGAGATCGTGGCCAAGCACGGCCTGTCGACCCTCGGGCCGATCCTAGTGCTGGCCGGTCTGGTCCAGCTGGCCGCCGGCGCCCTGCGCATGGGCCAATGGTTCCGCGCCATCTCGCCGGCCGTCGTGCACGGCATGCTCGCCGGTATCGGCGTGCTGATCGTCGCGGGCCAGTTCCACGTGCTGTTCGGCGACAAGCCGCGCGCCAACGGACTGGATAACCTGCTGGCCATCCCGGGCGCGATCACCGGCCTGTCGGTGTCGACCTTCGGCGCCGCCGAAGCCGCCCTGCTGGTCGGCGTGGTCACCATCGGTTCGATCCTGCTCTGGGAAAAGATCCGTCCGGCCAAGCTGAAGCTGGTCCCCGGCGCCCTGCTGGGCGTGCTGGCCGGCACCTTCGTGGCCATGGGCTTTGGTCTCGACGTCCAGAAGATCGCCGTGCCGGAATCGATCGCCGGCGCCATCGCGATCCCGGGCATGGCCGACTTCGCCAAGCTCGCCGATCCGATGCTGATCCTCACCGCCGTGGCGGTGGCGTTCATCGCCTCGGCCGAGACCCTGCTGTCGGCGGCCGCCGTCGACCGCATGCACGATGGTCCGCGCACCAAGTACAACAAGGAGCTTGGCGCCCAGGGCGTCGGCAACCTGCTGTGCGGCCTCGTCGGCGCCCTGCCGATGACCGGCGTGATCGTGCGCAGCTCGGCCAACGTGCAAGCCGGCGCCGTCACCCGCGCCTCGGCCATCCTGCACGGCGTCTGGATCCTGGCCTTCGTCGCCCTGCTGCCCTTCGTCCTGCGTCAGGTCCCCAGCGCCGCCCTTGCCGGCGTGCTGGTGGTCACCGGCTGGAAGCTGGTCAGCCTGGACCACGTCCGCCACCTGTTCGCCCGCTACGGCCTGCTGCCGGCGCTGATCTGGGCCGCGACCTTCGTCATGGTCGTCGCCACCGACCTGCTGACCGGCGTGCTGGTGGGCCTGGCCCTGACCATCGTCGAACTGCTGCCGAACCTGAAGCGCATGCGCCTCAAGATCGCCCAGCAGAACGTCGGCGAGAAGGACCAGGAAATCCGCCTCGAGGGCGCGGCGACCTTCGTGCAACTGCCGAAGATCACCAAGGCCCTGGACGCGGCTCCCGACGGCGGCGTCGTCCGCCTCGACACCCGCGCCCTGACCGTGCTCGACCACACCACCACCGAGGTGCTGAGCGAGTGGGTCAAGAGCAAGGAGCGCACCGGCTCCAAGGTCGAGCTGCCCAACGCCTGCGTGTTCGGCGAACGGCTGCGGGCCGCCGGCGCCCACTGACCTCACCCAGTCGCCCCGGGACCGAGTTCGCTCGGTCCCGGGGTTCTTTTTCGTTTGAAGACGCTCAGAGACCTTCGATGAACAAGGCCCAGGAACGCGCCGCCGACATGGCGGCCCAGGTGCTTTGCGCCTACCTGCAGAACAACATCGTCTCGGCCGACGACCTGCCCGATCTCGCCGCCCGCACCTATGCTGCGCTGGAGGCGGTGTTCTCGACCCCGGCCAGCGACCCGGTCGAGCGCCCCAACGCCGACGAGATCGCCGCCAGCGTCACCCAGGACGCCATCGTCAGCTTCGAGAACGGCCGCCGCTATCGCTCGCTGAAGCGCCACCTCAACAGCCTGGGCCTTACCGAAGAGGAATATCGCTCCAAGTGGGGCCTGCCGGACGACTACCCCACGGTCGCCGCCAGCTTCTCGGACCTTCGCTCCAACGTGGCCCGCGCCAACCGTTTCGGCTCGCGTCGCTGAGCCCAAAGAAAAAGGCCCGCCGGATCGGCGGGCCTTTCGCATGTCTACCAGGCGCCGGTGTTGGGCATCGAGACCCACGGCTCGGCGGGCTCCAGGTGGCCGTCCTGCAGCAGCTCCACCGAGATGCCGTCGGGCGAGCGCACGAACGCCATGTGGCCGTCGCGCGGCGGGCGGTTGATGGTCACGCCCAGGTCGGCCAGGCGCCGGCAGGCCGCGTAGATGTCGTCGACCTGGTAGGCCAGATGGCCGAAGTTGCGGCCGCCCTGATAGTCTTCCGGGTCCCAGTTGAAGGTCAGCTCGACCAGCGGGGCCTTGCGTTCCTTGGCCTTGTCGGCGTCGCCGGGGGCCGCGAGGAACACCAGCGTGAACCGGCCCTTCTCGTTCTCCATCCGGTACATCTCCTGCAGGCCCAGGCCCTCGCAGTAGAAGCGCAACGAAGCGTCGAGGTCCTTCACGCGGACCATGGTGTGCAGATAGCGCAAGGCGGCCTCCAGATGTTGCGAAGCGCCGATATAGCCCAACGCTTACTGCACGGCGACCTTGCCGCGCGTCTGGCGTCGCCACAGGGCCGCGTACTCGCCGTCGGCCGCCAGCAGCGCCGCGTGCGGCCCGCGCTCGACCACCTTGCCCCGGCGCAGAACCAGGATCTCGTCGGCGTCGGCGATGGTCGACAGCCGGTGGGCCACGACCAGGGTCGTGCGCCCTTCCCTGGCCTTGCGCAGCGTCGCCTGGATCGCCGCCTCGGTGCGGCTGTCCAGCGCGCTGGTGGCCTCGTCGAGGATCAGCACGCGCGGATCGGCCAGCAGCGCCCGGGCGATGCCCACCCGCTGGCGCTCGCCGCCCGAAAGCTTCAGGCCCCGCTCGCCGACCTTGGTGTCCATGCCTTCCGGCAGGCCGCCGATGAAGTCGCCGAGTTCGGCGGCCCGGGCGGCGGCCCATACCTCTTCCTCGGTCGCGGCCGGACGGCCGAAGGCGATGTTGGCCGCGATCGTGTCGTTGAACAGCGCCACGTCCTGCGGCACCAGCGCCACGGCCCGCCGCAGCGAGGCCTGCTTCAAGGCGCGCAGGTCGTGGCCGTCCAGGGTCACGCGGCCGCCCTGCGGGTCGATCATCCGCAGCGCCAGCCGCACCAGCGTCGTCTTGCCGGCGCCCGACGGGCCGACGATGGCCACGGTCTGGCCTGGCGCGGCCGTGAAGCTGACGTCGGCCAGGCCGTCCGAGCGCGCGCCGTGACGGAACGAGACGCTCTCGAAGGCGACAGCCCCTCCCCGCCGATCGCCCGCCGGCGGCAGGTCGACGGCGTCCGGCGCGTCGGCGACGTCCGCCCCTTGCCGGCGCAGCTCCATCATCGCCTCCATGTCGATGAACGACTGGCGGATCTCGCGGTAGGCGAAGCCGAGGAAGTTCAGCGGCTGATACAGATTGACCAGGATCAGCACGACGGCGGTGATGTCGCCGGGACCAATGCGGCCAGCCGAGGCCTCCGAGCCGGCCAGAACGGCCATGACCGCCAGCCCCAGGCTCATGATCAGCGACTGAACGACGTTGAGCAGCGACAGCGAGTTGGTGGCCTTGATCTGGGCCGCGCCATAGACCGACAGCGCCTGCTCATAGGCGCCGACGGCCCGGGCCTCGGCCCCGAAGGTCTTGACGGTCTCGTAGTTCAGCAGGGCGTCTACGGCGCGGCTGGCGGCCTCGGCGTCGGCCTCGTTGAGCACGCGGCGATGGCCGATCCGCCAGTTGGAGATCGAGAAGGTCAGCACGCCGTAGATCACGACGGTGACGATCGCGATCGCCGCGAACCGCCAGTCATAGGCCCGGGCCAGCACGATGGCGGCCAGGACCAGCTCGACGATGGTCGGGGCGATGTTGAAGACGAGACCCCGGATCAGGAAGTCCATGGCCCGCGCGCCGCGATCGATGGTTCGCGACAAGGCGCCGGTGCGCTTGGTCTGGTGGAAGTCGATCGACAGCGACAGCGCGTGGGCGAAGGTCTCGGTCGCCGCCCGGTTCTGGGCCGCCTGGGCCACCGGCGTGAACACCGCGTCGCGCGCCTGCGGGGCGGCGGCGGCGATGAAGCGCACCCCGGCCCAGCCCAGCGCCAGGGCGGCGAAGGACAGGGTCACCTGCGTGGCCGCGCCCTGCCCGGCCGTCAGCTTGTTGACCGCCGCGCCCAGCAGGAGCGGCGCGGCCACGCCCAGGGCCTTGCCGGCGAAGGTCAGGGCCAGGGCTGCGATCAGCCGCCAGGTCAGGCCCGGCGCGCGGGAGCGCAGGACCAGCCGCAGAAGCTCGGCCAGGGCCGCCCATCCGGAGACCGGCCTGGCCGCGTCGGGAGCCGTGCGGGCGCTGTCGCGACCGGCCGAGGCGTAGCCTCTCACCGCGTCTCTCCGGGCGCGTACAGCACCGTCGTCTGGACGCCGCCGCCCGGGGTCATCCAGTCGGCGCGCCAGGCGCCGTCGAGGCGCTCGGCGTGCAGGGGGCCGGTCATCGGTCCTGGTGGGGAGGCCACGATGCGCACGATGTCCTCGCCGCCCTCGCCGGCGACCTGCACGGCATGCTCGCCGTGAGCGAGCGGCTTGGGCAGCGAGAAGCTGAAGCGCCCCTGAGCGTCGACCTTGCCCTCGGCCTGGGTGACACGGTCCACGCGGACGCCGAAACCTGCGCCGGGCCGCCCGACGCCGGAGATGACGGCGCCGCCCTCCTGGTCGTAGTCGATGGCCAGGATGCGCAGCGAATCCGAAGGTCCGGCCAGGGGCTCGGAGCCGCCGCCGGCCTTCAGCAGAGCGACGGCCCCTTCGGGCGTCACCAGAACATAGCCCTCGGCCTGGACTGTGCGGCCCTCACGGGTCATCGACAGTCCAAACAGTCGAGGCTCGACCGCGCCGGGCAGCAACGCGCGCCAGAGGCCCGCGGCGTCGGCCTCGACGCTGATCGCCTCGCCGGTCGGCGAGCCCAGCCGGACCGAAGCCCCGGTGGTCGCCGATCCGGACAGCGCCACGCCGCCGCCCTGGATCGCGGCCGTGACCACCTTGGGCGGCGCCAGATAGGCCGCTTCGGGATCGCGGACCGGCTGGGCGGCCGGAGCCGAGCGGCCCCAGTCGCGCCGTCCATCCTCGCCGCACGCCGCAAGGGTCGCGACAACGATCAAGGCCAGCGGCCACGGCTTGAAAGCGCCCTTGCGAATCCCGATCATGCGCCTTCCAAATCCCGGGCCGGCCAAGCTGGCTTGAGCCCTAAACGCCATGGCGCGCCCTTCCCGACGGGAGCCGCGCCTTTTCTTTTGTTGGAGTGGACGACGATGCCCGACCTGTCTAGCCGCCTGGGATCGGTCTGCGTCTACTGCGGCTCTTCGAACACGGCCGATCCGGCCTATCTGGAAGCGGCCCACCAGATCGGCGGCGACTTCGCACGCGCGGGCCTCAAGCTCGTCTACGGCGGCGGCGGCGTGGGCCTGATGGGCGCGGCCGCGCGCGGCGCGCACGAGGCCGGCGGCAAGGTGCTGGGCATCATCCCCGAGTTCCTGCGCGGCCGCGAAAAGCCGTTCGACGACGTCGAGACGGTGATCGTCACCTCGATGCACGAGCGCAAGATGCTGATGTTCGAGCGCTCGGACTCCTTCGTCGTCCTGCCTGGCGGCATCGGTACGCTGGAGGAGATCATCGAGCTGCTGTCCTGGCGTCGCCTGGACCTGCACCGAAAGCCGATCGTGTTCCACAATCCGGACGGCTTCTGGGACCCGCTTTTCGCCCTGCTCAAGCACACCATCGACCGGGGCCTGACCCCGCCCGCCCTGACTAGCGCCTGGGTGTCGGTGGAGGCCGCCGAAGACGTCACGCCGGCCTTGATGGCTTGGGGTTTGGACGTAGATCGCGACCGCGAGATCGACGTTCGCCGATTGACTTAGTTTTCAATAACAACGAACAATGTGATCAGCGTCCACTTATAATTAGGACGCGGGGATAGGAGATGTCCATGCGTATGCTTCTGCTCGGCGGTCTCGCCGCAGCTTCCCTCGCGGGCGCGGCCCAGGCCGCGACTTCCGAAGGCGCCATGCTTGTTCTGAAGGCGCCGCCGGCCAAGGCCGAACTGATCCAGGACGGCGCCATGTGGCGTTGCACCGGCACGGTCTGCAAGGCGCCGGCCGTGAAGGCCCTGCCCGCCGTTCGCAGCTGCCGCAAGGTGGTGGCCGAGCTGGGCGCCGTTTCGGCCTTCACCTGGCGGGGCGAAGCGCTCGACGCCGCGGGCGTCGAAGAGTGCAACACGGCCGCCAAGCCGTAAGCCTCTTCCAAATCGCGGAATTCAGCGCCATCCCGGCCAGTCCGGGATGGCGTTTTCTTTGCGCGCTACTTCCTGTCGGAGGTCTTGGGCGGGTGCGACTGCTGAGGCGGCTTGGAGACGCCCGGCCGGGGCCCGACCAGCAGTCCGCCCATCAGGGCGAAGGACAGCATGGCGTGGCTCATCTTCGTTACGTTCATGGCGGCGTCTCCTTGACCAGCCCGGGGCCTTCCGAAGACGCCCCACGTGTTACGGGACCGGCTCCGCGACCGGCCCAGCCAGAAAGAGACGCGCGCGGCTTACAGGGGCTCGCACCCTCCTAGTCGTCAGCGCGTCAGGGCAAGGATGCGCCGGCGCCGGTGCATGACAAGCGAAATATTCCGAACCCGGATGAATTCCGCGCACTGACGATCGACTTGAAGATTACCTGGAACCGGCCTGCGTATACTCTCCGCCTACGTACTGCTCAGTGCAGCGTCGCGCCGTCGCGCTCCGGCAGGTCGGCGGTCGGGACGACATCGCCCTGCCCCGGCTTGCCGGCCGAGGCGATGATGTTGGCGGCGGCGCGCAGCATGACGGGCTCGATGCGCTCGGCCTCGCAGCCGACCAGCTCGGCGGCCAGTTCGGGTAGGTCGGCGCACAGCCGCAGCTGGCCCGCGATCCTTTGCAGGGCGAAGCTTTCCTCCAGCCCGGGGTCGTTGGCCACTACGCCGACCAGCAGGGAAAGCGCGGTCTCCAGCTTGTCGGCCCTGGCCTTGGCCTCGCGCGCCTGATCGAGCAGCAGGCGGGCGCTGGAATCCATCGCCTCCAGGGTGTCGGCCAGCTTTTCGGGCGAGAGGCCCAGGAGCATTTCGGGGCGGAGCATCGTGTTCACCGTGCGGTCCATCGGGTGGTCTGCTGCGTTGAACGGTCGCACCTTGGCCGGCGGGGCGGGCAAAATGGCAGGCGTACGAAAAAGGCCGCCCGCGTCGGCGTGACGCGGGCGGCCCCCTATCGAAACCCGAAGTCCTCTGTGGACTGTCAGGCCGCCGCGCCGAAAGACAGGCCCTCGTAGCGGCGCAGGTGATGATCGACCGAGCCGAACAGCCCCTCGATGATCGTGCCGCGCTTGAAGTAGTGGCCGATGGCCAGTTCGTCGGTCATGCCCATGCCGCCATGGATCTGGATGGCGTTCTGGCCCACGAACTTGAGGGCGCGGCCGATCCGGACCTTGGCGGCCGAGACGGCCTTGGCGCGCTCGGCGTCGCTCTCGTCGAGCTTGATGGTGGCCATGTAGGTCATCGAAACCGACTGTTCGAGCTCGATGAACATGTCGACCATGCGGTGCTGCAGCACCTGGAAGTCGGCGATGGCCCGGCCGAACTGCTTGCGCTGCTTGGCGTAGTCCAGCGTGCCCTCGTGCAGCTTGCGCAGCACGCCCACGCCCTCGGCCAGGCTGGCGGCGGTGGCCTCGTCGATCACCTTCTCGACCAGCGGCAGCCCGCCCCCTTCATTGCCGATCAAGGCGTCGGCTGGGATCGAGACGTTCTCGAAATAGACCTCCGAAGCGCGGCCGCCGTCGACGGTGGGATAGTCGCGGGTGACGACGCCCGGCAGGGTCTTGTCGACCAGGAACACCGACACGCCCGAGGCCTCGCGCTGGCCTCCCCCGGTGCGCGCGGTGACGATCAGGTGGCTGGCGAAAGGCGCGCCGACCACCACGGCCTTGTGGCCGTTCAGGATCCAGCCCGAACCATCCTTCTTGGCGGTCGTCTTCAGATCGCTCCAGGTGTAGCGGCCCTGCGGCTCGGCATAGGCGAAGGCGATGGTCGTCGTCCCGGCGACAATCCCCTCGATCACCGAGGCCGCGCTGGCGTGGCCCGAGTGCTTCATGAGGCCGCCGCCGATGACGACGGTGCCCAGATAGGGCTCGATGACGAGCGCCTTACCGAACTCCTCCATGATGATCATGTTGTCGATCGCGCCGCCGCCCAGGCCGCCCAGCTCCTCGCTGAACGAGGCGCCCAGGATGCCCAGCTCCTCGGCGAAGGCCTGCCAGTAGTCGGCGCGCCATCCGCTGTCGGAGCCGACGATCTTGCGACGGGTCTCGAAGTCGTACTTGTCCTGCAGGAAGCTCGCGACCGTGTCGCGGACCATCGACTGCTCTTCGGTGAAGTTGAAGTCCATCCCTGAAGTCCTTGTTATTGCCTGCCCCGAGGCGGCGTTCCGCTCGGCCTGCTAGGGGGGTGATCTGATGGAGTTGAGAGGCTCCCTCCACGCTGGGAGGGAGAAGCGATCAGAGCCCCAGCACCATCTTGGCGATGATGTTGCGCTGGATCTCGTTGGAGCCGCCGTAGATCGACGTCTTGCGGACGTTGAAATAGGTCGGCGCGGCGCGATGGGCGAAGTCCGGGCCGATCGGATGAGCGTTGTCGCCGTCCTTCGGGAAGCCGCGGAAATACGGCGCGCCGTAGTGGCCGGCCGCCTCCAGGGCCAGTTCGGTGATCCGCTGCTGGATCTCGGTGCCCTTGATCTTCAGGACGCTCGATTCCGGGCCGGGGCCCTTGCCGGCCGCTTCGCCGGCCAGGGTGCGCAGCTCGGTGTATTCCAGCGCGGCCAGATCGATCTCCAGTTCGGCGATCTTGCGCTTGAACATCGGATCCTTGATCAGCGCGTCGCCGTCGTCCGACAGCTCGGCCTGGGCGATCTGGCGGATACGCTCGATGCCGCGCTTGGAACGCGCCACGCCGGCGATGCCGGACCGCTCGTGGGCGAGCAGGAACTTGGCGCAGGTCCAGCCCTTGTTCTCGTCGAAGATGCGGTTCTCGACCGGCACCTTGACGTTCTCCAGCCAGACCTCGTTGACCTCGTGCTCGCCGCCCAGGGTGATGATCGGACGCACGGTCACGCCGGGCGACTTCATGTCGATCAGCAGGAACGAGATGCCTTCC
Organism: Caulobacter vibrioides; assembly: GCA_001449105.1. Lineage (GTDB taxonomy): Bacteria > Pseudomonadota > Alphaproteobacteria > Caulobacterales > Caulobacteraceae > Caulobacter > Caulobacter vibrioides_C. Next base: position 9,844 of record LNIY01000134.1, on the reverse strand, counting down.
TGGATCTTGGCGGCCGGGTCGGTGCGGACCAGGCAGAAGATCCAGTCGCCGTGCTGGGCCAGGGTGGTCCAGGTCTTCTGGCCGTTGACCAGGTAGTATTCCTTGCTGTCGTCGCCCGTGAAGCGCTCGGCCTTGGTCTTCAGGCTGGCGAGGTCGGAACCCGCGCCCGGCTCGGAGTAGCCCTGCGACCACCAGATTTCGCCCGACAGGGTCGGCGGCAGGAAGCGTTCCTTCTGCTCCGGCGTGCCGAAGGTGTAGATCACCGGCCCGACCATGTTGATGCCGAACGGCAGGATCGGCACGCAGTCGGCGCGGGCGGTCTCTTCCGACCAGATGTAGCGCTGCACCGAGGTCCAGCCCGGGCCGCCGTACTTCTCCGGCCAGGCCGGGGCGACCCAGCCCTTATTGGCCAGGGTGCGGTGCCAGGAGAGGAAGTCCTCCTTGGACATCTCCTCGCCCTCTTCCTGGCGCTCGCGCAGGCCTTCGGGATAGTTCTGCGCGATGAAGGCGCGAACCTCGTCGCGGAAGGCCAGGTCTTCGGGCGAAAAATCGAGGTTCATAGCGCGCTCCCGAACAGGCCGGCTGAGCCGGCGTCTTGTTGTTTCGGGAGGATGATAGGGGTCGAACGAGCGTTTGGAAAGATGACGCGAAGGTCAACGTAAACGTCGTTCACCCACCACGCTCAGCGGACCTCGCAGGCCAGGCGCACCAAGGCCAGCGCCGAGACGCCGCCGACGCCTTCCTCGCCCTCGATCTCCAGCGAGAGCAGCGGCGACTTGCCGAGCTTCTCCAGAAGACGGGCATGCCCGGGCCCGCCCACGTGCGCGGCCACGGCATGGGCGATCAGGTCGGGATCGATGGCGTACAGCACGGCGGCCGCCGCGGCGGCGGCATAGCCGTCAAGCAGCACCGGGATCTTCTGGACACGCGCGGCGATGATCGCTCCGGCCACGGCGGCGATCTCGCGGCCGCCGAGTTGGCGCAGCGTCTCCAGCGGGTCGGAAAGGTCCCCCTCGCCCTTGGCCCGCTCGACGGCGGCGGCGACGTCGGCGGCGACTTCGCCGACCGCCCAGTCAGAGGCCTCGCCGCCGAACAGCGCCAGGGCGATGGCCGCTGCGTCGCGATGGGCCTCGGCGGCGATGACGCCGGGAATCAGCAGGTCGGGTTGCTTGGCCAGCGCTTCCATGCCGAAGGCCATGGTGGCCGCGCATTCCTTCTCGCTCATCGAGGCCTTCTGGCGCGCGTCCGGCGTCGGACGGTCGATGGCGAGGTCGAAGGCTTCCAGGCCCGCGCCCTGCGAGCCGGCCAGACGGCTGACGGTGGCGCCGCCGGCGGCCACGGTCTCGAGGCGGTCACGGGCGTAGCCGCGAGGACCGACGCCTTGGCGGGCGCCGGCATAGAGCGCCACGACGGGTCGGTTCACCGAGGGCGGCGTGCGACCGGTCCAGGCGGTGAGCCAGGCCGAGATTTCGGCGAGGCGGCCGCCGTCGGCCGGCGGTACGAAAACGCCCGGCGCCGGGAGATCGGCGGCCAGGCGGCGAATGTCGGCGAAGGGCGAAGCGGCGGCGGAAGCGTTCATGGCCGCCGACTTAAGCCAGTCCGCGCCCGATGCAAGCGCATAGGGCGCGGATAATGCGCTAAGGGGAGGCTGGAGGGCCGCCCCCTGCGGCGGATCAGCTGGCGGTCAGTTCCTTGCAGGCCCCGTCGCGCTCCTGGATCAGGACGGTCTTGGCCGCTTCATCGGCCTTGGCGGCGGCGCGCTTGGCGTCGGTGCGGGCGGTGTCGGCGCGGTCGGACGTGAAGGTGTGGCGGCCCGTGCGCTGGTCCTTGATGAACTGCTTCAGGGCGGCCGGATCGACTTCGCCCAGGGCCTTGGCCTCGCTCAGGCCCAGGCAGCGGTTGGCCTGGATGAATTGGGCGTCGGTCAGGCGCTCGGCGGCCAGGGCCGGAGCGGCGACGGCGGCGATCGAAGCGGCGGCGAGCAGGATGGTGGCGGTACGCATGGCGGTGTCCCTCTTGATTGAAATGTGCGGGCGCAGAGCCGCATTGCGTCTGACGACTTGCGCCCGACGCCGCGGATGGCGAAATTCGGTCATGACTTCAGAAAGCCGCCCGCCCCGCCCCATCGTCACGCCCTGTGTGAAGGTGTGCGCCGTGGATGGTGCGTCCGGCTTCTGCCTCGGTTGCCGGCGGACCCTGCAGGAGATCGCCGGATGGTCGCGCTACAGCGACGAGGAGCGCGCGGCGATCATGGCCGCCCTGCCCCATCGCCCCGACCCGATGGAAAGCCTGATGGCCGCCCAGTCGGGTGTGCGCTCCTGATGGTCTTCAGGTTCTGAGAAGCATTTCTTTGTTTTGCATCCAAGTTTTCCCCGAAGCGTCCGTTTGACGAAGAGGAAGATGCCGCCCTCGGCCTGAGCTTTGAAGTTAAATCCAGTCCATGAACTTTATTACATGTTGGCCTGGCAATGTTACGGCGAGTTAATTGGTAAGATGGTCAGCATCTTGTTAACCAAGTAAATCCCACTTCCGATTCACCGCTTGCAAACGTCTTCCCGCCTATGGTGCCGGGTAAGGGTCGTAGAAACGACCGAAAAGCCTGCAAGGCGGGGTGTCTTCGATGTTCAAGTTCACGGCGATCGCGATTGTCGGTGCGCTGTCGGCGGTGGGCGCGGCAAAGGCCGTGACCTCGCTGGACAGCACGCTCCGCCAGTCGCCCCAGACCGTCCCCGCCACGGCGGCGGCCGCGACGCTCGGCGACGCTGGAGCCGCGCAGCTGACCAAGGGACCCGACGGCCATTTCTGGGCCGAGGCCAAGGTCGACGGCCGCGCCGTCCGCTTCCTCGTCGACACCGGCGCCACCGCCGTCTCGCTCAGCAAGGCCGACGCTCAGCGACTGGGCATCGACGTGAGCAAGCTGAACTACGAATACGACGTCGTCACCGCCGACGGCCGCACCCGCGCCGCCTCGGTGAAGCTGGGCAGCGTGGCGATCGCCGGCGCCAAGGTCGCCAATGTCGACGCCCTGGTCATCGAGAGCGGTCTTGAGACCTCCCTGCTGGGCATGAGCTACCTGGGACGCCTGTCGCGGTTCGAGGCCACGCCGCGCTCGCTGATCCTCCACCCCTGAGGTCGGCCGGGCGCATGATCGCCCGGAATTCTTGCACGATCCTGCGAGACCTGAGGCTCGCGCATGGCCGCCGACGCGCGCCCGCGCTAATCTACTGACCATGCTCATCTCACAAGAGCCGGTCCCCGCCGGCTGCCCTCGCCATCCCGCCCTGGCCGAGGCGATTGAACGATCCGTCTCGACGGACGGCGTTCACCCGACCGCGATCCGCGGCATGTGGCTGGCCCGCATGTCCGAGCCTAGCCCGCCGGTCCACGGCGTGCACGAGGCCGCCGTCTGCATCATCGCCCAGGGGCGCAAGCAGGTGATGATGGGCGAAGAGGTCTATATCTACGACCACGCCCGCTTCCTGGTGGTTTCTGTGGACGTCCCGGTCGTCGGCCAGGTGATCGAGGCCAGCGCCAACGAGCCTTATCTCTGCGTGCGGCTCGACATCGATCCGCGCCGGCTGAACGAGCTGATCCTCGAGATCGACCCCGGCCCGGTCCGCAACGCGCCGGCGCCGAGCCTGGCGCTCAGCCCGACGACGCCGGAGCTGTTCGACGCCGTGGTGCGGCTGGTTCGATTGCTGGAGAGCCCCGGCGACATCCCGGTGCTGGCGCCGCTGATCCAGCGCGAGATCCTCTACCGACTGCTGCGCACCGACCAGGGGCCGCGCCTGCGCGAGATCGCCGCCTGCGAAAGCCGGCTGGGACAGGTCTCGCGAGCCATCCACTGGTTGAAGGCCAACTATCAGCAGCCGTTCCGCATGGAGACGCTGGCGGCGGAGGCGCGGATGAGCCCGTCGGCGCTGCACCAGCACTTCAAGGCCGTCACGGCAATGAGCCCGCTGCAGTACCAGAAGCAGCTGCGCCTTCAGGAGGCGCGGCGGCTGATCCTGGCCCAGGGCCTGGACGCCGCCACGGCCGGCCACAACGTCGGCTACGACAGCCCCTCGCAGTTCAGCCGCGAGTACAGCCGCCTGTTCGGGGCGCCGCCGCTGCGCGACGCCACGCGGCTGCGCACCAGACCGGAACTGGTCAGGACTGCGTGACGGCGCCTTCCGGGGCGACGCCGGCGGCGGCGTCGTAGGCGGCCTGGTCGAGAATGCCTTCCTGCTTGGCCACTAGGGTCGGGACGAGCGCCTGGCCGGCGACGTTCACGGCGGTGCGGCCCATGTCGAGGATCGGATCGATGGCGAGCAGCAGGCCGGCGCCTTCCAGCGGCAGGCCCAGGGTCGACAGCGTCAGGGTCAACATCACCGTCGCGCCGGTCAGGCCGGCCGTGGCGGCCGAGCCCAGCACCGAGACGGCCACGATCAGGGCGTAGTCGGTCAGGCCCAGCGGCAGGTGGTAGAACTGGGCGATGAAGATCGCCGACAGGGCCGGATAGATGGCCGCACAGCCGTCCATCTTGGTGGTCGCGCCGAGCGGCACGGCGAAGGCGGCGTAGGCGCGCGGCACGCCCAGTCCCGCCTCGGTGACGGTCTCGGTCACCGGCAGGGTGCCGATCGACGAGCGCGACACGAAGGCAAGCTGAATGGCCGGCCAGGCGCTGGCGAAGAACTTCAGCGGGTTCAGGCCGTGGGTGGCCAGAAGGATCGGGTAGACGACGAACAGCACGAGCGCCAGGCCCAGATAGATCGCGCCGGTGAAGGCGCCCAGCTGGCCAAGCGTGGTCCAGCCGTACTGGGCCACCGCGTTGCCGAGCAGGCCGATCGTGCCGATCGGCGTCAGGCGGATCACCCAGCTCAGCACCTTGCGCACCACGGCCAGAGCCGAGGCGTTGAAGGCCAGGAAGCCTTCCCCGGCCGGACCGACCCGCAGGGCGGCGATGCCCGCCGCCAGGGCGATGACCAGGATCTGCAGCACGTTGAACGACAGCGAGGTGCTGGCGCCGGCCTCGCCGACCTTGGTCGAGGCGTTGAGGCCCAGGATGTTCGAGGGCACCAGGCTGGTCAGGAAGTCGAGCCACGAGCCGTTGGTGCGCGGCGCGGCGGCCGTGGCGGCGTCCAGGGCGGCGTGGGCGCCCGGTTGCAGGGTGACGCCCAGGGTGATGCCGATGGCCACGGCGATCAGGGCGGTGATCCCGAACCACAGCAGGGTCTTCCAGACCAGGCGCGCGGCGTTCTGAAGTTCGCGCAGGTTGGCGATGCTGGCGACGATGGCGGTGAAGACCAGCGGCGGCACCAGAACGCGCAGCAGCTGGATGAAGATCGAGCCGACCTGGTGCAGCACCTCGGCCAGGGCATGGCCGGCCTGGCCCTCCTCGACGCCGAGCCGGCGGGCCAGCAGGCCCAGCGCCAGGCCGACAACCATGCCGGCGAGGACCTGGACGCCGAAGCCGCTGATGAAGCGGCTGGAAGGGGCTGTCGCCTGGGCCATGGGTCGTTCCTGCTCACATTCGGCGGTGATCAGTCGCCGTTCAACTCACGAAACACGCAAAGCCCGGCGACGACACGCGTCGCCCAGCTTCGAAACTGGAATTTCCTGCTCGCGCATATGAACGCGGCGGTCGAACCAGTTTTTGTGCGATCGGGCGCCAGCCAAACTGTAAGCTCGACCACTCCGGTGGGAATTAGGGGCGGCGGCGTGTCACATGGTAAACGGCGGGCGGGATCCCTAGGGTGGCCTCACCCCCTCCCCGCTATCCTGTTCCGGAGCCGCCATGAGCCTCTCTTTCCTGTTCGGCGCCATCATCGGATCCGGCCTGTTCATCCTGCTTGGCCGCCGTCCGGTCGAAAAGCTCCTGGCGGTGATCCAGGACCGCGTCGGCAGGCGCTGAGAAGTTCCAAGCGACACCTGTCGATATTCGTGGCCGATACACGCGATCGTGTCGGAACGAAGTCTTTGGAAGCGCCTTTCCTCTGCATCAGACGCGCTACGGCGCGCCAGGAAATGTTCAGGAGGCGCTCATGTCCATTCTCGCCTGGATCGTTCTGGGTCTCGTGGCCGGCTTCATCGCCAGCAAGCTCGTAAGCCGCTCCGGCGGCAGCCTGCTCGTCGACTTGGTGCTCGGCATCGTCGGCGCCCTGGTCGGCGGTTTCGTGTTCAACCAGTTCGGCGCCTCGGGCGTGTCGGGCTTCAACCTCTACAGCCTGCTGGTGGCCACTATCGGCGCGGTGATCGTGCTGGCCATCTACCACCTGCTGGCCGGCCGCCGAGCGCTATAGCGAAGCGACGACCAAGATCCGAAACGAAAAGACGCCTTCGGCCGCCGGCCGGAGGCGTTTTGTTTTGCCTAACGGCGAGCACCTGACGACGAGCACATGACCACGAGTACAGGCGCCGGCGTCCGACCTTGATCGGGCGCCGGCGCTTCGTAGGCCGGTTTCGTCAGTGGGCCTTGGGGCCGCCCATCTCGGCCATCAGTTCGGCCTTGCGGGCTTCCAGCCGCTCGCCCATCGCCTCCAGATCCTCGTCGCCCTTCTTGGCCTGGGCGAACAGGCCGCCCGGCTGCTCCTCTTCCTTGACGTGATGCTTGATGTACTCGCCCAGCACCTTGACCTTGGCGTCGTAGAATTCCTCGCCGGGCTTCATCGCCTCGATCTCGGCGATCAGCTTCTTTGCGCCGTCGTGCTCGACATAGGCCTCGTCCAGGAGGTCGTCCTCGACCTCGCCGCGGCTCTCCGGATAGAGGATCTCCTCCTCGATCCGGGTGTGGACCTTCAGGGCCAGGGCGATCTTGTTGAACAGGGCCAGCTTTTCGCCGTCCTGCTCCAGCTGCTCATACTCGTCGAACATCTGCTCGACCTCGCGGTGATCGGCCTTCAGCAGCCGGATGGCCAGCGGATCGCGGCGGCCGGTGCGCCGCGTGCGGCGCGGCGAAGCGGATTTGGACTTGGCTTTCGAAGTGGATTTGCCGGCGGCGGCCATGATTTGGCTCCCTGAATGTTGCGTGCGTCCCCGACCGGCCAAACAACCCGCGCGCCGATACGCCTGTTCCGTGCGAACAACTCTCAAGAGTTCTTGGTCGACTAGCCGACATCGATCCTGGCTGGCGCATTGTCCACCGGTGTCATATGCCTAGCGCCAAGATGTCGGGAGGAGACACGCCAATGAACACCCTCAGTCTCGTAGGGCGGCTGGCCCTGGCCGCGACCGCCCTCACCGCCCTGATCGGCGCCGCGCCGCTGCGGTTGACCGTGGCGGCCGACGGCAAGGCCGACCATCGCACGCTGCAGGCGGCCATCGACGCCCTGCCCGACAGCGGCGGCGAGATCGCCATCGCGCCGGGAACCTATCGCGAGAAGCTGGCCATTCCCCGCAACGGCGTGCGGCTGGTCGGCAAGGGCAAGCGGCCGCAGGACGTGGTGCTGGTCTATGGCGACGCCTCGGCCACCGTCGGCGGCACGCTGAAATCCTCCTCGGTGACGGTGTCGGGCGACGACTTCCTGGCCCGCAACCTGACCATCCAGAACGACTATCACCTCCACAACGACAAGCCCTCACAGGCCGTGGCCCTGGCGCTGATGGGAGACCGGGCGCAGCTCTACAAGGTGCGCCTGCTGGGCGCGCAGGACACGCTCTACGCCGCCAGCCGCAAGGGCAAGCCGCCCAGCCGGCAGTACTTCCGCGACTGCTACATCGAGGGCCACGTCGACTTCATCTTCGGCGACAGCAAGGCCGTCTTCGACCGCTGCACCATCCACGGCATCGCCAACGCCACGGTGATGATCACCGCCCAGAGCAAGAACGCGCCCGATCAGGACAGCGGCTACGTCTTCGACCGCTGCACGATCACCGCCGACCCGAAGGTGGGCGAGCTGTGGTTCGGGCGCGCCTGGCGTCCCTACGCTACAGTGGTCTTCCTGCGCACCCGTATCGACGCCGACCTGCAGCCCGGGGGCTGGCGCGAATGGACGCCGGGCAAGACCGACACCTTCAAGACGGCCTACTACGCCGAATACGCCTCGACCGGGCGTGGGGCCGATCCGGCTTCCCGCGAGCCTAGCGCCCACGCCCTGGACGCGAAGACGGCGGAGCGCTGGGCGCCCCGCCGCTTCCTGTCGGGTCCGGACGGGTGGAAGCCCGGCCGCTTCTAGAAGGACTACTCGGCCGGCGCGGTCGCCAGTTCGTCCTGGGTGAACAGCGCCGGCGCCGGCTTGCGGGCCGACCAGCCGAAGACGGCGATGACCAGGTAGCAGACGGCCGGCAGCAGGAACGCCAGGCCCAGGCCGAAATGGTCGCCCAGGAAGCCGGTGGCCGGCGGGATCAGGGCGCCGCCGACGATGGCCATGCACAGCAGGCCCGAGGCCTGCGGCGTGCGGTGGCCCATCCCCTCGATGCCGAGGGTGAAGATGGTCGGGAACATGATCGAGTTGAAGAAGCCGATGGCGATCAGGGCGTAGCCGGCCTGCGGGCCGACGCTGAAGGCCGAGACCAGGATCAGCACGATGGCGGCCAGCGAGGCCACGCTCAGCACCTTGCCGGGCGAGACCTTGGCCAGGATGAACGTGCCGAAGAAGCGGCCGATGGTGGCGCCGCCCCAGTACCAGGCGACCATGCCGCCCGCCTTGGACAGCGTCAGGCCCAGGGTGTCGGACTGGGTCAGGTAGCTGGTCATGTAGGTGCCGATCGCCACCTCGGCGCCGACATAGACGAAGATGCACAGCACGGCGAAGGCCAGGCGCGGGTACTTCAGCATGCCCAGCATCTCGCCCACGCCGACGGCCTTTTCGGCGCGCGGGGCGGCGGGGTTCTTGCGCAGCAGCCAGAACAGCAGGGCCAGGGCCAGCAGCACGCCGGCGATGATCAGGTACGGCGTCTGCACGGCCTGGGCCTGGGTGTGACGCACGACCGCCAGCTGGGCGGCGGTCAGGGTGGCCGGATCAGGCGCCTTCTCGATGTGGCTGAGGATCAAGGCCGCGCCGACGAACGGCGCCAGGAACGTGCCGACCGAGTTGAGGAACTGGGCGAAGGTCAGGCGGGCCGAGGCGGTCTCGCTCTTGCCCAGGATGGCGACCAGCGGATTGGCGGCCACCTGCAGGATGGTGATGCCCGAGGCCAGCACGAACAGCGCGGCCAGGAAGCCCTCGTAGACGCCGGCGTTGGCGGCCGGGGCGAACATCAGGCAGCCGACCATCATGATCAGCAGGCCGACGACGACGGTGCGCAGATAGCCGACCTTGGAGAGCAGGAAGCTCGCCGGCAGCGAGACGACGGCGTAGCCGATGAAGAAGGCGAACTGGGTAAGGCCGGTCTCGAAGTTGGAGAGCGAGAACAGCGACTTCAGCGCCGGCGCCACGAGGTCGACCAGGCAGGTCGAGAAGCCCCAGGCGAAGAATAGAAGAATCACGAAGGGCAGCAGCGCCTGCCCTTTTCCGCTCGCGCCGCCGCTCGTCGGCGCCGTGCCGCCCATGCCTGCCATCTCTGTTTCTCTCCCCTGTCCGTCTTCGCGGGACGGCGTAGTCGCGCCGAACGTGACAACGTTGTCAACCTTTAAGCCGGTTTCTCCCCACTGAGACCGGTATCAACCGGAACCGCGAACGGACCTCGCCGTTGAAGGCGAAGCTGGGAGAGCGGCCATGTCCTCGATCGTGGTGGTTATTGCGTGCGGCGTCGTGGCGATGGTCGCCGCGATCGGTCTGGCGGACGCGTTCGTGCATCTGGCGTGCTGGAGCGCGCGGGGTTTCAAGCGGCTGGAGTAGCGGCCGCCTGACGGCGGCCCCCTCCGGCCCTCCGGGCCACCTCCCCCAGAGGGGGAGGATCTATCACGGCGCAGATGCTCCCCCTC
>LNIY01000133.1 GCA_001449105.1 Caulobacter vibrioides | reverse complement strand
GGGTAGGGGCGGGCGCCGGCCTGCATGGCCTTCGGCTTGTCCTCGTCGCCGCCTTCGTCGTCCTTGAACGAGCGCTGCTCCCTGGCGTCGAGCAGGGCCTGGATGTCGCGCTCGGCCTGAGCGGCGCGTTCTCCGGCGGCTTCGAAGTCCTGGTCGGTGTCGGTCATGGCGGTCTCCCTGAAGCCCCGAGACGGCGGAAACCGGCGGGGCAGGGCGATGTTCCAAGCGTCAGCGCAAGGGTGTGCTCGCCGCGCACTTGCCCAAAAGGCGGGCATCGGCCACTTTCCGCGCCTTCTTTGAAAGGCCCTGAACATGTCGCGTCCCGCGGCCGCGCCGGCTCCCCGCTCCGGGAAGCCGACCGGCGTCATCGTCTCCGACCTGATCGAACTGCTGCGCCTGGCCGGGCCGGTGGTGCTGTCGCGCCTGGGGATCATGGTCATGGGCCTGACCGACGCCATCGTCGTGGGCCACTTCTCGGCCCAGCAGCTGGGCTTCCACGCCATGGCCTGGGCCCCGACCTCGGTGTTCGTCACCGTGACCGTCGGCCTGCTGGTCGGGACCCAGGTGATGGGCTCGCGCGCCATGGGGGCGGGGCACCCGCACGAGGCCGGAGCGGTGCTGCGTCGGGGCGTGATCTACGCCTTCTGGCTGGGCGTGGGCGGTTCGGCCCTGCTGGCGGTCGCCGCGCCGCCGCTGCTGCACCACGTGGGCATCGAGAAGGCCCTGGCCGACGGGGCGACGGCGCCGCTGATCGTCTTCTCGCTGTCGCTGACCCCCTATGCGCTGAGCGTGGCCCTGAGCTTCTGGCTGGAGGGCCTGGGCCGGCCTGGGCTGGTGACGGTCAACATGTGGGTGGCCAACCTCATCAACCTGGCGGTCAACCTGCTGCTGGTGCCGGGCGTGATGGGCCTGCCGGCGATGGGCGCGGTCGGCGCGGCCTGGGCCACCTTCGTCGCCCGGGTGGCCTTCACGATCATGCTGGCCATCGTCATCGTGCGTCTCAAGGACGCCCGGGCCATGGGCGTGTTCGACAAGCCCGCCCGCGACCGCGCCGCCGAGAAGGAGCAGCGCCGGGTCGGCTACGGCGCCGGCAGCTCCAACCTGTTCGAGGTCTCGGCCTTCGCCGGCATGAGCCTGGTGGCCGGCTGGCTCGGCGGCCTGAACGTCGCCGCCTGGGCCGTGGTGCTCAACGTGGCGGGCGTGATCTTCATGGTGCCGCTCGGCCTGGCGACGGCCACGGCCGTGCAGGTGGCCCGGGCCCACGGCGCGCGCGATCCGGCGGGCATGAGCCGGGCCGGCTGGATCTCGTTCGGCGTCACCGCCGTCTTCGCCCTGATCGTGGCCGTGCTGCTCTATCCGCTGCGCCACCTGGTGGCCGGCGCCTACACCGCCGACCCGGCCGCCATCGCCCTGATCGCCCCGGCCCTGGCCCTGACCTGCCTGTTCCTGGTGCCCGACGCCGTGCAGGTGGTCTGCGCCCAGGCCCTGCGGGCGCGCGGCGAGGTCTGGATCCCCGCCGCCACCCACATGGTCGCCTACGCCCTGATCATGGGGCCGCTGGCCTGGTGGCTGGCCCTGCCGATGAAGATGGGGGTGAACGGCATCGTCTGGTCGGTCATCGTCACCAGCTTCGCGGCGGCGGCGATGCTGCTGGGACGGTATCGGATGCTGGATCGGCGGGGGTAGGGGGCCCCCCGGGTTTTCGCCAGCGCCCCCCCAGGGGGGGGCTCTCGTGCTCGCCGAGGCCCCCCCCCCCGGGGGGGGGGGGGGGGGGGGGGGGGGGGAGGGGGAAGTCCCTGCTGAATTCGAGCCAAGCCGCCGAGGGGAGCGGTCACTCCCCCCTCCGTCGGCTTCGCCGCCACCTCCCCCTTCGGGGGGAGGATCTTTAAATCGAAGCCCCCAGGATCCAGCCTTCCTGGGTCTGCACGTCCTCGACCAGATCGGCCGGCGCGTCCTTGGACGGCCCGAACAGGGCGGCCAGCTTGCCGGCCTCGTCGAGCTTGGCGAAGTGCTCGGCAAGGCCGCGCACCTGGGCCAGGTCCTTGATCTCGCCGGGGCCGGGGACGGCCTTGATCAGCGACGGATAGACCTCGGCCACCACGGCCTCGACACCGTCCAGATCGGCCTCGGTCAGGGTCTTGAAGCCGGTCTCGAACGGCCAGACGCGCACCGCCTCGCCGCGGGCGTCCTTCAGGCGGCGCACGGCCGGGATGCCCATGATCGCCTGACCGCCGACCGAGCCGTTGTAGTAGAGCTTCCAGATCGAGTGCGCGCCCTTGGCGGCGACGTCGGCGTGGCGGAACTCCGGCAGGTCGCCGGGCCCATGCTCGCGGGTGCGCTTGGGCTGCAGCGTCGTCAGCGCGTCCTTGGGCGGGCAGCCCCAGAAGGGGAACGGCCCGCCGGTCAGGCGGCGGTTGATCTCCGAGCCCACGCCGAAGCGGTTGTTGGTGTTGTCGGCCTTGTCCTTGACCATCTTGTTCAGCTGGTCCCAGACCGCGCGCCAGGGCGTCTCGCCCGGCAGGTTCAGGGCCGCCGAGAAGCCGCGCGGGAAGCCCAGCGGGAAGTCGAAGCCGACCAGCGCGCGCTCGCCGCGCTTCTTCAGGTCGTCGAGGATCACGGCCAGCTTGGCCTCGGCCTCGTTGCGGGTGGCCGGGTTGTAGCTCTCGAAGGTCAGGCGGAAGCGCACGTCGCGCTTGAGCACGCCGATCCAGACGGAGTCGGCCCCGGTGGTCGGCTTGGCCGCCGCGCTCCAGTCGACGATCACATAGGCGCTGAAAAGCCGCGACACGGCGAAGGCTCCGTCAAATCTAAACGAAGCGCGCTTCTACTCCCCCGGAGGGCGAGCCGCCAGCCGTTGCGAAGCTTGAGTAGGCGTTTCGCCGGGGTCCGTATCGACGGGCAATAAAAAACCTCGCCCGGGAGGGGCGAGGTTCTTCATGTTCGATGGTGAAAGGGCCTTCAGGCTGCGGTCTGCTCGGCGGTCGCCAGGGCGGGGGCCTTGGCCTTGCCGACGTTCCAGCGGACCGGCGGCTCGCAGACAGGGCCGAGGGCGGCGCGGACGATGGCGGGCGGGGTGCGCTCGTCGGGGGTCATGAACAGGCCGTTGGCCTTCAAGGCCTGGCCGGCGGCCTTGCTGGCGCCCAGCATGGTCAGCGGCACGGCCAGGATCAGGCCCGCCAGGATCGGGGCGGTGGCGGTCAGCAGGTCCGGCGTGAACCAGAACAGGCCGGCCAGGACCAGGCCCGTGGCGCTGATCCAGCCCATGGCGGCGCAGGCTTCCTTGAAGGCGACCTTGTCGGCGTCGCGACGCTGGGCGCTCCAGCCGCCGACGCGGCCGGCCAGGATCTCGACCACGGCGCGGGTCTGGGTGAACATCAGCATCGGGGCGACCAGGGCCGAGAGCAGCATCTCGACGCCGAGGCCGGCCACCACGCGACGACGGCCGCCGAAGCCCTTCAGCTCGTGCTTGCGCATGAAGATCAGCGCAGCGCCCATGATCTTGGGGCCGAACAGCAGCACGAAGGTGATGATCATCGCCCAGGCCGTGGCCTGGATCTCGCGCCAGTCGATTAGGGCGTGGGCGGCGGCCTGCAGGTCGGCCATCGTGAAGGCGGCCTTCTTCACCTCGGGCATCAGGGCCCGCGAGATGACGCCGGCCGACAGGGCGACGAACCAGATCGGCGACAGGGCGTAGCTGAGCACGCCGATCACCAGGTGCAGGCGGCTCATCCAGTGCAGGCCCTTCAGGCCGATCAGCGGCACGTGCTGCACGTTGCCCCGGCACCAGCGACGGTCGCGGGTGGCGAAGTCGAGCAGGTTGGAGGGGCTCTCCTCGTAGGAGCCTTCGAGGTAGGGCGCCAGGTGCACGGCCCAGCCGCCGCGGCGCAGCAGGGCGCTTTCCAGGGCGTCGTGGCTCATGACCTCGCCGCCGAACGGCTTGGGGCCGGCCAGCGAGGGCAGGCCGCAGGTCTGGGCGAAGGCCTTGGTGCGGATGATGGCGTTGTGGCCCCAGAAAGAGCTTTCCGAACCCGACCACCAGGCCAGGCCCGTCCAGGCCACGCGGCCATAGAGCTTGGTGGCGAACTGCAGGGTGCGGGCGAAGATCGTCTGGCCGTTGATGATCGTCGGCATGGTCTGGATCAGACCCACGCCCGGGTGACGCTCCATGGCGTCGGCCAGGCGCACCATGGCGTCGCCGGTCATCAGGCTGTCGGCGTCGAGCACCAGCATGTGCTCGTAGTCGCCGCCCCAGCGGGCGACCCAGTCGGCGACGTTGCCCGCCTTGCGGCCGGTGTTCTCGGCGCGGCGGCGATAGAAGACGTGGCTCGAGGCCTCGCGGCGGAAGCGGGCGAAGCAGGCCTGCTCGGCCAGGGCCACGGCGGCGTCGCGGGTGTCGGAGATGATGAAGATGTCGAAGGCGCGGCTGTTGCCGGTCTCGGCGATCGAGGCGTCCATGGCCCGCAGGCGCGCGAACACCGCCTGGGCGTCCTCGTTGTAGACCGGCATCAGGATCGCCGTGCGCGCGCGCGGCTTGGGCATGGGCTTGCTGCTGTCGATGCCCAGCGGATCCTTCGGCGTGCGCAGCAGGACGACGAAACCGGCGACGGCGGTGACGAACCACAGGGCGAGCGCCAGGAACAGCGGGGCCAGCAGCGTCAGGCAGACGGCTTCCAGGCGGGTGACGCCGCCCAGGGCCACGGTGTCGAAGGTGGCCTTCCAGCCGGCCGCGCCCATGATGGCGGTGGCGACGAAGATCACCCAGCGGCGCATGACCGTTTCCGAGCCCGGGCCGCGCACGGCGCGGGCAGCGCCCTGCCAGAAGCCGAGCGGCTGCACCGGCATGGCCAGGGGGGCTTCGGTCGGGATCTCGACGCGGTCGCGCGGGGCGATCACGGTTTCGAAGGCCACGGGCGTCGAGGTGGCCAGGTCGAAGAAGGCGCCGCGTTCGGTCATCGGGTCCGTCTCGGTGATCCGACCGTGGTCGGACGAAATGCAGAGCTTCGATTTCGCGCCGAACGCCTTCACGGGACGCCTCCGGTCCGCTAGGGATCGGTCGCGTTCAGCAAGGGGTCCGGCGTTGAACGAAGTCCGGCGGAGGAAACCGCCGACGCAACTAGAGTAAAACTTCGATCACGAAATCGCTATCGAAAATGTGATCGATTTCGCAGGTGCGGCGAAAAATCTGTGCAAGTGCGCAAAGGTGAGCCGCGCGGACGGCGCTGAAGGTTGGGCAAGGCTATGAAATTCAAGGCGGTTTTTGCGTTTCTGGCGGTCGCGGCCCTGGCGGGCTGCGGTCCGGGCGACAAGAGCGAGGGCTCGAAATCACCCGCCGCCCAGCCCGCGCCGCCGATCTCGACGGCGCCGCAGCATGAGACTCAGGGCGTGATCTCGGCCGTCGAGGGCCAGGTGCTCACGCTCGATCACGACGGCGCGAGCGCCGCGCCGCTGGCCGCCGGCCGCACCACCTTCCAGGCCTATGGCGACGTTCTGGCCGAAGCCCCGCTGGAGCCGGGCGCGCGCGTGACGTTCAAGTTCCGCAAGGTCGCCGTCGGCGAGGGCTGGGAACTGACGGAGATGCGCGGGCGGTAGAGAAGACCCTCTCCGGCCCTCCGGGCCACCTCCCCCAGAGGGGGAGGATCTAGAGCCGTAGATGCTCCCCCTCTGGGGGAGCTGTCGCGGAGCGACTGAGGGGGTCTCTCTCGCCCTATCCTTACAGCTTCACCAGCATCTTCCCGAGGTTCTCGCCCGAGAACAGCTTGATGAAGGCCTCGGGCGCGCGGTCGACGCCTTCGACCACCGTCTCCTTCCACGTCAGCTTCCCGGAGTTGATCCAGTCGGCCATGTCGCGGACGAAGGCCGGGAACAGGTCGTAGTGGTTGGAGACGATGAAGCCCTCCAGCCGCAGGCTCTTGCCCACCGCCATGATGATGTTGGACGGGCCGGCCGCGCGCTCGGTGTCGTTGTACTGCGAGATCATCCCGCACAAAGCAAAGCGGGCGAAGGGGCGGGCCGCGTTCAGCGCCGCTTCCAGGTGCACGCCGCCGACGTTCTCGAAATAGACGTCGATGCCCTTGGGGGCGACCTTGGCCAGTTCGGCCACCACGTCGGGCGTGGCCTTGTAGTCGATCACGTGGTCGACGCCGATCGACTTGAGGAACGCGACCTTCTCCGGACCGCCCGCCGACCCGATGACGGTGTGGCCCTTGATCTTGGCGATCTGGCAGACGACCGAGCCCACCGCCCCGGCGGCCGCCGAGACGAAGACGACGTCGCCTTCCTTCAGGGCCGCCACGCGCAGCAGGCCGGCATAGGCGGTCATGCCGGGCATGCCGGCCACGCCCAGGAAGGTCTGGGGCGGCATGCCGTGGGTGCTGAGCTTCATGACCCCGCCCATCGGCCCGGCGGCGGCCAGGGCCTTCGGGTTGGCGTTGTAGGCCTCGCGCCAGCCGAACATCGAGCTGACGATGTCGCCGACCTTGAAGTCCGGATCGTTGGAGGCGACGACCTCGCCGACCGCGCCACCCTGCAGCGCCTTGCCCAGCTCGAACGGCGGCACATAGCTCTTCCGGTCGGCCATGCGGCCGCGCATGTAGGGATCGACCGACATGTAGAGGTTCTTGACCTGAATCTCGCCGTCGCCGGGCGGGGCCAGTTCGACGCTGGCCAGTTCGAAGTTCTCGGCGGCCGGCACGCCGACGGGACGGCTCTTGAGGCGGATCTCACGCGACGTGGTCATGGCGACCTCCCTGGTCTCTGTTCTGGTTCAAACGAATGTTTAGCGCCGGCTCGCGCCCACCGCCAAAGCTTTTCGCAAGCGGTCGAAGCGGCTAGAGACGGGCCATGACCCAAGAAGCTCAAGTCCAAGCCCTTAAGGCCGGCGTTGTCGGCGCCGGCGTGTTCGGTGGCTACCACGCGAAGAAATATGTCGAGCTGCCGGGCGTCGAGCTGGTCGCGGTGTTCGACATCGATCTGGCGCGGGCGCAGGCCCTGGCCGAGCCGCTGGGCGCTAAGGCCTATGACGACATGGACGCCTTCCTGGCCGCCGTCGACGTGGTCACCGTCGCCACCCCCGCCGTGCACCATGCCAAGGCCGCTCTGGCGGCGCTGAAGGCAGGCAAGCCGGTCTATTCGGAAAAGCCGCTGGCGGTGAGCCCCGAGGACGCCGACGCCCTGATCGCCGCCGCCGCCAAGGCCGGCGTGCCGCTGGCCTGCGGTCACCAGGAGCGGGTGGTGTTCCAGGCCATGGGCCTGCTCGATATTCCCGAACAGCCGCTGCGCCTTGAGGCGGTGCGTCGCGGCACGCCGTCGGACCGCAATCTCGACGTCTCGGTGGTGCTCGATCTGATGATCCACGACATCGACCTGGCCCTGGCGCTGTGCGCCGCCGATCCGGTGGCGGTGGAAGGCGAGGGCGAGGCCGATCGCGGCTACGGCCTGGACTGGGTGAAGGTGGAAGCCACCTTCGCCAACGGCTTCACCGCCGTGTTCGACAGCTCGCGCGTGGCCGACGCCCGCGAGCGGACGATGAAGGTCGTCTTCCCGTCGGGCGAGGTCGAGATCGACTTCCTGGCCCGCACCTTCCGCAACACCACGCCGTTCCCGCTGATCGAGGACTTCACCGAGACCCCTGCCGGCAAGGACCCGCTGGGCCAGAGCGTTGCGGGCTTCCTGAAAGCCGTGCGCGGCGAGGCCCCGCGTCCGGTTGTCACCGGCGAGGAAGCCGCCCGGGCGCTCGACCTGGCGCTGGCGGTCGAGCACTCGGTGGATTGAGTTCCACCTGCGTCGTCACCCCGGCTCTCCGCTACGCTGCGGCCGGGATGACGATCGTGGGGGGAGACGTGATGGGCCTCAGCCCTTTCGCCCCTTCAGGCCGGCCACCTGCAACACGGTGGCGATCGCCGCCAGGCCTGCGCCCATCAGGGCCACGCTGCTCCAGCCGCCCAGGTTCCAGGCCGCCGCCGCCGCGGCCGAGCCGGCCGCGCCGCCTAAGAACATCCCGCCCATAAACAGGGTGTTCAGCCGCGCCCGGGCCTCGGGCCGCAGGGCGTAGACCAGGTGCTGGTTCGAGATCAGCGCGCCCTGCACGGCGAAGTCCAGCAGGATCACGCCGACGACCATGCCGACGATCGACACCCAGGTCCCGAACAGGATCCACGAGGCCAGGGTCAGCACCGCGCCGAGCGCGATGGTCAGGTGCGGCCCGCGACTGTCGGCGACGCGGCCGGCGATCGGGGCGGCCAGCACCCCCACCACGCCGACGATCCCGAACAGGCCTGCCACGTCGGCCCCCAGCGAGAAGCGCTGCTGCAGCTGCAGGGCCAGGATGGTCCAGAAGGCGGTGAAGGCGGCGAACAGGCTGGCCTGGGTCAGGGCCGCCAGGCGCAGTTGCGGGAACTCGCGCCACAGCTTGCCCAGCGAGCCCAGCAGGTCGGCATAGGTCAGGTCGGCGTCGGGCTTGCTGCGCGGCAGGGCCAGGGCCATCAGGGCGGCGGCGGCCAGCGCGATCGGCGCGCCCAGCCAGAACATCGCCCGCCAGCCGCCGTGGGTGGCGACGAACCCGGCCAGGGTGCGCGAAAGCAGGATGCCGCACAGCAGGCCCGACATCACCGTGCCCACCGTCGCGCCGCGCTTTTCAGGGGCGGACAGGTGGGCGGCGAAGGGCACGATCTGCTGGGCCACGGTGGCGCCGGCGCCGACCAGCAGCGAGGCCGCCAGCAGCAGGGCCGCGTTCGGCGCCACGGCTGCGGCGATCAGCGAGACGGCCAGCACCAGGAACTGCACGACGATCAGGCTCTTGCGCTCCATGCGGTCGCCCAGCGGCGTCAGCAGGAAGAGCCCGGCGGCGTAGCCCAGCTGGGTGGCGGTGGGCACGAAGGCGGTCAGCGGGCCGGGCAGGTCGCGCTCGATCAGGCCCAGCATCGGCTGGTTGTAATAGATATTGGCCACGGCCAGGCCGGCGGCGGCGGCCATGGCGAAGGTCAGGCCCCGGCCCAGGGCGGGCGAAGCGCCGGTGTCATTGGGGGATGATAGGGCGGCGGTGCTCATGATCGGCTCCAGGCCGCCCGAGGATGGGGGAGGGGGCGGCGTTCCGTGTCAGTCGCCGAGCTATATAGAGCATCCCGCTGCGATTTATAGTATGGCCTTGCGGTAAGCTGGCATAACGGAATTCGATAGAATGGACCTCGCCGACGTCGGCGTCTTCGTGGAGGCCGCGCGGGCCGGCAGCCTGGCGGGCGCGGCGCGACGCCTGGGCATCACGCCCATGGCCGCCTCGCGGCGCATGGCGGCGCTGGAGCAGGAGGTCGGGGCGCGTCTCGTCCACCGCACCACCCGCGCCCTGTCGCTGACGACCGAGGGCGAGGCCTTCCTGCCCCACGCCCAGGCCATGCTGGAGGGCGAGGCCGCCGCCCGCGCGGCGATCCGGCCGTCTGACGCCGGGGCCTCCGGCCTCCTGCGGGTGACCGCCTCGGCCGCCTTCGGGCGGAAGGTCGTGGCGCCGGCCGTCGCCGCCTTCATGCACGCCAATCCCGAGGTGTCGGTCGACCTGCTGCTGACCGACAGCGTGGTCGACATCGTCGCCGGCGGCATCGACCTGGCCATCCGCATCGCGCCGCTGCGCGACAACTCGCTGGTCGCCCGCCGCCTGGCCGACAATCCCCGCGCCCTCTATGCCGCGCCGGACTATCTGGAGCGGCGCGGCGCGCCGACCCGGCTGGCCGAGCTTGCCGAGCACGACTGCCTGGCGATGAGCGGGGCGACCCACTGGGCCTTCGTCGCCTCCGGCGGCAAGCCGGTGCAGCAGAAGGTGGCCGGGCGGTTCACGGCCAGCGGCGTCGAGGGACTGCACCAGGCCTGCCTCGGCGGCCTCGGCATCACCCTGCTGTCGGCCTGGGACGTGCGCGACGAGGTCGCCGCCGGCCGCCTGGTCGAGCTGCCGCTGGCGGACGCGGCTTTGCCCAGCTGGTCGATCTGGGCGGTCTATCCGACCGCGCGCCAGGCGCCGGCCAAGGTGCGTCTGTTCGTGGCGGCCCTGGCGCAGCGGCTGGACGAGCGCTGAGCGCCCAGTTTTTCATTGTTTGCAGGCTGTTCCAGGTCCATCCCCCGGCCTGATCATCAAGTTTCGGAGTTCGCCTTGACCGACAACCGCACCCAGAAAGAGCGCATGCTGTCCGGCGACCTATATGATCCGATGGACGCCGAGATCGTCGCCGACCAGGAGGTCACTCTGGCCTGGATGGAGCGCTTCAACGCGCCCGGCCAGACGATCGCCCAGCGCCATGCGCTGCTGGCCGAGCTGTTCGGCGGCGTGGGCGCGGGGGTGAACATCCGCGCGCCGTTCCACTGCGACTACGGCTACAACATCACCTTGGGCGACGGGGTGTTCATGAACTTCGGCTGCGTGATCCTCGACGTGGTGGCCGTGACCATCGGCGACCGCACGATGATCGGCCCGCACGTGAAGATATTCGCCGCCGACCACCCGCGCGACGCGGACACCCGCAAGACCGGGCTGGAGTTCGGCCGGCCGGTCGTGATCGGCAAGGACGTCTGGATCGGCGGCGGGGCGATCATCGTCCCGGGCGTCACCATCGGCGACGGCGCGGTGATCGGGGCGGGCGCGGTGGTCACCCGCGACGTGCCGGCCGGCGCGACGGCGGTCGGCAATCCGGCCCGCGTGAGGGCCTGACGATACAAGGCCCGACAAAAAGTTCGGGCAGGATGTCGGGACGGGGCCGCGACCAGCGTCCTTGGCCCGACAACCAATACTAGGGAGCCGCCATCATGCGCATGATCTTCGTCAACCTGCCGGTCGCCGACCTTGACCGCTCCAAGGCCTTCTTCGAGGCCCTGGGCTTTTCGATCAATCCGCAGTTCAGCGACGAGACCGCCGCCTGCGTGGTGGTGTCCGAGACGATCTTCGTGATGCTGCTGACGCACGACAAGTTCCGCCAGTTCATCAACGGCGAGATCGGCGACGGCCACGCCGCCACCGAGGTGCTGACGTGCCTGTCGGCCGAGAGCCGCGAGGAGGTCGACGACCTGCTGGCCAAGGCGCTCGCCAACGGCGGCAAGGCCTGGAAGCCGATCATGGACATGGGCCCGATGTACGGCGCCAGCTTCCAGGATCCCGACGGTCACGTCTGGGAGCTGATGTACATGGACATGGCCGCCATGGCGCAGGCGGGCGAGGGCCAGTAGCCGGTCGGGGCGGGCAGGGCGGCCTGACCGCCTGTCGGAGACTATTTCAGGATTGAAACTCAGTCGCAGTTGCGCCTATAGCCGCCGTCTCGTTTTAAGGGATGGTCCATGCGACTCCGTTTCTCGCGCGCCGCCGCCCGGCGCGCCCTGTTCTCGACGCTCAGCCTGGCGGCGCTCTCGACGGGCGCCGCCGCCCACGCCCAGGCCGCGCATGGCCAGGCAAGCGACGTCGAACAGGTGGTCGTCACGGCCGCTCGCACCAAGCTGCCGGTCACGGCCCTGCCGCTGACGGTGGACGTGATCGACAGCCAGACCCTTGAACAGCAACTGGCCGTCAGCGGCTCGGTGATCGACGCCATCTCGAACCTGTCGGCCTCGTTCTCGCCGACCCGCGAGAAGCTGTCGGGCTCGGGCGAGAGCCTGCGCGGCCGCTCGCCGCTGTTCGCCATCAACGGCATCCCGCAGTCGACCCCGATCCGCGACGGCTCGCGAGACGGCTACACGATCGACCCGTTCTTCATCGATCGGGTGGAGCTGATCTACGGCTCCAACGCCCTGCAGGGCATCGGCGCCACCGGCGGCGTGGTCAACCAGGTGACGGTGGGCCCGCCCAAGCGCGACGGCGTCTCGGGCAAGGTGCTGACCCAGACCACCATCGGCCACGACATGGGCGACAGCATCGGCGCCAAGGTCGGCGGCCTGGTCGCCTGGCGCCAGGGCGCGTTCGACGCCACCGCCGGCGTGGCCTACGAGAAGCGCGGCGCCTTCTACGACGCCAACGGCCGCCGCATCGGCATGGACAACACCCAGGGCGACGTCCAGGATTCCAAGGCCCTGTCGTTCTTCGGCCGCTTCGGGTGGCAGCTGAACGAGACCGTCCGTCTCGACGTCGTCGCCAACCGTTTCGAGCTGAAGGGCGACGGCGACTACCTGACTATCACCGGCACGGCCCCGTCCGTCACCGACGGAAACCGGGCCACGCGCCTGCCGACCACCTCGATCCACGGCGACGTGCCCGGCGTGCCCGCGGCCAACCGCGTCGAGACTGTGTCGGCCCAGCTGACCGACAGCGACCTCTTCGGCGGCGATTTCACCGCCCAGGTCTTCTACAACCGCTCGCGCGACACCTTTGGCGGTGACAGGAACGCGACCTTCCAGGACGTGCGCATCGCACCTTCGGGCACGCTGTTCGACCAGTCGTCGAACCGCTCGCGCAAGCTGGGCGCGCGGATGAACTACGAGCGCCAGGTGCCGGGCGTCGAGGGCCTGACCGCCACCGTCGGCCTGGACGCGATGAACGACCGCACCGAGCAGATGCTGATCGCCACCGGCCGCGCCTGGGTGCCGCCGACCAAGTTCCAGAGCGTCGCGCCCTTCATCCAGGGCAATTACGCGCTGCTGGACGGCAAGCTGCGCCTGGCCGGCGGCGTGCGCTTCGAGAACGTCGAGCTGAAGGTCGACGACTTCGAGACCCTGGCCTCGTACGGCTCGCGCAAGGTCACCGGCGGCAACCCCGACTTCAAGGCCACCCTGGCCAACGGCGGCGTGGTGTTCGAGCCGGCCTCGGGCCTGCGCCTCTACGCCAGCTACGCCGAAGGCTACACCGTGCCGGACGTCGGCCGGATCCTGCGGTCGATCAATGTCGATAACGTCCAGGTCGACACCTACCTCAGCATCGAGCCGATCGTGTCGAACAACCGCGAGATCGGCGGCGAGTGGAAGCGTGGGCCGTTCGACGCCAGCGTCGCCTATTTCTGGTCGTCCTCGAAGCTGGGCCAGCTGCTGGTCAAGAACTCGGGCGGCATCTTCGACGTGCAGCGCCAGAAGGTCGCCATCGAGGGCCTGGAGGTCAACGTCAAGGCCAAGACCTCGGTCCCTGGCCTGGACGTGTCGGCCGGCTACGCCCGCCTGCGCGGCGAGACCGACGCCAACGGCGATGGCCGCCTGGACACCGATCTCGACGGCGCCAACATCTCGCCCGATCGCCTCAACCTGGCGGCCGACTACGCCGTCGGCGACTGGAACCTGCGCCTGCAGGTCCGCGCCTATCTGAAGCGCGACATGAGCAACGCCCTCGTGAAGGACGACTTCGACGGCTACACCCTGACCGACGCCTTCGTCAGCTACCGGCTGCCGGTCGGCGACCTGTCGCTGGGCGTGCTGAACCTCTTGAACAAGCAGTACATCACCTACAACTCCGACACCGTCGCCCCGGCCAAGGACAAGTTCTACGCCGGCCGCGGCCGCACCGCGACGCTGGGCTGGACGGCGCGCTTCTGATGAAGACCCTGCGGCTCCTGCACCGCTGGTCGGGCGGTCTCATCGGCCTTCTGCTGGCGGTGCTGGGCTTCACCGGCGCCCTGCTGGTGCACGAGGACGCCTTCCTGCGCGCCACCGTGCCCCATGCGGCCGACGCCCAGCGGCAGGATACGGCCACCCTGGCGGCGGCCGCGACGCGGATCTTCGCCGCGCAGGACCGCCCGCGCTCGATCGTGCTGGCGACCGAGCGCAAGGGCCTGCACAAGCTGTCCTATCCCGGCGAAACCGAGAAGGGCGCCTATGCCGACCAGGACGGCGCCATCGTCCAGGCCTGGACGTCCAAATGGACCCGGCCCGAGGTGTGGCTGTTCGACTTTCACCACCACCTGCTGGCTGGAGACGTGGGCGACATCGTCGGCGGGATCGCCGGCCTCGCGGGCCTGGGCTTCGTGGTCACGGGCCTGATCCTGTGGTGGCCGACCCGGCGGATGTTCCACCTGCGCGCCTGGCCGCGGATGATGAAGCGGGCGGCCATCGTCCACCACCATCGCGACCTGGGCGTGCTGGTGGCGCCGCTGCTGATCCTGTCGCTGACCACGGGCGCGACCATGAACCTGAAGTGGTTCTCGCAAGCTCTGCGCGCGCCGTTCACGCCGCCCGCGGCGATGGACAAGGCCTCGGCCGCGCCGAAGATCAAGGGCGGCAAGCTGGCCGCCGATCTCGACTGGAACAAGGTGATCGGCCAGGCCCAGGCCAGGTTCCCGGGCGCGGAGGTGCGGACCATCGGCCTGCCGGCCAAGACCGGCGGCCTGATCGCCATCCGCCTGCGCCAGCAGCCCGAATGGCTGACCAACGGCCGCACCATGGCCTGGTTCGACCCGGCCACCGGCGCGATGGTCGCCTCGCGCGACGCCCAGGCGATGCCGCTGGGCTCGCGCATCACCAACGCCGACTTCCCGCTGCATGCGGCCAAGGTCGGCGGGCTGGCCTATCGTCTGGTGATGACCGTCTCGGGCCTCGCCCTTGCCTTGCTGGGCTCGCTGGCGGTGGTGACCTTCTGGGGCAATCCCTCGGGCCTGCCCAAGCGCCGCAAGAAGAAGGCCGCCGCGCCGGCCGCAAAGCAGCCCGCGCCGGAGCCGGCCTGAAGCCCCGCCGCCGGCGAGGCTAGGGTTTTCCCCAGTTTCGGCCGGCGGTCGCTCCGCCTCAGGATGACGGACCCCGTTCACGAAAGGCGTCCGATCATGGCCGACAATTCCAACGACAACGGCGGCTCCTCCGGCGTCGGGGGCGTGTCGGGCGCGGGCGGCGCCTCGACCGCCGACCGGGCCGAGGCCGCGCGCGACGCCATGGACGCGGGCCGCACCACGGCCGAGAAGGCCGCCGAGGCCATGGTCGCCGACGCGGTCAGCACCGTCGGGAACGTCTGCAGCGTGAACACCCAGGCCCTGGCGCAGGCGGTGGCGGCGACCCCGGTCGATGTGCGCGCCGCCGTCATCGACGCGGTGGCCGACAAGCTGGGCCCGCTCCAGCAGGCCCAGTTCGAGCAGGACCTGGCGGCGGCCACCTTCACCGAGAAGTTCACCCAGGCCCCCGACATGTCGCCCCGGGCGTGGGAAGGCTTCCAGGCGGGCTTCACCGGTCAGCTGGGCGCGGCCGGGGGCATGGTAGGGGTCGAGTTCGGCGGACCCGCCGGGCTGTCGCCGACCTGGGACGCCACGGTCGGGGCGGGGCCGGTGTCGACCAGCCTGCGCGACGGCACGGTCTCGGTCAGCGCGCCGCTGGGCGGCCTGTTCTCGGGGACCTACAGCCACACGCCGGGCCTGGACGGCGACGTCAACCGCGTGGGCGTCGCCATCGGCGTCGACAAGGGTCCGGCCGGCGCCGGCTTCGAGGTCAATGTCGACGTCGGGCCGAACGAGCCGGCGACCACGCTGCAGGGGACCTGGCAGGACCGCGACGCCAACGGCAAGATCCAGGCGGCCGGCGAGAACGTCGACAATCGCAGGATGACCGAGTTCGGCCCGGGCGTGTCGTCGACCGTCTACGACTCCACGGGCCGTCCCACCCAGTACAACACCGGCGTCGTGGCCAACGACCCCAACAACCTCGACCGGGCCATGCGCGGCCTGAGGTAGGGGAAGGAGGGGCCGTCGGCAGTCCTTCCGGGGCATCGGCGTAGGCTCCACCGCGTATTGTTGACAAGGAAACAATTGGCCTATAGTTTCCTTGTCAACAACATGGAACGCTGATGGCCGCTCCCGTCTCGCACCTGACCTCGCATCTCGGCTACTGGCTGCGCTACGTCTCCAACCACGTCTCGCACGCCTTCGCCCGCAAGCTGGAAGGCGAGGGGGTGACGGTGGCCGAGTGGGTGCTGCTGCGCGAGCTCTACGGCGAGCAGGCCGTGGCGCCGAGCCGCCTGGCCGAGCGCATCGGCCAGACGCGCGGGGCGATCAGCAAGCTTTCCGACCGCCTGCTGGCCAAGGGGTTGATCGTTCGCGAGGACAGCCCCGAGGATCGCCGCGCTCACAGCCTGGCCCTGAGCGCCCCCGGGCGCGAACTCGTGCCCCGGCTGTCAGCCCTGGCCGATCGCAACGACGCCGAGTTCTTCGAACACCTGACCGCCCAGGAGCGCGACACCGTCGAGCGGGTGATGCGCGGGATCGTCGAACGGCGAGGTCTCAGCCACGTGCCGGTCGACTGACCGGCCTTCCGTCTCCTGACCCGAAAGGATCGCGCATGGACGCGCAACTGATCGCTCTGGCCCGGCGGTGCCTGGACGGCGCCGAGACCGGCGCCATGACCTTCTCCCAGATCGTCGGGGCGCTGATCGAGGGCGGCTTCGAAAGCTACGTCGTCGACTATCGCCGGGCGACGGCGACCTATTTCCTGCCCGGCGGCGAGAGCGTCGAACTGGCCGCCCACGCGGTCGCGATTCCGGTTGCGGCGGCTCTGAACGCCGAAGCCCTGAAGGCGGCGATCGGCGAGGCTCAGGCCCTGGTCCCGGGCTACACCTATGCCGGCTTCTGCGCCAAGGCCAAGGCGGCCGGCTGCGCGGGCTACGTGGTCTCGTTCAGCGGGCGGCGAGCGGTCTATTTCGGCCGGGACGGGGCGGTGCATACCGAGCTCTTCCCGGAGTGAAGAGGCTCAGTCCTCGACCGCCACCGCATCGCCAACCGCGATCTCGCCGCCCTCGACGACCCGGGCGGTGAGGCCGCCGCGGCCGCGCACGGCGTTGTAGCCGCCCTCGCCGAGAATGTCGTTCATGCGGCTGCACGGGTGGCAGCCGCCGGTGGCTTCCAGCAGCACGCCGCCGACGCGGAAGCGCTTGTCGGTCAGGCCCAGCAGGTTGATCCCCTCGACCAGCAGGTTGCGGCGCAGGTCAAAGGGGGAGGCGGGCTCGGCCCGGCCGAGAAAGCTGGCGATGGCCGAAAGGTCTTCCGCCTGGATCAGCGTCACCTGGCGCGGCCCGCCGGGGCGGCCGGCATAGCGGTCGCCCACGAGGCCGGCCTCGACCGTGATCTGTGCGCGCTCGACGGAAACCAGCGCCGCGCGGCGGGCCGGACGCAGGCCGATCCAGGCCAGGCGGCCTGGCCGCATGGGCCCGGCGATCAGCCGGGCGAGGGGGCTGTCGGGATTGATCCCGCGCCTGGCCCCCGCCGCCATCAGGCCTTCTCGACGAAGCTGTCGATGACCTTCTTTTCGCCGGCCTTTTCGAAGTCGACGGTCAGCTTGTTGCCCTCGATCGAGGTCACCTTGCCGTAGCCAAACTTGACGTGGAACACGCGGTCGCCGCGGCTGTAGGCGCTGTTGGTCGGGGCCGAGACGGCCACCAGGCGGCCTTCGCCCTCGATCGGCTTGGCCCGCGCGGCCGAGCCGCCGCCGCGCCAGGCGGCGGCGCCGCCGGAACGTTCGCCAAAGCCGCGCGAGGTCTGCTGCACCCGGTCCTGGGCTCGCTTCCAGCCGGGGCTGTCGTAGCTGCCGCTCTGGAAGGCGCTGGTGCCCGGATCGTCCCAGCGCGACGACACCGTCTGCTGCATGCCCGGACCGCCGCCGTAATAGCCGGTCTCCGAGCCCGCATCGACGTGCTCCAGCGGCAGTTCGTCGACGAAGCGGCTGGGCAGCTGGCTGGTCCAGCGGCCATAGACCTGCCGGTTGGCCACGAAGCTGATGCGGGCCTCCTCGCGGGCGCGGGTGATGCCCACGTAGGCGAGCCGTCGCTCTTCCTCCAGGCCCTTCTCGCCCTTGTCGTCCATGCTGCGCTGGCTGGGGAACACGCCTTCCTCCCAGCCGGGCAGGAAGACCAGCGGGAACTCCAGGCCCTTGGCCGAGTGCAGGGTCATGATCCAGACGGCGTCGCCGGTGGCCTCGCGGTCGAGGTCCATGACCAGCGACACGTGCTCCAGATAGGCCTCAAGGCTGTCGAACTGGCCCATCGACTGGACCAGTTCCTTCAGGTTTTCCAGGCGGGTCTGGCTCTGCGGGCCTTTGTCGAGGCGCAGGGCGTCGGTGTAGCCGCTTTCCTCCAGCACCATCTCCAGCACGCGCTGGTGGTGCATGTTCCCGATCTGGGCGCGCCAGCGGTCGAGGTCGCGAATGAAGTTGGACAGCGCCGTGCGGGTGCGGGCGGGCAGGTCGTCGCTGCCGATGATCACTCGGGCCGCCTCGACGGTGGAGATCCCCTCGAGGCGGGCGATCTGCAGCAGCTTCTGCACCGAGGTGTCGCCGATGCCGCGCTTGGGCGTGTTGACGATGCGCTCGAAGGCCAGATCGTCATCCGGCGACTGGATCAGGCGCAGATAGGCGTGAGCGTCGCGGATTTCCGCCCGCTCGAAGAACCGCGGACCGCCGACCACCTTGTAGGGGATCTGCAGCATCACGAAGCGCTCTTCGAAGGCGCGCATCTGGAAGCTGGCGCGCACCAGGATGGCCATCTGGTTGTAGCGGCGGCCGGCGCGCTTGGCCTTCTCGATCTCGTCGGCGACCATCCGGCTCTCGGCCTCGCCGTCCCAGACGCCCGAAACCTTGACCTTCTCGCCGCCGGTCTCCTCGGTCCACAGGGTCTTGCCCAGGCGTCCCTTGTTGGCGGTGATCAGGGTCGAGGCGGCCGCCAGGATGTGCTCGGTCGAGCGGTAGTTGCGCTCCAGGCGCACGACCTTGGCGCCCGGGAAGTCGCGCTCGAAGCGCAGGATGTTGTCCACTTCCGCGCCACGCCAGCCGTAGATCGACTGGTCGTCGTCGCCCACGCAGCAGACGTTCTGGCGACCCTGGGCGAGCAGGCGCAGCCACAGGTACTGGGCGACGTTGGTGTCCTGGTACTCGTCGACCATCACGTACTGGAAGCGCCGCTGGAAGTCGGCCAGCACGTCCGGATTGCCGGTGAAGATCGTGATGTTGTGCAGCAGCAGGTCGCCGAAGTCGCAGGCGTTCAGGATGCGCAGGCGCTCCTGGTACTGGCGATACAGGGTGATGCCCTTGCCGGCCGCGAACTCGCCGGCCTCGGACGGCGGCACCTTGTCGGGCGTCCAGCCGCGGTTCTTCCAGGCGTCGATCAGGCCCGACAGGATGCGCGGCGTCCAGCGCTTGGCGTCGATGTTGGCCGCCTCGATCAGCTGCTTGAGCAGCCGCTCGTTATCGTCGGTGTCGATGATCGTGTAGTTCGACTTCAGCCCCACCAGCTCGGCATGGCGGCGCAGGATCTGGGCGGCCACCGAGTGGAAGGTGCCCAGCCACCGCAGACCCTCGGCTTCCGGGCCGATGATGTGGGTGATCCGCTCGCGCATCTCGCGCGCGGCCTTGTTGGTGAAGGTGACGGCCAGGATCTCCCACGGCCGGGCCCGGCCGGTCGAGAGGATGTGGGCCAGGCGCGTGGTCAGCACCCGGGTCTTGCCGGTGCCCGCGCCGGCCAGCACCAGGACGGGGCCCTCGGTGGTGACGACGGCTTCGTGCTGCTCGGTGTTGAGGCCGTTCAGATAGTCGGGCGCGGGACCGCCGCCGCCGGGAGCCTGCGGTCGGGCCAGGTCGGAGATGCGCGGGGCGGGAAGGTCGCCGAACGGGTCGGTCGAGTCGAAGCCGGAAGACATGGGAACATATGTAGCACAAACTTCCCCAGGCTTAAGCCCCAGAGGCGGCTTTGCGGAACCCTGGCCGCGACCCTCCCGTTGATCGGCTGGGACGAAACAGGAGCAGGAACATGGCGGAAGAGAGCAAGTCGGGCGGGGGCAACAGCGGCCTGGCCTTCATCGTCGGCGCCCTGGTGGTGGTCGTGGCGGTGCTGGGCTTCATGATGTTCTCCGGCGGCTTCACGCAGAAGAAGTCGGTGGACGTCGACATCACGGCGACCGCGCCCAAGCTGCCGGACGCCCCCAAGATCCCCGAAGCGCCCAAGGCGCCCGGCTGAACCGGGGCCGGGCCTAGCGAGAGGAGGCGGGCATGGCTCGCCATCATGAACATCATCACGAAGGAGCCTGGAGCGGGGCGGCCCTGCTGGCGGTCCTGCTGTTTGTGGCGCTGCTGATCTTTACGATCTGGCGCTCGGGCCTGCTGGCGGTGCGCCCCGACATCGCCGACCTGCGGCTGCCCAACCTGGCGCCGCCGACGATGCCGACGCCGAATCCGGAGCCGCTGCCGACGCCCGTGCCGAGGCCGGGGTAGGGGAAACCCCCTCCGGCCCTCCGGGCCACCTCCCCCAGAGGGGGAGGATCTTGTTGGCGTTAGATGCTCCCCCTCTGGGGG
>LNIY01000132.1 GCA_001449105.1 Caulobacter vibrioides | reverse complement strand
GAGGGGGGAGTCCCTTCCGAGGATTGGGGCGGGGTTGCCGGATTACAGGTCACGTCCCCCTCCGTCGGCTTCGCCGACACCTCCCCCTTCAGGGAGAGGGTCTGCCTATTCATCCCATAAATCGCACCTTCTGCGTTGACGGCGCTGTCAGCCGCCACTACGCCGGTATCAGGAAAATGATAGCGGTAACTTAGTGGAGGAATCGCATGGCTTGGCTGGGTAACGGCGCACGGGCGCGCGTCCTGGGTCTGGTTTCGGGCCTGGCGCTCAGCGTCGGGGCGGGCATGGCGGTCGCCGCGCCGCAGACGACGGTCGACCGCAACGGCGCCTACGTCTCGGTCGAGACCTACGCCCCCAACGTGATCCGCGTGACCATCAGCCAGGACAAGGACCTGGCCAAGTCCGCGCCGGGTTACGGCGTCAACGGCGTCGCCACCGACAAGGGCTGGCGTCACGACCAGAAGGCCGGCGCCGACATCTTCACCTCCGCCGAGCTGTCGCTGGAAGTCGTCGCCCAGCCGTGGCCGGGCGCGCCCAGCCTGCAGGAGCGCTACTTCGCGCCGGCCCTGCCGCCGGTGTCGATCAAGGTGCGCAAGCCCGACGGGACCTCGCTGGTCGACATGACCGGCTGGGAGATGGCTCCGCACGTGATCAGCGGCGAGAAGACCTTCCGCGCCAGCGCAAGCTTTTCGACGACCGCCGACGAGCACTTCTATGGCCTGGGTCAGAACCAGGAGTCGGAAAGCGCGCTCGACCTGCGCGGCCGCACCATCGACTGCAAGCACGACTACGACGCGCCGCATGGCGAGAGCGTCTGCGTGCCGTTCCTGGTGACGTCCAAGGGCTACGGCATCCTCTGGGACAACCCGTCGGCCACCAAGATCTATCCGGGCGTCAACGGCCGCACCCTGTGGCAGAGCAATGTCGGCGAGCGCGTGTCGTTCTTCGTCATCACCGGCAAGACCACCGACGAGATCTATGCCGGCTACCGCACCCTGACCGGCGTGACGCCGCTGCCGCCCAAGGCCGCCTTCGGCTACATCCAGTCCAAGGCCCGCTATGAGAGCCAGGCCGAGTTCATGGCCGTGGCCGACGGCTACCAGAAGCGCCAGCTGCCGCTCGACATCATGGTGCTGGACTGGTTCCACTGGACCCGCATGGGCCAGATCGACATCGATCCGGCGCAGTTCCCCGACCCGGCCGGCATGAACAAGACGCTGCACGACCGCGGTGTCCACACCATCATCAGCGTGTGGCCCCGCTTCGAGCAGGAAGGCCGCTACTTCAACTACCTGGCCGGCAAGGGCTGGTTCCTGAAGGACGAGAACGGCAATCCGGTCGACGGCCTGCCGTTCCGCAGCGACCGCACCGGCGCGCTGATCGACAGCACCAATCCCGAGGCCCGCGAGTGGTTCTGGGGCAAGATCCGCGACAACATCATCTCGCAGGGCTTCGACTGGCTGTGGCTGGACGAGACCGAGCCTGACCTGGTGCCGTCGGGCTTCTTCTTCCACGCCGGTTCGGGCGACCGCATCCGCAACGCCTTCCCGCTGATGCACGCCCAGCTGGCCGCCGACGGCTCGCGCCGCGACCGTCCCGACAAGCGCAACCTGATCCTGGCCCGCGCCGCCTACATCGGCGCCCAGCGCAACGGCTCGCTGTTCTGGTCGTCCGACATCCAGCCGACCTGGGAAGCCCTGCGTCGCCAGGTGCCGGCGGGCCTGAACTTCACCGCCTCGGGCCTGGCGTACTGGGGCAACGACATCGGCGGCTGGCAGTGGCTGCCGCAGACCACGACGGCGACCAAGGCGCCGCTGCTGGATCCGTCGGACGCCCGCGACGTGGTCGGCCAGAACAACGACTATCCCGAGCTCTTCACCCGCTGGTTCCAGTACGGCGTGTTCACCCCGACCCTGCGGGTGCACGGCATGCGCAAGGAGACCGAGCTGTGGTCGTTCGGCAAGCAGGCCGAGGGCGTGCTCAGCAAGTACCTGAAGCTCCGCTACGAGCTGATGCCGTACCTCTACTCGATGGGCAAGACGACCTACGACACCGGCGCGCCCTTCATGCGCGGCCTGTTCATGGACTTCCCGAACGACCCGAAGGTGGCCGACATCGGCGACCAGTACATGTTCGGCCCGGCCTTCCTGGTGGCTCCGGTCACCGAGCAGGGCCAGACCGAGCGCGACGTCTACCTGCCGGCCGGCGCCGACTGGTACGACTACTGGACCAACCAGAAGTTCACCGGTGGCCAGATGATCCGCGTGAAGGCGCCGATCGACGTCATCCCGCTGTTCGTGCGCGCCGGTTCGATCGTGCCGCTGGGCGCGCCGAT
Organism: Caulobacter vibrioides; assembly: GCA_001449105.1. Taxonomy (GTDB): domain Bacteria; phylum Pseudomonadota; class Alphaproteobacteria; order Caulobacterales; family Caulobacteraceae; genus Caulobacter; species Caulobacter vibrioides_C. Next base: position 17,882 of record LNIY01000132.1, on the reverse strand, counting down.
CATGAACACCGGCCAGACCCAGGCGATCAGCGCGGTGAAGGTCTATCCGGGCCGCGACGCCGAGTTCTCGCTCTATGACGACGACGGCGTCACCAACGCCTACGAGAAGGGCGTCGGCAAGACGGTGAAGCTGCGCTGGGACGACAAGGCCGGCAAGCTGACGGCCACGGGCGACAAGGCCCTCTCGGCCCAGGCGCAGGGCGCGGTCCAGGTGGTGAAGTAAGCGAAGGGGGAGGGCGGAAACGTCCTCCCTTTTTTCTTAGACCCCTCTCTCTAAGAGAGAGGGAGGGGCCCATGGCGCAGCCATGGGAGGGTGAGAGGGTAAAATCTCGCCGGATAAGACGCGGCCGATGTGGTCCTGCTTCATGCCACGCCACGGAGCGGCATTGGGTTTTGCGGCCAAGGGTGAAACCTCTCACCCTCCCACCGCTTCGCGGCGGGCCCCTCCCTCTCTCTAAGAGAGAGGGATTTGGGTAAGCGCTCTCGCCACCGCTTCCAACCGCGCCTCCCACGCCGCCCCGTCAGGCTGGAACGCCCTGACCGCCGGGTACCAGGGATAGCCGGCGGTCCCCAGCGCCGGCCAGTTGGGGTTGGCCGAGACGATCCAGGTCGCCGCGCCGGTCGCGGCGGCGATGTTGGTGGTGGCGGTCGGCGGGCCGAGGACGAGATCGAGCGCGCGGCAGAGGGCGGCGACGCCTTCCAGGTCCTGCATCAGGTCGAGGCCCGGCGGGCGGTGGATCGTCAGGCCCTGGGCCTGGGCGGTGGCCAGGTCCGGCTCGGCCTCGCCGTACTGCAGGTTCACGAACGTCGCGCCCGGCGCAGCCAGCACCGGCGTCCAGGCTTCGAACGGGGCGAAGCGGCGCGCGCGCAGGCCGGCCATCAGGCCGCTGCGCCAGAGGACCCCGACCTTGCGGCCGGGTCCGAGGCTTTCCAGCCAGCCGCGCCAATGGGCGACGCGGGCTGGATCCGGCTCGAGGAAGGCCTTCGCGCCGGCGAAGCTCTCCGGCGTTGCGCGCAGCAGCGGCAGCAGGTCGCCGATCGGGGCCCAGGCCTGGACCGGTCCGGCGTCCGGAACGGTGCGGCGCAGGCGGCCGGCGAGGCTGGTGGTGGCGTGGCCGATCACCCGCACGCCCGGCCAGGCTCGGGCCAGCAGCGGCGCGAGGCGCGGCTCCACCGCCAGGGTCAGGCGGCCGGCCGGGCCGAGGGCGCAGAGAGCGTCGCCGACCATCGAGCCGAACATCACCTCGTCGCCCAGACCCTGCTCGCCGACCAGAAGCAAGCCGAGGCCGCGCAAAGGCATGGCGGGCGTCCAGCGCTGTCCGGGAAGGTCGAAGGCCAGGGCCTCGCGGCGCTCGGGCGCCAGGCGGGCGGCGTAGTCGTCCCAGCCGCCCAGGTCGCCCAGGCACAGGCGGGCCGTGGCGCGGGCCAGCCGCACGCCGGCGGCCTGCGGCGGGGTCGGCCCGGCGGCCAGCGCCGCGTCGCAGGCCTCCCGCGCGGCGCCCGCGTCGCCGACATCGAGGCGGGCCAGCGCCGCATTGGCCAGGATTGGCGCGTCGCGCGGCGCCAGGCGCAGGGCCTCGTCGTGGAAGATCCGGGCGTCGGCGTCGTCGCCCTTCTGGGCGGCGATCGAGCCCAGCAGGCTCCACAGGTGCGGGGCTTGCGGCGCGTCGGCCATCGCCTCGCGGACGATGGCCAGGGCCTCGTCGCAGCGGTCGAGGTCGCGCAGCACCGCCGCCAGGTCCTGGGCGTCGGCCAGATCGCCGGGGACCGCGGCGCGCACCCGGGTCAGCAGGTCGGCGGCGAGGCCCGGCTGGCCCAGGCGCCGGGCCAGCCGGGCCAGGTCGCGCACGCCGTCGGGATCGGTCGGAGCCTTCAGGTGCGCCTGCCGCAAGGCCTCGAAGGCCTGGGGCAGGGCGCCGGCCCGCTCGCGCACCAGGCCGATCAGGCGCAGGGCCAGGCTGCCGCCCTCCGGCAACGTTGCGGCCGCCAGGCTTTCCGCGCGAGCGAAGTCGCCGTCCGCCAGCGCGTCCCCGGCCGCGACCAGCCGCTTGCGAGCGGCGGCGGGGACCTCGCCGAGGCGCGCGGCGATGCGCTGCAGGGGTGAGGCCGGCCGTGCGGCGGGGCGGGTCTTGAGCGCAGCGGACATCGGCGGGCCTTCGCAAGAAAGAAGCGTCGCCGGGTTGAACGGAACCTCGCCGTGAGATTGGGCGCTATTTACCCCTTTCCATCCCCGCATCGATCCCCTATATCGACCCGTTCACGAAGACATTTCGGCGGAGTGCGTCCACGCACGTCCGCTCTTCAACGCCCCGAGGCGCGATCAGCCGCCCTCCGATACGCGCGAAGGGGCGCCCGACAGGCTTCCGGTCCCGGTCGCCAGTCAGGGGAATTCCAGCGTCCAGCGCTCTCCGGCAAGGGGAGCGGCGAGGGTGGACGCTACGGACATTCGAACTCACGCGCGGAGTCCATCCGCGCCGCAGGGAAAAAACATGGCGCAATCCTTCACCGGCAAGAAGCGGATCCGGAAGTCGTTCGGCCGCATTCCCGAGGCTGTGCAGATGCCGAACCTCATCGAGGTTCAGCGCTCCTCCTACGAGCAGTTCCTGCAGCGCGAGGTCCGTCCGGGCCAGCGTCGCGACGAGGGCGTCGAGGCGGTCTTCAAGTCGGTGTTCCCGATCAAGGACTTCAACGAGCGCGCCGTGCTCGAATACGTCTCGTACGAGTTCGAAGAGCCCAAGTACGACGTCGAGGAATGCATCCAGCGCGACATGACCTTCGCCGCGCCGCTGAAGGTCAAGCTGCGCCTGATCGTCTTCGAAACCGAAGAAGAAACCGGCGCCCGTTCGGTCAAGGACATCAAGGAGCAGGACGTCTACATGGGCGATATCCCGCTCATGACGGACAAGGGCACCTTCATCGTCAACGGCACCGAGCGCGTCATCGTCTCGCAGATGCACCGCTCGCCGGGCGTGTTCTTCGACCACGACAAGGGCAAGACCCACGCCTCGGGCAAGCTGCTGTTCGCCGCCCGCGTGATCCCGTACCGCGGCTCGTGGCTCGACTTCGAGTTCGACGCCAAGGACATCGTCTACGTCCGTATCGACCGTCGCCGTAAGCTGCCGGCCACGACCTTCCTCTATGCCCTGGGCATGGACGGCGAAGAGATCCTGACCACGTTCTACGACGTCGTCCCGTTCGAGAAGCGTTCGGGCGGCTGGGCCACCCCGTACAAGGCCGAGCGTTGGCGCGGCGTGAAGCCGGAGGTCGCCCTGATCGACGCCGACACCGGCGAAGAAGTGGCTCCGGCCGGCCAGAAGATCAGCGCCCGCACGGCCAAGAAGCTCGCCGACGGCGGTCTGAAGACCCTGCTGCTCGGTCCGGAAGCCCTGACCGGCCGCTACCTGGCCCGTGACGCCGTCAACTTCGAGACGGGCGAAATCTACGCCGAAGCCGGCGACGAGCTGGACGTCCCGACGATCCAGGCCCTGGCCGACCAAGGCTTCGACACCATCGACGTGCTCGACATCGACCACGTCACGGTCGGCGCCTACATGCGCAACACCCTGCGCGTGGACAAGAACGCCGTCCGTGAAGACGCGCTGTTCGACATCTACCGTGTCATGCGTCCGGGCGAGCCGCCGACGGTGGAAGCCGCCGAGGCCATGTTCAAGTCGCTGTTCTTCGACGCCGAGCGCTACGACCTGTCGTCGGTGGGCCGCGTGAAGATGAACATGCGCCTGGAGCAGGAAGTCTCGGACGAGGTCCGCGTCCTGCGCAAGGAAGACGTCCTGGCCGTTCTGCAGCTGCTGGTCGGCCTGCGCGACGGCCGCGGCGAAATCGACGACATCGACAACCTCGGCAACCGCCGGGTGCGTTCGGTCGGCGAACTGCTGGAAAACCAATACCGCGTCGGCCTGCTCCGCATGGAGCGCGCCATCAAGGAGCGCATGTCGTCGGTCGATATCGACACCGTCATGCCGCACGACCTGATCAACGCGAAGCCCGCGGCCGCCGCCGTTCGTGAATTCTTCGGCTCCTCGCAGCTGTCGCAGTTCATGGACCAGACGAACCCGCTGTCGGAAATCACCCACAAGCGTCGTCTCTCGGCCCTCGGCCCGGGCGGTCTGACCCGTGAGCGCGCCGGCTTCGAAGTCCGCGACGTTCACCCGACCCACTACGGCCGGATCTGCCCGATCGAAACGCCGGAAGGTCCGAACATCGGTCTGATCAACTCGCTGGCCACCCACGCCCGCGTGAACAAGTACGGCTTCATCGAGAGCCCGTACCGTCGCGTGAAGGACGGCAAGCCGCAGGCCGAGGTCGTCTACATGTCGGCCATGGAAGAGTCGAAGCACGTCATCGCCCAGTCGAACATCAAGGTCGACGCCGGCGAGATCGTGGAAGAACTGGTTCCGGGCCGCATCAACGGCGAACCGACCCTCCTGCAAAAGGAGACGGTCGACCTTATGGACGTGTCGCCGCGCCAGGTCGTGTCGGTGGCCGCCGCCCTGATCCCGTTCCTCGAAAACGATGACGCCAACCGCGCCCTCATGGGTTCGAACATGCAACGTCAGGCCGTGCCGCTGGTGCAGTCCGACGCTCCGCTGGTCGGCACCGGCATGGAAGCGGTCGTCGCCCGTGACTCGGGCGCCGTGGTCATCGCCAAGCGCACCGGCGTCGTCGAGCAGATCGACGGCACCCGTATCGTCGTGCGCGCCACCGAAGAGACCGATCCGGCCCGCTCGGGCGTCGACATCTACCGGATGTCGAAGTTCCAGCGCTCGAACCAGTCGACCTGCATCAACCAGCGTCCGCTGGTGAAGGTGGGCGACAAGATCAGCGCCGGCGACATCATCGCCGACGGTCCGTCGACGGAGCTGGGCGAACTGGCCCTGGGCCGCAACGCGCTCGTCGCGTTCATGCCCTGGAACGGCTACAACTTCGAAGACTCCATCCTGATCTCCGAACGCATCGTCCGTGACGACGTCTTCACCTCGATCCACATCGAGGAATTCGAAGTCATGGCCCGCGACACCAAGCTCGGTCCGGAAGAAATCACCCGCGACATCCCGAACGTCGGCGAGGAAGCCCTGCGCAACCTCGACGAAGCCGGCATCGTGGCCATCGGCGCCGAAGTCCAGCCGGGCGACATCCTGGTCGGCAAGGTCACGCCGAAGGGCGAAAGCCCGATGACCCCGGAAGAGAAGCTGCTGCGCGCCATCTTCGGCGAGAAGGCTTCGGACGTCCGCGACACCAGCCTGCGCCTGCCCCCGGGCGTCGCCGGCACGATCGTCGATGTGCGCGTCTTCAACCGTCACGGCGTCGACAAGGACGAACGCGCCCTGGCGATCGAACGTTCGGAAATCGACCGCCTGGGCAAGGACCGCGACGACGAGTTCGCGATCCTGAACCGCAACATCTCGGGCCGTCTGAAGGACCTGCTGATCGGCAAGGTCGCCCTGTCGGGTCCCAAGGGCCTGCAGCGCGGCGAGATCACCGCCGAAGGCCTGGCCGCCGTGGCTTCGGGCCTGTGGTGGCAGATCGCTCTCGAAGACGAGAAGGCGATGGGCGAACTGGAGTCGCTCCGCCGTCTGTTCGACGAGAACCGCAAGCGCCTCGACCGTCGTTTCGAAGACAAGGTCGACAAGCTGCAGCGCGGCGACGAACTGCCCCCGGGCGTCATGAAGATGGTCAAGGTCTTCGTCGCGGTGAAGCGCAAGCTGCAGCCGGGTGACAAGATGGCCGGCCGTCACGGCAACAAGGGCGTCATCTCGCGCATCCTGCCGATCGAGGACATGCCGTTCCTCGCCGACGGGACGCACGTCGACCTCGTGCTGAACCCGCTGGGCGTGCCTTCGCGCATGAACGTCGGTCAGATCTTCGAAACCCACCTGGGCTGGGCCTGCGCCAACCTCGGCAAGCAGATCACCGGTCTGCTCGAGGACTGGCAGCACGGCGGCCAGAAGGACGCCCTGGTCCAACGTCTGCGTGACGTCTACGGCCCGGACGAAGAGCTGCCGGACACCGAGGAAGACCTGGTCGAGCTGGCCAAGAACCTGGGCAAGGGCGTTCCGATCGCCACCCCGGTGTTCGACGGCGCCCGGATCGAAGACATCGAGAGCCATCTCGAAATGGCCGGCGTCAACGCGTCGGGTCAGTCGATCCTGTTCGACGGCACCACCGGCGAGCAGTTCAAGCGTCCGGTCACGGTCGGCTACATCTACATGCTGAAGCTGCACCACCTGGTCGACGACAAGATCCACGCCCGTTCGATCGGTCCGTACTCGCTGGTCACCCAGCAGCCGCTGGGCGGCAAGGCCCAGTTCGGCGGTCAGCGCTTCGGGGAAATGGAAGTGTGGGCTCTGGAAGCCTACGGCGCCGCCTACACCCTGCAGGAAATGCTGACGGTGAAGTCGGACGACGTGGCCGGCCGGACCAAGGTCTACGAGTCGATCGTCCGTGGCGACGACACGTTCGAAGCCGGTATCCCGGAAAGCTTCAACGTGCTGGTCAAGGAAATGCGTTCGCTCGGCCTGAACGTCGAGCTGGAGAACAGCTGATCCGGATCTCCCTCTCCTGCCTGAAGGCGGGGGAGGGGTCCTCCATCAGCCGCTCTCTGACTTAGAATTTTCGCGGGTAGTCCCGCAGAAGGAACCAAGATGAACCAGGAAGTCCTGAACATCTTCAATCCGGTCCAGGCCACGCCGACCTTCGACCAGATCCGCATCTCGCTCGCTTCGCCGGAAAAGATCCGCTCGTGGTCGTTCGGCGAGATCAAGAAGCCCGAGACCATCAACTACCGCACGTTCAAGCCCGAGCGTGACGGCCTGTTCTGCGCCCGTATCTTTGGCCCGACCAAGGACTACGAATGCCTGTGCGGCAAGTACAAGCGCATGAAGTACAAGGGCATCATCTGCGAAAAGTGCGGCGTGGAAGTCACCCTCGCCCGCGTTCGCCGTGAGCGCATGGGCCACATCGAGCTGGCCTCGCCGGTCGCCCACATCTGGTTCCTGAAGTCGCTGCCCTCGCGCATCGCCATGATGCTCGACATGCCGCTGAAGGACATCGAGCGCGTCCTGTACTTCGAATACTACATCGTCACCGAGCCGGGCCTGACCCCGCTGAAGCAGCACCAGCTGCTGTCGGAAGACGACTACATCCGCGCTCAGGACGAGTACGGCGACGACAGCTTCACCGCCGAGATCGGCGCCGAGGCCGTCCAGAACCTGCTGAAGGCCATCGACCTCGAGAAAGAGGCCGAGCGTCTGCGCGAGGAACTGGCCGGCACCGTGTCGGACATGAAGCAGAAGAAGTTCAGCAAGCGCCTGAAGATCCTGGAAGCCTTCCAGGAGTCGGGCAACCGTCCCGAGTGGATGGTGCTGACGGTCGTTCCGGTCATCCCGCCGGAACTGCGCCCGCTGGTGCCGCTGGACGGCGGCCGCTTCGCCACGTCGGACCTGAACGACCTGTACCGCCGGGTCATCAACCGCAACAACCGCCTCAAGCGCCTGATCGAACTGCGCGCGCCCGACATCATCATCCGCAACGAAAAGCGGATGCTGCAGGAGTCGGTCGACGCCCTGTTCGACAACGGCCGCCGCGGTCGCGTCATCACCGGCGCCAACAAGCGTCCGCTGAAGTCGCTGGCCGACATGCTGAAGGGCAAGCAAGGCCGCTTCCGTCAGAACCTGCTCGGCAAGCGCGTCGACTACTCGGGCCGTTCGGTCATCGTCGTGGGCCCGGACCTGAAGCTGCACGAGTGCGGCCTGCCCAAGAAGATGGCTCTGGAGCTGTTCAAGCCGTTCATCTACGCGCGCCTGGACGCCAAGGGCCTGTCGGGCACCGTCAAGCAGTCCAAGCGCATGGTCGAGCGCGAGCAGCCCCAGGTGTGGGACATCCTCGAAGAGGTGATCCGCGAGCACCCGGTCCTGCTGAACCGCGCCCCGACCCTGCACCGTCTGGGCATCCAGGCGTTCGAACCGAAGCTGATCGAGGGCAAGGCCATCCAGCTGCACCCGCTGGTCTGCGCCGCGTTCAACGCCGACTTCGACGGCGACCAGATGGCCGTGCACGTCCCGCTGAGCCTGGAAGCTCAGCTGGAAGCGCGCGTCCTGATGATGTCGACCAACAACATCCTGTCGCCCGCCAACGGTCGCCCGATCATCGTGCCGTCGCAGGACATCGTCCTGGGTCTGTACTACCTGTCGGTCGCTCGCGAAGGTGAGCCGGGCGAAGGCAAGATCTTCTCGGATCTGGGCGAAATCGAAGCGGCCATGGACGCCGGCGTCGTGTCGCTGCACGCCAAGATCAAGTCGCGCTTCACCGAAGTGGAAGCCGATGGCGTGGCTCGCCGCCGCGTGATCGACACCACCCCGGGCCGCATGAAGATCGCCGCCCTGCTGCCGCGTCACCCCGCGATCGGTCACCGACTGATCGAGAAGGCGCTGACCAAGAAGGAAATCGGCAACCTCATCGACATCGTCTACCGCCACTGCGGTCAGAAGGCGACGGTGATCTTCGCCGACCAGGTCATGGGCCTGGGCTTCAAGGAAGCCGCCAAGGCCGGCATCTCGTTCGGCAAGGACGACATCATCATTCCGAAGCGCAAGGAAGCGATCGTCGCCGAGACGCGCGCCCTGGCCGAGGAATACGAGCAACAGTACGCCGACGGCCTGATCACCAAGGGTGAGAAGTACAACAAGGTCGTTGACGCCTGGGCCAAGGCCACCGATCGCGTCGCCGACGAGATGATGGCCGAGCTTCAGACGAAGCATAAGGACGAGAACGGCCGCGAGAAGGAAATCAACGCCATCTACATGATGGCCCACTCCGGCGCCCGTGGTTCGCAAGCCCAGATGAAGCAGCTGGGCGGCATGCGCGGCCTGATGGCCAAGCCGTCCGGTGAAATCATCGAGACCCCGATCGTCTCGAACTTCAAGGAAGGCCTGACCGTTCAGGAGTACTTCAACTCCACCCACGGCGCCCGTAAGGGTCTGGCCGACACCGCGCTGAAGACCGCCAACTCGGGTTACCTGACCCGTCGTCTGGTCGACGTCGCGCAGGACTGCATCATCGTCGAGGAAGACTGCGGCACCACGAAGGGCATCACCCTTCACGCCGTGGTCGAAGGCGGCGACGTGCTGGTCTCGCTGGGCCTGCGGGTCCTGGGCCGCTTCTCGGCCGAGGACATCAAGAACCCGAGCACCGGCGAACTGGTTGTTCCAGCCGACACCTACATCGACGAGAACATCGCCGACGCCATCGAGGCGGCGGCCGTTCAATCGGTGAAGGTCCGCTCGGTCCTGACCTGCGAAGCCAAGATCGGCGTCTGCGGCGCCTGCTACGGTCGCGACCTGGCCCGCGGCACCCCGGTCAACATCGGTGAAGCTGTCGGCGTCATCGCCGCCCAGTCGATCGGTGAGCCGGGCACGCAGCTGACCATGCGTACGTTCCACATCGGCGGCACCGCCCAGGTGGCCGAGCAGTCGTTCTTCGAAAGCAGCAACGACGGTGTCGCCCGCGTCAGCGGCGCCACGGTCGTGGCTTCGGACGGCGCCCTGGTCGTGATGAGCCGCAACACCTCGGTGAGCGTGCTGGTCGACGGCAAGGAACGCGAGAACTACAAGCCGCCGTACGGCGCTCGCCTGAAGATCAAGGACGGCGACACCGTCAAGCGCGGCCAGCGTCTGGCCGACTGGGACCCCTACACCACGCCGATCATCACCGAAGTCGGCGGCCGCATCCGCGCCGAAGACCTGGTGGACGGCTTCTCGGTTCGCGAGGAAGTCGACGAAGCGACGGGCATCGCCCAGCGCGTCATCGCCGACTGGCGTGCGTCGGCCCGCGGTTCGGACCTGCGTCCGGCCATGGGCGTGCTGGCCGAGGACGGCAGCTACAAGCGTCTGTCGAACGGCGGCGAGGCTCGCTACCTCCTGTCGGTCGGCGCCATTCTCTCGGTGGCCGACGGCGACGAAGTGAAGCCGGGTGAGGTCATCGCCCGTATCCCGACCGAAGGCGCCAAGACCCGGGACATCACCGGTGGTCTGCCGCGCGTCGCCGAACTCTTCGAAGCCCGCCGTCCGAAGGACTGCGCGGTCATCGCGGAAATGGACGGCCGTGTCGAATTCGGCAAGGATTACAAGAACAAGCGCCGGATCAAGATCACTCCGGACGTCGACGCCGACGGCAACCAGCCCGAAGCGGTCGAGTTCCTGATCCCGAAGGGCAAGCACATCGCGGTGCATGATGGCGACTACATCACGCGCGGCGAGTACATCATCGACGGCAACCCGGATCCGCACGACATCCTGCGCATCCTAGGCGTCGAGGCCCTGGCCAACTTCCTCGTCGACGAGATCCAGGAGGTCTATCGACTGCAGGGCGTGCCGATCAACGACAAGCACATCGAGACGATCGTTCGTCAGATGCTGCAGAAGGTCGAGATTCTCGAGCCGGGCGACACGGGCCTCATCAAGGGCGACCACCTTGATAAGCCCGAGTTCGACAAGGAACAGGACAAGGCGATCGCCCGCGGCGGCCGTCCGGCTGTGACCCAGCCGGTGCTGCTCGGCATCACCAAGGCCTCGCTGCAGACCAAGAGCTTCATCTCGGCCGCGTCGTTCCAGGAAACGACCCGCGTCCTGACCGAAGCCTCGGTGCACGGCAAGACCGACACCCTGGAAGGCCTGAAGGAAAACGTCATCGTGGGTCGCCTGATCCCCGCTGGTACGGGTTCCTACCTGCGCAGCCTGCAGCGCGTCGCCGCCAAGCGCGACGAGCAACTGGCCCAGCAGCGCGAAGAGGCGATGGAGCCGCTGCCGGCCGAGATCGCCCTGTCGGACGCCGAGTAATCGGCGACCGACGATCTTCAGAAGGCATGTCGGACGCCGAGTAATCGGCGGAAGACAGCCTTACAGGTTGTGCTAGACAAGGAGCGGTCGGGGAAACCCGGCCGCTCTTTTGTTTGCGCGGTCGCCGGGGGCGGCCGGATGTCGGGGGACGTCCATGTTTCGCAGCATCTCTTTGGCGGCGGTCGCGGCCGTCCTGTGCCTGGCCGCCTGCGCGCCGGAGGTTCCGCCGGACCCCAAGCCCTCGGATGGCTTCACCGGCGCCGAGAAGGTGGCGATCGACGAGGTGTTCGGCATCATCTCCGGCACGTTCCCGGAACCCCGGGAGGTCCTGTTCCGCGATCCCCTGGTCAGCGACGTCGAAGGGGAGGGGCGGTTCGTCTGCCTCGACGCGGCCATGCCGGGTGACCGCTGGACGGGCTTCGTCGCGACCAAGGCCAAGAACGAAGAGGCCTATCACGTGGTCCGGGAGAAGGACGCCCTGTCGCCCAAGGCCAGGCCTCAGTGTCGCGCCCTGGTGCTCAAGTATCTGGGAGAACAGGACGTGGACTGGTACGAGGCCGAGGTCGCCTACAACAAGGCCGGCTGCGCCCACCTGGACACCGCTTACTGGGAAGCCTGGAAGTTGGCCTGCAACGGCAAGATCATCCGGCCCGCCAAGACGCCGAAGCCCGCTGCCTAGATAGGGCAACCTTCGGTGGCAATGTGACGAATTGTAAAAAGACTCTCGTTATTTCAGTCCGTTAAATGAAATTTCAGCCGGGCGGCGTGAAAAGGGGTGCAAATTCCTTCCTCTTCGCCCGGACCCCATGCGCTCGGACATCTCCACCAAGGTCAGCCTGACCATCGCCGCCGCCTTCGCCGTTCTCCTGGCCGGGCTGCTCGTCGTGGTCGCCTGGAGCTCGCTGGGCTTCGCCAAGCGCCAGGCCGTGGCCCAGCAAGAAACCAGCATGCGAGTGGCCTGGGACGTCATCGGCCGCCAGGGCCAGGCGTTCCGCCGCGAGGGCGAGCAGTTGCTGGTCGGCGACCACGTGCTGAACGGCGATCTGGCCGGCGTCGACCGCGTCAAGGCCCTGGCCGGGGGCGTGGCCACCGTGTTCGCGGGCGACAAGCGCATCACCACCAACGTCGAGAAGCCGGACGGCTCGCGCGCCGTCGGCACCAGCCTGGCCCAGGGGCCGGTCTATGACGCCGTGCTCGGCCGCGGCGAGCCCTATCGCGGCGAGACCAAGATCCTCAAGCGCGACTACTTCGTGGCCTACGACCCGATCAAGGACGCCTCTGGCCAGGTGATCGGCGTGATGTTCGTGGGCGTGCCCAAGGACATCTACTTCGGCCCGGTCTATCGCCAGCTGGCCTGGCTGGGCGTGGCCGGCGTGGTGCTGGGCCTGGCCGGCGGCGTCGCCTCGGTGCTGACCGTCCGCCGCCAGCTGTCGCCGCTGAAGACCCTGCGCGAGGCCATGGCCCGCCTGATGAAGGGCGACCTGAACGTGGCCCTGCCGTTCGCCGGCCGCCGCGACGACATTGGCCTGATGGCCGACGCGGTCCACGCCTTCCGCGACGACGCCGAGGCCAAGCACCGTATCGAAGCCGACGCCGCCAGCCAGCGCGACCAGGCCGAGTCCGACCGCGCCGCCGCCCAGGCCCGCGACGCCCGCTCGGCCCGCGAGCAGAGCCAGGTGGTCAGCAGCCTGGCCCATGGCCTGGGTCGCCTGTCGAACGGCGACCTCACCGTCCGCCTCGACCAGCCCTTCGCCCATGACTACGAAGGCCTGCGCAGCGACTTCAATCAGGCCGTCGAGCGTCTGGAAGCGGCGATGAGCTCGGTAGTCGACGCCGTCGGCGCCCTGAACGCCGGCGCCGGCAGCATCGCCGACGCCTCGTCCGACATCTCCGACCGCACCGAGCAGCAGGCCGCCAGCCTGGAAGAGACCGCCGCGGCCCTGGAAGAGATCACCGTCACCGTGCGCCGCACCGCCGAGGGCGCGCGCGGGGCCCACATGGCCGTCCGCGAGGCCCAGACCGAGGCGGGCCGTTCGCGCACCGTGGTCGAGGAGACCATCGCCGCCATCGGCGGGGGCGAGACCTCGTCCCACCAGGTCGGCCAGATCGTCGGCGTGATCGACGAGATCGCCTTCCAGACCAACCTGCTGGCCCTGAACGCCGGGGTCGAGGCCGCTCGAGCCGGCGACGCCGGCAAGGGATTCGCGGTCGTGGCCCAGGAAGTGCGGGCGCTGGCCCAGCGCTCGGCCGAGGCCGCCAAGGAGATCAAGGTCCACATCGCCGACAGCGCCCGTCAGGTCGAGGCCGGGGTGAAGCTGGTCGGCCGCACGGGCGAGGCCCTGCAGAAGATCGTCGCCCAGGTCGAGGCCATCGACGGCATCGTCAGCCAGATCGCCGCCGGCGCCCAGGAACAGTCGGTCGGCCTCTCGCAGGTCAACACCGCCGTCAACCAGATGGACCAGGGCGCCCAGCGCAACGCGGCCCTGATCAGCCGATCGGCCGGCGACAGCCGCAACCTGGTCACCGCCGCCGACGAACTGTCGGGCATGGTCGCCCGCTTCCGCACCTCGCAGGCGGCTCCGTCCAGCCTGCGCCGCGCCGGCTAGTCCTTCCTGGCCTTCTTCTGCTGCATCTCCAGCAGGCGCAGCTGCTGTCCCCTGGCGTCGCGCTGGCGGCCCAGGCCGTCCTGCTCCAGGCCGCCGACCATCGGAATGTCCTTGCCCCGGCCGGGGCCGTCGCGGCTGCGATGGTCGACGCCGGGACCCATCGGGGCCTCGGTATAGGCGCGCTCGGCCTCCTGCCGCAGGGCCTGGATGTCGAACTCGCGGCGTTTGCCGGCTTCGATCGGGGCGGCATATTCGGGCGCCTTGCGGGCGGCCTCGCCCCAGCGCTCGTCGCAGCGTTCGCGCTCACGCCGGTTCAGGCCCACGGCCTTGTCGTTGGCGCAGCCCGTGCCGCTGCCCCTCAGGGCCGCCTTCAGGTCGCCGCCGGGCTGGGCGGCGGGCAGGGGCGCGGGATGGTTCGAGACGCCGCGGTCGCGCGGGCCGGCCGAGGGCGCGGCCACGAACGGCGAGGGGGCGATTCCCGACGGGGCCGGACGACGGGCTTCCCGTGGAATCGGCGCCGGGCTGGACGCCGCCGCCGGCGTGGCCTGGGCCGTCTCCCGGGGGATCTCGCGCGGGGTTTCGGTCATCAGGTCGATGGTCACGGTCGAGACCGCGTCCTGGTCGGGGAACACCTCGCGCACGGGCAGGGCCAGCCACGCCAGCACCGCCAGGTGCACCGCCGCCGAACCGCCCGCCACCGCCCAGAACCGCTTGTCGGGCTTGGCTTGCGTGGGGCGATCCAGCAGAAGGGTTACGGATCGCGCGGCGACTTCGACCACAAGGGACTCGGCGACAAGGGAGGGTTGCAGGGTCAGGCTGGCGATCGCTCATGGCGAAAGCGTGGCCGTCCCGCGGGGCGAGTAAACGTCGCATTAACCGACGCAGAAGGCGACGATTGACGTGGAGCCCCTTCGCGAGTAGGTTCCGCGCTCTTTTCGAGGTGGGTCTTGCGCCCGTCCTGATGAGCGTCCGTCCATAAACCGACGGCAGGCCCGCCGGAACGCTTTCCGCGTCCCGGCGAGTTTCGTGTTTATCAGGTCTCCAACCGGAGCCTTGTAAGCCGGAAAGAAGAACAACAAGGACCCTGAAGCGCCTCGGCCGAAAGGCACACGCTTCCATCAGAGCAGAGACTTAATGCCTACCGTCAACCAGCTCATCCGCAAGCCGCGCTCTCCGAAGCCGGTCCGGAACAAGGTGCCCGCCCTGAAGGGCTGCCCCCAACGTCGCGGCGTCTGCACCCGCGTCTACACGACGACCCCGAAGAAGCCGAACTCGGCTCTGCGTAAGGTCGCCAAGGTCCGTCTGACCACCGGCATCGAAGCCGTGTGCTACATTCCGGGCGAAGGCCACAACCTGCAGGAGCACTCGGTGGTGCTCATCCGCGGCGGCCGCGTCAAGGACTTGCCCGGCGTCCGTTATCACATCCTGCGCGGCGTCCTCGACACCCAAGGTGTCAAGGATCGTAAGCAGCGTCGTTCGCTCTACGGCGCCAAGCGTCCGAAGTAAGGAAAAAGAAGAATGTCCCGCCGCCGTCGCGCCGAGAAACGCCAAGTCCTGCCGGATCCCAAGTTTGGGGACCTGATCGTCACGAAGTTCATGAACTACGTGATGTACGAAGGCAAAAAAGCCGTCGCCGAAAACATCATCTACGGTGCTTTCGACATCCTGGAAGCCAAGCGCAAGGACCAAGGTCCGCTTGAAACCTTCCACTCCGCTCTGGACAACGTCGCCCCGGCGATCGAAGTCCGTTCGCGCCGCGTCGGCGGCGCCACGTACCAAGTGCCGGTAGAGGTCCGTCCGGACCGTCGCCGCGCCCTGGCCATCCGTTGGCTGGTGACCGCCGCTCGCAAGCGCGGTGAAAACACCATGACCGAAAAGCTGGCCGGTGAGCTGCTCGACGCTTCGAACAACCGCGGCACCGCCGTGAAGAAGCGCGAAGACACCCACAAGATGGCTGAAGCCAACCGGGCCTTCTCGCACTACCGCTGGTAAGCTTTCTTACCAGCACCCTTTCAGGCGCGGGCGGTTTGCGATAAACCGCCCGCGCCGCACGTTTAAATCCCGGTCGTGTCCGTCAGGGCCGCCCCGTTTCGCAGAGCGATCGCTATGCCCCGCACGCATAAAATCGAAGACTACCGCAACTTCGGCATCATGGCCCACATCGACGCGGGCAAGACGACGACGACCGAGCGGATCCTGTATTACACCGGTAAGTCCCACAAGATCGGCGAAGTCCACGACGGCGCCGCGACCATGGACTGGATGGAGCAGGAGCAGGAGCGCGGCATCACCATCACGTCGGCCGCGACGACCGCGTTCTGGAACGACAAGCGCCTCAACATCATCGACACCCCCGGGCACGTCGACTTCACCATCGAAGTCGAGCGCAGCCTGCGCGTCCTCGACGGCGCCGTGACGGTGCTGGACGGCAACGCCGGCGTCGAGCCGCAGACCGAAACCGTCTGGCGCCAGGCCGACAAGTACAAGGTTCCGCGGATCGTGTTCGTCAACAAGATGGACAAGATCGGCGCCGACTTCGACAAGTCGGTCGAGTCGATCCGCGACCGCCTCGGCGCCAAGGCCGTGCCGATCCAATTCCCGATCGGTTCGGAATCGAACCTGAAGGGCCTCGTGGACCTGGTCCGCATGAAGGCCGTGGTCTGGGACAACGACGGCCTCGGCGCGACCTACCGCGACGAAGAGATCCCCGCCGACCTGCTGGACAAGGCCGTGGAAGCCCGCGCCTACCTGGTCGAGAACGCCGTCGAGCTCGATGACGACGCCATGGAAGCCTATCTGGGCGGCGAAGAGCCCTCGGAAGCGACCATCAAGAAGTGCATCCGCAAGGCCGTGCTGAACGGCGCCTTCTACCCGATCCTCTGCGGCTCGGCCTTCAAGAACAAGGGCGTCCAGCCCCTGCTCGACGCCGTCGTCGACTACCTGCCCTCGCCGGTGGACATCCCGCCGACCAAGGGCATCGACTTCAAGACCGAAGAAGAAATCGTCCGCAAGGCCTCGGACGAAGAGCCGCTGTCGGTTCTGGCGTTCAAGATCATGGACGACCCCTTCGTCGGTTCGCTGACCTTCTGCCGCCTCTACTCGGGCAAGATGGAAACCGGCATGAGCCTGCTGAACTCGACGCGCGACAAGCGCGAGCGGGTCGGCCGCATGCTGCTCATGCACTCCAACAACCGTGAGGACATCAAGGAAGCCTACGCCGGCGACATCGTCGCCCTGGCCGGCCTCAAGGAAACCCGCACGGGCGACACCCTGTGCGATCCGCTGAAGTCGCCGGTGATCCTGGAGCGCATGGAATTCCCGGCCCCGGTCATCGAGATCGCCGTCGAGCCCAAGTCGAAGGCCGACCAGGAAAAGCTGGGCGTCGCCCTGCAGAAGCTGGCCGCCGAAGACCCGTCCTTCACCGTCTCGACCGACTTCGAGTCGGGCCAGACGATCCTGAAGGGCATGGGCGAGCTGCACCTCGACATCAAGATCGACATCCTGAAGCGCACCTACAAGGTCGAAGCCAACATCGGTGCGCCGCAGGTCGCCTATCGTGAATCGCTGGGCCGCAAGGTCGACATCGACTACACGCACAAGAAGCAGACCGGTGGTACGGGCCAGTTCGCCCGCGTCATGATCACGTTTGAACCGGGTGAACCCGGCTCGGGCTTCGTGTTCGAAAACTCGATCGTCGGCGGCGCCGTGCCGAAGGAATACATCCCGGGCGTCCAGAAGGGCCTGGAATCGGTCAAGGACAACGGCCTGCTGGCCGGCTTCCCGCTGATCGACTTCAAGGCGACCCTGACCGACGGCAAGTTCCACGACGTCGACTCGTCGGTCCTGGCCTTCGAAATCGCCTCGCGCGCCGCCTTCAAGGAGCTGCGCGAAAAGGGCGCTCCGAAGCTGCTCGAGCCGATCATGAAGGTCGAGGTCGTGACCCCGGAAGAGTACCTGGGTTCGGTCATCGGCGACCTGAACAGCCGTCGCGGCATGATCCAGGGTCAGGACATGCGCGGTAACGCCACTGTCGTGAACGCCTTCGTCCCGCTGGCCAACATGTTCGGTTACGTGAACACCCTGCGCGGCATGTCGCAAGGTCGCGCTCAGTTCAGCATGGTCTACGACCACTACGATCCGGTGCCGCAACACGTCGCCGACGAAGTGATCAAGAAGTACGCCTAAGCTTTTCGTCTCCGGACGAAACGTTTAGCGGAACAGTAGGGCGGGTCTTCGGGCCCGCCCGCCAAACCCCAGAAGTTCAACCAAAGGCCCCTCTGGGGTCCTGGAGCTAAGAAAATGGCCAAGGAAAAGTTCGAACGCAATAAGCCGCACTGCAACATCGGCACCATCGGTCACGTTGACCATGGCAAGACGACGCTGACGGCCGCGATCACGATCACGCTGGCGAAGTCGGGCGGCGCGA
>LNIY01000131.1 GCA_001449105.1 Caulobacter vibrioides | reverse complement strand
CCCTCCGGCCCTCCGGGCCACCTCCCCCGGAGGGGGAGGATCTTGGCGCTTTGGATGCTCCCCCTCTGGGGGAGCTGTCGCGGAGCGACTGAGGGGGTCCGCGCAGCGGCTACGCCACCAGCACCACCTTGCCCACGTGCTCGCCCGCTTCCAGGTGGGCGTGCGCCTTGGCCGCGTCGGCGAGGGGGAAGGTCGCGTCGACGATCGGCTTCAGCTTGCCCGCCGCGATCCACGGCCAGACGGTGCGCTCGACCTCGGCGGCCAGGCGGGCCTTCTCGTCGGCGGGGCGGGGGCGCAGGGTCGAGCCGGTGATCACCGCGCGCTTCTGCATCACCTTCATCCCCGGCACCTCCAGCACGCCGCCGGCCAGGGCGGCGATGTAGACGATGCGGCCGCCGGTCTTCAGGGCGTCGAGGTTCTTGTCGAAATAGGCCGCGCCGACCATGTCGAGCACCACGTCGACGCCGCCGGCCGCCTTGGCGATTTCGGCGAAGTCCTCGGTTTTCGCGTCGACCGCCAAGTCGGCGCCGAGTTCGAGCGCCTTGGCCTTCTTGTCGGCCCCGCGACCCGTGGCGATGACGATCGCGCCGGCCGCCTTGGCCATGGCGATCGCCGTTGTCCCGATACCGGACGTCCCACCATGAATCAAAATGGTCTCGCCAGGCTTCAGCGCGCCATGTTCGAACACGTTGGCGAAGACGGTGAAGACCGTCTCGGGCAGGGCCGCGGCCTGGACGAAATCGAAGCCCTCGGGGATCGGCAGGGCCTGGCGGGCGTCGACCACGGCGTACTGCGCATAGCCGCCGCCGCCCAGCAGGGCGCAGACCTTGTCGCCGACCTTCCAGCGGCCGGCGGCGACCTCGACCTCGCCGGCGACCTCCAGGCCCAGCGTGGTCGGCGCGCCCGGCGGCGGAGGATAGAACCCCAGGCGCTGCAACAGATCGGGGCGATTGACGCCCGCCGCGCGCACGCGGATCAGGATCTCGCCGGGGCCCGGCGTGGGGCGTTCGACCTGCACGGGGCGGAGGGCGTCGGCCGCCCCCTTGCCGCCTTCGATCTCGATCGCGGTCATGGTTTCCGGCATCGGCTGTGGCTCCGTCGCGCTTGCGTTGCGCCCTAGGTAGGCGTCTCATGGTCGGTCGGAAAGGGAGGTCACCCATGATCGAAGAGCCGGTCGAGCCGCGCGCGTTCCGCGGCGACGCGCTGAACACGGCCACGCACGAGGATCTCGATACCTATGGCGTGCGGGAACTGGAGGAGCGGATCGAGGCGCTGGAAGCCGAGATCGCCCGCACCAAGGCCCAGCTCAGCAAGAAGAAAGCGGGACGCGCGGCGGCCGATGCGCTGTTTGGTCGCCTAGACTAACGAAAGGTTTACGCTAGCAGTGGACGTTGGCGTGCGCCTGTCGGTCGCACCGAGTCGGGCGGTCGCGAAACGGGACGTTAAGACTTGGCACGGGGGTTGCAGTCATCCCCTTCAAGCGAGACGTCCTCGCGGCCTTTGGGGCATTGAGTAGACATGACCGATCCGAACGCGTCCACGGCCCCCTGGCGGGCGGGAGTCATCCAGGACTTCGCCCGCTCGGAACTGTTCGACCGCACCTTCGACGAAGGCATGCTGCTGGTCGAGGAGACCGCGGCCTATCTCGACGGGGCCGGCCGGCACGACAGCAAGATCCTCTCGCGCAACGCCGCCCTGGCCTATGCGAGCGAGAGCATGCGCCTGACCACGCGCCTGATGCAGGTGGCCTCGTGGCTGCTGGTGCAGCGCGCGGTGAAGGAAGGCGAGATGGCCCCCGAGGCCGCCTGCGCCGAGAACTACCGCCTGGCCCTGGAGGCCGGCGAGCAGCAGGCCGCCGTCGAGGACCTGCCCTTCGGCCTCGTCAGCCTGCTGCAGCGTTCCGAGCGTCTCTACGAGCGCGTCCGTCACCTGGACCAGCGCATGTATGTCGAGGCCGCCGCCGTCGACGAGGCCCCGCGCCCCGTCCAGGCCCAGTTCGACCGCCTGACCGCGGCCTTCGGCGCGGCGTAAAAGTCAGCCCGTTCAACTGATCCCGAAAGCGGGGTAGGAGAGGCGCGTGACCCAAGCGCCTTCCTCCGATTCACAATTCCTGGGCCGCGTGCTCGTCCTGGCCGGATCCGACTCCGGCGGCGGCGCCGGCATCCAGGCCGACATCAAGACCATCACCGCCCTGGGCGGCTATGCGGCCACGGCGATCACCGCCGTCACCGTGCAGAACACCCTGGGCGTCACCGGCGTGCACCCGATCCCGCTGGAGGTGATCGAGGCCCAGGCCCGCGCCGTGCTCGACGACATCGGCGCCGACGCCTTCAAGACCGGCATGCTGGGCGACGTGGGCGTGGTCGAGACCGTGGCCCGGGTGCTGGCCGGCGCGCCGGACGTGCCGGCCGTCGTCGATCCGGTGATGATCGCCAAGGGGGGCGCTGCCCTGCTGGCCGACCGCGCCATCGACGCGGTGAAGTCGCTGATGATCCCGCGCGCGGCCCTGCTGACCCCCAACGCGCCCGAGGCCTGCGCCCTGACCGGCTTGCCCGTCGAGACCCTCGACGACCAGCGCCGCGCCGGCGAGGCCCTGCTGGAGCTGGGCGCCCACGCGGTGCTGATGAAGGGCGGCCATGTCGCCGGCGAGCGCGTCGTCGACCTGCTGATCACCCGCCAGGGCGAGACCAGCTTCGAGGGCGAGCGGATCGACACCCGCCACACCCACGGCACCGGCTGCACCCTGGCCAGCGCCATCGCCACGGGCCTGTCGCAGGGCCTGCCGCTGACCGACGCCGTCGCTCGCGCCTGGAGCTACGTCCACGAGGCCATGCTGCGCGCGCCTGGCCTGGGGAAGGGCCACGGCCCGCTCGACCACGCCTGGCCGGTGCGCAAGTGAGCGACCTGCAGGACCGCCTGATCGAGATCGTCCGCGCCACGCCGACGACCATGCAGGTGCTGCGCACCGTGCGGGACCTCGACCTGCCCGACTGGATGATCTTTTCCGGGGCGGTCTACCAGCCGGTGTTCAACCACCTGACCGGCCGGCCGCTGGACTACGGCATCAAGGACTACGACGTCGCCTATCACGACGACGGCGACACCTCCTACGAGGCCGAGGACGTGGTGATCCAGCGCGTCGCCGCCGCCTTCGAGCCGCCGCTGCGCGAACTGGTCGAGGTGCGCAACCAGGCCCGCGTGCACCTGTGGTTCGAGAAGAAGTTCGGCGCCGACGAGCCCTATCCGGCCCTGCGTTCCAGCGCCGAGGCCCTGGAGCGCTTCGTGGCCACGGCCTTCTGCGTCGGCGTGCGGCTGGAGGCGGACGAGACCTTGCGCGTCTGGGCGCCGTTCGGCCTGGACGACCTGTTCGCCATGCGCCTGCGGCCCAATCCGCTGCGGGTGAAGGGGGCGGGCGGCTGGGCGCGCACCACCGGCTCGGCCAAGGCCCGCTGGCCGGAGATCAGCGTCGAGGGCTGAGCGGCGTGATCCTCGTCCTTCGACAGGCTCAGGAAGAGGATCAAGGCTGGCTCGGCGGATCAGGAGAAACCTCATCCCGAGCTTGTCGAAGGACGAGGTTTCGTAGCTTCGGGCCGTGCGCTCTGGACGTCCGGCACGCACCGCTCTACGGAAATTGATAGCGCTATCATTTTCGTGAGCGACCCCATGGCCCTGCCGCGCCGCACCCTGTTCAAAGGCCTCCTGGCGGGCGCCGCCGCCGCGCCCGCGCTGGCGGTGCAAGCCGCCGAGGCCAAGGCCGCGGACAAGGCCGCGCCGACCTGGGGCAAGGGTCCCGACGGCCGCCGCGTCGCCGACCGGGGCGACGGGACCTACCTCAACCCCATCATCGCGGGCGATCACCCGGATCCGACGATCCTCAAGGACGGCGAGGTCTACTACATGACCTTCTCGTCGTTCCTGGCCTATCCGGGCCTGGTGATCTGGAAGTCGACCGACCTGGTCAACTGGACCCCGGTCGGCCCGGCCCTGAAGAAGCCGCTGGGCACGATCTGGGCGGTGGACCTCGTCAAGCACCAGGGCCGCTACTTCATCTACATCCCGGCCGATCCGACGGGGCGGGGCTGGTCGATCTTCGCCATCTGGGCCGACAGCATCGAGGGGCCGTGGAGCGATCCGGTCGACCTGAAGATCAGCGGCTGCATCGATCCCGGCCACGTGGTCGGCGAGGACGGCAAGCGCTACCTGTTCGTCAACGGCGTGCGCAAGATCCGCCTGACCGACGACGGCTTGGCCACCGACGGCCAGCTGGAAAAGGCCTACGACCCCTGGCGCTATCCCGACGACTGGATCGTCGAGAACTTCGCGCCGGAAGGCCCCAAGCTGCTGCGCCACGGCGGCTGGTTCTACCTGATCACCGCGGTCGGCGGCACGGCCGGGCCGGTGACCGGCCACATGGTCATCGCCGCCCGCTCGCGCTCGGTGCACGGCCCCTGGGAACACTGTCCGCACAACCCGCTGGTGCGCACGCGCAGTAAGGACGAGCCCTGGTGGTCGCGCGGCCACGCCAGCCTGGTCGAGGGGCCCGGCGGCGACTGGTGGATGGTCTATCACGGCTACGAGAACGGCTACTGGACCCTGGGCCGCCAGACCCTGCTGGAGCCGATCGAGTGGACCGCCGACGGCTGGTTCAAGCCCCTGGGCGGCGACCTTTCCAAGCCGATCAGAAAGCCGCGCGGCGGCAAGGCCGGGCCGTCGGGCATGTCGCTGTCGGACGACTTCTCGGCCGACCGCATGGGCGTGCAGTGGGCCTTCCATGAGCCGGGGCCCGACGAGGCCGCCCGGGCGACCTACGGCGACAAGGCGCTGACGCTGAAGGGCAGGGGAACCTCGCCGATCGACAGCTCGCCGCTGACCTGCATCGTCGGCGACCGCGCCTACGAGGCCGAGGTCTCGCTGGACCTGACGGGCGAGGCCGAGGCGGGGATCCTGCTGTTCTACAACCACAAGGCCTTCGCGGGCCTGGGCTTTTCGCCCACGGCGCTGAAGACCTTCCAGTATTCCGAGGAACTGGCGTGGGCGCGGATCAAGCACGAGGCCCGCAGCCTGCGCCTGAAGATCCGCAACGACGAGCACGTCGTCACCTACTGGTATTCCTACGACGACGGCGCGACCTGGACCCGCCACGGCACGCGGATGGAGGTGTCGGGCATGCACCACAACGTGTTCGGCGGCTTCATCAGCCTGAAGATCGCCGTCTACGCGGCCGGAAGCGGCCAGGTGCGGCTGCGCAACTTCGTCTATCGCGCCGGCCTGCCGAAGGCGGTCGAGAGCTAGAAGGCGGGGACCCAAGCGGAGGTTGCGGGTTCGCTTGCGGCCGTGTCGTCTCTTGAAATGCAGCTTGGATCCCCGCCTTCGCGGGGAAGCTCGGCGAGAAGCGACCAAACTTACTGAACGTCGATCCGCCCCAGGGCGGACCGGACCAGGAGTATTGTCACTGTGGCAATACTCCTTTTGCTTCATGGATCATTGCCATCTACCGCTGTGGCCTTGCCCTGAAGAGGAGGCTCTGGTGCGGATCGCGGTCCTGACGTTCGACGGCTTCAACGAGCTGGACTCGTTCATCGCCTCGGCGATCCTCAATCGCATGAAGGCCCACGGCTGGACGGCCCATATCGCCTCGCCGACGCCGGAAGTGACCTCGCTGAACGGCGTGACGATCCAGCGCCAGAAGCCCCTGGAATTCGCCGCCGAGGCCGACGCCGTGCTGATCGGCAGCGGCTCGAAGACCCGCCAGATCGCCGCCGACGAGGACCTGCTGGCGCGGATCGCGCTGGACCCGTCGCGCCAGCTGATCGGCGCGCAATGCTCGGGCGCGCTGCTGCTGGCGAAATTGGGCCTGATCGGCGACCTGCCGGCCTGCACCGACCTGACCACCAAGCCCTGGGTTATCGAGGCCGGGGTGGAGGTGCTGGACGCGCCGTTCGTCGCGCACGGCAATGTCGCCACCGCCGGCGGCTGCCTGGCCTCGCAGTACCTGGCCGCCTGGACGATCGCGCGGCTGGCCGGTCTCGCTTGGGCTAAGGAAGCCATCCATTACGTCGCGCCGGTGGGCGAGAAGGACGTCTATGTCGCCCGCGCCCTGGCGGCGATCACCCCCTACCTGCCGGCGTCCAGCGCCGCGGCCTGAGTTCGAGGAGTTTTGCCATGCGCCAATGGACCATCGACGCCTTCGCGTCCGCGCCCTTCAAGGGCAATCCGGCCTGCGTGGTCGAGCCGTTCGACCAGTGGCCGAGCGCGGCCTGGATGCAGGCCCTGGCGGCCGAGAACAACCAGGCCGAGACGGCCTTCCTGCTGAAGACCGCCGATCCGGCGCGCTTCGGCCTGCGCTGGTTCACCCCGGCGATCGAGGCCCCGCTGTGCGGCCACGCCACCCTGGCGGCCGCCCACGCCCTGTTCACGGAGCTCGGCGTCGAGGTCGAGGAACTGGCCTTCGACACCCTGTCGGGCGAGCTGCGGGTCAGGCGCGACGGCGAGCGGCTGGAGATGGACTTCCCGGCCGATCCGCCTCGCCGGGTCGAGACCCCGGCGGGCCTGGCCGAGGCGCTGGGCGCCGAGGTGGCCGAGACCTGGGCGGGGGCTTACCTGGTGGCGGTGATGCAGAGCGAGGCGGCGGTGCGCGGGCTGAAGCCCGACTTCAGCGCCCTGAACCGCCTGGACGGCGGCGCGAGCGGCGGTCCCGGCCAGGTGATCGCCGTGGCCACGGCCGATCCGGGCGCGCCCTATGCGGTGGTCAGCCGGTTCTTCGCCCCGGCCTTCGGCATCCCCGAGGATCCGACCACGGGCTCGGCCCACTGCATCCTGATGCCGCTGTACGGCGACAAGCTGGGCAAGGGGGCGCTGGAGTTCCACCAGGCCTATCCCGGCCGGGGCGGGGACCTGTCATGCGAAAGCCGCGGCGCGCGCGTGATCCTGCGCGGCCGCGGCCTCACCGTGGTGGAGAGCCGGCTCCGGGTGGAGCCGGCCTACTAGTTACCAACGACCGCGGTGGTCGTTCCGGTCGCCGCGGCCGTAGCCGTGGCCGTAGTCGCGGTCGTTGCGCTCGTAGCGGATCTGGGCGCTGATGCGGTCCAGGCGGCGGTCGAGGTCGTTGCGCTCCCAGCCGTTCAGGCCGTTGCTGCGGTAGCGGTATTCGAGACGGGCCACTTCGCGCAGCTCGCCTTGCAGGCGGCGGGCTTCCTGGCGGTTCAGGTCGCCGGTGCGCACGCCGCGGTCGATCCGCTGTTCGAGCTGCGCCTGGCGCTGGTTGATGGGCTGGGCCATGGCCGCGGCGGGAACGGTGGCGGCCGCCAGGGCCGAGACCGCAACGATCGGGAGAATGATCTTCTTCATCGGTTCGGTTCCTTTCAACTGGTTCGCCGTCGATGTCGGCGGCGTTGATGAGAAGAAACCACGTCCCGCCTGAAGCGGTTCTGAGCCCGTCGTTATGTTCGGTTCATCTACCTGAAGTCGTTGTCATGCCGCGGAGCGAGCGTTGCGGGGGCGGAAGCCTCGTCCTTCGACAGGCTCAGGAAGAGGCTTCTCTGTCGCCCTGCCTGCTGGTCCTCACCTGAGCTTGTGGAAGGGCGAGGGCCGCGCGCGGCGGCTAGGCCGCCTCGGCCGCGCTGAGGCGGGCGGCCGAAGCCACGGCGTCCTCGATGGCGGCGTAGAGCTTGGTGACCTCGATCGGCTTGGCCACGTGGCCGTCCATGCCGGCGGCCAGATAGCCCTCGACCTGATGGACCAGGGCGTTGGCGGTGACCGCCACGATCGGGGTGCGCGGACGGCCCTCGGCCTTTTCCAGCGAGCGGATGGTGCGGGCGGCCTCGACGCCGTCCATCACCGGCATGTGGATGTCCATCAGGATCACGTCGTGACCGCCGGCGCGCCAGGCCTCGACGCAGGCCGCGCCGTCGGCGACCAGCGCCACCTCGGCGCCCAGGGGCGCTAGCACGGCGGCGATGACCTTCTGGTTGGTCAGGTTGTCGTCGGCGGCCAGCACGCGCAGGCGGCGCGGGGCGGCGTCGTCGCCGGCCTCGACGGCGACCGGCGCGGCGGCGGGGATCTCGCCCCGGCCGCGCGGCATGGCCACCACGACGGTGAAGGTCGAGCCCTGGCCTTCGCGGCTCTGGACGTGGATGCCCCCGCCCATGACGGCGGCCAGTTCGCGGCAGATCGACAGGCCCAGGCCCGAGCCGCCGAAGCGGCGCGTGGTCGAGCTGTCGGCCTGGACGAACTTGTCGAACAGGCGCGGCAGGATGTCGGCGGCGATGCCGATGCCCGTATCGGTGACGTCGATGCGCAGGCCCGAGCCGTCCTCGGCCGAGGCGAAGCGGACCGAGACCGCGCCCTCCAGCGTGAACTTCAGGGCGTTGGACACCAGGTTGTTGAGGATCTGGCGCAGGCGATCCACGTCGCCGTGCCAGCCGCCCAGGGCCTCGGGCGCGACCATGACGCCGAAGTCCAGGCCCTTGTCGCGGGCCTGGTCGACGAAGGTCTCGCGCAGCGAGGCGGCGAGGGTGGAAAGGTCGAAGTCGCGCTCGACCAGCTCAAGGCGGCCGGCCTCGATCTTCGACAGGTCGAGCACGTCGTTGAGCACGGCCAGCAGCAGGCCGCCGGACTCGCGGATCACCGACAGGCGTTCGCGCTGGCGGGCCGACAGCTCGTCCATGGCCATCACCTCGGTCATGGCCAGCACGCCGTTCAGCGGGGTGCGGATCTCGTGGCTCATATTGGCCAGGAAGTGCGACTTTAGCACGTTGGCGGCGTTGGCGTCGTCGCGGGCCTTGACCAGTTCGCCCATGGCCGAGCGCAGGTCGTGGTCGTTGGCCTCCAGGCGCGAGACCAGGTGGTTGAAGCTGTCGGTCAGGCTGTGGAAGACGTCGTCGTCGCTGGCCTGCTGGACGGGGCTGTAGCGGCCGCCCTGGGCCATGTCGTGCATGGCGTCCGACAGGCGCTGCATCGGCTTGGTCATCCGCCGGGCCAGGCTGTTGGCCAGCAGGATCGCCAGGCCCGCGGCGCCGAAGAACAGAGCGCCGGTGAGGGCCAGGTCGCGGGCCAGGATCTCGACCAGGCTGGGCTGGCGGGCCACCAGGGCCAGCTCGCCGACCTTGCGGCCCTGCAGCACGACCGGACGGGTCAGGGTCTCGGCATTGGCCTCGTTGTCGACGCCGATGCGGGCGACGGTCTGGCCGGAAAGATCGGTGAGGCGCGCGCCGGCCACGTGCGGCGCGCGGATGACGGCGTCGAGGGCGCGGCTGGCGCCGACGGCGTTGTGATCGGCCAGGGCGGGAGCCGCGCCGGCGGCCACCATCTCGGCCAGGACGCGGTGGTTCTCGCGCGCTTCCTGCCGCGCCACGCTCCACTGCTGGAGCATGAAGCACAGGCATGCAGCGGTGAGGGCGGCGACCGTGGTGCCGAGAGCCACGCCGGCGATTCGCGCCTGTAGAGGCGCGTGAGCGGCGGCTTCCGAATTGCGGCGCGTGTCGTCCATGGCCCTTCCGCAGGTGAAACATGGCCATTTTGCCGCAAGGTTCCTAACGACTCGCTTCCAGTCCCAGGTGCAGTCGCGACAAAACAACGCTAGGGCGCATTTTCGATTGCGGCCGCGTTAATGATTCGTTTACCTATTCACTCGGTTCTCTGGAGGAGTCGGGTGTGGAAAAAGTTTTCGTAGCTCAACGGGTCGCAAATAAGCTTTTCGCGACCGAGAACGCCGTGGATACGGCGATGATGGAAGCCGCCGAACTGATGGCGGACATGCTGAAGGCCCGTAAGGACCTCGGCCTGTCGGCGGTCGTCGGCGACAAGGCCAGCGCGAAGCTGGTCGAGGCCCTGGCTGCGCTGGGAGAAGCCCGCAGCGCCATGGTCGACATGCATGGCCAGCTGAACGAAGTGAAGCTGCGCATGGGCATCCGCACGAAGCTGGCGGGCGTCGAAGACAAGTCGGGTGATCTTGGCACCCCGACCGGTCACGCCGAAGGTCTTCGCACCGTCGCCTGACGGCAAAGTTGCAAGACTTTAACTTAGCAGGGCCCCTAATTTGCGTTAGGGGCCTTTTGCATGCTTGCTAGCGCCATCTCCGCCGCGATCTGGA
Organism: Caulobacter vibrioides; assembly: GCA_001449105.1. Classification (GTDB taxonomy): domain Bacteria; phylum Pseudomonadota; class Alphaproteobacteria; order Caulobacterales; family Caulobacteraceae; genus Caulobacter; species Caulobacter vibrioides_C. Next base: position 10,275 of record LNIY01000131.1, on the reverse strand, counting down.
TTGCGATCGTCTCGCTGGTGGCGTTCGCATGGCTGAAGGGAAGCCGTCCCGAACGCATGGGCTCGCTGGCCGTGCTGCTCGGCGCCCTGGCCGTCCTGGTCACCCACAGACTGTTGCCGGACGGCGCGCAGGCCGTCGTGCTGCTGGTCATCGACGCGGCCCTGGCGGCGGCCTTCCTGCTGCTGGCGATGCGTTTCGTCAGTCCATGGCTGGGCGTGGCGATGCTGCTGCAGGCCGTGCAGTTCAGCCTTCACGCCTACTATCTGGTGGTCGAGAAGCCGCACGACTACCTCTACAGAAGCGTCAACAACATCAACACGATCGGCGTGCTGGTGGCGGTTCTGGTCGGCACGTTGCTGGCCTGGCGGCGAAACGCCCGCTCCGCAAAATAATTGCTCTCGCCAGACGATCAGTCGCGGCGCGTGGAATAAAATTTCAAAAAATCGATCTTGCCTTCCGAGCGAAAACGCGGTTTCTCGCCGGCGGGCCACGCCCCCCCAACGGGGCGCAGTCCATCTGTAAGGATGGGAGACATCGCTATGACTACCCTCGCCAAGCCGGCAATCCGTCCGGCTCGCCCCGAGTTCTCTTCCGGCCCCTGCGCCAAGCGCCCAGGCTGGACCCCCGAAAATCTGAGGAACGCGGTCCTGGGCCGCTCGCACCGCTCCAAGCTGGGCAAGGCGCGCCTGAAGGCCGCCATCGACCAGACGCGCGACGTGCTCGAAGTTCCCGCCGACTTCCTGATCGGCATCGTCCCCGGTTCGGACACCGGCGCCGTCGAAATGGCGATGTGGTCGATGCTGGGCGCCCGCCCCGTGCAGCTGATGGCCTTCGAGTCCTTCGGCAAGGACTGGGTCACGGACGTCACCAAGCAACTGAAGCTGCCGGACGTCGAGGTGCTGAGCGCCCCGTACGGCGAGCTGCCCGACACCGCCAAGGTCGATCCGGCCAAGGACCTGGTCTTCACCTGGAACGGCACGACCTCGGGCGTGCGCGTGCCCAACGCCGACTTCATCTCGGCCGACCGTGAAGGCATCACCATCTGCGACGCCACCAGCGCCGCCTTCGCCCAGGACCTGGACTGGACCAAGCTCGATGTCGTGACCTTCTCCTGGCAGAAGGCGCTGGGCGGCGAGGGCGCGCACGGGATCCTGATCCTGTCGCCGCGCGCCGTGGCCCGCCTGGAAAGCTACGTCCCGGCCTGGCCGATGCCCAAGCTGTTCCGCATGACCAAGCCAAATAAGGACGGGGGGGCGAAGGTCACGCTCGACCTGTTCGAGGGCGCGACGATCAACACCCCGTCGATGCTGTGCGTGGAAGACGCGCTCGACGCCCTGCAGTGGGGCGCCTCGATCGGCGGCCTGGAAGCCATGCAGGGCCGCGCCGACCAGAACCTCAAGGTGCTGGCCGACTGGGTCGAGAAAACCGACTGGGTCGACTTCCTGGCCGCCTCGCCGGAAATCCGCTCCAACACCTCGGTCTGCCTGAAGGTGGTGGACGCGCAGATCGCCGCCCTGCCGGCCGACGCCCAGGCCGACTTCGCCAAGAAGCTGGCCGGCCTGCTCGAGAAGGAGGGCGCGGCCCTCGACATCGGCGGCTATCGCGACGCCCCGGCCGGCCTGCGCATCTGGTGCGGCGCCACGGTCGAGGCCTCGGATCTCGAGGCTCTGACCCCGTGGCTCGACTGGGCCTTCGCCGAGACCAAGGCCGCGACGCTCCAGGCGGCCTGAAGCCGGTGTTCGCCGATCCCCTGACGCAGCGCCTGGCCGACTTCGTCATCGGCATCGGCATCGACGTCACGGCGGGCGAGCTGCCCGACGACACCTTTCTCCCCGGAGTGGACATCCGCTTCGGGGGGCTGGTGATCGACGAGCGCCGCCTGGCCCATCCCGGCGACATCCTGCACGAGGCCGGCCACATCGCCGTCAGCGAGCCGCAGAGCCGAAAGGCCGAGCGGTTCGAAGCCACCGACGGCGAGGAGCTGGCCACGCTGGCGTGGTCCTGGGCCGCCCTGACCCATCTGGAGCTCGACCCCGCGGTCGTCTTCCACCCGGGCGGCTACAAGGGCGAGGCCGAGTGGCTGCTCGACACCTTCGCTTCGGGGGGCGCCATCGGCGTCCCGCTGCTTCAGTACTACGGCCTTACGCTCGAGCCGCGACAGGCGGCCGAGCGCGGGGTCGCTCCCTTTCCGAACATGCTGCGCTGGCTTCGCTGAGCGCGGCTTTTCCGACCCGAACATCGCGGCCCGAGGGCCGCCGCCGACACAGGAACACCACCATGGCTCCCCGCGTCCTCATCGCCGACAAGCTTTCCCCCGCCGCCGTCGAAATCTTCAAGAACCGCGGCCTGGACTTCGACATCAAGGTCGGCCTCAGCAAGGACGAGCTGATCGCCGCCATCGGCGACTATGACGGCATCGCCATCCGCTCGGGCGCCAAGCTCGACAAGGACGTCATCGCCGCCGCAGGCAAGCTGCAGGTGATCGCCCGCGCTGGCATCGGCGTCGACAACGTCGACATCCCGGCCGCCACCGCCAAGGGCATCGTCGTGATGAACACGCCCTTCGGCAACTCGATCACCACGGCCGAGCACGCCATCGCCATGATGTTCGCCCTGGCCCGCCAGCTGCCGGCGGCCGACGCCAGCACCCAGGCCGGCAAGTGGGAGAAGAACCGCTTCATGGGCGTGGAGCTGTACGCCAAGACCCTGGGCCTGATCGGCGCCGGCAACATCGGCGGCATCGTCGCCGACCGGGCTCTCGGCCTGAAGATGAAGGTCGTGGCCTACGACCCCTTCCTGTCGCCCGAGCGCGCCATCGAGATGGGCGTCGAGAAGGTCGAGCTGGAAGACCTGCTGGCCCGCGCCGACGTCATCACCTTGCACACCCCGCTGACCGACAAGACCCGCAACATCCTGTCGGCCGAGAACCTGGCCAAGACCAAGAAGGGCGTGCTGATCGTCAACTGCGCCCGCGGCGGCCTGGTCGACGAAGTCGCCCTGCGCAAGCTGCTGGACGACGGCCACGTGGGCGGCGCGGCCTTCGACGTGTTCGTCACCGAGCCGGCCAAGGAAAACCCGCTGTTCGGCTCGGACAAGGTGGTGGCCACCCCGCACCTGGGCGCCTCGACCTCGGAAGCCCAGGAAAACGTGGCCCTGCAGGTCGCCGAGCAGGTCAGCGACTACCTGCTGACCGGCGCCGTCACCAACGCGCTGAACAGCCCCTCGGTCAGCGCCGAGGAAGCTCCGAAGCTGAAGCCGTTCGTGGCCCTGGCCGAGAAGATCGGCGCCCTGGCCGGCCAGATGGTCGACTTCGGCATCAAGGCCATCGACATCGCCTTCGAAGGTGAAGTCGCCGCCCTCAACGTCAAGCCGCTGACCTCGGCGGCCCTGGCCGGCGTGCTCAAGCCGATGCTGGCCGAGATCAACATGGTTTCGGCCCCGGCCGTGGCCAAGGAGCGCGGCATCACCGTCTCGGAAAGCCGCCAGGAAAAGAGCCCGACCTACGACTCGCTGCTGCGCGTGACCATCACCACCGAGAAGGGCAAGCGCGTCTTCGCCGGCACGGTGATCGCCGGCGCCCCGCGCGTGGTCGAGGTCAAGGGCATGGAGCTGGACGCGGGCTTCTCGCCGGCCATGCTCTACATCAACAACCTGGACAAGCCGGGCTTCATCGGCGCCCTGGGCATGCTGCTGGGCGAAGCGGGCGTCAACATCGCCACCTTCAACCTGGGTCGTGTCTCGGCCGACGAGGACGCCATCGCCCTGGTCGGCGTCGACCAGGCCCCGAGCGAAGAGCTGCTGGGCAAGATCCAGGCCCTGCCGCACGTGAAGGAAGCCCGCGCGCTGACCTTCTGAGACTGAACCGCCCTGCGTGATCCTCGTCCTTCGACAAGCTCGGGATGAGGACCATGCCTGGCCTCGACGACAGAGAAACCTCACCCTGAGCTCGTCGAAGGGCGAGGTTTCCGTCGCATGCAGATCGCGTGCAGAGCGTGACAAGAATGGCCCCGAATGATCGCGGGGCCATTTTCACGCCCCAGGTGAGCGGCTAGGGCAGGGGCTCGCCTCGTCCAGGAGCCCCGATGTCCCGCAGCTTCAAGCGCAAGATCAACTGGCTGGCCTTCGCCGTCTTCGCGGCGGCGGCCGCCTATGCGTTCTGGAAGGCGGTCACGCCGGGCGACGACAGCGTCGGCCTGATCCCGTGGGACAAGGCCAAGCACTTCATCGTCTTCTACGTCCTGGCCGTGCTGGGCTGCCTGGCCCTGCCCAAGAGCCGGCTGTGGCGGATCGGCCTGGTGCTGGTGGCGTTCGGCGGGCTGATCGAGATCGTGCAGCACTTCACCGGCCGCGACATGTCGTGGGGCGACCTCGTCGCCGACTTCTGCGGCGTGGCGGCGGCCTATGGCTACAGCATCGTCGGCGCGATCCGCCGCAGGCTGCCCGCCGGCTGAGCTTGACCGTTTCCGGCGGCGCGCTCACCACTGGCGCGTGAAACCGTTTCCGCCGCTCAAGACCGATTCCGACGACATGCTGCACCTGGACGCCCTGCGGGCGCTGGGCGCTGTTCTGATCGTCGTCTTCCACTTCAACCGGTTCATCAACATCGACGGCCGCTGGCAGGCGGTGGACGACACGGTCAAGAGCTTCAGCCTGCTCGTCGACCTGTTCTTCGTGATCTCCGGCTACGTGATCAGCGCCGTCTATACGGGCCGGATCCGCACGGTCTCGGACTTCCGCTGGTTCCTGCAGAAGCGCGTGGCGCGGCTGATGCCGCTGCACTGGCTGACGCTCGGCGTGTTCATCGTCATCGCCGTCGCCGGGGTGATGGGGCTGGTCAACGACCGCGACCCCAGCCGCTACGACCCGGCCTGCGTCGTGCCCAACCTTCTGAACCTGCAGGCGTTCGGCATCTGCAGGGCCCAGACCTTCAACTTCGTCAGCTGGTCGATCAGCGCCGAGTGGGCGATGTATCTGCTGCTGCCGGCGCTCTTCTGGCTGGCGATGCGGGGAACGGCCTGGCTGACCCTGGCGACGGCCGTGATCCTGGCGGCGCTGTTCGCCATTCCAACCGAGCAGCCCTTCCACATGTGGACCGCGGACTTCGGGATCGCCCGCGCCGCGCCGGGCTTCCTGGTCGGCATGATCGCCTACAAGATCCGCGGGCCGCTGGGCCGCCTGCCGGGCGCGCGCTGGTGGTTCTTCGCCTCGTGCGTCGCCTTCGTCGCCGGCTGCGCCGTGCAGATGGAGCGGGGCCTCCTGCTGTTCGTCTGCTACGCCGTGGGCCTGCTGGGCGTGGCGGCCGACAACGCCCCGGTCAGGCCCGGCCCCGTCGTGCGCTGGCTCGCGCCCTGGGGGCAGCTGTCCTACTCGGTCTACATGCTCCACCCGATCGCGTTGAAGATCGCCCTGAACTGGGTGGGTCTGGGCATGCTGCACCTGGATGGCGACGTCATGCGCCTGTGGTGCCTCTTCTGGGGGCTGGCGCTGATCCCGGTCAGCTACCTGTCGCTGACGTATTTCGAGAAGCCGGCGCGGGATGCGATCGCGGGCTGGGGGAAGAAAAAGAAACCTCTCCCGTAGGGAGAGGGAGGGGCCCGCCGCGTAGCGGTGGGAGGGTGAGGGGTTACACCCTCGACCCTCTTACCCCTCATCCTCCCACGCCTGACGACGTGGGCCCCTCCTTCTCCCCATGGGAGAAGGGTTGGGAGGTGGGAGAAGGTCACGACCTCGACACGTGATCCACGAACGCCGGCAGCGCGCTGATCGAGGCCAGCTCCACGTAGCGCGGGTGGTTCTGCGGGGCGTCGGCGGCTTCGTGGGCCCAGACCAGCGGGTAGGGGATCAGCGCGCCCCAGGCGCCGGCCTCCAGCGCCGGCAGGATGTCCGAGCGCATCGAGTTGCCGGCCATCAGGCCCTGCTCGGCCCCGGTGCCGTAGCGTTCGAACACCCGGCGATAAGTGCTCGCGTCCTTCTCCGAGACGATCTCGACCGCGGCGAACAGGTCGCCCAGCCCCGAGGCCGCCAGCTTCTGCTCCTGGTGCAGCAAATCACCCTTGGTGATCAGGATCAGGCGATAGCGCTTGGACAGCTCGGCCAGGGCCTTCTCGACGCCTGGCAGGGGCTCGACCGGCTCGGTCAGCATCTCGCGCCCCACGGCCAGGATCTCGCGGATGACGCGGGTGGAGACCGCGCCGTCCGTCAGGTCCAGCGCGGTCTCGATCATCGACAGGGTGAAGCCCTTGGCGCCGTAGCCGTAGACGCGGAGGTTCCGCTTCTCGGCGGCGGCGAGCTGGCTGTTGATCCGCTCTTCGTCGCCGAAGTCGGCCAACAGCTGCACGAACCGCTGGTGGGTCAGGCGGAACAGGCTCTCGCAGTGCCAGAGGGTGTCGTCGGCGTCGACGCCGACCGTGGTGATGAGGCTCATGGCGCCCCTCTACATCACCCCAGCGTGCGCTTGTAGAGGTCCAAGAGGTTGGTCCAGGCCTGTTCGGCGGCGGCTTCGTTGTAGACCTGGCTGCCCTTGACCGTCCAACCGTGGGCGGCGCCGGCGAAGACCTCGACCTTGGCCGGTCGCTTGGCCTGCGCGAAGGCGGCCTTCAGCTTGTCCTTCACCTCGGGCTCCTTCTGGTCGTCGTTGTCGGCGACCTCGATCAGGAACTCGGCGTGGGTCTTGGGGATCAGCAGGTGCGGGCTGGTCGGCTCGGCCGTGACCAAGCCCCCGCCGTGGAAGCTGGCGACGGCGGCGATGCGGCCCGGCGCTGCGGCGGCGGTGCGGAACGACAGCGGGCCGCCCATGCAGTAGCCCTGCACGCCGATCTTCTTGCCCTTGTCGGTTTCCTTCTGGGCGTCGAGGAAAGCCACATAGGCCAGGGCGTCCTTGTCGGTGCCCTCCGGCGTGACGGTGGCGCGCAGAGGCGTGATCTTGGCGCGGTCTTCGGGATTGGCGAAGTTGAAGGTCCCGTCGATCACCGGGGCCTTCTTCACGCGGTAATAGAGGTTGGGCACCAGCACCACGTAGCCGGCCGAGGCCAGGCGGCGGCCCATGTCGCGGAAGACGGGGCGCAGGCTCATGACGTCGGGCCAGATCAGCACGGCCGGATGCTTGCCCTTGCCGGCCGGCTTGAACAGCGCCGCGTCGGCCTGCCCGTCCGGCGTCTTGATGACGACGTCGGTCTCCACGACCTTGTCTTCCGCGTGGGCGGCGGCAGCGGCCAGCCCGCCGACGGCGGCGGTCATCAGGCCGAACGTGCGGCGCGAGACGCGGGGGTCATGAACCAGGCCGGGGTGGATGTCGTCGTCGCACATCGCGCGGGCTCCTTGCTGGAGAGAGAGGCGCCCGCACGGTGCACGACCTGACGCCGAAGGCAATCGGTCCCGCGATCCTGGGTTCAGAAGGTGAGGATGACGAACAGCACGCCGCTGACGACCATGCCCGCGCCCAGCACCAGGCCGAGCGCCTGGTCCGGAAGTCGCATCCAGGCGATCTTCGGCGCGCGCTTTCCGGCGGCTCGATCGTGGACTGCGGCGGTCATGATTCCATCTCCTCGTTTACGCCCAAGCTTGTGGGGGTCGAGGAGTTAACGGCGCGGCGCCGCCGAGGGATGCAGGCCTGCGGCGGATTGATCCAGGGTGCGCCTAAAGGGTCACACTCCAGCCGTCCCGACCGCTGCCGGGCGCGGTGGCGGGCGGGGGCCTGGCGCAGGCCGTATGGGCCTTGTTGACCCGCCGCAGCGAGGCCGGGAAGCGGTGCAGCTTGCTGTCGGGGCGGATCGGTCGCGCCACCAGGTCGCCCTCGCAATTGGGGCAGACGCCTTGGAACCGGTTGTCGGCGCAGTCGATGCAGAAGGTGCATTCGAAGGTGCAGATGCGGGCCTGGTCGCTGTTGGGCGGCAGGTCGCGGTCGCAGCACTCGCAATTGGGGCGCAGTTCGAGCAAGGGCCGTCCTCCCGTGTTCTTATGCGTTGAAGCCTCGCACCATAAGGGCTTCTGGCGTCGGCGCGCGAGGGGGCGCGTCTTGCGATCACGGGATTGTGGGAGAAGGTCAGGCCTGCGGACGCGCCGCCGCGTTGCGCAGCACGGCGTTGTAGGCGCGCATCAGGGCGTCGTCCTCGTTGGCGGAGCGGACCATGCCGTTGATCAGGAAAAGGTCGATGAACTGCCCGATGCCGATCAGGCCGAAGGTGAGCAGCCAGAGCGTGCCGGTGACGTACTTGCCCATGTAGAAACGGTGCAGGCCGCACACGCCAAGGAGGCAGGGAAGCCAGAGAACAAAGGCCGTTCCGCTACTCTTGTGCATGCATGATCCCTCTAAGGTTGAGCGCAACATGACATGCCGCGCGACGAACGCAAGACGGGGGTTGACCCCCCTTCGGCGCCCCCCTAAACACGCCGCCGTTTGCGCAGGCGGGCGGGGGTCTCCCCGGCCCGCCTTTTTTCGAAAATGATCCGCCCGGTCCGGGCTTACCACGCGTTCTGGAGGCGCTTCTCGAGATGTCCCAAGACCTTCTCCCCGGCGTCACCGGCGTTCTCGTCCTGGCTGACGGCACGGTGCTGCAAGGCGTCGGCTGCGGCGCGGTCGGCGACGCGGTCGGCGAGGTGTGCTTCAACACCGCCATGACCGGTTACCAGGAAATCCTGACCGACCCGTCCTACATGGCCCAGATCGTGGCCTTCACCTTCCCGCACGTCGGCAATGTTGGCACGAACGCCGAAGACGTCGAGCAGGTCACGGGCGTGGCCGAGACGGCCGCCCGCGGCGCGATCTTCCGCGACGTCCCGACCGATCCGGCCAACTGGCGCGCCAACAGCGACTTCGACGGCTGGATGCAGCGCCGCGGCGTCGTCGGCCTGGCCGGCGTCGACACCCGCGCCCTGACCCGCAAGATCCGCGAGACCGGCATGCCGCACGGCGTCATCGCCCACTCGCCCGAGGGCAAGTTCGACCTCGACGCGCTGAAGGCCAAGGCCCGCGACTGGTCGGGCGTCGTCGGCCTGGACCTGGCCAAGGACGCTTCCACCACCCAGACCTTCACCTGGGACGAGGGCCTGTGGTCGTGGCCGGCGGGCTACGCCAAGCTGGAGACCCCCAAGTACGAAGTGGTGGTCATCGACTACGGCGTGAAGCGCAACATCCTGCGCGCCCTGGCCCATGTGGGCGCCCGCGCCACGGTGGTTCCGGCCAGCACCTCGGCCGAGGACATCCTGGCCCGCAATCCCGACGGCGTTCTGCTGTCCAACGGCCCGGGCGACCCGGCCGCGACGGGGGAGTATGCGGTTCCCGAGATCAAGAAGCTGGTGGAAAGCGGCAAGCCGGTGTTCGGCATCTGCCTTGGCCACCAGATGCTGGCCCTGGCCCTGGGCGCCAAGACCGTGAAGATGGAACAGGGCCACCACGGCGCCAACCACCCGGTCAAGGACCTGACCACCGGCAAGGTCGAGATCGTGTCGATGAACCACGGCTTCACCGTGGACAGCGAAAGCCTGCCCGAGCCGGTGCAGGAGACCCACGTCTCGCTGTTCGACGGCACCAACGCCGGCATCGCCCTGAAGGACAAGCCGGTGTTCAGCGTCCAGCACCACCCGGAAGCCTCGCCCGGCCCGACCGACAGCCTTTATATCTTCGAGCGCTTCGCCGGCCTGATGGACAAGGCGAAGTAAGACGAAACGCCCCGCCGAAAGGCGGGGCGTTTTTCGTTTCGGGCCCTCCCCTGGGATGTCACGAAACCATCGCCCAGGGTTCACGCACCGCTTCAGCGACCCGTGTTAGCGTTTTCGCCGTTCCCCAAACGCGCGAGGACGGCATGAGCGCCTATGAACGCATCGGCGGCGAGGCCGCCGCCCAGTCGGTGATCGACGACTTCTTCCAGCGCGCCCAGGGCGACGCGCGGCTTTCGGGCCTGTTCGGCGGCGAGATCCCGCCCGGCGCCCGCGCCGTGGTGGCCGGCGCCCTGGATCCCGAGGCCGGCGAGGCCCGCGGCGACCTCGAACTGGCCCAGGTGTGGTTCGGCGCCAACGCGCTTGAGGACGACGAGCTCGACCTGATCATCGGCCACCTGGCCGCGGCTCTCGAAGCCGCCGGGATCGACGACGAGATCACCGCCGACGTCGCCGACCAGATCGAACTCCTCCGCGACCTGGCCCTGGGCCCGGACGAGGAGGACTTCGACGACGAGGATGAGGATGAAGAGGGCGAGGTGGCGGCCTGAGCCGCGCCGCCCCCCTCCGGCCCTCCGGGCCACCTCCCCCTGAGGGGGAGGTGGCCCGGAGGGCCGGAGG
>LNIY01000130.1 GCA_001449105.1 Caulobacter vibrioides | reverse complement strand
GGGGTGGAGTTTTACCCCTGCACCGACAGCTCGCGCAGCGCCGCGTTGGCGATGGTGAGCTTGGCGAAGGTCCAGCCGCCGCCCGCGACGCAGGCCACCATCCCCGCCGAACTCCCGGGGGGAACGGGCCGATGGCCGCCGAAAAAGACCGCATCATCCTGCTCGACGCCCTGCGGGGGCTGGGCGTGCTGGGCATCCTGCTGTGCAACGCGCCCGGCTTCGCCTTCCCGATGACGCTCAGCGACAGCGTGCGGGCCTGGCCGTTCGGGACCGGGCCGGAGACCATGTCGGTGTGGCTGGTCACCCAGTGGCTGTTCCAGCGCAAGTTCGTCACCCTGTTCTCGATGCTGTTCGGCGTCTCGATGTTTCTGGTCGGCGGCGAGAAGGGCCCGGAGGGCAAGGGTCGAGTGCTCTATCGGCGCCTCGGCTGGCTCCTCGTGTTCGGCATCGTCCACGGCTTCGCCATCTGGTGGGGCGACGTGCTGCTGAGCTACGCCCTGGCCGGTTTCGCGGTGGCGCAGGCCCGGTCGTGGCCGGCCCGCAAGCTGCTGTCGTGGGGGATCGGCCTTTGGGCGGCCTTCAGCCTGCTGACCATCGGCGGGCTTTCGGCGCTGGCCTTCTCGACCCCCGCCGACCTTGCCGCCGAGACCGCGCGCGAGACCGCCCAGGGCGCGGCCGCCATCGCGGCCTATCGCGGCGACTTCATGCAGTCGCTGACGATCAACGTCCGCGATCGGCTGGAGAACCTGCCCTACGAGCCGATCATCTTCCTGCTGACGACCGCCCTGATGATGATCGGCCTGGGCGCCTACAAGAAGGGCGTGTTCACCGGCCAGGTCTCGGGCCGGACCTATGGCGTGCTGATCGCCGTCGGCCTTTTGGCCCTGGCCGTGGTCGGCTGGCCCTATTTCGCGTTCGTCACCGGCGGGATGCAGGAGCGCGACCTGCGCCTGGCCGAGGGCCTGCAGATGATCACCGCGCCCCCGACCACCCTGGCCTATGTGGGGCTGATGGTCCTGGCCGCGCGCTCGGCGGGGTTCTGGAAGAAGATCCCGGCCGTCCTGGCCCCGGTCGGCCAGATGGCCTTCACCAACTACATCGCCCAGTCGCTGGTGATGACGGCGATCTTCTACGGCGGCCGCGGCCCGGGCCTCTTCGCCCGCCTCGACCGTCCGGCCCTGGCCCTGATCGTCGTGGCGCTCTGGATCGCCCAGGTGCTGTGGTCGCGCTGGTGGCTGGAGCGCTTCTCCTTGGGGCCGCTGGAGTGGGTCTGGCGGCGGCTCTATCGCGGCCCGACCCCGTTGCGGCGCTAGGTTAGATGCTCGCCCTGAAGGGGGAGCTTTCGCGGAGCGACTGAGGGGGAAGTGGGCGCGAGAGCTGGCCCGCGTCTCGTCAGCTGAAAACGGCCCCCCTCCGGCCCTCCGGGCCACCTCCCCCAAAGGGGGAGGATCTCTTCCCCGAATAACCACGTGCGTCATAAGGTTGTCGCGGGCCGCCGCTAACGCCACCGCAAGACGTCGCGGGCGTCCAGTCGGGGAGTGCGTTGCATGAAGATCGATCGTCGCGGGCTTCTGGCCCTGCTCGGCTCCGGCGCGGCCACGCCGGTCGCGGCCGCCGCTGCCAAGACCTTCGAGGGCGAGGTTCGCTTCGCCCACGGCCTGGCCTCGGGCGATCCGCTGGCCGACCGCGTGATCCTGTGGACCCGCGTTTCAGCCGAAGGCGCGACCGCGCCGGTCGCCCTGCGCTGGGAAATCGCCGCCGACGAGGGCTTCAAGACCATCGTCGCCCAGGGCCAGGTCCAGACCGACGCCGGCCGCGACTGGACGGTCAAGGTCGACGCCGCGGGCCTGAAGCCGGGCACGGACTATCACTTCCGCTTCCGTCCGCTGAAGGGCGGCAAGCCGGTGGGCGAGGGGATCGCCGGGCGCACCCGCACCCTGCCCGAGGCGGGCGTCAAGGACGTGGTCCTGGCCGTGGCCTCCTGCTCGCTCTATCCGAACGGCTACTTCACCGCCTACGACGCCATCGCCAAGCTGCCGCGCGTCGACGCGGTGCTGCACCTGGGCGACTACATCTACGAGTACGGCGGCGGGCCCAAGGACTACGGCATGAGCTCGCCGGTCGCCGCCCAGCGTCGGCCCGATCCGCCGCACGAGATCGTCAGCCTTTCCGACTATCGCCGCCGCCACGCGATCTACAAGACCGACCCGATGCTGCAGGCCGCCCACGCCCGCGCGCCGTGGATCGTCGTCTGGGACGACCACGAGACCGCCAACGACAGCTGGGTCGGCGGGGCCGAGAACCACGATCCGGACAAGGGTGAAGGCGACTGGGCCGCGCGCAAGGCCGCCGCCCTGAAGGCCTATTACGAGTGGATGCCGATCCGCGAGCCCGCGGCCGGGACGCTGCCGGAAGCCGCCTGGCGCCGTTTCCAGTTCGGCGATGTGGCCACCCTGCTGATGGTCGAGACCCGCCTGACGGCCCGCACCGAGCAGCTGGACTACGCCAGGGACCTGACCTTCACCGCCGACGGCAAGCCCGAGGTGGCCGCCTTCGTCGCCAAGTGGAAGGATCCCTCGCGCCGGATGATGGGCGAGGGCCAGGAGCAATGGCTGGCCCGTGAGGTCGACGCCTCGGTCAAGGCCGGCACGGCCTGGCAGGTGCTGGGCAACCAGGTGGTCATGGCCCGCGTCGCCGCGCCGAACCTGAAGGCCACCATGGGGGCCGCGAAGTTCGACGCCATGGTCGCGGCCCTGCCCGACTACGCCCGGGGCCGGGTGGCCAAGGGCGTGGCCATGTCGGCCTTCGACATCCCGTCCAACCTCGACGCCTGGGACGGCTATCCGGTCGACCGCGAGCGGGTCTACGACATCTTCAAGGCCAGCAAGGCCGCCCCGATCGTGCTGGCCGGCGACAGCCACATGTTCTGGGCCAACGAGCTGTGGGACGACGCCGGCTCCACCCGCGTGGCCGCCGAGTTCGGCGCCACCTCGATCACCTCGCCAGGCTACGGCGACCTGATGCCCGGCGCCCCGATCGGCGAGGCCTTCGTGGAGCGCAACAAGGAGGTGAAGTACGCCCACCCCAGCGCCAAGGGCTTCGTCCTGCTGACCCTGGAAAAGGGCAAGGCCACGGGCGAGCTGGTGGCCGTCTCGACCATCCTGTCGACCGACTACACGACCAGCGTGCTGAAGACCTTCGTGGTCACCCCGGCCGAGGGCGGCGGGGTGAAGGGGCTATCCGAAATCCCTCTCTCTTAGAGAGAGGGATCTCGATCAGCGTCGCTCCAGCGCCAGTCGCAGGCCGAACGCGATGAACACCCCGCCGCTGACGCGGTCGAGCCAGCGCACCACGGCGGCCTCGCGCAGCAGGCCGGCCAGGGGCGCGGTGGCGGCGATCAGCAGGCCGGCCCAGGCCAGGCCCAGCAACACGTGGATGCCGGCCAGCAGCGTGCCGAACACGCCGGGGCTGGCGCCGGCCGGCACGAACTGCGGCAGGAACGAGATGTAGAACACCCCGACCTTGGGGTTGAGCAGGTTGGTGAACAGGCCGCGCCGGAACGAGTCCGCGATCCCGCCGCCGGTGGGCGACACCGCGCCCGGCTCGAAGCGGTCGCGGGGCCTCATGATCATCTTCACGCCCATCCACACCAGATAGGCCGCGCCCGCCCACTTCAGCGCCGTGTAGGCCAGTTCCGAGGCGGTCAGCAGCGCCCCGGCCCCGAAGGCCGCGGCCATGCCCCAGATCAGGCAGCCCATGCCGATGCCCATGGCCGCCGCGGCCGCGCGGCGCGGGCCTTCGGTGGCGGCGCTGCGCAGGACCAGCGCGGTGTCGAGCCCGGGGGTGATGGTCAGCAGGGACGCGGCCAGGGTGAAGGCCAGCAGGGCCTCAGGCGTGGTCATGGACGTGCTCTTCCTCCCGCTCGACCAGCTGGCCGTTCTCCCAGACGCGATAGAAGCACGAACGGAAGCCGACGTGGCAGGCCCCGCCGTCGCCTTGCGGGCGCACCTTGATCACCACAGCGTCCTGGTCGCAGTCGATGCGCACCTCCGTGACGATCTGCAGCTGGCCGCTGGTCTCGCCCTTCTTCCAGAGACCGTTCCGCGAGCGGCTGAAATAGTGGGCGACGCCCGTGTCGAGCGTCAGCTTCAGGGCCTCGTCGTTCATCCAGGCCAGCATCAGGATCTCGCCGGTGTCGGCATGCTGGGCCACCGCCGCCACCAGGCCGCCTGCGTCGAAGCGCGGGGCGAGGGCGAGACCCCGTTCCAGGGCCTGCTTGTCGGGGGCGACGGGGAAGATCTGGCTGGTCATCAAAGACATATGGCGCAAAGGGGGCAGTTCAGGCTAGCCTCCGCGCACCGGCGGGGGACGGGAACGACAGGGACGATGGACCTCAAGTCCAGGATCAAGGACGGCGTGGCGGCGTTGGACCGCCGCTTGCGTCCATGGGCGGAACGCTCGAAGGCCAATAGCTGGGCCTACGAGTTCCTGCTCTTCGGCCTGAAGCAGGCCTGGGCCTGCCTGTTCGGCGCCCTGATGCTGGTCCTGCTGGTCGGCACCTGGCTGTTCTGGCCGCACGACTCCCTGCTGGCCCGTTACGACTTCCTCGTCATCGCCTCGATCGCCATCCAGGCGCTCCTGCTCCTCCTCAAGCTCGAACGCTGGGACGAGGCGGCGGTGATCCTGATCTTCCACCTGGTCGGCACGGCCATGGAGATCTTCAAGACCGCCCACGGCTCGTGGATCTATCCCGAGGACAGCGTCCTGCGGATCGGCGGCGTGCCGCTGTTCACCGGCTTCATGTACGCCTGCGTCGGCAGCTACATCGCCCGCGCCTGGCGGCTCTTTGAGTTCACCTTCGTGCGCTATCCGCCGTTCTGGAGCGCGCACATCCTGGCGGTGCTGATCTACGTCAACTTCTTCAGCCACCACTACGTCACCGACATGCGGCTGGGCCTCTTCGCCCTGTCGGCGCTGCTGTTCGGCCGCTGCTGGATCGTCTACACGCCCGACCGCGTCGCGCGCCGGATGCCGCTGCTGCTGGGCCTGATGCTGGTGGCGCTGTTCATCTGGCTGGCCGAGAACCTGGGCACGGCCGCCGGGGCCTGGATCTATCCCAGTCAGCGCGAGGGCTGGCACATGGTTCCGATCGAGAAGCTGGGCGCCTGGTACCTCCTGATGACCATCAGCTTCGTGCTGGTCAGCCTGGTCCACCGCCCGCTGGACGCCTGCGTCGAACGCCTGCGCGAGGGGATCCGGGCGGCCGCCTAGGGCCGGGCCCGCCGCCGGAGAAACTTCGGCGGGGCGACCCCGGACGTGCTATAAGTATCCATGCGCCGGAGAGCGCTAGACGAGGTTCCGTTCGCGGCCGCCTCGACCTGTTCGGCGGCCTGCCGTTTTCATTCCGTTTTGTTCATCGCCGCCGGCGTCCGGCGCGCCACTCCCGATTTCACGGGAGCGCGACGACGCCTGCGACGCGCCTGGAGGACTTTCATGTCCCGTCCCAAGACAATCGACGAGCGCCCGCCGCGCCCGCCGCGCCTGTCGCGCGACCTGCGCCTGCTGGCCCTGTCGGACGCCCTGCACCGCTACGCGGTTCGGCTTCAGCCCGACGTCAACGCGGCCGGCCTGCTGGTGCACCGCGCCTTCGCGGCCGCCTTCGCCAGACCGGTGAAATCGATCGGCAGCGAGGCGAAGGGGGCGATGGAGGCCGGGTTGCGAGACCATGTCGACCGCAATCTGGCCGACGACGGCGCCAAGGTTTCTTCCAAGTCCGCGGGGCCCCATGACCGACCGTGATCCCCGCCAGCGCACGCCCTTCGGCCGCCACGACTACGAGCTGACCTATGGCTGGCGGGACGAGGCGCTGAACGTGACCATCGGCGGTAAGCTGGCGACGCCGCCCGTGATCGGCGACGTCTATACGCTGGGCTCGCCCGCGGGCATCCAGGATTTCACCGTGGTGCATCTCAGCCGCGAGGGCGGTCGAGGCTGGCTGGCCCGCTGCACGGCCACGCCCTACGACGACCACGGAGGCAAGCCGTGACTGGCGAGCTCGATCAGGTGCAGCGGGAAAACGACTACCTCAAGCGTCGGAACGCCCAACTGCAGGCCGAGGTCGCCGACCTCACCAGCGAGGTTCTTCGGCTGCAGCAACACCTCAGCCGCCTGGCGGTGCGCGCCGCTTCGGCGCCCAATCCCCTGTCGGGAGGACAATAGATGGATCTGCCGCCCCAGCACGTCGCCGCCCTGCGCAACCTGGCGCGCAAGAAGCTCGGCCACGACGTGGACTGGATCAACATCTCCGACGCACGCGCCCTGACCGACCAGGGCCTGGCCGAACGCGGCCGCACGGGCTGGGTGATCACCCCCGCCGGCGAGGCGGCGCTGTCGAGCCACGAGCGGGGGTAGGCGAAGAGGTCCTCTCCCTGTGGGAGAGGTGTCCGCGAAGCGGACGGAGAGGGGAGGGGCTGAGGCCGTCCAGCCTCTCGGAAGCTGAAAACGGCCCCCCTCCGGCCCTGCGGGCCGCCTCCCCCAGAGGGGGAGGGCCTGCCTTTACTTCCGCACCAGATCCATGAACCGCTGCTGCAGGACCTTGTCGGTCTTGAACACGCCGCGGAACTGGGTGGTGATGGTCGAGACGTCGTGATGGTGCACGCCGCGGGTGCTCATGCACTGGTGCTCGGCGTCGATCAGCACGGCGACGCCGGCGGCGCTGAGGTGGTCCTCGATGGCGTCGGCGACCTGCATGGTCATGGTTTCCTGGGTCTGCAGGCGCTTGGCGAAGATTTCGACCAGGCGCGCCAGCTTCGACAGGCCCACGACCTTGCCGGTGGGCATGTAGGCCACCCAGGCCTTGCCCAGGAACGGCGCCATGTGGTGCTCGCAGTGGCTCTGCACGTCGATGCCGCGCAGCATGACCATGTCGTCATAGCCCTGCACGTCCTCGAAGGTGCGGCTCAGCTCCTTGGCCGGGTCGCCCGTATAGCCGGCGAACCATTCGCCGTAGGCGTCGACCACGCGCTGGGGCGTGTCGAGCAGGCCTTCACGGTCGGGATTGTCGCCGGCCCAGGCCAGCAGCGTGCGCACGGCGGCCATGGCTTCGTCGCGGGTGGGGCGCTGGGCGGGTTCAAGATCAAGAGCGGCGTCGTCGGAGCCGATCAGGGTTCGCTCGCGGGTCAGGGCGTCCATGTTTTCGCGGGGGTTCTTTCCACGGGCTGAGTTGCGCCAGAACGCCTGTCGTCCTGGAATTACGCGTGCCACCCGTTAAAGGGCGCGGCCTTCACGTCGCAAAGACGTGGTTCGAAGGCGCGCACCTCGCTATATGGGTCCGGTTTTTCGTTCCGACAACACCCTTCCGCTGCGTCAAGGCGACCGAGTTTTCATGACCATCAGGCTCTACGACACCATGGCGCGCGAGAAGCGCGACTTCGTTCCCGCCGATCGTGACCGGGTGACGATGTATGTCTGTGGACCGACGGTCTACGGCTACGCCCACATCGGCAACTTCCGTCCGGTGGTGGCCTTCGACGTGCTGTTCCGCCTGCTGCGCCACGAGTTCGGCGACGAGGCGGTGGTCTATGCGCGCAACGTCACCGACGTCGACGACAAGATCAACAAGAAGGCCGCCGACGAGGGCGTGGAGATCAAGGTCATCACCGACCGCTATCTCGAGGCCTATCACCAGGACGCCGACGCCCTGGGCGCGCTGCGCCCGACGCTGGAGCCCAAGGCCACCGACCACATCGACGCCATCGTCGAGATGATCGGCAAGCTGGTCGACAACGGCAGCGCCTACGCCGCCGACGGCCACGTGCTGTTCGACACCCAGAGCTTCGCCGACTACGGCCAGCTTTCCGGTCGTCCGCTGGACGAGATGATCGCCGGCGCCCGCGTCGAGGTCGCGCCCTACAAGCGCCATCCGGCCGACTTCGTGCTGTGGAAGCCGTCCAAGGAGAACGAGCCCGAGTGGGAAAGCCCCTGGGGCGCGGGCCGTCCCGGCTGGCACATCGAGTGCTCGGCGATGATCGACAAGCAGCTGGGCCTGCCGATCGACATCCACGCCGGCGGCATCGACCTGCAGTTCCCGCACCATGAGAACGAAGTGGCGCAAGGCCGCTGCGCCCATGGCCTGCCGACCTACGCCCGCTACTGGATGCACAACGGCTTCCTCGACATGGCCGGCGAGAAGATGTCCAAGAGCCTGGGCAACGTCATCATCCCGCACGAGCTGGTGAAGACGGTGCCGGGCGAGGTGGTGCGCTGGGCCCTGCTGAGCGCCCACTACCGCCAGCCGCTGGACTGGACGCCCGAGCTGCTGGAACAGAGCCGCAAGTCGCTGGATCGTCTCTATGGCGCTTTGCGCCGCGCCAAGGACGTCGTTCCCGACCAGGCCGTCGAGGCCCCGCAGGAGGTGATGGACGCCCTGTGCGACGACCTCAACACGCCGGCCGCCACGGCCAAGCTGTTCGAGGTCTCCAGCGCCATCGAGAAGGCCGTCACCGCCGGCGACCTGACCGAGGTGGCGATCCACAAGTCGCGCCTGCTCGAGGCCGGCGCCCTGCTGGGCTTCCTGCAGGCCGACCCGGACAGCTGGTTCGAAGGCGACGCCTCCGACGACCTCAAGGCCCAGGTCGAGGAGCTGCTGGCCCAGCGCGTCGCCGCCCGCGCCGCCAAGGACTGGACCGCCGCCGACGCCATCCGCGGCCAGCTCGACGCCCTCGGCGTCGTGGTCATGGACAGCCCGACCGGCGCCACCTGGCGGATGAAGGACTGAGAAAGGCCTGCGGGAGGGGGTGTCCCCCTTCCGTAAAATCCCCGCGAAAGCGGGGACCCAGGCGTTTTATCGTCGAGCGCCGTAGATTGCAGAAAAAGCCTGGGCCCCCGCTTTCGCGGGGGTTTTACGGGTTTGGTGGTTCTCGCTCGCGAGCCCCTACCTAGCCGTAGAGCCACCGTTCTCCGGGTCCGGCGGCAGGCCGGTCTTCGGATCGCGCGGCACGGGAGCGAAGCCCTCGGCGATGAACAGGTCGGTGCGGCGGTTGCGCTTCTTGTCCAGGCGCACGCGCACGATCTCGTCGCCCGAATGGGCCTTGAAATCCTGCTCGATCTTGGAGCGGTAGACGCCCTCCAGGCTGGCGACCAGCGCCCGGCGTCCGTACTCGGGCGTCAGCGGGGCCTCGGTCTCGGCCTGGTTCTGCGGATGGGCCTCGTGCACCCAGATGCGCAGCGGCGGGGCGCCGAAGGTGCCCCAGTAGTCGCGGCCGTAATAGGCCGCCACGTTGAACAGGAAGCGGTCGTCGACGGCCACCGAGGTCACGCCGACGCCGGCCTGCTCCTCGCGGGCGCGGTCGATGATCGCCTGCACCGTCTGGTCCCAGCCGCGCACCCGCTTGAAGCTGTTGGACAGGCCGATGCCGTCGGCCAGGCGCGGGTTGGTCAGGCAGGCCAGGAACAGTCCGGCGAACGCGCCCTGCACGGCCATGCCCGCGATCAGCCACTTGCGCGCGCCCCAGCGCATCATCCAGCCGGCGGCCAGCACCGAGCCGGCCACGTAGGCGGCGGCCGCCCAGTTGGCGTTGGCGCGGCTGACGAAGGCCTGGCCGGCCACCGTCAGCAGCGGCGGCAAGGCAAAGCACAGCAGCAGCACGTCGGCGGGCGCGAGCTTGCGGCGAACCGCCAGCACGATACCCCCGCCCAGCAGCACGCCGAAGGGCAGGGGGCCGAACACCCCGAACTGCGAGCCGATGAACTCGACCAGCTCGCGCGGATTGAACAGCGAGTGCGAACCCCAGTTGGCGTTGGCGGCGGTGTGCTCGACCGTGGCGAACTTGTGGGCGGCGTTCCAGATCAGGTTGGGCGCGAAGACGGCGATCAGCACGCCGAAGAAGGCCAGGGCCATCGGCCAGGTCCACACCTTGCGGGCCTCCCGCGACAGGGCGAGGTGCGCGCCGATGCTGAACAGGACGTAGACCGCCGCGTACTTCGACAGGAAGGCCAGGCCCAGGGCCGCGCCCAGGCCGGCGGCGACCAGCAGGCGCCGGCGGCCCGCCTCCACGCCCGGCAGCGAGACATAGGCCCAGATCGTCAGCGCCAGGAAGAACAGCAGCGGCGCGTCGGTGCCGATCACGGCCGACGACAGGGCCACGCCCGGCATCAGGGCGTAGACCGCCGAGGCCGCCAGGCCGGTCCAGCCGCCGTACAGCCGGCGGGCGATGCGGTGCAGGATCAGCGCCGTGCCGCCGTGCAGCAGCGGGGCGCCCAGCCGCAGCCAGGCCTCGGCGTCGCCGCCGATCTGGGTGGTCAGCCAGATCACCCAGGCCACCATCGGCGGCTTGGAATAGTAGCCGAAGTCGAGGGTGCGCGACCAAAGCCAGTACTGGGCTTCGTCCGGGTACAGTTCGAGCGGCGTCGAAAAAATCGCCAGCACCCGGACGATCGTCAGCAAGCCCACCGCGATTACGGTCAGGCGCCAGGCGCGAGCTTCTGAATCCAAGGCGGACAAGGCGGTCACGGTCATGCCCTCTCCTTAGCCAAGTAAGTGGAATCTGACCAATCGTTCCGCAAACGACCGTCGTTATGGCGCTTTCTGGGCGATCGTGGCCTTTCCGTCACCAAACCTTCGAAATGTTTCGCTAAACCCCCCAAACGATGCGGATTGATGCTCACCTATAGGGCTCGCGTCAAAGAATGAGGGGATCCTTGGACATGAACACGAAAAAAATCGCCTGCCTGGCGTCGACCGCGCTCGTCGGCAGCCTGCTGGCGGCGACCGCCGCGATGGCTCAGTCGACCGGTACGGACGCCGTCGAAGCCGTCGTGGTCACCGCCTCGGGCGGCCCGAAGGCCGTCGCGGGCGTGATCGCCGAAACCGCGCCGAAGTCGAAGGTTTCGATCACCCAGGAAGCCATCGCCACCCAGGCGAGCGGCCAGACCATCTTCCAGTCGCTGAACCAGATTCCGGGCGTCAGCTTCACCAACAACGACCCGTACGGCTCGTCGGGCGGCAACCTGCGCCTGCGCGGCTTCGACGGTAACCGCGTCTCGGTGACCTTCGACGGCATCCCGCTGAACGACACCGGCAACTACGCCGTCTACCCGAACCAGATGCTGGACCCCGAGCTGATCAGCCGCGCCAGCGTCAACCTCGGCACCACCGACGTCGACAGCCCGACCGCTTCGGCCACCGGCGGCACCATCAACTACGTCACCGCCCGTCCGACCAAGGACTTCGGCGGCGTCGCCACCGCCAGCCTGGGCAGCTTCGGCTATCACCGCGGCTTCCTGCAGCTGAACACCGGCGAATTCGGCCCCTGGGGCACCACGGCCTGGGTCTCGGGCTCGTACCAGTCGTACGACAAGTGGAAGGGCAAGGGCGAACTCGAGAAGAAGCAGTTCAACGCCCGCGTGTTCCAGGACCTGGGCAACGGCGACTTCGTCAGCCTGGCCGCGCACTACAACATCAACCGGAACAACAACTATCGTCAGATGACGATGGCTGAGTACCGCGCCTTCGGTCGTCGCCTCGACTTCACCGACACCTGCGTCAACCGCACCCTGAACACCACGGCCGGCACGATCACCGTCGCTCCGCCCGCGGTCGCCGGCAACTGCTCGGACTTCTACGGCCGTCAGGTGAACCCGTCGAACACCGGCAACATCCGCGGTTCGGGCAAGTTCCACCTCGCCGACAACCTGATCTGGACCATCGACCCGTCGTTCCAGTACACCCTGGCCGACGGCGGCTCGCAGCTGGGCACCATCAGCGAAACCGACCTGCGCGTGCTCGGCACGTCGAACGTCGGCAAGGACCTGAACGGCAACGGCACGGCGACCGACACGGTCGCGTTCTTCACCCCGTCGGTGACCAACACCCGCCGCTACATGGTCACCAGCTCGGTGATCTGGCAGGCCAGCGACAGCCAGCGCTTCCGCGTCGCCTACACCGGCGACTACGGCCGCCACCGCCAGACCGGCGAGTACACCTTCCTGAACCCGGACGGCACGACCACCAACGTGTTCGGCGGCAAGGACGGCCACGGCAAGAAGGTGTTCGGTTCGGACGGCAGCTTCCTGCGTGCGCGTGACCGCTACTCGGTCGCTCAGCTGAACCAGATCTCGGCCGACTACTTCGGTCAGTTCCTGGAAAGCAAGCTGACCGTGAACCTCGGCCTGCGCGTGCCGTACTTCGAGCGTCAGCTGAACCAGTTCTGCTACACCTCGAACAGCAACACGACCTCGTCGGGCATCGTCGCCGGCTTCAACGCCTTCTGCACCACCCGCGCTCCGGCCCAGACCAACGCTGACGGTTCGGTCCAGTTCGCCAACGGCGCCGGCGTGATCCAGTCGACGAAGTACATCAAGCCGTTCGCGCTGACGAAGAAGTACGACGACGTTCTGCCGAACGTCGGCGTGACCTACGCCCTGGCCGACAACCACACGGTCTACGCCGCCTATGCCGAAGGCTTCTCGTCGCCGCGTACGGACAACCTGTACACGGTTTCGCTGGTCAACGGTCAGGTCGCCACCGCCGGCGTCGAGCCGGAAACCACCAAGTCGATCGACGTCGGCTACCGCTACACGACCCCGAACTTCGTCTCGTCGGTCGCCCTGTGGAAGACCGACTACTCGAACCGCATCGTCAGCTCCTACGACCAGGACCAGGGCATCAGCATCGACCGCAACGTCGGTGACGTGAAGTCCTACGGCCTGGACGCCCAGGCGTCGTGGCAAGTGGCCGAGTACCTGCGCGTCTCGGGTTCGTTCTCGTACAACCACAGCGAAATCCAGGACGACTTCCGCGTTTCGTCGACCGTCGTGCTGCCGACCGGCGGCAAGGCCATCGTCGAGACCCCGGAATACACCTGGGGCGGTCGCGTCGACTGGAACATCACCGAAAACCTGAAGTTCGGCGTCCAGGCGAAGTACACCGGCGAGCGCTGGGCCACCGACGTCAACGACGAGAAGACCCCGTCCTACTCGGTCGTCGACCTCGACCTGCGCTACGACCTGCCGTTCGCCGAGCGCACCTACGTGCAGGCCAACATCACCAACCTGTTCGACGAAGTGTACTTCGGCTCGATCAGCTCGCGTAACACCGCCACCGGCGTTGTCACCAGCGGTGGTACGTTCTCGGGTTCGGCTCCGTCGTACCACATCGGCGCTCCGCGCACCTACCAGGTCACCCTGCGCACGCAGTTCTAAGACCGACGCATCCTCGCGGATGCGATGGGGAAGGGCGGCTCTTCGGAGCCGCCCTTTTTCTTTTGTCGCACCAATTTGCTAGATACCGCGCTTGACCCCCGGACCGTCCGGGGCCATCTGCGCCATCCTCCGTTTTTTGGCCCCCGTCCCGGCCAGTAGACCAGGCTTTCGAATATGACCCTCACCGTTCCCGCCGAGTGGGCTTCGCACCGCGCCATGTGGCTGGGCTTCCCCAGCCACGGCGAGCTTTGGCAGGAAGACCTCGAACAGGCCCAGCAGGAGGTCGCCGACCTCGCCCGGGCCCTGGCCGGCCCGGGCGGCGAGCGCGTGCGCCTGATGGTCGTCGGCGACGAGGCTGAAGCCGCGGCGAAGGCCCTGCTTTCCGACACCAGCGTCGAGATCGTCCGCGGCCAGTTCGGCGACATCTGGCTGCGCGACACCGGCCCGATCTTCACCGAGACCGCCGACGGCGCGTCGGCGGCCGGCTTCAGGTTCAACGGCTGGGGCGGCAAGTACGACCTGGAGGGCGACGACATCGTCGCCGAGCAGATCGCCGCCGCCTCGGGCGCGCCGCTGGTGCGCAACGACTTCATCCTCGAAGGCGGCGCCGTCGACCACGACGGCCTGGGCACCGTGCTGACTACCCGCCAGTGCGTGCTGAACGAGAACCGCAACCCGGGCTGGGACGAGGCCTCGGCCACTTCGGCCTTCGCCGCCGCCCTGGGCGCCAGGAAGGTGCTGTGGCTGGGCGATGGTCTGCTCAACGACCACACCGACGGCCACGTCGACAACCTGGCCCGCTTCGTCGCGCCGGGCGTCGTCGCCTGTCCGATGGCCTTCGGCGCCGACGACCCCAACGCCGAGGTCTATGCCGAGACCGCCCGCCTGCTGGGCGCGATGACCGACAGCCGCGGCTCGCCGCTGCAGGTCGTCCGCATCCCCTCGCCGGGCAAGATCCTCGACGAGGACGGCGAGCCGATCCCGGCCTCGCACATGAACTTCCTGATCGCCAACGAGGCGGTGATCGTGCCGATCTACGCCGAGGAGTCGGGCGCCTTCGCCGTCGAGGTGATCAAGGGCCTGTTCCCCGAACGCCAGGTCATCGGCCTGCCCTCGACCGCGATCCTCACCGGCGGTGGCTCGTTCCACTGCATCAGCCAGCAAGAACCCGGGGAGTAAGTCCGCATGACTCGCACGCTCAGCGTCGCCGCCATCCAGACCTCCTACGGCATGGACCTGGCGGCCAACATCAAGAAGACCGAGGGCTTCATCCGTGAAGCCGCCTCCAAGGGCGCGCAGGTGATCCTGCCGTCGGAGCTGTTCCAGGGGCCCTATTTCTGCGTGGCCCAGGAAGAGCGCTGGTTCGCACAGGCCCATCCGTGGCGCGAGCACCCGGTGGTCAAGGCCATCGCCCCCCTGGCCGGCGAGCTGGGCGTGGTCATCCCGATCTCGATCTTCGAGCGCGAGGGCCCGCACTACTTCAACAGCCTGGTGATGGCCGACGCCGACGGCTCGCTGCTGGGCGTCTACCGCAAGAGCCACATCCCCGACGGCCCCGGCTACATGGAGAAGTACTACTTCCGGCCGGGCGACACGGGCTTCAAGGTCTGGGATACGCGCTTCGGCCGCCTGGGCGTCGGCATCTGCTGGGACCAGTGGTACCCGGAGGCCGCCCGCGCCATGGCCCTGATGGGCGCCGAGGCCCTGTTCTACCCCACCGCCATCGGCAGCGAGCCGCATGACGCCAGCCTCGACACGGCCCTGCCCTGGCGGCGGGCCATGCAGGGCCACGCGGTCAGCAACGTGATCCCGGTGATCGGCGCCAACCGCATCGGCTTCGAGCCCTGGGACGGCTATCCCAATGGCGGCCAGACCTTCTACGGCTCGTCGTTCATCGCCGACCATCGCGGCGACCTGGTCAGCGAGCTGGGCCGCGCCGACGAAGGCCTGGTCAACGCGACCTTCGACCTCGACTTCCTGACCACCCACCGCGCCGCCTGGGGCTTCTTCCGCGACCGCCGTCCGGAATTCTACACCAGCCTGGCGGGCCCCCGCCCGGCGGGGTGAGGACGGCCGGTTCGTGCGAAATGACGAGGGGCGGGGGAAACTCCGCCCCTTTTTCGTGAGCGGGGTCCTGTGAGCGGGGGCCAGGCGGCTATTCGCCGAAGAAGCCCTCGTCGACGGCCTTGATCTCCACGGTGTCGCGGATGACCACGCCCACGGCGTAGCGCACCATGAGGCCCGCCAGCTGGTCGCCGTCGATCAGGACGACATGGGTGGTCGAGCGCTCGGCGTGGTCCTTGGCCTGCTTGGTGAACGAAGAGGCGGTGACGAACAGGCCCTTGTTGGCCCGCTTGATGTTCAGGGCGCCGATGAAGCTGTTGATGGCGTCCGGCCCGACCGTGTTGCCTTCCTTGTAGCGCTTGGCCTGGATGTAGACGCGATCGAGACCCAGAGGGTCCTGGTGGACCACGCCGTCGACGCCGCCATCGCCGGATCCGCCGAGGGCCTGGGCCATCTCTTCGCGTCCCTGGCCGTAGCCCATGCGCAGCAACAGGGTGATGATCAGGGCCTCGAAGTCGCCGGGCGTCATCTGCCGCACCCGGTCGAGCAGGTCGGCCTTCAGGCTGGCCTCGAGCTCGCGCCGGGCGGTCTCGATGCGTTCTTCCGGCGTGGCGACGGCGGCGGAAGCGATCGTGGGAAACACGTCGTCATCGGCCGAAGAGCCGGTCTCGTTCGGCAGGCCCTGCCGCCAGGCCAGGAAGGCTGGATAACGATCCAGGATGTCGTTGCTGATCGCGGGCAAGCCCTCCGCCAGCAGGGCGCGCCCCGCATCGGTGGCCTGGAAGTGTCCGCGCTTGGTGGACTCGAGGAGACCGGCCCGGGTCATGTACTGCTTGGCCCAGTGCAGGCGGTTGTGGAACGTCCCCTGCCGCCCGCTCGGCAGCCGTTCAGCCAGCTGCTCCTCGGTCAGGGCCAGGTCCGCGGCGATCCGCGGCATCAGTTCCAGGACGCCGACCGGCTTGCGGGCGGCGACGGCGCGCGTCAGCAGGGGCAGCATCAAGGACTGGTAGTCGGGAACGGCCATAGGACTCACCGGACGAAACTGCGGGCGATCCAAGCAGCTAAGCTTGAGCTCTACAACCGGTTGCGCCCCTCGCGCCGGAGGTCAGCCAGAAAACCCGCGAAATCGTGCCCCGCCGAATTCCCCGCGGTCGTTCAAGCCCTGAATTTTCTTGGAGCAATCCAATCCGCTGGGGGATTGGTGGAGCCGAGGGGAAACTCGACCGGCCATTGAAAAATAAGGAATTCTAGAAGCGGATTGCTACGGTTGATGTGCCCGGATGTAACACCTCATGCTAGCGTGAGGAAGGTGTCACCTCACGACCTACAGCCAGCGTTTCAGGTACTCGCTGCCAATGGCTTCGCCAGTATAAAGCGATACTGAGGTTGTCGTTCGCCGCCCGCGTTTTGCGCCATAGCTAAAATGTGCCCCGCTTGCACGCCGGCCCAACCAAGTGGTGCGTGTCTCAAGGTCTGCTAACGTTTGGCACGAATCAATGCGGGGAGTGACACTATGGTTGAGCCGGTTACAGCGGCAGCGGCAACGCTTGCGGTCGCCCAGACGTTGGCATCTGGGGTTTCCGGTAATATCGCATCAAGCGCGCTCAATCGAGCTGCTCGCCGTCTATCGGCAACGCCGTTGGGGCCTCTGCTCAGTGCTGCGGGCATGATAGACGCTCCATACCTGAAGCGCTTGGAGGAGTGCATTGCGAGCGCTACTGAGGAGCTATTTTCCCAGCATGCGGAGTATGATGTCTCTCAAATTCACGACTTTTTCCGCGATGGGAAAACTATCGAAGCTATATCAGAGATAGTAATAGGCGGAGATACGATTGAGGCAGATTGTATGCCCGAGAGAGCGCTCTCGTACATAATGATTCCATCTGGAAAGCGCGCTGTTCATTTGGCTAATATACAAGAGTGCAGGCGGCTGGTTTCTGTATTCTTCACATTTTTGGAGCGAGCCTTTGCTAAGGAGGCGGACCCAGGCATGCTGTGGATAGCGCAGCGCTTAGCTCCCGTGGCGTTCCAGCTTGGCGAAATTGAAGAAAAAATTGCTTCTCTGGAAAATAGCATTCCATCTCTATTTAAGGGCGTCATTGAAAAGGAAAGATCTAATGAATTTATTCAATTTGAGTCTGACTATCTTGATCACATAAAGAAGCGATTCGGAAAACTTACAACTCCTGGCGCCAGGGATTTGCATGGCGTAAATCAATCTCTTAGTATTGCTTATATTTCGCTAAATATACAATCAGAAAACTCGTCTGCGCTGAGGGCTGAGGAGTTTCTTACCAACAATCCTCTTCTCATAGTCAGGGGGCCGGCAGGGTCCGGAAAAACTACTCTTCTGAGTTGGATCACCACTCGGTGTGCTAGCCACGATAGCGATAATCCATGGAGAGGGGGTGTGCCCTTCTTTGTGCAACTGCGAACTGTGGCGCGCACGGAGACGGGAGCCCCCTCCGTGGAAAACTTCGTCAGGTATTCTACCGATCAGCTTATATGGACAGAGGCTGCTCCTAAAGGCTGGATGCGACAAGTTCTTAAAGTGGAGTGTCGTGGCGTAATTATGATCGACGGCGTCGATGAATTGCCGCCTAATCGTAGGCCTGGATTTTGGAAATGGGTAGGAAATTTTATACAGGATTATCCTGGAAATAGAGTAATTATAACATCTAGGACGCTACCAGGAACAATTGGTCCGAAGGGTATACGGACAAGTGACTCTTGGTCTCCGCCAGAAAATTTCATAGACTCTCAGTTGCAGGAAATGTCTGACGAAGACATTACGCAGTTTGTTTATCATTGGCACGATGCAGTAGACAAGCGACGGCTTGATGAAGCAGAGATGCGAAGCCTAATTGAGGCACGTAAATCACTTCCGGAAAAACTTGTTGATCCAGCTAATAGAAGAATTAGAGAGCTATGCAGTACGCCACTTCTGTGTGCGATGGTGTGCGTACTTCATTGGAGAGAGGAAGGCTATCTCCCCCGTCAGAGGGTAGACTTATACGATAAATGTTGCGATATGCTCGTGGAGGCGAGGGATCTTAAAAGAAATATTACGGCCCCGTCTGGGCCGCTATTGTCTATGACGAAGAATGATAAAGAGATGGTTCTTCAGAGACTCGCATTTGATATGATGAATAACAAACCTGATGGCGACAATGGGGTCATATCGGCGCGTATTGAGATATCACGCGACAAAGCAGTACAATGGATCGCTCCTAAGATTAATAGTTTCCAGGCTCCTGAAGCTAGAGGTGCTGAGGCGGGAGATGTGCTGGATTTCTTGATTGAGCGAACAGGCTTGTTGAGGGAACCGGCGACCGACTTGGTTGACTTTCCACATAGAACATTTCAGGAATACCTTGCTGCGTGTGCTGCTGGCGCAGATAGCCAAGAACAGTTTCTCGCCAAACTCGCAGATGATGATCAGTGGCATGAGACGATCATGCTTGCCGCCGGTACCTCCACGGGTGGGGTTAGTTTTGGACGTCGACTGATAACGGCGCTCCTCGTCCGAGCCGAAAATCACAAAAGTGAAAAGCGGCGCTCTCAGAAGATCCGTAAGACCTGCTTTGCATTGGCTTTGGGATGCCTTGAGAATCTTCGACAGCAAGATCCCGAGCTGAGGGACCGAGTGATCGGAAACCTTACCGCCTTGATACCGCCGCGTAGTGAGGTCGACGCGAGGATCCTCTCTGTAGCGGGGGACGCTGCTGTTCCGCACTTGGCGTATGAGCGTTGGAAGGACGAAGCGGTATCGACCGTTGCGGCCTGCGCCCAGTCTCTACGGCTAGTTGGCACCGCCAGTGCGCTGTTGGCCTTGAGATCGGGGTACGTCTTGGATGCGCGAGAGCTTGTGGTCTCTGAAATCTGCCGAACGGGGCAGGTATCTTTCAATGAAATCAAGCTCGTTCGCGAACATGTGGCCCGAAACGGTAGTCTGCCAAGGTTTGCTACGCCTCAGGATATGCTGCAGCTTGAGGGGATCAGTGGCCTCAAGCGTCTGGAAATCAGCGCCCCGGCGGCAAAGCATCTGGAGCTCGTGGATCGACACAAGGATCTAGCGTCGGTTTTGTTGAACGGCGTTCCGCTCTCCACCGGTCGTGATCTACCGTGGACAGAGGGTATCCATACGGTCGAAATGATTTCGGTAACAGGCAACGACCTGGGGTGGCTCAAGAATGTACCGGGCCTCGGTACCGTCAGTATATTTCATGCAAACGAACTGACTAGTCTGTCAGAATTGGGATACCTAGAAAGTGTAAAGAGTCTGAGTTTTGTATATAGCTCACTAAGTGAGTTGTCTGACATCGGCCGTTTGGTCGGACTTGAATCGTTATCTATTAATATGTGCCAGGAAGTCACAAGCCTGGAGTGGCTGAGGGGGTGTACCTGTATAAAGACTTTGAGCCTTGGGGCGATGCCCAGGGTAAAGACTGTTAAATTCTTGAAAGATTACTCTCAACTGGAATCTATATCGCTGTATACAGTCGGTATCTCCGATATTCCAAATCTCCATAATAATAATAATCTTAAAAACATAGAAATTAGAAATATCAAAATAAAATCTCTTGGGTTTTTATCTGGCGTTAAATCTATTGAATCGATCTCTGTGGCGAAGTGCGCTCAAGTGCAAAATATAGATGATGTGTATGATGTTAAAAGTTTAAAGATGATATCTATTAGAAATTTGCCGCTTATTGATAATCTGGATGGTCTTTCCGGATTGGATTGTCTTGAAGAAGTTAGGTTGTCCGACCTTCCTAAGGTGAGTAACTTGGATAGAGCCTTTCCGGATAATCTGCAATCGCTAGCGATTGATCAATGTGGAGCTTTGGAAAATCTAAACTTCATTACTGGACTCAAAAAACTAAAGAGACTTTATATAAGTGGCGCGTCTGTGAAGGTTAAGGTGCCGGATTTGGAAATGGTTCGTGATTTGGAAAACATCATTCTTAATCGGGTTCAGTCCGTCAGGGACTTGTCCACCATGTCGAAGCTTGCAAAAGTAGAATACTTGACGCTTGCAAACTGTTCAAAGTTGAAAAGCCTGAAGGGCATCGAGGGCGCGACATCTCTAAAAAGTATTGCGATATTTAATTGCGAGTATTTGCCAGCCGTTGAGTTGGAAAGATTATCTGCATTAAAGTGCCTGAAGACTATTAATACAAATAAGATCGTTGATCTTGCGAAGCTTCCGGATGATCTTAAGGGGAAAATTGTGGTGGCTGGTGGCTATCCAATGAGATTTGATGGGTCGGATGGCGTTTGGCAATATCGTTTTGATCCACATTACTGGGAAGATATAGAGCTGGATGATGTGATACCGTTTTGAGCGTTGGCTTCATTTTGCC
>LNIY01000129.1 GCA_001449105.1 Caulobacter vibrioides | reverse complement strand
GGGGTGGGGGTGATGCGGCGTCAAACGCTGCGCCGTCGCCAGTTCAGCAGTCACCCCCATCCCCGACCCTTCCCCCATCAAGGGGGAAGGGGGAGACGACAGGCGTCCTCAAATCTCGTACGCGATCTCTTCGCCTTCCAGCCAGGCCACGATTTTCTCGGCCGCCGCGACCGGGTCGACCTTCGTCGTGTCGATGACCAGTTCGGCCGCTTCCGGCGCCTCGTAGGGGCTGTCGATGCCGGTGAAGTTCTTCAGCTGGCCCGAGCGGGCCTTCTTGTAGAGACCCTTGACGTCGCGGCTCTCGGCCACGGCCAGGGGCGTGTCGACGAACACCTCGACGAACTCGCCTTCATTGAGGATCTCGCGCGCCAGGCGGCGCTCGGCCCGGTAGGGCGAGATGAATGCGGTCAGCACGATCAGGCCGGCGTCGACCATCAGCTTGGCCACCTCGGCCACCCGGCGGATGTTCTCGACGCGGTCCTCCTCGGTGAAGCCGAGGTCCTTGTTGAGGCCGTGGCGCACGTTGTCGCCGTCCAGCAGGTAGGTGTGGCGGCCCAGCGCGTGCAGGCGCTTTTCCACCAGGTTGGCGATGGTCGACTTGCCCGCGCCCGACAGGCCGGTCAGCCAGACCACGCGGCCGCGCTGGCTCTTGAGCGCCGCGCGCGAGGCCTTGGAGACGTCGGTGTGCTGCCAGTGGATGTTGTCGGCCCGGCGCAGGGCGAAGTTCAGCAGGCCCGCGCCGACGGTGCGGTTGCTGATCCGGTCGATCAGGATGAAGCCGCCCAGATCCCGGTTGTCGGCATAGGCCTCGAACGGGATCGCCTGGTCGAGCGAGATGTTGACGTGGGCGATCTCGTTGAGCTCCAGCCGCTTGGCGGCCGTGTGCTCCAGGGTGTTGACGTTCACCCGGTGCTTGATCTCGGTGACGCTGGCGCCCACGAGGCGCGCGCCGATCTTCAGCAGGTAGGAGCGGCCCGGGGGCAGGGGCTCGTCGTCCATCCACACCAGGGTGGCTTCGAATTGGCCGGCGACCGCCGAGGGGCTGTCGGCGGCGACCAGCACATCGCCGCGCGAGACGTCGACTTCATCGGCCAGGGTGATGGTCACCGACTGGCCGGCGACGGCTTGGTCCAGGTCGCCCGGCAGGGTGACGATGCGCGACACCCGGCTTTCGCGGCCCGAGGGCAGCACCTTGACCCGGTCGCCCGGCTTGACCACGCCCGAGGCCACCTGGCCCGAGAAGCCGCGGAAGTCGAGGTTGGGGCGGTTGACCCACTGCACCGGCATGCGGAAGGCTTGCGCCTGCAGGCTGTCCTCGACCTCGACGCTTTCCAGCCAGTCCATCAGGATCGGGCCGTCGAACCACGGGGTGTGCTCGCTCTTCACCGCGATGTTGTCGCCGCCCAGGCCCGAGATCGGGATCGGGGTGAAGACCGTCAGGCCGATCTTCTCGGCGAAGGCGCGGTAGTCGGCGACGATGGCGTCGAACGTCGCCTGGTCCCAGTCGACCAGGTCCATCTTGTTGACCGCCAGCACCACGTTGCGGATGCCCAGCAGGCTGACGAGGTAGGAGTGGCGGCGGGTCTGGGTCAGCACGCCCTTGCGCGCGTCGATCAGGATCACGGCCGCGTCGGCGGTCGAGGCGCCGGTGACCATGTTGCGCGTGTACTGCTCGTGGCCGGGAGTGTCGGCGACGATGAACTTGCGCTTGTCGGTCGAGAAGAACCGGTAGGCGACGTCGATGGTGATGCCCTGTTCGCGCTCGGCGGCTAGGCCGTCGACCAGCAGGGCGAAGTCGATCGCCCCGCCTTGCGTGCCCACGCGCTTGGAGTCGGCTTCGAGGGCGGCCATCTGGTCCTCGAAGATCATCTTGCTGTCGTACAGCAGCCGGCCGATCAGGGTGGACTTGCCGTCGTCGACGCTGCCGCAGGTGATGAAGCGCAGCAGCGACTTGTTCTGGTGAGCCTCGAGATAGGCTTCGATGTCTTCGGCGATGAGGGCGGATTGGTGAGCCATCAGAAGTAGCCCTCCTGCTTCTTCTTCTCCATCGAGGCGGACTGGTCGTGGTCGATGACCCGCCCCTGGCGCTCGCTGGTGGTGGTCAGGAGCATCTCCTGGATGATCTCGGGCAGGGTCGAGGCGGTGCTCTCGACGGCGCCGGTCAGCGGGTAGCAGCCCAAGGTGCGGAAGCGCACGCTCCTGATCTGCGGCTCTTCGCCCTCGCGCAGGCGGAAGCGCTCGTCGTCGACCATGATCAGCGCGCCGTCGCGCTCGACC
This sequence comes from Caulobacter vibrioides, assembly GCA_001449105.1. Lineage (GTDB taxonomy): Bacteria > Pseudomonadota > Alphaproteobacteria > Caulobacterales > Caulobacteraceae > Caulobacter > Caulobacter vibrioides_C. The sequence continues at coordinate 18,373 of LNIY01000129.1, read as the reverse complement.
ACCGGCCGGGGGGCCGAGAAGTAGAGCGGCACGATCGGGATGTTCTCCAGGTGGATGTATTGCCAGACGTCCAGCTCGGTCCAGTTGGAGATCGGGAAGACGCGTAGGCTTTCACCCGGGTGCTTGCGGGTGTTGTAGAGCTTCCAGAGTTCGGGGCGCTGGTTCTTCGGGTCCCAGCGCTGCTCGGCCGAGCGGAAGCTGAACACGCGCTCCTTGGCGCGGCTCTTCTCCTCGTCGCGGCGGGCGCCGCCGAAGGCCGCGTCGAAGCCGTACTTGGCCAGGGCCTGCTTGAGGCCCTCGGTCTTCCAGAGGTCGGTATGCAGGGCGCTGCCGTGATCGAACGGGTTGATGCCGCGCGCCTCGGCCTCGGGGTTCTTGTGGACGAGGAGATCGAAACCAAGCTGCTCGGCGATCTTGTCGCGCAGCTCGTACATCGCCTTGAACTTCCAGGTCGTGTCGACGTGCAGAAGCGGGAAGGGCGGCTTGGACGGATAGAACGCCTTGGCGGCCAGGTGCAGCATCACCGCGCTGTCCTTGCCGATCGAATACAGCATGACCGGGTTTTCGCACTCGGCCGCGACCTCGCGCATGATGTGGATGCTCTCGGCTTCCAGGCGCTGAAGGTGGGTGAGGCGGGCGGGCGTGATCGCGGGCATGGTCGGCTCGGAAGCGACGGCGGGCGCCTGGGGTGCAAGCTGGGTAAGGGCCAAGACGGTCGTCCGCAAACAGAAAGACTTCGCCTCTCGCCCGGCGGCGGGAGACGAAGAACCGGGGGAGCCTGCGACCTAGGTCTCTGGGCCTTCTGGAGCAAGGCTCAGAAATCTAGGGGCGCTGTCAGCTTGTGTGGGCGCCGTTGCGGCAACATGACCAAAAGTTCATTCGAGCCTTGCCATGGATTACGGCATAACGGCGCTATCGGATCGACGGGTAAGCCGATGTCCTTCTTGTCAGAACTCCTCGCGGCCATCGTGCTGTGGCTCTCCGCCACGGCGCTGTGCCAGTTCGGCGTGGTGATCGAGGAAACGATCATCAAGCCGAAGGTCGAACGCACCGTGGCGCGGTCGCCGCGAGAGGCCGCGCGCCTCGAAACCGCGCCCAAGATCATCTGCCCGGAACAGGCCGCGCGCCTCGCTCGCGCCTGATCCGTCCGCCCCGGGATCGTCGGGGCGAGACACAAGAGAATCGCGCAACACTCGGCCCCCTTTGGGGAAAACCGCGTCAACCGGCTATGCGCGGGCGCCTTTCGCGGCTAGGTTTATTCGCCTGCGCGGAGAAGGGGCTTGCGCGCTGTGTCGCTGTAAAAGGCCCCCTCGTCGTTCGCCTTGGGACAGTGGCTGCGTATGAAGCCTAAGAAGCGCCGACCGCTCGACTTTTCCACCCTGCCGGTGGAGACGCCCCGCGACGATGCGGCGCCGGCTTCTGTCCTGCCTGAGTCGGACCTCTCCGCGTCGAACCTCTCCGCCTTCGGCGCCGCCGAACCCGATCCGGACGCGCCGATCAGCGAGCCGGACAACGATCTCGACATCGCCGACCTGCCGGAGACGGGCTTCCTGGCCGCGCCGCCGCGCGGGGCGCGTCCGCCGTCCTACCAGCCGCCCGAGCCGCGGCCGGAGCCCGCGCCCGAACCGCTGACGTCGGCGATCGAGCCCGAGCCCGCGCCTGAACCCGCGCCGGAACCCTCGCCTGAACCGGCGGCCGAGCCCGCTCCCGATCCTTTCGAGCCGGTGCTGCGCGAGGATCGCTCGACCGCGCGCCGGTCGTTCTTCCGCGGCTCCGCGCCGCCCGAGCCGGAACCGGTCGCGCCCGAGCCGGCGCCTGAGCCCGAACCCGTCGCCGAGGCCCCGCCGCCGGCTCCAGCCCCCGAGCCGATGCCCGAATTCGCGCCGCCGCCCGAACCGCGTCGCCGCACGCGGACGGCCGAGCGTCCGCCGGCCGCCGACGACCTGTCGCCGCTGCCCACCTTCCTGACCGCGCCCGCCGCGGCCCAGCCGCCGGCGCCGCGCCCCGACCCCGAACCGCCGGCCAGGTCCGAGCCGGCCGCGCGTCCGCCCGCCGCCGAACGTCCGGTGCACGCGCTGGCCGAGACGGCCGAGCGCAAGCCGATGCCCGGCGGCGTCTACTGGAGCCTTTCCGTCTGCGTCGCCGCCCTGTGGGCCGTGGCGCCGGTGGTGTTCGCGCTCGGCTACGGCCCGACCCTGCCGATGGCGGTGACCATGGCGGTGTTCGCCGCCCTGGCGGCCGGTCCGGCCGCCTTCATCCTGCTGGCCGCCTACATGCTGCGCCAGGCCCTGGGCGTCTCGGCCGAGTTGCGCCGCACCCGCCGGCTGACCGACCAGCTGCTGACCCCCTCCACCCTGGCCGCCGCCGGCGCCACCGGCGTGGTCGACGCGCTGAGCGGCCAGATCGACGCGGCCACCAGCGCCGCCGACGCCGCCCGCGAGCGCATCGTCACCCTGCGCCAGGCCCTGGCCGAAGAGACCGCCCGCCTGGTCGAGGCCGCCGACTCGTCGAGCCGGATGGCCCGGCAGCTGGCCGAGGGCCTGGGCCACGAGCGCAGCGCCATGCAGGCGCTGTCGGCCACCCTCGACACCCAGTCCACCGCCGTGGTCGACGCCATCGGCAGCCAGGCCCGCATGGTCGCCGAGGCCTCGGATCTGGCTGAAACCCAGCTGCGTGAAGCCGAGGCCGCCCTGGCCGCCCGCGCCGCCGACCTGGCCGCCGCCGCCGCCGAGGCTTCGGACGCCGCCCGCGTCGGGGCCGAGGACCTGTCGCGCCAGATCGCCCGCCTGGAGACCGCCGGTCAGGGCGTCGGCGACCAGATCGGCAGCGTGGAGCGCAGCCTGGCCTCGCAGCGCGCCGCCCTGGTGGCCGCCGCCCAGGCCCTGCGCGCCGACCAGGAGGACTTCTCCTCCGAGACCGAGACCCGCACCGCCCAGCTCACCGAGTTCGTGGCCTATACCCGCGTCGGCGCTTCGGAGCTGGGCGACATCGCCGCCATGGGCGCCGAGGTGCTGCGCGGCCTGATCGTGTCGTCCGGCGACCAGCTGCGCGAGATGGCCGAGGCCGCCCGCGCCGAGCGCGAGGCCCTGGCGGCCGAGACGCAGCAGGCCCTGGCTCGCCTGGAGGCCGTCGCCGCCGATCGTCGCGGCGACCTGGAAGCCGAGCTGACCCGCGCCATGAACGCCATCACCGACGCCGCCCAGCGGGCCGGGGACGGCGTCGAACTGCGCGTCGAGACCGCGCGCGGCCGCGTCGACCAGCTGAACGAGATCGCCTTCTCGGCCGGCCAGAAGGCCGACGCCGTGTTCGAGTCGCGCATGCAGGAAGCCCGCGACCTGATCGAGAACGCGGCCCAGGTGGTCGAGCAGGCCGGCGCCCGCACGGCCCAGAAGCTGGCCGAAAGCGTCGAGACCGCCCGCACCGCCATCGCCGAGATGGAGCGCCTGCTGGTCGAGGCCGGCCAGAGCAGCGCCGCCCTGCCGGGCGAGGCCCTGGCCCGCGCCGCCGAGGTCCGCGCCCAGATCGAGAAGGGCATCGACGACCTGCGCGCCGCCGCCCGCAGGACCGCCGAGGAGACGGCGGCGATCGACCAGGCCTTCCAGGACCGCGTTCGCCGCAATTACGAAATGCTGAGCGAGGCGGTCACCCAGATGAACGCGGCCGCCGCCCAGACCCCGAGCTTCGCCGCGCCGCCGCAGAGCCGCGGGGCCTCGGCCCTGGTGCGTCCGCCGCAGCCGGCGCCTCAGCCCGCGCCGCAGCCGCCGCGCGCCCAGACCCCGCCGCCGCCGGCCTATCCCACCGACGACTTCGCGCCGCTGGAGCCGCCGCCGCGCCAGCGCCTGAAGCTGACCCCGACGGCCACCGACGACGAGTTCCGCACCATGTTCGACGCCGCCGGCGGCCGCGGCGCGGCGCCGGCTCCGCCCGAGCCCGCCCAGGACGAGGGCGGCTGGAGCTGGAAGAACCTGCTGGGCGACATGCAGGCCAGCTCGCCGGGCGATGCGGCCCTGGGCGAGAAGCTGGCCGGCGAGATCCTGGCCATGGGCATCGATCCCTCGGCCCTGCTGCCGCGCGGCCGCATCGACGAGATCGCCGCCGCCATCCAGACCCACGACGAGAACGGCGCCCGCGAGGTGGTCAAGAAGCTGGCCCCGGCCGCGATCCGTCGCCTGGTCCGCCGCCTGTTCTCGGACGCCACGCTGAAGGCCAGCGCCGAGCGCTTCGTGCGCCGCTACGCGGGCATGGTGAACGAGGCCGCCCAGCAGGACCGCGAGGGCTTCCTCGTGGCCGCCCTGCTAGCCTCGGAAGCCGGCCGCGCCTACCTGCTGCTCGACGCGGCCGCCAGCGACCTGGCCTGATCCCGTGCTGAAGCGCGCCTTCGACTTCGCCGCCGCCGCGGCGGGCCTGCTCGTGCTGGCCCTGCCTCTGGCCGTGGTGGCGGTGCTGGTGCGCGCCACCTCGCCGGGCCCGGCGGTCTACTGGTCGCAGCGGGTGGGACGGGGCAACCGCCTGTTCCCGATGCCCAAGTTCCGCACCATGCGGATCGACACCCCCGAGGTCGCCACCCACCTGCTGGACGATCCGCACCGCTGGCTGACGCCGGTCGGTCCGTTCCTGCGCAAGACCAGCCTGGACGAGCTGCCGCAGCTGTGGAGCGTGCTGGTCGGCCACATGAGCCTGGTCGGCCCGCGCCCGGCGCTGTTCAACCAGGACGACCTGGTGGCCGCCCGCACCGCCGCCGGCGTCGACGCTCTGCGCCCCGGCGTCACCGGCTGGGCCCAGATCAACGGCCGGGACGAGCTGGCCATCCCCGACAAGGTGGCGCTGGACGCCGAGTACCTGGCCCGCGCCTCTTTCCTGTTCGATCTGAAGATCCTGCTGGGCACCGTCGCCCCGGTGGTGCTGGGCAAGGGTGTGCGGGCCTAAGCTGGCCTAACGGAAAAGAGGCGCTGAGCCCTGGAAAGCCAGGCCTTGAACGATGAGGGGAGAGGGCGTGCGGCATCATCATTCCGGCTTCTGCGCTGTCATGGCCTTGGCGGTCGTCCTCTGTTCGGTTTCGTGCGCCAGAGTGGAAAAGCCGTCTACGTTGGATGGTCTTCTGGCGTTCGACGATCCCGCGCATTGCGTTCCGAGCGCGGACCTGAAGCGTCTGACCCAGACTCTGCTGGTCTTCGAAGGCGAGGGACAGGACGCGCAGGCGCGTCTTGGGCTGTTGCAGGCCCCTGAAGCCTATCGATCCCAAATCGGCGCGCCGGTGTTGGAGCTGAGGGGCGACGCCTATAACGCCCACGTCCCGCTGTCGGGAACCTGGCGCGGGCTGAAGGTGCGCGACGTCGCCGTCGCCGGTCTGCTGGAGAGCGAAGGCTCTTGGTGGATCAGTTTCGACGCGCCGTGGAGCCAGGTGTTGCGCGAGGCGAATGCGGCAGGGTTCGGGCTGGACCGCGAAGGGCGGCGGATCGACGAGGGCGAGGTGATGGACCTGACAGTCGCCGTCGAGCGAGACCCCTCGGGCGGCGCCCGGTTGCGCTGCAGCTACGGCTGACGCCGGCGATCCGGAACAGCGCCGTGTACGGAGCGTTGGCTTCGGACATCAACACGGAGACACGCCATGAAGCGGATCGCCCTGACCGCCGTAGCCTTTGCCCTCGTCGGCGGCGCGGCTTTCGCCCAATCGACCATCGCCCGCGACGAGACCCTGAGCGCCAAAGGCAGCTTCACGGTCGGCCAGATCGAGGACGCCGACGTCATCGACTCGGCCAACCGCAAGGCCGGCGAGGTCGAGCACGTGCTGCTGGACGCGGCCGGCAAGCCGACCGCCGTGGTCATCGAGATCGACCGCGTGGGGCCTGACAAGAAGGTGGTGGTGGCGCTGGCCGACGTGTCGGTCGCTCCGGAGCCGGGCGATCCCAACGACTACCTGGTGCGCACCAAGCTGACCAAGGATCAACTGTCGAACCTGCCGGACTGGAAGCCGTAGGGCTTTCCCCATCCGTAAAATCCCCGCGAAAGCGGGGACCCAGGTGTTTTATCGTCGAGCGCCACGCGTTTCAGAAAAAGCCTGGGCCCCCGCTTCCGCGGGGGTTTTACGGGGTGAGGCTCAGGCGAACTCGGCGTACGCCTTCTCGACCGCCGACACGAACCTCGCATCGCCCGCCAGCTCGGCCGGGAACACCGCCTCTACCGCCAGGAACGCCGCGACATCGCCCTTCACCTCGCCCGGCAGGGCCTGGACCACGGCCAGCAGGCGGTCGGCGAGCGGGTCGGTGACGGCTGCGCCTTCGGCGGCGCGCTTCTTCAGGAACAGGAACCAGGCGGCGATCGGCACGGCCAGGCGCTCGACGTCGCGGCCGGCGTCCAGGGCGTCCTTCACCGTGCCGAGGATGCGGAACGGCAGCTTCTGCGAGCCGTCCCAGGCGATCTGGCTCAGCAGGTGGCGGATCTCAGGATTGCGGAAGCGGTCAAGGATCGCCTCGGCATAGGCGGCCAGATCGAGACCCCGGGGCGCGGTCAGGGTGGGGATGATGTCCTTGACCATCAGGTCGCGGGCCAGGGCCTCCAGCGCCGGATCGCCCACCGCCTCGAACACCGTCTCATGGCCCTTCAGCAGGCCGGCATAGGCCAGGGTCGAGTGCACGCCGTTCAGCAGGCGCAGCTTGGCCCGCTCGAAGCCGCGCACGTCGTCGGTCAGGGTGACGCCCACGCTGGCGAGGTCCGGCGCGCCGTCGCCGAGCACGTCCTCGACCACCCACTGGGTGAAGGCTTCGCGCTGGATCGGCCAGGCGTCGGCGAGGCCGGTGGCCGCCTGTACGCGCGCGCGCAAAGCATCGTCGGTTGCCGGGGTGATGCTGTCGACCATGGTGCGCGGGAAGGCCGCGGTCTGCTCGATCCACGACGCCAGGGCCGGGTCGACCGCCTGGGCGAAGGCCACCGTGGCCGCCTTCAGCCGCCAGCCGTTGTCGGCGAGGTTGTCGCAGGCCACCACGGCGTAGGGCGCAAGGCCGGCGGCGAAGCGGCGGCGCAGGCCCTCGACGATGTAGCCCACGGCGCTGACCGGACTGCGGGGCTGCGCCAGGTCGTGGACGATGTCGGGGTGGGCGGTGTCGAGCTTGCCCTCGCCGGTCAGGGTGTAGCCCTTCTCGGTGACGGTCAGGGTGACGACGCGGGTCTGGGGCGCGGCCAGGCGGGCGAACACGGCCTCGGGATCCTCGGGCGCGACCAGCACCTCCAGGATCGAGCCGATGACGCGGAAGCTCGTCTCGTGGTCCAGCTGGGCCAGGGTGTAGAGGCCGTCCTGGGGCGAGAGGGCATCGCGCACGCCCGGGCTCTTCAGCGAGACGGCGCAGACGCCCCAGCGCGGGTCGCCGGCCAGCAGCCGGTCGAAATAGAAGGCCTGGTGGGCGCGATGGAAGGCCCCGGGACCGAAGTGGACGACGCCGATCTCCACCTTGTCGCGATCATAGGCCGGCAGGGCCACGCCGGGCAGGGCGGCCGCGACGCTGGTGGCGGAAAGACGCAGGGCCTGGCTGGCGGCGGTGTCGGTGGTCACGGGGGCGCCTCGATAATGAACCGGCGGGTCTTACAGCCCGCCCGGACGCCTAGATGAGCCAGGAAGACACCGGTGGCAATGGCGGTTTCGCAAAGACTTTCCGCTGCGGCGCCCGACGGTCGGAGAAACCCGCTGCACGTTATAATTTTCACATAAAACCGATGCGTGCATCGCCACCCTGGCCGCTTAGGGGAAGAGCATGCGTACGATTCTGACGATCCTGGCCGTCCTGGCCATTGGCGGCTGCAGCCGGGTGGAAGCCGATACGCCCGCGGCCCAGCGCGAGGCGGTGACCAAGGCCTGTCTCGACGGAAGGCTGGCGGCGTTCGGGTTGAAGCTCGACCGCGTGGGCTGCGCCTGCTCGGCCAACCTGTTGCAGGCCCAGTTGTCGCCCAAGGCGATGACGGCGCTGGAGGACTATGCGCGCGGCCGCCAGGACGGCTTCGACGCGGCCCGCGCCGGGCTGAGCGGCGACGAGAAGCTGATGCTGGATCCGGAGCGTCCGGCCGGCGCGCCCGACCTGCGCAAGGCGGCGAGCGACTGCCTCTGACGAGGCGATCGCCACAGACAGACAAAGAGTAGGGGGAGACGATGCAGACCAAGCGCTATTTCGCCAGCCGGCGGGACTTCCTGGCCGCGGGCGGCTTTCTGGCGGCCGGCGCGGCCCTGGCTCCGCAGGCGGCCATGGCGCTGTCGCCCCGCCTGGCGGCCCTGCCGTCTACGCCGAGGCCCGGCGGGCCGTCCCAGGCCGAGTGGGATCGCCTGGGGCGGGAACTGGCCAAGAGCCCGCGCGGCGGCCGCCTGCTGCGGCTGGGCGACGCCGACTACCAGGTCATCGCCCTGCCCAATAACCTGCGCTACGCCCACACCCTACCGCAGGGCGTGGCCCGCTGCGCCTCGGTCGCCGAGGTGGCCTACGCCGTCCGCTGGGCGCGCGACAATAACATCCGTCCGATCATCCGGGGCGGCGGCCATTCCTACGCCGGCTACTCGGTCACCGACGGCCTGCTGATCGAGACCAGCCTGATCAACGAGGCCAGCTACGACAAGGCCACTGGCGTGGCCCGGTTCGGCGCCGGCGCGCGCAACCGCGACCTCTACCGCCTGCTGCGGGCCAACGACCGGGCCGTGACCCACGGCCGCTGCCCGTCGGTGGGGGCGGCCGGTTTCCTGCTGGGCGGCGGCATCGGCTTCAACATGCGCGGCCACGGCATGGCCTGCGACCAGCTCGTCGACACCCAGTTGGTGCTGGCCAACGGCACGGTCCGGCGCGCTTCTCCGCGCGCCCGCGACAAGGACGACGCCGATCTCTTCTGGGCTTGCCAGGGCGCGGGCGGCGGCAATTTCGGCGTCAGCACCGAGTTCGCCCTGCAGACCTTCGACGTGAAGAACAAGGTCGTCACCGTGTTCGACCTCAGCTGGAGCCGCACGCCGGAGATCCGTCCCCGCGTCTCGGTCGAGGCCCTGGGCGCGATGCTGATGGAGGCGCTGAACGGCGCTTCGGGCAAGCTGGGCTCGCGGGTGTCGTTCGGGGCGATCACGCCCTTGCAGTACAAGGCCGGCTACGACGTGCCGATCAGCGTGCTGGGTCAGTACGACGGCCCGCGCGACGAGCTGCTGAAAATCCTCAAGCCCGTGCTCGACGTCGCCCAGCCGACCGGCGGGGCGGGCATGGAGGAACTGCCCTACTGGGCCGCGCAGGACTTCCTGCACGAGGACGGCTTCGCCACCTTCTACCAGGAGCGCTCGGGCTTCGTGAACAATCCGAAGTTCGGCCTTGAGGACCTGGCCCTCGGCTTCAGGCATCTGCGCCAGTGGCCCGGGGTCAACGGCTACTGCGACCTGCGCTTCTTCCAGACCGGCGGGGCGATCAACGCGACCAAGGCCCGCGACACCGCCTTCGTCCACCGCGACAGCCACTGGCTGATGGTGGTGGGCCTCTACTGGAGCGAGGGCGACAGCCACAACAAGATCCTGCTCGACGCCAACCGCGTCTGGCAGGACGAGTTCTACGCCGCCATGTGGCCGCGCGCCGGCGGCGGCGCCTACCAGAACTTCGCCGACCCCTCGCTGTCGCACGATCCCAAGAGCGCCGACTACTTCGCCACGGCCTATTACGGCGAGAACCTCGACCGGCTGAAGGCGATCAAGGTCAAGGCCGACCCCGACCGGGTGTTCAACTTCAACCAGGCGATCCCGCGCCCATAGACGTCGTTCGCGCCGGCGCGGCCGTTCAGGCCGCGTCCAGGCCGATGTCGAGCACGGGGGCCGAATGGGTGAGGGCGCCGACGCTGATCACATCCACGCCGGTTTCGGCGATGGCGCGCACGGTGGTCAGGTTGACCCCGCCCGAGGCCTCCAGCACCGCCCGGCCCTTGGCCAGCGAAACGGCGGTCGCAAGGTCGCCCAGGCTGAAGTTGTCGAGCATGACCACGTCGGGGCCGTGCTTGAGGGCGTCTTCCAGCTGGTCCAGGCCGTCGACCTCGACCTCCACCTTCACCAGGTGCCCGGCGAAGGCGCGGGCCCGGCGGACGGCTTCGCCGACACCGCCGCAGGCGGCCACGTGGTTGTCCTTGATCAGGATGGCGTCGTCGAGGCCGAAGCGGTGATTGACCCCGCCGCCGCAGCGCACGGCGTACTTCTCCAGCGCCCGCAGGCCGGGCGTGGTCTTGCGGGTGTCGACGATGGTCGCGCCCGTGCCCTCGACGAGGCGCACATAGGCTCGGGTCAGGGTGGCGATGCCCGACAGGCGGCCCAGCAGGTTCAGCCCCGTGCGCTCGGCGGCCAGCACGGCGCGGGCGTTCCCCTCGGCGCGGGCCAGCACGGTTCCGGGCGCAGCGTCGGCGCCGTCGGGGGAGACCACTTCAAAGGTCGCGGTCGGGTCTAGGGCGGCCAGGGCCAGCCGCGCGCAGGCCAGGCCCGAGACCCGGCCGTCCTGGCGGCTGGCATAGACCACCGACAGCCGCGCGTCGGGATCGATGCAGGCCAGGCCCGTGATGTCGCCGGCCCGGCCCAGATCCTCGGCCAGGGACAGATCGACGATGGGGCGGACGAGAAGGTCGGGCAGGGGCTCGATACGGTGGAGGACGGTCAAAACAGCTCCGACAACGGAATGCGGACTTCTGGGGCGAACAGCGGCGACACGGCCGCGGCCTCGCCTTCGTGGACAGCGGTCCCGCCCCAGCTACCGTCGGGGCGCGGCTGGCTGAAGACGGTCAGGCGGCGGGCTTCCGGCTCGGCCACCCAGTATTCCGGCACGCCGGACTTGGCGTAGAGGCGGCTCTTCACCGTCAGGTCGTTTCCGAGCGACGAGATCGAGATCTCGACCACCAGAACGGCGGCGCCGGCTTCGGCGTACTTTCCCGTCGGGGCCCTGGCGACGAGAACGTCCGGATCAGGAGCGCTGTAACGTCCGAGCTTGAGCGTGGAGCCCGCGAAGACCTTCAGCGCCGAGAGGGACGAAAGCCCGCGTATCGCGCTCTTGAGGGCTGCGCCGACATTGATCGTGACTTCACCGTGATCCAGGGAGGCCGGCGGCATGTGGATGATCTTCCCCTCGATCAGTTCGACGTGGCCGGACACGTCGTCGAACACCCCAGCCTGGTCCATGCGCTCGTACTGGTCGAAGTCGAACAGGAACTCGGTGTCGCCGCGCTCTTCGAAACCCGCGTTGCTCGCCGTCATGGTCGCGTCTCCGTTCTCCTTACGTACCACTACTCGGCAGCGTGGCGCAAACCGGCGGAGAGGGCGTTCAGAGTGATGAAGGTGCGGACGGGCTCGATCTTTTCGGGGAAGTCCGAGCGGTAGTGGCCGCCCCGGCTTTCCTGGCGGGCCAGGGCCGCGTCGACGATCAGGCGGGCGGCGACCAGGGGCGGGCAGGGGCCGTGAGCGGCTTCCAGCACGGCGACTTCGTCTTGCAGGCGCGCCAGGCCGTCTGCGTCGCGGATGACGCCGGCGTCTCGGCTCATGGCCTTGCGCAGCGCCTGGAAGGCCGCGTCGGGCAGGTCGGGCAGCGGGGCCAGCGACACCGGCTCGCCGCCGGTCTGGGCTTCCGCCGCCGCCGCGCGACCGGCGCGGGCGCCGAACACGGCCGCTTCCAGCAGGCTGTTGGAGGCCAGGCGGTTGGCCCCCTGCACGCCGGTCGAGGCGCATTCGCCGGCGGCGTAGAGGCCAGGCAGGCTGGCGCGGCCGTCCAAGTCCGTGGCGACGCCGCCCATGTGATAGTGCACGGCCGGCACGACCGGGATCATCTCCCGGCGCGGGTCGACGCCCGCGCTTTGGCAGGCCTCGAACACGGCCGGAAACTCGCGGGGGAAGTGGCCGCCCACCGCCGTCGTGGCGTCGAGGAAGGCGCCGCGGCCGGCGGCGCGCTCGGCGTGGATGGCGCGGGCCACCACGTCGCGGGGCGCCAACTCCTTGGCCGGGTGATAGTCGGCCATGAAGGCGCGACCATCCGTATTGCGCAGGATCGAGCCTTCGCCGCGCAGGGCCTCGGTGGCCAGAGGGGCCGGATCGCGACCGATGTCGATGGCCGTGGGGTGGAACTGCACGAACTCGGGATCGGCGATCTCGGCGCCGGCCAGGGCGGCCAGGCCAAGGCCCGCGCCACGCACCTGGGTCGGGGTGGTGGTGACGGCGTAGAGGCCGCCGACGCCGCCGGTGGCCAGGATCACGGCCTTGCCGCGGACTTCCACGAGGTCGCCGCCGATCTCGGCCAGCACCCCGACCACGCGGCCGGTCTCGTCCTGCAGCAGGCGGCGGGCGCGCGCGTTCTCGACCACCTCGATGGTCGGCGTGGCGCGCACCGTCGCGATGACGGCCGCCATGATCGCAGCCCCGGCCCCGTCGCCGCCGACGCGGGCGACGCGGGCCTTGGAGTGGGCGGCCTCGAGGCTCAGCACGAAGTCGCCGTCCTGCTTGCGGTCGAACGGCGCGCCGATAGCGGCCAGGGCGCGCACGGCGGCGGGGCCCTCGCGGGTCAGCAGGGCCACGGCGTCGCCGTCGCAGAGGCCGGCGCCCGCGGCGATGGTGTCGGCCGCGTGCAGCGAGGGCGTGTCGTCGCCGGCCAGGGCCGCGGCCAGGCCGCCCTGCGCCCAGGCGCTGGAGCAGCCGGTCGCCAGCGGCGTCGGCGACAGGACGAGCGCCGTCTTCGCCGCGAGCGCCGCGCTGAGGCCGGCCAGGCCGGCCCCAAGGATCACGGGGCCGTCGAAGGTGATGCGGTCGACCATCTCATACTCCACTCCCTTCCCCTCGATGGGGGAAGGGCCGGGGATGGGGGTGAACACGGCGGTTCGACCATCCGAGAAAGACGAGGGGAGGGCGTTGCGGCGGATAGGCCGCGCACCACCATCCCCAATCCTTCCCCCATCAGAGGGGGAAGGGAGCTTAGATCAGCTCCACGTCCACGTGGTGGCGCGCCTTGACGAGGTCGTAGCGGGCCGGGGCGGCGGGCGGGGGCAGGTCGATCATCCGCTGCACGGCCTGGCGGGCGCGGTCGAGGACGTCGGCGTCGACCGTCACCTCGTACTGCTCGTGCACCAGGGCGTCGTAGATGTTCTGCAGGGTGATCCGCTTCATGTGCGGGCACATGTTGCAGGGGCCGATGAACTGGGTCCCGGGGCTTTCGGCCTGGACGTTGCTGGCCATCGAGCACTCGGTGATCAGCACCACCTGGGCCGGCTTGCGCGCCGCGACGTAGTCGTTCATCGCGGCGGTCGAGCCGGCGAAGTCCGAGGCTTCGAGGATCTCGGCCGGGCACTCGGGGTGGGCCAGCACCTCGGCGCCGGGCCAGGCCGCGCGCATGTCGGCGATGTCCTGGGCGGTGAAGCGCTTGTGCACTTCGCAATGCCCGGCCCAGGCGATGATCTTGACGTCCGTCTGGCGGGCGACGTTGCGGGCCAGGAACTCGTCGGGGATCAGGATGACCTTGTCGGTCCCCCATTCCTTGGCGGCCCACTCGACCACCTGCACGGCGTTGGCGCTGGTGCAACAGATGTCGGTCTCGGCCTTCACGTCGGCGGTGGTGTTGACGTAGGTGACCACCGGCACGCCCGGATGGCGCTCCTTGATCAGCCGAACGTCCGCGCCCGTGATCGACGAGGCCAGCGAGCAGCCGGCCTTCAGGTCGGGGATCAGAATCTTCTTCTCGGGCGAGAGGACCTTGCTGGTCTCGGCCATGAAGTGCACGCCAGCCTGGACGATGATCTTGGCGTCGCTCTTGGCGGCTTCCTTGGCAAGGGCCAGGCTATCGCCGACGAAGTCGCCCACGCCGTGGAAGATGTCCGGCGTCATGTAGTTGTGGGCCAGGATGGCGGCGTTCTTCTCGCGCTTGATCCGGTTGATCTCGACGATCAGCGGGGCGTGCAGACGCCATTCCATCGGGGTGACGTGGTGCTTGACCTTGTCCCAGACGGCGGCGGTCTCCGCCTCGATGTCGGCGGTGAAGGCGAGGGGCGCGAAACCGTCGGCCATGTCGTCCTCTCTTATGCTCAAAGTGAGCATTTCCTGGGCCTCAAAAAACGCCGGACCAAGGTTGCGGCTCCGTCCGGCGTCGCGACTTATGCTGAAAGTGAGCATAAGGGGCTATCCACATATAGCCGCTCGTTCCGTGAATGCAAAGCATGCGGACGAAAAATCGCGCGGCCCCGTCCAAGTCAGCCCCGAAGGTCCAAGGGCAGGTCAGTGCGGGCGGCGGGTCTCGAAGGCCTGGTCTATGGCCCGCACCAGCGCGTCCAGCGCATAGGGCTTGCGCAAAAGCGGCCAGGGCGCGGCGCGGGCTTCCGCCAGCTCCTGGCCGGTGTAGCCCGAGCTCAGGAGGATCGGCAGCTCCGGCCGCTCGGCCGACAGGATCGAGGCCAGGTCCACGCCGCTCTTGTCGCCGGGCATCATCACGTCGGTCAGCAGCAGACCGAGCTCTGGATGGGCGCGCGCCACGCTCAGCGCCTCGTCGGCGTCGCCGGCCCGGCGCACATGGTGGCCCAGCTCGATCAGCATGGCCTCGACCAGGTCGCCGACCTCGGAATCGTCCTCGGCCAGCAGCACCTCGACCCCCGGACGCGGGGCGGGCGGGGCCACCGGCGCCTCCTGCAGGATCGCGCCCTCGTGGCTGGCCGGCAGCAGCATCGACACCGTCGCGCCCTGGCCCGGCTTGGAGACGATCTCGACCTCGCCGCCGCTCTGGCGCACGAAGCCGTAGACCTGCGACAGGCCCAGCCCCGTGCCCTTGCCCGAGGCCTTGGTGGTGAAGAACGGCTCGAAGGCCCGGGCGACGGTGTCGGCGTCCATGCCCTTGCCCTCGTCGCGGACCGAGACGCGCAGATAGGCCCCTGGCTTCAGCTCGCCGCGCGGCTTGTCCAGGGTCTCGGGGCCTGACTCCACGACGATCACCCCGCCCGGCGGGCTGGCGTCGCGGGCGTTGACCACCAGGTTCAGCAACGCCGCCTCGAACTGGCCCGCATCGATCCGCGCCGTGCGCGTGCCCGAACCCAGGCTGAGCTTCAGCGGCAGCACCTCGCCGACGGCGCGGCGCAGCAGGGCTTCGCTTTCGGCGATCAGCCGGTCGACGCGGCAGACCTCGGGATTGAGCGGCTGGCGGCGGGCGAAGGCCAGCAGGTGCTGGGTCAGCTTCTCGCCGCGCCGGGCCGCCGACAGCGCCGCGTCGACCATCTTGTCGCGACGGCGGGCGTCGTCGGGGTGGCGTTGCACCGCGTCCAGCGCGCCGATCACCACGGTCAGCAGGTTGTTGAAGTCGTGGGCCACCCCGCCGGTCAGCTGGCCGATGGCCTCCAGCTTCTGAGCCTGGCTGAGGGCGGCCTGGGCCAGGTCCCGCTCGGCGACGGCGGCGTCCACCTTGTCGGCCAGCAGCTCGTTCATGCCGGTCAGCTTGGCCTCGGCCTCCTTGGCGTCGCTGACGTCGAAAGCGATGCCGATGAAGCCGGCGAAGGCCCCGCCGGGGCCGTAGCGCGGCTGCGAGAACGACTTCAGCCAGCGCCAATGGCCGTCGGGCCGGCGATAGCGCGCCTCCAGGCTGAACGGCCTGCGCGAGGCCTCGCCGGCGATCTGGGCCTTGAGGATGGCCGGCAGATCTTCGGGGTGGATCCGCGTGCGCCAGTCCAGGGTCAGGGCGTCGCGATAGTCGGCCCCGGCGAAATCCACATAGGCGGCGTTGACGAACTCGCGCGCCCCGCCCTGGCCGGTGATCCACATCAGGGCCGGGGCGCTGTCGGCCAGGGCCCGGAACCGGGCCTCGCTCTCGCGCAGGCCTTCCTCGGCCTGGCGGCGCTTGGTGACCTCGAAGTTCACCCCCAGCACGCGCACGGCCCGTCCCGAAGCGTCGCGCTCGATCCGGCCCAGGCCGTGGATCCAGCGCTCGCCGTCCGGACCGTCCACCAGCCGGTACTCGACCTCGTAGAGCGGCCCGCTCTTGATGGCCCGCCTGATCTCGTCCTGCACCCGAGGGCGGTCCTCGGGATGCACCGCGGCGGCCACCGTCTCGAAGTCCAGCGGGCCCTCCGACGGCAGGCGCAGGTTGCGCCGCGCGGCGGGCGACAGGT
This sequence comes from Caulobacter vibrioides, assembly GCA_001449105.1. Classification (GTDB taxonomy): domain Bacteria; phylum Pseudomonadota; class Alphaproteobacteria; order Caulobacterales; family Caulobacteraceae; genus Caulobacter; species Caulobacter vibrioides_C. The sequence goes on along the minus strand of LNIY01000129.1, from coordinate 2,275 downwards.
GCAGCTCGCCGGTGGTCACGTCCCATTCCCACGGCCCGACCCCGGCGGCGGCCTGGGTCACGTCCAGCCGCGTCTCGGCGTCCTGCTGGCGGCGGCGGGCCTCGGCCAGGCCGACGACCGCTTCGCGCATGCCGTGGGCCACGGCCGTCGTCGCAGTCGCCGAGACCAGGTACAGCACCATCGAGGCCGTCTGCGGCTCGCTGAGGGTGTCGCCATAGCGCCCGGCCCACAGCCACCAGCCCAGCGCGGCCCCGCTGGCCATCGGCGCGAGGCCCCAGCGCCATCCGGCATAAAGCGTCACCAGCACCATGGCCGGGAAGAAGGCCTGGGTCGCCCCCAGCGTCTGGTCGGGCCCCAACAGGGCGAAACGCATGCCCAGCGCCGCCAGCGTGGCGACGACCGCGGCCAGGGCCGCCCGCCAGAACGGCGGAGGAACCTCTGGTATGAGCCAGGCGCTTAGCAGGGCGGACGCCGTACGACGCGGCTCCGGCCTGGGGGCGAGCGGATCATTTTTGTTCATTCTTGCTCCGCGCTCATGAGCAGGCTTGCCAAGAGCATGGACACGCTTACCTAGGACACGCAACACGGGAGATCATGAATGGCGACCGCTCCGAACATCGGCATCTCGGCCAAGCAACGCGCTGACATCGCGCAGGGATTGAACAAGGTCCTGGCCGACAGCTATGCGCTCTACCTCAAGACGCACGGCTATCACTGGAATGTTCGCGGGCCCTACTTTCAGTCCCTGCACATCCTCCTGGAAGGCCAATACAACGAAGAATGGGCCGCTCTCGACCTGATCGCCGAGCGCATTCGCGCCCTGGGCGAACTGGCCCCGCAGGGCTACGCCGCCTTCGGCAACCTCTCCAGCATCAAGGACGGCGACGGCGAGCAGGACTGGGAGGCCATGATCAAGGAACTCCTGGCCGACAACGAGACGGTCATCGCCACCCTGCGCGGCGCCATCGACGCCCCGGACGAGGCCGGCGACGAGGCCACGGTCGACCTCTACACCCAGCGCCTGGCGGCCCATGAAAAGCACGCCTGGATGCTGCGCTCGACCCTGAGCAAGTAATCCGAACACCCCGCGTGCCGTCCGCCAGACGACATCCGGGCAAGAAGGCCGCCGCGGCGTTGATCGTCGTCGGCGGCCTTTCTGCGTGCGCCACCGCCTATCACCTGCCGCGCCAGCACGGCCGCGCGGCGGGGGTGGCCAGCCAGGCCGGCGCGCTCTCCGACGCGGGCCTGGCCCGCTACACGGCCGACATGGATCCGGCCATGCTGGCCCTGGCCCGCCGCCACGACCCGCGTCCGCGCAAGGACTACTGGGGCCGCGTGAAGGGCTGGGAGGTGATCGACATCGCCACCATTCCGGTGCTGGGCGCGGGCGTTCCCGGCTTCGAGGACGCCCGGCTGATCAACGGCTACCGCCTGGCTGCGCCCCTGCCGATCGAGGCGGCCCGGCCCTTCGTGCTCAAGACTTCCGGCGAGGAACGGGCCAGAGCCCTGCACTGCCTGACCCAGGCGGTCTATTTCGAAGCCGGCTTCGAGGCCCCCGAGGGCCAGCAGGCCGTGGCCCAGACCGTGCTCAACCGCCTGCGCCATCCCGGCTATCCCAAGTCGATCTGCGGGGTGATCTACGAGGGCTCGCTGCGCAGCACCGGCTGCCAGTTCAGCTTCACCTGCGACGGCTCGCTGGAGAAAACGGTGTCGCCGCCGCTGTGGGACCGCGCCCAGGCCGTGGCCCGCAGGGCGCTGTCGGGTTTCGTGATGAAGGACGTGGGCGTGGCCACCCACTATCACGCCGACTACGTGGCCCCGTACTGGGCGCCGACCCTGGTCAAGCTGAAGCAGGTCGGCACGCACATCTTCTATCGCTGGACCGGGCCGTCGGGCACGCTGGCGGCCTTCAAGGGCCGCTACGCCGGCGGCGAGACCAGGATCTCGGCCGACACACTGATGGGCGCCGATCCGCGCACCCTGGAAGCCGCGCCGCCCGCCGTCCTGGCCCAGAATCTGGCCCAGACCCTCGGCGGCCCGGCACCGAGCGCCGCCCTGAAGGACGCCAGGCTGGTGGTCATCCCCGACGCGGCCGCGCCGGGCGGCGAGCGCATCAAGGTCGAAGGCAGCGTCGCGGGCCGCCGCATCGCCACCCCCGACGAGATCGCCCGCATCAACAAGGCCCTCGAAGTGCTGCCCGAGGTCCAGGCCGAGGCAGCCGCCAAACCGGCAGCGCCGCCTGTCGTGGTGGAGCCGCCGCCGCCCAGGCCGAAGC
>LNIY01000128.1 GCA_001449105.1 Caulobacter vibrioides | reverse complement strand
TACGCCGTCCCCCCAAGTTTCCCCCGGAGTTCCGCCCATGACCTCGCCCGACCTGATCCTGCGCAACGGCCGTTTCACCACGCTGGACCGCAGCAACCCGAATGCGCAGGCCGTCGCCGTCACCGAAGGGCGCTTTTCCGCCGTCGGGACCGAGACCGAGGTCATGGCCCTGGCCGGCCCGGACACCAAGGTCGTCGACCTGAAGGGCCGCCGGGTGCTGCCGGGCCTGATCGACAACCACCTGCACATCATCCGCGGCGGCCTGAACTTCAACATGGAGCTGCGCTGGGACGGCGTGCGCTCGCTGGCCGACGCCATGGGCATGCTCAAGCGCCAGGTGGCCATCACCCCGCCGCCGCAATGGGTGCGGGTGGTGGGCGGCTTCACCGAGCACCAGTTCGTCGAGAAGCGCCTGCCGACCATCGAGGAACTGAACGCCGTGGCGCCCGACACGCCGGTGTTCATCCTGCACCTCTATGACCGAGCCCTGCTGAACGCGGCGGCGCTGCGGGTGATCGGCTACGACCGCGACACGCCCGAACCGCCCGGCGGCCAGATCATCCGCGACAGCCAGGGCAACCCCACGGGCCTGCTGCTGGCCAAGCCCAACGCCCAGATCCTGTACGCCACCCTGGCCAAGGGGCCGAAGCTGCCGTTCGACTATCAGGTCAACTCGACCCGCCACTTCATGCGCGAGCTGAACCGCCTGGGCGTGACCGGGGCGATCGACGCCGGCGGCGGCTTCCAGAACTATCCGGACGACTACGAGGTCATCCAGAAGCTGGCCGACGAGAACCAGCTGACCATTCGCCTAGCCTACAACCTCTTCACCCAGAAGCCCAAGGGCGAGAAGGACGATTTCCTGAACTGGACGAAGACGTCGAAGTACAAGCAGGGCGACGACTCCTTCCGCCACAACGGCGCGGGCGAGATGCTGGTGTTCTCGGCCGCCGACTTCGAGGACTTCCGCCAGCCGCGCCCCGACATGCCGCCGCAGATGGAGGGCGAGCTGGAGGAGGTGGTCACCATCCTGGCCCAGAACCGCTGGCCCTGGCGGATGCACGCCACCTATGACGAGACCATCGACCGGGCGCTGGACGTCTTCGAGAAGGTCAACAAGGACGTCCCGCTGGAGGGCCTGAACTGGTTCTTCGACCACGCCGAGACGATCTCGGAGAAGTCGATCGACCGCATCGCCGCCCTGGGCGGGGGCGTGGCCGTGCAGCACCGCATGGCCTACCAGGGCGAGTACTTCGTCGAGCGCTACGGCGCGGCCGCCGCCGAGGCGACGCCGCCGATCGCCAAGATGCTGGAGAAGGGCCTGAAGGTCTCGGCCGGCACCGACGCCACGCGCGTGGCCTCGTACAATCCGTGGGTCTCGCTGGCCTGGATGATCACCGGCAAGACCGTCGGCGGCACGCGCATCTACTCGCAGCGCAACTGCCTGGACCGCGAGAGCGCCCTGCGGATGTGGACCGAGAACGTGACCTGGTTCTCCAACGAGGAGGGCAAGAAGGGCCGTATCGTGGAGGGCCAGTTGGCCGACCTGATCGTGCCGGACCGCGACTTCTTCGGCGTGCCCGAGGACGAGATCGCCGACATGACCTCGGACCTGACCATGGTCGGCGGCAAGATCGTCTACGGCGCCGGCGACTTCTCCAAGCTCGACGAGAACGAGGTGCCGCCGGCCATGCCCGACTGGTCGCCGGTGCGCGTGTTCGGCGGCTACGCGGCCTGGGCCGAGCCGCAGGCCGACAAGACCCTGCAACGACAGGCGGCGGCCTCGTGCGGCTGCGCCAGCGGCTGCGGCGTGCACGGTCACGACCACGCCACCGCCTGGACCAAGAGCCTGCCGATCGCCGACCTGAAGTCGTTCTGGGGCGCGCTGGGCTGCGCGTGCTGGGCGGTCTGATGAACGCCTCGCTCGACAACCGCCTGCGCGGGGCCTTCCTCGCGCCGGCGGTGCGCTGGATCGCCCTGCTGGGCCTGTGCGCCGCCTACATCCAGGGCGGCCTGACCAAGGCCTTCGACTTCCCCGGCGCCCTGGCCGAGATGACCCATTTCGGCCTGTCGCCCGCCGCGCCGTTCGCGGTGCTGGTGATCGTGCTGGAGCTGGTCGCCTCGCTGATGATCCTGACCGGCCGGCTGCGCTGGCTGGGGGCGCTGGCCCTGGCGGCCTTCACCCTGGGGGCCACCTTCATGGCCAACCGCTTCTGGGAGATGGGCCCGCCCGAACGCTTCGGCGCGACCAACAGCTTCTTCGAGCACCTGGGCCTGGTGGGCGGCTTCGTGCTGGTCGCCTGGCACGACCTGCAATCGCGAGACAGGTCATGAGGACGCTGGCGGCCGCGGCGCTCGTTCTCGTCGCGGTCCCTATCCTCGAGACAAGGGGGGCCCTAGCGGCCGAGCGCCCCGCGATCAAGGTCAACCGCTGGCAGGAAGAGAGGCCGGATACATCGCTGACCCTCGGTCTTACCCTGCGCGAGCGGATCGAGACGGGCGATGCGGCCAGCTTCGGCGGCGAGCCGTCGGACACCAGTCTGTCGCAGCGCCTGCAGGTCCATGCCGACGCCCGCAAGGGCGGCTGGCAGGGCTTCGTCCAGTTGGAGGACGTGCGCGCCTTCGGTCGTCGCGACATCGGTCCGGCCGACCAGAACCGCCTGGACCTGCGCCTGGCCTTCGTCGGCCATGAAACCGAAGTCTGGGGCGGCAAGGCCAATGTGCGCGTCGGTCGCCAGGACTTCCCGATCGACCAGCAGCGGTTCCTGTCGGCCCGCGACGGTCCCGGCGTGCGCCAGTCGTTCGACGCGCTATGGGCCGACTGGTCGCGCGGCGATTGGAAGCTGGCGGGCTTCGTCAGCCAGCCGGTGCAGTATCACGACGGCGAGGCCTTCGACGATACGTCCAGCGGCAACGTGCGGCTCGACCTCGTGCGGGTCGAGCGCCGCGCGCCCGGCGGGTCTGTGTCGGCCTACGCCGCCCGGTTCGCCCGCTCGACCGCCCGCTATGTCGACGCGGTCGGCGAGGAGGACCGCCAGGCCTACGACCTGCGCTATCTCGGCGCGGCCGGGGCGCTGGACTGGGACCTGGAGGCCATGGTCCAGCGCGGCGACGTCGGCGCCAGCCGGGCTCGCGCCTGGGCGGCTGGCGGCCGGATCGGCTGGACGCTGAAGGCCGTCTCCTGGAAGCCGCGCCTGGGCTTCCAGGTCGACACGGCCAGCGGCGACGATCGGTCCGGCGACGGGCGGGTGGGCACGTTCGACCCGCTCTATCCCAACGCCGCCTACTTCACCCGCGCGGCCTACACCGGCTACGCCAACCTCGTGCACGTCAAGCCGTCGGTGACGGTGACGCCGGTCAAGGGGCTGGCGGTCACCGCCGCCGTCGCCGGTCAATGGCGCCGCGAGACGACTGACGCGATCTACGCCCAGCCCTTCATCCCCCTGTCCGGCACGGCCGGGCGCGGCGGACGCTGGACCGGGGCCTACGCCCACCTGCGGGCGGACTATGCTTTCAACCCGAGCCTGACCGGGACCATCGAAGCCGTCCACTACGAGGCCGGGAGCGCCCTGCGCGCTTCGGGCCGGGACGACAGCGACTATCTCGGCGTCGAGCTCAAGTACGGATGGTGACCATGAGATTCCCGAGCCTTTCCCAACTGATGAGCTTCAACGGCGGGTATCTCGACACGGTCGGCTTCCTGGCGCTGCAGGGCGTGTTCGTCGCCCACGTGACGGGCAACTTCGTCACCTTCGGCGCGGCGATGATCCACGGCGCGGACGGGGCGGTGGCCAAGCTCCTGGTGCTGCCGGTGTTCTGCGCCGCCGTGGTGATCAGCCGGCTGGTGACCTTCAAGCTGGCGGCGGCCAACCTGCCGACCTTGCGGATCATGCTGGCGGTCAAGACCGTACTGCTGATCGCCGGCTCGGTCGCGGCCGTCGTGCTGGCGCCGTTCGCCAAGGGCGACAGCTGGCAGCTGATCCTGGTGGCGGTGCTGTTCGTCTGCGCCATGGCCATCCAGAACGCCGCCCACCGGGTGCATATCCCGACCGCTCCGCCGACCACCCTGATGACCGGCTCGACCACCCAGATCATGCTGGACGTCGCCGAGCTGATCCGGGGCGGCGGTCCGGACCGGGCGGCCTCGGTGGCGCGAATCAAGAAGCTGTCGGCGGCCGTCGGCCTGTTCGCGGCGGGCTGCGGCCTGGGCGCCCTGGCTTTCGCGTTCGGCGGGACGTGGGCGTTCTCGCTGTCGGCCGTGCTGGCCTTCCTGTCGCTGTTCTCGGCCGAGGCCCGCAGCCAGCGCGGCTGAGACGGTAGCGTTCCCAATCGGGTGGGCCGCGCTTCACCCGCCTGGGTAGGCGAGGTTCACCCGGGCGGGAATGGCGGCCGGGGTCCCTTTGGCCGAGTTTCAGGGCGCGCCGTCTTCCCGGCGGCGCGTCCGAGACCAGCCGAAGAGAGCGACGATGCAAGCCCAGACAGTGTCGACACGCGTTCCCGTACCGGCTTCCGAACCCGCCCGTGACCAGATCCGCCTGCTGCTGATGCAGGCCCGTCACGCCCTGGCCACCGACCCGGCCGACGCCGAGCGCTGCATCGCCGTGGCGGTGCGCCTGCTGCCCCAGATCGACGCGGTCGCGCAGGAGCCCAAGGCCTTCGCCGCCCCGGTCATGCAGCGCGGGGGCCTGGCGCCCTGGCAGGTGCTGCGGATCAAGGCCCTGGTCGAGGCCCGCCTGACTGGCCGCATCTCCAGCGCCGAGATGGCCGCGGAGGCCCGCCTCAGCCCCAGCCACTTCTCGCGCGCCTTCCGCATCAGCTTCGGCGACGCGCCCAAGGCCTATGTGAACCGCCGCCGCATCGCCCGCTCCAGGACCATGATGCTGGAGAGCGGCGACTCGCTGGCCGCCATCGCCCTGGCCTGCGGCCTGTCGGACCAGGCCCACTTCTGCCGCATGTTCCGCCGCTTCGAGGGGCTGTCGCCCAGCGTCTGGCGCCGGTTGCGCGGCGGCGCGTCCGAGGCCGTCGAAATCGAGGCCGACTGGCCCGTGGCCGCCGTCGGCTGAGCGGAGAGACAGGACCCGTGACCGCCGCCGTCATGCTGATCCACGGCGCCTGGCTGACGCCGCGCGCCTGGGACCGCTTCAAGGCCCGCTACGAGGCCCAGGGGCTGACGGTGGTCGCGCCGGCCTGGCCGCTGCTGGACGCGCCGGTGGAGGACCTGCGTCGCCTGTCGCCGCGCGCCCTGGGCCGGCTGACCCTGGACGAGGTGGTCGACGCCTACGCCGCCCACGCGGTGGCCCTGGTCGAGCCGCCGATCCTGATCGGCCACGGCCTGGGCGGACTGATCGTGCAGCGGCTGCTGGACGGCGGCTGCGGCGCCTGCGGCGTGGCCATCGCCTCGACTCCGCCGCTGGGCCTGCTGGCCCGGCCGCGCGCGGCCTGGGCGCTGCGGCGGCTGCTGACGCGCTGGAGCGGCGCCGCGCCGCTGTCGCCCCACGGTTTCGCGGCCCTGTTCGCCCAGAGCCTGCCGGTCGACGAGCGCATCTCGGCCTATGCCGAGCATGTGGTCCCCGCCCCGGCGCGGGTGGTGCGCCAGGCCCTGCTGGGTCCGGGAGGCGGCGCGGCCAGGGCGGCCCGGCGGCGTCCGCCGCTGCTGCTGATCGCCGGCGATGAGGACCGCATGGCCCCGCCGGCCATGGTCGCGGCCGCCGCCCGCCACCAGCGTCGGGCCGCCTCGCGCACAGACCTGCAATGCTTCTCGCGCCGCTCGCACTGGCTGTGCAACGAGCCGGGCTGGGAGGATGTGGCCGACTTCGCCCTCGACTGGGCGCTGGCCAACGGGCGGGCGGCCTCGCCGCCGCTCCGGGCGGCGCTTCCGGGTCAAGCCCCGAAAGGGTAATCGTGCGCCGCTTTCGTGTATGGTCGCGGTTGGCCAAACCCGCCAACTGTACGAGTCCCATGCGCAAGGACCGGTCCCCGGACGTCGCCGAATGAACGAACACCCCGCCAGCGTCGAGGCCGGCGACGACCGTATCCGCGTGCTGATCGCCGACGACCACCCCATGCTGCGCGAGGGGGTGATCGCGGTGCTCGAGACCCAGTCCGACATGGTGGTGGTCGGCGAGGCGGCCACCGGCGACGAGGCCATCGCCGGCTGGGAGCGGCTGCGCCCCGACATCACGCTGATGGATCTGCAGATGCCCGGCAACGGCGTGGTGGCCATCGAGACCATCCGCCGCGCGCATCCCGAGGCGCGGATCATCGTGCTGACCACCTTCACCGGCGACGCCCAGGCCCTGCACGCCCTGCGGGCCGGAGCGGCCGGCTATCTGCTGAAGAGCAGCCTGCGCCGCGATCTGCTGGACGCCATCCGCGGCGTGCACGCCGGCCGCCGCCACCTGCAGGCCGAGGTGGCCGAGCGCATCGCCATCCACGCCATCGACGAGCCGCTGAACGCGCGCGAGATCACCGTCCTGCAGCTGATCGCCAACGGCAATTCCAACAAGCACATCGCCCGCGAGCTGAATCTGTCGGAAGACACCATCAAGTCGAACATCAAGGGCATCTTCGCCAAGCTCTACGTGAACGACCGGACCCACGCGGTGACCGTCGCCGCCAAGCGCGGCATCATCGACCTTTGAGCCGGGCAGGGGGGCTCCGTATCGGACTGGCGGGCGCGGCGCTCGCCCTGGGCCTGGCGACGGTCGCCCTGGCCGCGCCGGCGCTCGAGCCCCTGGCCGAGTACAAGCGCGTCAGCTGGTCGATCGAGGGCGGGGCGCCCAGCCGGGTCAACACCATCGGCCAGTCCAAGGACGGCTATCTGTGGATCGGCAGCGTCGACGGCCTGTTCCGCTTCGACGGCGTGGCCTTCGAGCCGATCCAGCGCGACGGACCCAAGCCCGGACGGCTGAACGTCTCGCAGGTGCTGGGCGCGCGCTCGGGAGCGCTGTGGGCGGGCCTTGGCCGCGGCGGCGGCGTCGTGGTCTATCGCGACGGCCGGCTGGTGGACGCCCGCATGCCCAACCCCTCGCGCGAGGTCACCAGCCTGGCCGAGGATCGCGAGGGCGGGATCTGGGTCGCCCGGGGCGGCCGCAAGCGGGCCACCCTGGCCCGCTGGCATGACGGCCGCTGGCGCGAGTTCGGGCCCGAGGCGGGCCTGCCCGAGCAGGAGGTCTGGCAGGTCTTCTTCGACCGCGAGGGCGTGCAGTGGCTGGTGCTGACCGACACGGTGCTGCGCCGCGCGCCGGGCGAGACGCGCTTCTCGCCGACCGGGGCCAAGGTCGCGCGCCGCGCCAGCCTGGCCGAGGACGCGCTGGGACGCCTGTGGGTGTCGGACACCGCCAGCACCCGGCTGCTGCGCGGCGAGGCCCCGGCCGCCTCGTCCCTGACCCGGGCCTATCCGCGCCGCGACGAGGTGGGCGCCTCGCGCATCCTGTTCGACCGCAAGGGCGACCTGTGGGGCGCCACCTGGACCGACGGCGTCGTCCACATTCCCGCGCCAGGCGTGGCGGCCAGGCAGGCCGACGCGGGCGCCCTGCGCATCCAGTCCTACAAGGCCGTGCACGGCCTGACCTCCGATCAGACCCACGCCGTGTTCGAGGACCGCGAGGGCAATGTCTGGTTCGGCACCGAGCTTGGCCTGGACATGATGCGGCCGGCGGCGGTGACGGTGGAACAGGCCATCCCGCCCAACTCCGCGCGCGGCTACCGGATGACCGCCACGGCCGACGGCTCGGTCTGGGTGGCTGATGCCCACACCCTCTACGCCATCGCCCCGGGGCGGGCGCCCAGGCCGGTGCTGCGGACGGACTGGTCGGCCGGTTCGCTGTGCGCGGCGGCGGGCGACGCCGTCTGGGTGACCCTGCGCGACACGGTGCTGCGGGTGCGGGCCGGCAAGGTCGAAACCTTTTCCAAGCCGGCCGAGGCCAGCGCCTACGGCTGCGCCGAGGACGAGGACGGCCGCCTGTGGATGGCGGCGCTGGACAAGGGCCTCTACTGGCGCGAGGGCGGGGCGTGGAACCGCTGGTCCGGCGGCCAGGGCATCGCCTCCAACGCCGCCCGCCAGCCCGACGGCCGGGCGGCGATCCTGTTCCGCAACGCCCCGGCGCTGCCGGGTCGTCCGCCGTTCGAGCCGATCCACAAGGCGCGCTTCGCCGTCGGCGAGATCGAGGGCCTGCTGCCGGGCCGGGAGGCGCTCTATCTCAGCGGCGGCCAGGGCTTCGCGCGGCTGCGCGGGGGCGCGGTCGCCGGCCTCGACGCCGAACGCTACCCGTGGCTGGCCTCGGTCAACGGCCTGGTCCAGACCCCGGCCGGAGACACCTGGACCATCGGCGACGCGGGCGTGGTGCGCATGCGCTCGGCCGACCTCGACCGCGCGCTGGACAGGCCGGGCGCGCCGCTGCCGCGCCGGGTGTTCGACTTCCGCGACGGCCTCAACAGCTTCGTGCAGAAGTCGCCCGGCCAGCAGATCGCCGCCGGCGGCGACGGCCGCATCTGGATCCTGACCCGCCGCAACGTCGTGGTCGTCGATCCCGCCCGCCTGACCGTCAATACCCTGCCGCCGCCGGTGGCGATCCGCTCGGTGACGGTGGGCGACCAGCGCTTCCGCGATCCGGCCGCCCTGCGCCTGCCGGCCGGCACGCGCGGCCTGCGCATCCACTACACGGCGCTGAGCTTCCCCGCCCCCGACCGCGTGCGCTTCCAGTACCGGCTGGAGGGCGTCGACCGGGACTGGATCGACGCCGGCGACCGGCGCGAGGTCATCTATGACGACCTGCATCCGGGCACCTTCCATTTCCGCGTCAAGGCGGCCAACAGCGACGGCGTCTGGAACGAGCAGGGCGCGACCCTGACCGTCGAGATCCCGCCGACCCTGGTGGAGACCTGGTGGTTCCGCGCCGCCTGTGTGCTGGCCGTGGCCCTGGCGCTGTGGGGCGTCTACGCCCTGCGGCTGCGGCGGGTGTCGGCCCAGATCAAGGACCGCCTGGAGCAGCGCGCCGCCGAGCGCGAGCGCATCGCCCGCGAGCTGCACGACACCCTGTTGCAGAGCGTGCAGGGCCTGATCATGCGCTTCCAGTCGGTGGCCTACCAGATCCCCGACGACCTGCCGGCCCGGGAGGTGATCAACCAGGCCCTGGACCGCGCCGACCAGATGCTGGTGGAGGGCCGCGACCGGGTGCGCGACCTGCGCGGGGCCGAGGTGCGGCGGCTCGACCTTGTTCTGCGCGAGCTGATGGCCGAGCAGCCGTTCGAGACCGGCGTGAAGGTCGAGCTGGTGTCGGAAGGCGCGCCGCGCCCGGTGCAGCCGCTGGTGCAGGAGGAGATCGTCCGCATCGCCGGCGAGGCGCTGTTCAACGCCGCTCGCCACGCCAAGGCGAGCCAGGTGCTGGTCAAGGTCGCGTACGGCGTGCGCCAGCTGCAGGTGACGATCCGTGACGACGGGGTCGGCATCGGCGCCAACCGCATGGCCTGGGCGAGCCGCGAGGGCCATTACGGCCTGATCGGCATGCACGAGCGGGCCGGCAAGATGGGCGCCCAGCTGGCCATCGAGAGCGCCTCGGGCAAGGGCACGAGCATCGCGCTCAGCGTCGCCGGCTCGATCGCCTATCCGACCCAGCCGTGGTTCGCGCGGCTGGGGCGCAAGCGGGGCGGCGAGAGCGTGGACAGGGGGCGCGGAACTACCTAGGGTCGCGCCCGTCAATGGCGCAGCTTTGAGGCCCACACAGTGACCCGAGCGTTTCCTGCCGCGGCCCGCCGGGCTTTGTCCGCACTGCCTGCTGTCCTGCTGTCGGCGCTCGGTCTTGCGGGGTGCGTCGACGGCCCGACCAATCGCTGGGTCGATCCGGCGACCTTTTCGGCGACAGCGGCGAAGGGCCTGACGACCTCGCGCTCGGCGCCGCCGGCCCCGGCCGAGTGGGAAGCGCTCTGCCGCGACGGTTTCAAGAATCGCTGGGATGGGGAACGTCCGGCGCCTGCCGGCTTGGCGGTCGATGGCGGACCGGCGTTCGTGGCGCGCGCTTTGCGCAGCACAGGCGCGAGCCACGCGGTGGTCCATGTCTCCGAAAGCGGGGGCGGCTGGCTCGCGCCGGTCATCACCGCGCCGGGCGTCTATCGCATCAACCTTCGCAGCGTCTCGGACGATTGCAGCCGCCGGCTCGATCAGGTGGCCCGCCGCTGGAGCCGCCACAGCGAGCTCTGGGGGAAGGCGGCCTCCTGCCTCGCCGTCGAGCGCATCGGCGACTATGTCGATCCCAAGTTCCAGAGCGGTTCGCCCGCAGCCCCCTATCGCGTGAAGAGCCTTTATGAAGAGCGCAAGCTGGAGGGCGGGTTCACGCTCTCGCAGCAGGGCGAGGCGCTGATCGAGCAGACGACCGGGCGGGAGGTCTTTCGCCGCATGCGCCTGGCGAGGCTGGTCTGGGAGGCGCCCGATCGTGACCACATCTATTGGGGGCAGACGCGCTTTTGCGGACCGGACGCCGGCAAGACCTCTATCAGCTGGATCATGGACGAGCGCCTGTTCGCCGGCGGCTGAGGGCGTTCAGGCCTTCAGCCACACCGCCACGGCCGACAGGGTGACGCAGGCGATGGCGGTGGTCAGGGCCACGGTGCGGGCGCCGCCTCGGGCGAAGACGCCGTAGGCGCGGGTCTGGATGAAGACGTTGACCGCCGTGGGCGTGGCGGCCAGCAGGGTGGCGGCCAGGTGGAAGGTCGCAGGGGCCGGGGTCAGGCCGACCACGAACCAGACCAGCACCGGCAGGATCGCCAGCTTGGCGATCGCGGCGGCGGCCACGGGGCTCCAGCGCGGCGGGGCGGCGTCGGCCTCGGCCGCCAGGCCCAGCACCACGCCAAGCGCCACCAGGGCCACAGGGCTGCCCGAGGCGGCGGCCGCGCCGACCGCGCGGTCGAGCACGCCGGGCAGTTGCAGGCCCAGCAGCGCCAGGGCCGTGCCGAACAGGGCGGCGGCGACGATCGGATTGCGGAACGCCTGCATGGTCGAGCGCCACACCGAGCGGCCGCCGGCCCAGCCCAGCAGGGCCACGCCCAGGGCCGTGGCCAGCACGAAGTCGATCGCGACCATGCCGGCGCCGACGCGGGCGACCTCGGGTCCGAACACGGCGGCGGCCACGGGCAGGCCGAGGAAGGCGCTGTTGCCGACGCCGGCGGCCATGGCCGCGCCCGCGCGCTCGCCCCGGTTCCAGCGCAAGGCCAGGCCGAGGCCGACCATCAGCGCCATGATCACGGCCAGGCAGCCGGCATAGGCGGCCAGCCCCAGGGTCAGGTCGTGGTCCGGCCGGCCCATGCGCGACAGCGAATGCACCAGCAGGGCCGGAAAGCCGATCCAGTAGACGTAGGCCGACAGGCCCTGGGCCATGCGGCCATCCAGCAGCCGCAGCCGGGCCAGGGTCACGCCCGCGCCGACCAGCAGGAAGAAGGGCAGGGCGCGCGCCAGCACCTCCAGCGTCAGGGCGATCATGCCGAACGCACCTGGAGCGGAGAAGGAAGGGTCATGCGCGGGAGCCTCGGCGGAAAACGCGGGTCGCTGGATAGCACCGCCCGCGCGCCGGGGTCAAAAGCGGCGCCGGGCGGCGGGGGGCGCCTGTTGCGGCCCGATCGAAACGAGCGCCAGATGCGGGCATGAGCGACGCCATCCAGTTTCTCCGAGCCGTGCCGATCCTGCGCAGTTTCGACGAGCGCAAGGCGCGGGAGTTCTACCTCGGCTTCCTCGGCTTTAAGGTGACGTTCGAGCACCGCTTCGAGCCGGGCATGCCGCTCTACATGGGCGTCGAGCGGGCCGGGCTGGTGCTGCACCTGTCCGAGCATCACGGCGACGCCAGCCCCGGCTCCACCGTCTACGTGCCGATGAAGGGCGTTTACGCCTATCAGCGCGAGCTGATCGGCAAGAACTACGGCTACGGCCGGCCGGGCGTCGACGAGCAGCCGTGGGGCGACGTGCTGCAGGTGCACGACCCGTTCGGCAACCGCATCCGCTTCTGCGAGGAGCACGACTAGGATCTGCCGTAGGCCTTCAGCAGGCTCAGCGCGCCGTCCATGACGATCAGGTCGTGGCTCTTCATCGGATCGTCCGGCCCGGTCTCGACCTGGTAGAGGATCATGCGGTCGCGCTTTTCGTCGCGGAACTCCAGCGTGCGCTTGGTGCGCGAGGTCTTCTCGGCGTGCAGCGCCAGCCCCTTGTCGTCCAGCAGCGCGCCGATCATCGAGGCGGTCTCCATGCCGGCCATGCGCACCGAGCATTCGTCGACCGTGGCCATCGGATTGACGACCCGCGAGGCGTGCAGCCGCCACTCGTCGGCGTCGGTCATGATCCAGGTCGTGTCGAACTTGCGCTCGCCCAGGCGCTTGGCCGACTTCGAGCCCTCGGCCGTCGGGTCGGGGCGGCCGTTGCCGGCCTCGGCGACCTTGGCCGAGACCGCCTCGTACGCCGTGTCGCCGCAGTAGCGGTCCATGCGGGCCACGGCGGTGGTCGCGGGGCTGAGGAAGGTGACCGGATCGGGCAGGGGCGGACCGGTCCGCACGACGTAGATCAGGGCCAGGCTCGGCTTTGCGCCCCACGCGGCGGCGGGCAGGCCGCGCCACAGCACGTAGTAGCCCGAGACGTCCTTGGCCGCGTGCCGGTCCTTGTAGAGCAGCATCCGCGCGCCGTCCTCGAAGGCGACATTCACCGGCAGCGAGCCGCTGACGTACTGCACCAGGAAGTCGAAGAACTCGCCCTGGCCGGTGGGGACCTGCACCTTGCAGCGAATCTCCACGCCGCCGTTCGGCAGGCGGGTCTCGGCGACGGTGGCGATATGGAAGGCGTAGTCGTTGTCGTAGCGCCATTGCGTCTCGCCGCGCTCCAGGCGGGTGAACGCGGGCATGTTCGGCGCCGGATCGTGGGTCTGCACGAAGGCGCCGATGATCGGCCGGCTCTCCTTGGCGCCCGCCGCGACGAAGGCCTGCCTGGCCTCGTTGGCCGATCGCATGTCGTGCGGACACAGGGCGTGGAACTCGTCCATGAACACCGTGCCCGAGAGGGGCTTCTTGGGCTTGGACTCGCAGGCCGACATGACCAGCAGGGCGATGCAGCCCAGGACGCCGAGGATGCGCAAGATCGATTCTCCAGGATCGCGCGCAAGCTCCACCAATCTCAACTAGAGGGAAAGGGGCTGCGCCTGGCGGGCGAACGGCGGCCGCTGCGTTATTTACATAACTTTAAGTTGCGGCGATCCCGCTCCTGGGATTGAAATGCAGCGTCACCGCAAGTGAAGGTCGATTTCATGCTGCATCGCCGCCGACTGCTCGCTCTCGCCGCCGTGGCCGGAGGAGCGCCGTCGATGGCGTCCGCCCGGCAGATATTCGCCCTGCCGAAGGTCGATCCCGCGGCGATCCTGGCCGAGACCGGGGCGCCGGCCTTGGCCGGCCTGGTCAGCGACGCGGGCGGGCCGGTCCAGCAGGTGGCGGCCGGCGTGCGCCGCGCGGGCGGCGCCGATCTCGTCCAGGCTACCGACCCCTGGCACATCGGCTCCAACACCAAGGCCATGACCGCCGTCGTCTACGCCCGGCTGGTCGAGGCGGGGAAGGCCCGGTGGGGCGCGAGCCTGGCTTCGCTGTTTCCGGGGGTGAAGCTCGACCCGGCCTGGAACGACACGACGATCGAGCGCCTGATGAGCCACGTGTCGGGGGTCAGCGACAAGCCGGTGATGGCCGGCGGCTGGCTGATACGGGCCCATGCCGACAAGCGACCCCTGGTCGCCCAGCGGGCCGATCTGGCCGCCCAGCTGCTGTCGGCGCCGCCCAGCGGCCAGCCCGGCAAGTACGAGTACGCCAACCTGAACTACGTGCTGGCCGGCGCGGCGATCGAGGCGATCACCGGAACGCCGTGGGAGCAGGCTATCGACGTCCATCTGTTCCAGCCGCTGGGGATCGCCTCGGCCGGGTTCGGGGCGCCGAAGGGCGCTGTTCCCTGGGGCCATCTGCCGGCGCCGGGCGGCGGGCTGACGCCGGTCGATCCGGCCGGTCCCTCCGACAATCCGCCGGCCATGGGACCGGCCGGCACGGTGCACATGACCCTGGCCGACCACGCCCGCTTCGCGCGCCTGTTCCTGAAGGACAGCGCCCTCCTGAGCGCCGATAGCGTCAAGCGCCTGACCACGCCGGCGGGCGATGCGATCTACGCCCTGGGCTGGCTGGTCGTGCCCGCGCAGCCCTGGAGCCGGGGACCGCTGCTGGTCCACGAGGGCTCCAACACCATGTGGCACGAGGTGATCATGCTGGCGCCCGGACGCGGGGCGGCGATCATCACGGCCAGCAACGCCGGGCCCGAGGCCTCGAAAGGCGCGGCCACCAAGCTGCTGCACCAGTTGCAGGCCGCGTACGTCGCCTGAGCTTTCAGTTATCCAACCCTGTAGGACGCGTAGATGAGTTTGTTGCCGGTCGAGAATCTGTATTCGCAATTCCCCAGCTTGGCGGGGATGCTCCTGAATGGCGCAAAGATATATGTTGGCGAGCCGGGCAAGGATCCGGAGACCAATCCGCAGGCGGTCTTCTGGAATGCGGAAGGAAGCGCGACCGCCGCTCAGCCCCTGGATTTCCTGGGGGGCTATGCGGCGCGCGCCGGTGCGCCGGCGCTGTTCTACACACGGGCGGCCTATTCGCTGCGTCTGCGCGACGCGTCGGGCGCGGAGCTCCTGTTCATCGCCAATCTGCAGAAGCCGATCCCGTTCGTGACGGGCCCCGCCGCGCCAGTCGCCGGCTCGACCATGCAGATCGACTGGATCATGGAAGACAGCAGCAAGCCGGTGGAGGCGCTGGGCGGCTACTGGAACTCCAACACCTACGCGGCCGTGGCCTTCTCCAAGGAGTTCACAAATACACCGACCGACAAGGATACGCCTGCGATCGGCGTTCTGTCCTATGTCGCCCAGAACTATGACAATGCGCTGTCGGACGGCGTGGCGGTGATGGGCGTGGCCGAGGCTTGGGCGGAGCATGCGACCGTCTTCGGCGCCAACTTCATCGCCTCGGGCCAGCCTACGGCGGTCCATGCGCGCTATGTCGGCATGGAGGTCGACGTGCAGCCCGCCACCGGCGTGCAGCCGGCTGACGGCAGCGCAGGCGTCTATGTGAACGTCTTCAACGCGAGCATTCCCGGAGCAGTCCTGCAGTCGGCCGGTCTGGGCGCGACGTTCGGCGACGGTGTGAAGCTCGGGGGCATCGCCACGACCGGCGCTGGCCTTTCCATGCAATCCGACGCCGAGACGATCGGCAGTCTGGTCAACACCACGATCGGCCAGTTCGTCGACTGCGCTATCCGCTTGGGCAATGGCGTGCAGCGGGGCCTGGCGTTCAGCGCCGCCACGGGCGGAAAAGCGAACATCTATACCGACGGCGACTTCCTGATCGCCGCGTGCCCGCCGAGCGGCTTCGCGATCAAGACGGCCGGCGGCGCGTCGACCTTGGTCTATGTGAGCGCCGCCGACGGCTCGGTGGATATCCAGGCCGGCGGCGCCCTCAAGATCGCCGGTCTGAAAGTGGCGGGGGCGCGCCAGACGGGTTGGACTGCCATGTCCGGAACGGCCGTGAAGGGCGGGCTGAACACCGAAAGCGTCACCCTTCCTGAACTGGCGAGGATCGTGAAGGCCCTGATCGACGAGCGCTTCGCCGCCGGCGGCGTCGGCGCCTGACGGTCTTGGGAGCCGCGTCGTGACGGCGCGGCTCTACCGCTCGTCGGCCGGCAGGCGGATGTGGACCAGCTTCCAGACGAACAGTTCGCGCCGCTGGAAGGTGAAGATCGTCGCCTTGGCCTTGTCGCCCGGACGGCGCACGGCGATGCGCACGCGGTTGGGGTCCCAGTAGGCGATGGTCGGGTAGGGACCGCGCACCACGGCCTGCATCCGGCCCCAGGCCGTTTCCGGCCGGGCGGCCGGCGCCGGGGCCGCGCCGGGGGCGTAGCCGCGGGTCAGGGCCGACAGCCCCTGGACGGTGAGATAGCGGTCGACCTTGGGCTCGGGCGGGGCGATCGGCTCGATGGCGCGCTTGAAGACGCCCAGCGGGTTGGTCCACACCGACGGCGGTTCCGGCTTGGCGGCGGGCGCCTCTTCGTCGAGCTGGCCGGTCAGGCTGCGGCGCACCACCGGAAAGTCGACCAGCTCGCCCAGCGCCTGGACGTCCTCGTACTGGGCTGCGGCCTTCAGGGCGCGGAACGCGAACCAGGGCGCTGTGGCGAAGGCGGCGGCGAAAATGAAGATCGCCAGGACCAGCAGGTCCCAGATCCGCTTCTGCAAAGTCATTGCGCCCCCGCACGGTTAACGCTGCCTAGAATGGGCATTCATGCCCCCTTCGCAAGGGCGTTCGCGCGTGAAGAGTTCCAAGTCCTGCGCGTGACGCGCGCCGAAACCGGTTCCCACTTTCGGCTGTCACGCTGGCTGAGCGGAATCCGCTTTCCCCGAAGGCTGTCGCGCTCTATGGGGTCGCCGCCTACGGCGCGGTCCTAAGCCCTCGCCGCCCCTGAGGAATTCCCGGAGCGCCCATGGCCGGCTCGCGCATCGCCGATCTCTTCCGCTGCAAGCCCGTGGGGGCGATCGCGGCCGAGGGCGACGACAATCCCAACGAGCTTCCGCATGAACTGGAACGGTCGATCGGTCTGTTCCAGCTGACCATGCTGGGCGTGGGCGCCACCATCGGCACCGGCATCTTCGTGGCCCTGACCACGGCCGTGCCCCTGGCCGGCCCGGCGGTCATCGTCTCGTTCGTCATCGCCGGGATCACCGCGGCCCTGACGGCCCTGTGCTACGCCGAACTGGGCTCGACCATCCCGGTGTCGGGTTCGTCCTATTCCTACGCCTACGCGACGCTGGGCGAGTTCGTGGCCTTCATCGTCGGCGCCTGCCTGCTGCTGGAATACGCCGTGTCGGCCTCGGCCATCGCCGTGGGCTGGGGGCAGTACCTGAACGAGCTGTTCGTCGACCTGTTCGGCTGGCGCCTGCCCGACGCCCTGGCCAAGCCGCCGGGAGCCGGCGGGGTGTTCAACCTGCCGGCCGTGGTGCTGGTGGGCTCGTGCATGCTGCTGCTGCTGCGCGGGGCCAAGGAGTCGACCACCGTCAACGCGATCCTGGTGGTGGCCAAGCTGCTGGTGCTGCTGTTCTTCGTGGTCATCGCCTTCACCGGCTTCCGCTCGGAGAACCTGGCGCCGTTCGCGCCCATGGGCGTGGCCGGGATCGGGGCGGCGGCCTCGTCGATCTTCTTCTCCTACATCGGCATCGACGCGGTCTCGACCGCCGGCGACGAGGTCAAGAACCCGCGCCGGAACCTGCCGCTGGGCGTGGTGCTCAGCCTGCTGATCGTCACCGCCGTCTATGTTCTGGTGGCGATCGCCGCCGTCGGCGCCCAGCCTTGGACGGCCTTCGCGGGCCAGGAAGCGGGCCTGGCGGTGATCCTGCGCAACCTGACCGGCGCGGGCTGGACTTCGCTGGTGCTGTGCCTGGGCGCGATCATCTCGATCTTCAGCGTCACGCTCGTGGTCATGTACGGCCAGACGCGGATCCTGTTCGCCATGAGCCGCGACGGCCTCCTGCCGCGCGTGTTCCAGAAGACCGACCCGCGCACGCGCGTTCCCACCTGGAACACGGCCATCGTCGCGGGCTTCATCGCCTTCCTGGCCGCCTTCGTGCCGCTGGACGTTCTGGTCAACCTGACCAGCATGGGCACGCTGATCGCCTTCGCCATCGTCTCGATGGGGGTGATCATCCTGCGCCGCACGCGGCCGGACCTGCCGCGCGGCTACAAGGTTCCGCTCTATCCGGCGCTGCCGATCGCCAGCGTGGCCTTCTGCGGCTACCTGATCATCGGCCTGCCGTGGGACACCTTCGCCCTGTTCGGCGTCTGGGTGGCGGCGGCCTGCCTGATCTATTTCGGCTATTCGCGGAAGCATTCCAAACTGGCCTGAGGGCGCGGGAGCGGCCCATTCTGGGTCAGGATTGAACACCGGGCCGCCTTCCTGGGGACGGAAGGGGCTCGCGCCTTGCCCGGTCTTCGCGACGCCCCCTAGGGTCGCCGGCGACGTCTCGCACGATTGCGCGGCCGTTTGGCCCGAGTCGGGTTTAGGATAGCCGCGATGACCCAGATCGAAGTCCAGGGAATGGAAAAGCGCGCCTACCGTCGCTATCCCGCCTCGCGGAAAGCCTACCTGGTGGTGGGCGGCGAACCCCTGCGCTGCCGGCTGATCGACATCGCCAAGGGCGGGGCGCGCATCGCCGCGCCCGAGTTCGCCGTGCCGCCGGACGTGCTGCACCTCGTGGACCCGGCCCGCCGCATGATCCACATGACGCGCATGGTCTGGCAGGGCGACGGCCAGATGGGCCTGCAGTTCATCGATTCGCGCGCCTTCACCGAGCCGCTGGGCGGCGCCGAAGGTGCGGGCCGGGTGGTCGAGATGGTCGGCCCGTGGCCGAAGGAAACCCGCGAGAACTAGGTTTTTCGGCTTCCGTCGCGGCAAGCTGAGCCAACCGGAATTCAAGTCGCGCGTTGCTGGCTCTGTCGGATTTCGACAGACGCCGAGGTGAGCGCGTGAACTCGATATTTCGTGCGGCCGGCCTCGTGGCGGCCCTGCTGCTGGCCGGTTGTGGAACCCTGGCGAGGCCGCCCGAGGGCGTGGTCCGCGTCGCGCCCGGCGCGGTGATCCCGACGGCCGATCCCCGGATCGTGGCCAGCGACGCAGTCCCCGTGCGCCAGCTCGAACGCCAGATCATGGGCGAGCCGGGCCAGGGGCCGACCGCCATCCTGGCCCTCTCCGGCGGCGGGGCCAACGGGGCCTATGGCGCGGGCGTGCTGACCGGCTGGACGCTGAGCGGCCGGCGGCCCGACTTCCGCATCGTCACGGGCGTCAGCACCGGGGCCCTGGCCGCGCCTTTCGCCTTCCTGGGCCCGTCCTGGGATCCCCAGCTGGCGGCGGCCTATTCCGACGGCGGGGCCAAGGACATCCTGGCCTGGCGGCAGCTGGCCACCTTCGCCTCGCCCAGCCTCTACAGCAGCTCGGCGCTGCGCAAGCTGGTCGACAAGGCGGTGACGCCGCAGATGTTGACCGCCGTCGCCGCCGAGCACGCCAAGGGCCGGCGCCTGCTGGTGGCCACCACCAACCTCGACAGCGAGGAGACGGTGATCTGGGACATGGGCCTGATCGCCAGCCAGGGCGGCGAGCAGGGGCTGAGGCTGTTCAAGGACGTGCTGACCGCCTCGGCCAGCATTCCCGGCGTGTTCCCGCCCGTGCTGATCGCCGGCCGAGCCAAGGACGGGCGGATCATCCAGGAGATGCACGTCGACGGCGGGGTCAACACGCCGTTCCTGGCCGTGCCCGAGAGCCTGGTCCTCTGGAGCCGCCCGTCCGGCGTCGTCGGCGGGGGCTCGATCTACGTGCTGGTCAACGGCCAGCTGGGCCGCCGCGACGCGGTCACCGCCGGCAAGCTGACGGCCATCCTCAAGCGCAGCTACGACAGCGGCAGCAAGGCCTCGACCCGCGCGCACCTGGCGGCCAACGCCGCCTTCGCCCAGCGCAACGGCCTGGCCTTCCGCGTCGCCGCCGTGCCCGACGAGGCGGAGGCCAACAGCCTGGACTTCAGCGAGGCGTCCATGCGTCGGCTGTTCGATCTGGGCCGCGAGCAGGGGCGCTCGGGCAAGGCCTGGGGCGACTGGAAGCCGGCCGAGGCCGAGAAGGCCGCCGCCACTGGCCTGATCGTCATCGACGCCCCGCCGGCGCGGCGCTAGCGTCTCGGAGCCTGGGGGGAGGCGAAGGGGGATGAGAGCATGAAAAGCGTGGGGATCGTCGTCGCGACCGTGCTGCTCGCCTTGCAGGCGACGACGGCCGCCGCCGACGTGGTGATCGCACCGGCCGAAGGCTTCACCAATGTCGAACCGCTGGGCCAGCTGACCATGAGCCGTACCTACGGCCCCAGGCAGGGCAAGACCTGCGTGGCCGACGGCGCCGGCTCTGCCGGATGCAGGCTGGTCGCGGCCGCCGCCGAATGGTCGCCGCCCGACCTGCCGGTCACGGTGGAGCTCGAGCGCCGGGGCGGGGGTTTCGCGCTCCTGCTCTCGACCCTGTATCAGGACCCCAAGGGGCGTCCCGCCTGCTGGGTGCGCCGGGAGCTGGCGCCGGAAGAGACATCCAGCTCCGAGCGCACATGGGCTGCGACGAAGGCCGCTTTCGACGCGTGGAGCCGTGACTGCGAGGCGGTGCGAGGCTTGGGCGCCGACAGGTTGCGGGCGGCGATCGCCGCGGCGCAGCCCGATTTCGGACGGGCTTACAAGGTTCTTCGGGGCGTTCGCGGGCTTCCCGACACGCCGGGGGAAATGAGCGTCGGATCGTTTCTGCCCTCACAGGTCAGCCAGCCGCTGCTCGACGCGGTCGCGGCGGCGTGCGGCGGCCCGCCCGGTCAGGCAAGGCTGGGGAGCGACGGCAAGATCGCCTGGGACTTCGACCGCACGATCGCCTACGGCGCGGACGGCTCCAGGCCGTTCGGCGTCTGCGTGGACGACCAGATCCGCCACTATCCCGGCTATCAGCGCCGGAACTAGGCCAGGCTCAGGTTCCGCGCCGGCGCGTGCCCGGCGCGAACAGCAGGTCCGACCAGCGCCAGGAAGAGTCGCCCAGGGCCAGGCGCGGGGCGCCGGGGCCGTCGGCGAGGCTGACGACCACCAGGCCGCGCATGGTGTCGGCGCGACAGGCGGCCGGGGCGAAGCCGACCTCCATGATGATCGCCTCGCGCACGCCGGCCAGGCCCCGGCCGACCTGGTTGGGGCTCTGCAGCCACTTGCCGTTCCAGATCAGCACCGCCTTGCCCGAGGCGGTCGCCTCGCCGTGGGCGGCCGCCAGGGCGTTGCGGACACGGGGATTGCGGCGCAGGGCCGCTTGCAGTCGGCGGACCATGTCGCAGCTGGCGCCGTCGCCCGAGCCGTTCCCCGACCCCGCGCCGACCGTGGTGGCGCCGGCCAGTTCGGCTTCGCCCAGTTCGGCGGCCAGCATCGTGGTGTCGGCGGGGGCGGCGGGCAGGGGCTCGACCTCGGGCGGACGCACGGCGGGGCGGGCGGTCTGCCTGGGCGGCTTGGGATCGGGCTTGGGCGGCGCGGGCGAGGGCGGCCGCGCGGGCTTGGAGTCGGGCTTCGGCTCCGGCGCGGGCGGCTTGGGTTCCGGCGGCGGGGGAGGCGGGGGCGGCGGCTGGACGAGGTCGACCGCGAACGGCTCGGGCTCGGGCGGACGCGGTTCGGTCTGGGCCAGCACAACGGCGGCCAGCACGGCCGCGTGGGCCCCGACGCTGAACAGGCCGGCCGCCAGCTTCGTCGCGCGCGAGGTGCGGCGGCGTGACGGCGGGTCGATCAGCGGTCGTGGCATCGGGGGTCCGGCATGATCACCGGAACGCCGGCGCACCGGCCAGGATGGAAGGGCGGCGCGTCAGCATCGTGGCGGAAGGCGCCCAGAAGCGGACATGGCGCTTAACGCCGCCAGTGTTCGCCAATGTTGCAAAGAAAAAGGCCCTCCCGCGAGGGAGGGCCTTGTCCTTACCGGAAGTCCGGACCGCTTAGGCGGCCATGGCCTTCTGAAGGTTCTCGTCGATCTTGTCGAGGAAGCCTTCGGTGGTCAGCCAGCCTTGCTTGTCGCCGACGAGCAGGGCCAGGTCCTTGGTCATGAAGCCGCTTTCGACGGTGTCGATGCAGACCTTTTCCAGGGTGGCGGCGAACTTGGCCAGCTCTTGGTTGTCGTCGAGCTTGGCGCGGTGGGCCAGGCCACGGGTCCAGGCGAAGATCGAGGCGATCGAGTTGGTCGAGGTCGACTCGCCCTTCTGGTGCTGGCGGTAGTGACGGGTCACCGTGCCGTGGGCGGCTTCGGCTTCCACGGTCTTGCCGTCCGGCGTCATCAGCACCGAGGTCATCAGGCCCAGCGAGCCGAAGCCTTGCGCCACGATGTCCGACTGCACGTCGCCGTCGTAGTTCTTGCAGGCCCAGACGTAGCCGCCCGACCACTTCAGCGCCGAGGCGACCATGTCGTCGATCAGGCGGTGTTCGTAGTGGATGCCCAGCGCCTTGAACTGCTCGGCGTAGTGCTCGTCGTAGACTTCCTGGAACAGGTCCTTGAAGCGGCCGTCATAGGCCTTGAGGATCGTGTTCTTGGTCGACAGGTAGACCGGGTACTTGCGGTTCAGGCCGTAGGCGAACGAGGCGTGGGCGAACTCGCGGATCGACTCGTCGATGTTGTACATGGCCATGGCCACGCCCGAACCCGGAGCCTTGTAGACTTCGTGCTCGATGGTCTCGCCGTCTTCGCCGACGAACTTGATCGTCAGGGTGCCCTTGCCGGGGAACTTGAAGTCGGTGGCGCGGTACTGGTCGCCGAAGGCGTGGCGGCCGACGATGATCGGCTGGGTCCAGCCCGGCACCAGGCGCGGCACGTTCTGGCAGATGATCGGCTCACGGAAGATCACGCCGCCCAGGATGTTGCGGATCGTGCCGTTCGGCGACTTCCACATCTTCTTGAGGTTGAACTCGGTGACGCGCTGTTCGTCCGGCGTGATGGTGGCGCACTTCACGGCCACGCCGTGCTTCTTGGTGGCCTCGGCGGCGTCGATCGTCA
The DNA here is from genome assembly GCA_001449105.1 of Caulobacter vibrioides. Classification (GTDB taxonomy): domain Bacteria; phylum Pseudomonadota; class Alphaproteobacteria; order Caulobacterales; family Caulobacteraceae; genus Caulobacter; species Caulobacter vibrioides_C. The sequence goes on along the minus strand of LNIY01000128.1, from coordinate 96,863 downwards.
CCTGGTCGTTGGTGGCGTCGCGGTTTTCGACCGACAGGTCGTAGTAGTCCAGTTCCAGGTCCAGATACGGGAAGATCAGCTTATCCTTGATGAGCTTCCAGATGATCCGGGTCATTTCGTCGCCGTCCATGTCGACGACGGGATTGGCGACTTTGATCTTGGCCATTGCGGGGTCTTCCTCTCGCGGTGGCGCGCTCTGACGCTCGGCGCACAGGGCCGGAACGTGGCGCGGACGGCGAGCCCTATAGACTGTTGCGGCCGCTGGGGAAAGGCTGAGTGGTGCGGCGTCCGATGGTCGAGCGCGGCATTCCACCGCAGGCGACATGGACCCCGCAGCGCCCTAATGGGTTGTGGCTGTGCTGGACGTCCCAAGTGGGGGCGAGAGTGGGGAGCGGCTTGAACGGTCTGTGGCGTCATACGGACGTGATGTCGCCCCTGGCGCGGCGGCTGCTGGCCTTCGCCGCGGTGCTGTCGATCGCCGTGACCGGCCTGGTCACGGCCGTGACGTTCTATTTCGTGCAGCAGAGCGCCGCCGAGACCCAGATGCGGCACCTGGCCGAATATGTCGGCGAGCGGGTCAAGACCGAGGACCGTCTGTTCTCCGACCTGGTCAAGGTGCACGACGCGGCCAGCCTGGCCCTGATGCGCCGCCTGCGCGCCATCGAGCCCGACATCGACGGCCAGTTCGACCTGCTGTTTCCCGACCACGGCGACGGCACCCGCCGCACCGCCGCCCGGCTCTATGACGGCGGCCGCACCGGCAACCACTACGTCTACGGGATCGGCGGCTTCGTGCCCCAGGCCAGGGAGCTGACCCGCGAGGACAAGGCCCTGATGGTGGCGGCCATGGAGGTGGTGGCCAACGCCGGCGAGACCGAGATCGGCCACTACGACAACTTCTACTTCTTCACGCCGCAGACCCGGCTGGTGATGTTCGGCCCCAAGCGCAAGGACCGGTTGATCTACTACCGGCAGGACGCTCCGCCGGGCCTGGACATCGGCAAGGAGGAGATGAGCCAGCTGACCCTGCCGGCCAACAATCCGCAGCGGGTGATGAAGTGCACCAAGCTGCGCAAGCTGATCTCCAATCCCAGCGGGCGCGGGTTGAACGCGGCCTGCGTGACGCCCTTCGACATCGGCGAGCGGCACGTGGGGGCGTGGGGCACCAGCCTGTCGCTGGACTCCTTCCTGCTGCGGGCCGTGGGCGACGCCCTGCCGGGCGGCCAGAACATGATCGTCTCGTCGGACGGCGAGCTGATCGCCGCGCCCGGCCTGGCCGCCGACGGCGTGGTCGACGCCGCCCAGCTGGCCAAGGTGCAGTCGCGCGAGCGGGTGGCCGACCTGGTCGCCCAGATCCGCGAGCACGGCGGCGACGTCGGCGCCCTGCGCGATCGCAACGGCGACCGGGTGGTGGCCTATGGCCGGATGAAGGAGCCCGACTGGTACTTCCTGATGACCTTCCGTTCGGACCAGATCGTCTGGAACGCGGTCAAGACGGCCTCGTGGGTGCTGCTGTTCGGCGTGGTCGGGGTGGTGGCCCAGCTGATCCTGCTCTACCGGCTGATGGCCCGCGAGGTGGTGGCGCCTCTGCGCGGCCTCGCCGAGGCCCACCGGGCCGACGACGGGGCGGCCGCCGACCGCATCGAGGCCCGCGGCGACGAGATCGGCGCACTGGCCCGGGCCCTGCGCAAGCAGAGGGAGGTGCACGAGGACCTGCTGCGCTCGCTGGAGGTCCGCGTGGCCGAACGCACCCGCGAGCTGGAGAAGGCCAACCAGGCCAAGTCCGTCTTCCTGGCCAACATGAGCCACGAGCTGCGCACGCCGCTGAACGGGGTGATCGCCGTCGGCGACCGCCTGGCCGAGGAGAGCGATCCGGCCCGCCGTCGCGAGCTGGCCGCGCTGGTGGCCTCGTCGGGCCGCCTGCTGGAGCAGGTGCTGGGCGACATCCTCGACGTCTCCAAGATCGAGGCCGGCGAGTTCCAGCTGACCTTCGCGCCCTTCGACCTTGAGACCCTGGTGGCGGGGATGGCCGAGCTGCATCGCGCCTCGGCCGAGGCCAAGGGCCTGGACTTTTCGTGGTCGGTCGCGCCGGACGCCGTCGGCCGCTACGACGGCGACGCCGGCCGCATCAGCCAGATCCTGTCGAACCTGCTGGGCAACGCGGTGAAGTTCACCAGCGTCGGCGGCGTCGACCTGTCGGTGGAGAAGGTGGGCGAACTGGTCCGCTTCAGCATCAGCGACACCGGCGTCGGTTTCGACGACGCGGTGCGCGAGCGGCTGTTCAAGCGCTTCGTCCAGGCCGACCAGTCGATCACCCGGCAGTTCGGCGGCACGGGCCTTGGCCTCTCCATCTGCGCGGCCCTGGCCGAGATGATGGGCGGCGCGATCGACGCGCGGGCGGTGGTCGGGCGTGGGGCGACCTTCGTCGTCGACCTGCCGCTGCAACCCTCCACCGAGAGCCTCGACCACGACCACGAGGACGACGAGGGGCCGGTGTCGCTGGAGGGCATGCGGGTGCTGGTGGCCGAGGACCATCCGGGCAACCGCAAGGTCGTCGAGATCGTGCTGGAGCCGTTCGGGGTCGAACTGACCATGGTCGAGGACGGCGAGGCGGCGCTGCGGGCCCTTGAAGCCCGGCCGTTCGACGCGGTGCTGATGGACATGCAGATGCCGGTGATGGACGGCCTGACCGCGACGCGGGAGCTGCGGGCCCGCGAGGCGGCGGCCGACGCCGACCCGATCCTGGTGATCATGCTGACCGCCAACGCCATGGACGAGCACATCGCCGCCGCCCACGCCGCGGGCGCGGACCTGCACGTGGCCAAGCCGCTCAACCCGGGCCTGCTGGTCCAGGCCCTGGCCTCGGCGCGACATCGCGCCGCCGCCCGCGAGGTTCCGTTCAGGCTTGAAGGCTGAGGCTTTAGCGCCTATCTCCCCGGCCACAACCGAGCGAGGCCACGTCCTCCCCCGTCTTCACACCAGGCGGGCTTAAGTCCGGGACGGCCCGGCGTTCTTGCAAGGGAACGCCGTCATGGCTTGGATATTCCTCATTATCGCCGGCCTGCTGGAAGTGGTCTGGGCCTTCTTCATGAAGGCCTCGGAAGGCTTCACGAAGCCCTGGCCGAGCATCGCCACCCTCCTCTTCATGTTCGCCAGCTTCGGCCTGCTGTCGCTGTCGATGAAGTCGCTGCCGCTGGGCACGGCCTACACCATCTGGACCGGCATCGGCGCGGTCGGCGCCTTCGTGGTCGGCGTCGCGGTGCTGGGCGAGCAACTGAGCATCACCCGCGTGATCGCCGCCGTGCTGATCGTCAGCGGCCTGGTGCTGATGAAGCTGTCGTCGTCGCACTGAACGGTGCGTGGTCCTGGTCCTTCGACAAGCTCAGGATGAGGACCAAGGGGCGACCTGGTAGAAAACCTCACCCTGAGCCTGTTGAAGGGCGGGGTTTTCGCTTGGCGCTACCGCCCAGCCTTCTCCGCCGCCTGCAGGACCGTGCGCATGACGTCCAGCATCAGGGCGTCGCGGTCGGCTTCCTCCAGCGGCGAGGCCTTGAGGAACATCGCCAGGGCGAAGCGGCGACCGTCCTTCAGGCGGACCATGGCCAGCACGTTGTCGGCGGCGGCCAGGCCCAGGTCCCAAGGCGTCGCCGAGGTGATCGCCGCCAGCCGCGCGCCGGCCGGCAGGGCGGGTCGCAGGCGATCGCCCGCGGCCGCCTCCATCATCCGCAGCATTCGGCGGCGGCCGTCCTGGTCGGTCAGTTCGCCCTGGTTCAGGGCCTCGAGGAAGCGCACCGCGGCCAGGGGCGTGGTGCTGTCGTGCGGGTCGGCGAGATAGTCCCGCCAGGCCTTGCGGCGGGTCGCCTCGGGCGTGCCCAGCACCGCCTTGCGCCAGGCCTGGCCGCGCCAGTCGGCCCGGAACGAGGCCGTGCCCGTCTGCTCGGGCAGCAGCTGGCGCGCATAGCGGTCGACCCGCAGGTTCTCGACCTTCTTCAGGTCCAGCCAGGCGGTGACCGCGCCCGGACCGCCGATCCGCTTCATCAGCACGTCGGCGGCGGTGTTGTCGCCGTCGGCCACGGCGCGCTTCAGAAGCTCCTCGACCGTCCAGCGCCGGCGGCCGGGCCAGACGTCGGCCACGCCGCTGGGCGGCGGCGACAGGTCGACGTCCTCGATGGTCAGGGTCTCGCGCAGCGACAGGGCCTGGGCCTCGACCTCGGCCAGCACCGCCGCGCCCAGGGCCGCGGTCCAGATCCCGGCCAGCGGAAACAGGTGATCGCCGGCTGTCGCCGCGCGCTGGGCGGTGGTCAGGTCCTGGACGGCGACGCCCAGGTCGCCGGGGCGGGCGCGCTCGGCGATGGCGGCCAGCTTGAGGCTCATCGCCTCGTGGTCGAAGGTGGGGTTGTCCTGGCCGGCCAGGGGCGGCTCGCGGCAGGCCGACAGCGCCGCCGGCAGGGCGGGGACGGCGAGGGCGGCGAGCAGGGCGCGGCGATGCATCGGGTTCGAAAGCCTCCAAGCGTGAGCGGAAGCTAAACGCGCCAGACTGCGGTTCGGACTTGCGTCAAAGTGTGGCTCGACGGCAAAGGGACGCCCATGACCGCCGAAACGACCTCCCCCAGCCCCTCGGGCGAAATCGTCCGCACGCCCCCCTGCGTGATCCTCAACGCCCCGCAGCTGGCCGAGAACATCGGCTCGGTCGCGCGGGTCATGGCCAATTTCGGCCTCTACGAGCTTCGGCTGGTCAATCCGCGCGACGGCTGGCCCCAGGAGCGGGCCTGGGCTAGCGCCTCGGGCGCCAGCTGGCCGCTGGACGACGCCAAGGTGTTCGACACCCTCGCCGAGGCCATCGCCGACCTGCACCTGGTCTACGCCACCACGGCCCGCCCGCGCGAGACGCGCCTGCCGGTCTACACCCCGCGCGAATCCGCCGGCCATCTGGCCGAGGAAGTCGAGCAGGGCCGCAAGGTCGGCCTGCTGTTCGGCGGCGAGCGCGCCGGCCTGGAGACCGACGACATCGCCCTGTGCCAGGCCATCGTCTCGATCCCGATCGACGAGCGCTTCCGGTCGCTGAACCTGGCCCAGGCCGTGTCGATCAACGCCTACGAATGGAAGATGACGGTCGACGACCGCCCCTGGAAGAAGTTCGAGCTGAACGTCGAGGGGCCGGCCGACCAGGCGGCGATGATGGGCCTCTACGAGCACCTGGAGACCGAGCTGGACAAGGCCGGCTTCTACCATCCGCCCGAGAAGAAGCCGTCGATGGTGCGCAACCTGCGCGTCCCGCTGGCCCGGGCCCGCCTGACCGACCAGGAGGTCCGCACCTTCCGGGGCGTGATCACCGCCCTGTCGAAGGGGCGCGGCCGCGTGCTGGCCAAGCTGGCCCAGAAGGCGGCGGACAAGGGCGAGGGCTGAGGCGCGGCCTCACCTTGCGCAAGCCGTAGTCCGGTCTCGTCGCAGTAACCGGTTTCCCACCTTACGCCGCTTTAATTTCCACCCTGGCGCAAACGCCGCTATCCAGCCAAAATATGCAACCACGGTCCAGGTTGTGGGATAGCTGGCGGTTGAACGCCGGGGCTTTGGGGTAGGGGGCATGGCGATGGCGCTTGGTGGCGTGCTTCTGCAGGGTTTCGCGGCGGCTGTGGCGGTCGGAACGGCGCCGCCGTCCGAGGCCAAGCCGGCCGAGGTCAAGGCTCCCGGGATCAAGGCTCCCGATGCGAAAGCCCCTGACGCCAAGCCCGCCCTCATTCCGGTCGTCGAGGCCGAGGACGCCGTCGTCGAGGGCGTGACCGTGCAGTCGGCGCCGCGTGGCAAGACCGACAGCCCGGTCGAGCCGGAAATCTCGCTCGACGAGGAAGCCATCAAGGCCTACGGCGCCGGCAGCATCGCCGAACTGATGACCATGCTGGAGCCGCTGACCGTCAGCTCGCGCGGGCGCGGCGGCGAGGGCCCGGTGACCCTGGTCAACGGCCAGCGCATCTCGGGCTTCCAGGAGATCGCCGGCCTGCCGCCCGAGGCGATCCAGCGGATGGACATCCTGCGCGAGGAGGCGGCCCTGGCCTACGGCTACCGCGCCGACCAGCGGGTGGTGAACCTGGTCCTGAAGAAGAACTTCCGGTCGCTGAACCTGGAGGACGAGTTCCGTTTCGCCACCGAGGGCGGGCGAACCTTCAACGAGCAGAAGGGCAACCTCTTCAAGGTCGACGCCGACGCACGCTGGACGGTCAATGTCCGCTACCGTCGCGAGACGCCGCTGTACGAGTCCGAACGCGACATCGTGCGCACCAGCAGCACGCCCTACGACATCCAGGGCAACATCGGCACGGCGACCGGCGCCGAGCTCGACCCGGCCCTGTCCGCGCTCGTGGGCTCGGTGGTGACGGTGACGCCCGTGCCGGCCTCGGCCGCCGGCGGCGCGCCGAGCCTGGCCGACTTCGTGGCCGGCGCCGGGGCGGCGGCGACCGACGACCTGACCGCCGCGCGCACCCTGCTGGCGCGGGGCGAGGAGGGGGCGATCCAGGGCTCCTACACCCGCAACCTGATCCTCGGCGCGCTGGGCAACGTGACGACCACCTTCAGCGGCAATGTCGAGAGCACCAGCCGCGTCAGCTTCAACGGCCTGACCGGCGTGAACCTGGCCCTGAAGGCCGACAGCCCCTATTCGCCGTTCTCGCGGGACGTCGCGCTCTATCGCTATCTCGACGTCCCGGACGGCCTGCGCCGCAAGACCGACACCGACAAGTTCGAGGCCGGCATGACTGCGCTGGGCATGATGGCCGGCTGGCGCTGGACCTTCTCCGGCAACTACGACCTGACCGACAGCGCCACGCGCACCGGCCGGGGCCTCGACACCACGGCCTATCGCGCGGCGGTGGCGGCCAGCGATCCCGGCGTCAATCCGTTCGGCCCTATCCCTAGCGACCTGCTGCGCTACGCCGCCCAGGACACCGCCGACTCTATCACCACCAACGCCAAGGCCGAGCTGACGATGAACGGCACGGTGGCGCAGCTGCCTGCCGGCCGCCTGCGCGCCACGCTCAAGGGCGGGGTCGACAGCCGCAAGGTCGAGGCCGAGAGCGTGCGCTCGGGCGTCTTCACCCGCCGCGCCCTGATCCGCGACCGGGGCACGCTTTCGGCCAGCGCCGACGCGCCGATCGCCGAGCGCGACGGCGTGCTGGGCTTCCTGGGCGGGGTCTCGGTGAACGGCAACGTGCTGTACGAGCAGTTCTCCGACATCGGCGGCCTGATGACGGCCGGCGGCGGCCTGTCGTGGTCGCCGGTCAAGCGGATGAACCTGTCACTGAACTACAGCGCCGAGGAGGGCGAGTCCTCGCCCCAGCAGGTCAACGACCCGGTGCTGCTGACGCCCAACGTGGCGATGTACGACTTCGCCACCAACCAGACGGTCAATGTCACCCGCATCGAGGGCGGCAACCCGAACCTGAGCGCCGACAGCCGCCAGGTGGTGAAGCTGGGCTTCAACTACCGGCCGTTCGAGAAGCGCGAGCTGTCGCTGTGGGGCAACTACACGGCCACGCGCGTCGAGGATCAGGTCGCCAGCTTCCCGGCCGTCTCGCCGGAACTGGAGGCGGCCTTCCCCAGCCGTTTCGTCCGCGACGCCACGGGCCGCCTGACCTCGGTCGACACCCGGCCGGTGAACTTCGCGCACGCCGACCGCCAGGAACTGCGCTGGGGCCTGAACTACAACCTGCGCTGGGGCGGTCCGCCGCCGCCCGCGCCGGGGGCGCGTGGTCCGGCCGGCGGCGCGGCGCGACCGCCCGGCGGGGGCGTGCAGGTCAGCGGCCCCGGCGGCATGATCCGCTCGGGCGGCCCGCCGGGGCAGGGCTTCTTCAACGTCTCGCTGAACCACCTGTGGCGGCTGCAGGACGAGGTGGTGATCCGCGACGGCATGACGCCGCTCGACCTGCTGGACGGCTCCTCGCTGGGCCGCCGGGGCGGCACGCCGCGCCACGAGGTCAACCTGCAGGCGAACCTGGCCAAGGACGGCCTGGGCTGCGGCCTGCGCAGCGCCTGGCGCTCGGCCACCTGGGTCGACGGCGGTCCGCGCGGCGATGACCTGTTCTTCTCCGACATCCCGACCGTCAGCCTGTCGGGCTTCGCCGACCTGGGCCAGCGCAAGGACCTGGTGCAGCGCTACGATTGGCTCAAGGGCTCGCGCGTGACGCTGGCGGTCGACAACCTGTTCGACGAGAAGCAGCAAGTCCGAGACGACCAGGGCCGCACGCCGCAGGCCTATCAGGAGGACTACATGGACGCCATGGGGCGGACGGTGCGGGTCAGCCTGCGCAAGTTGCTGTGACAAGATCCTCCCCCTCTGGGGGAGGTGGCCCGGAGGGCCGGAGGGGGGACGTTTTCAGCTTCCGATGAGGCGGCCGGCTTCGCCGTCACTCCCCCCTCAGTCGCTTCGCGACAGCTCCCCCACAGGGGGAGCATCTTTCATTCTACCCCAGCCCCTTTTCCAAATGCTCCACCAGGAGCCGCACCTTGGCCGGCAGCAGGCGCAGGTGCGGATAGACCGCCCAGACGCCTTCGTCGGCGGGATTGGCGTCTTCCAGCAGCGGGACCAGCCGGCCGTCGGCGATGGCGGGGTCGACGTAGAAGTTGGGCAGCTGGCAGATCCCCAGGCCCTGCAGCGTCGCGTCCAGCACCGCCTGGCCGCTGTTGCAGCGAAAGCGGCCCTGCGGCTTGAAGGCGATTTCGCGCTCGCCCTCCCAGGTTCTTTCCCTGAACGGCCAGGTGTCGGCCGCGCCCAGCACGCCGGCGTGGGTTTCCAGCTCGGCGATGGTCGCCGGCGTTCCCGCCCGCGCCAGATAGGCCGGCGCCGCGCACAGGCGGCGGGTGCGCGAGGCCAGGCGCTTGGCGATCAGGCGGCTGTCGGTCAGGCGACCGAAGCGGATCGCGAGATCGAAGCCCTCGCTGACGATGTCGCGCACCGTGTCGTCCAGCTCGATGTGCAGCGACAGCTTGGGGTGGGCCAGGGCGAAGGCGTTGACCGCCGGCACGACGTAGCGCTCGCCATAGGCCGACGAGCAGGTCATGCGCAGCAGGCCCTTGACCTCGCCGTCCTCCTCGCCGACGGCGGCCAGGGCCTCGTCGCGGTCGTGGATCAGCGCGCGGCAGCGGGCCAGGAAGGCCCGGCCGGCGTCGGTCAGGCTGACCCGGCGGGTGGTGCGATAGAGCAGGCGGGTCTGAAGCCGCTCCTCCAGCCGCGCCACCTCGCGGCTGACGCCCGAGGTCGACAGGCCAAGCCGCCGCGCGGCCTGGGAGAAGCTCTCGGCTTCGGCCGTGGCCACGAACTCGTCGATCCCGTCCCAGCGGCTCATGGGGCGGTGGTGCGCTCATTGTCCCCATATGGCAACAATGTTTTGCACTGAATGGGATTATCGCGGGCCGCGCATCGGCGTACCACAATGGCCAAGAACCCATCGGAGCCTGCCATGAAGACCCGCGCCGCCGTCGCTTTCGAAGCCAAGAAGCCGCTGGAGATCGTCGAGGTCGACCTGGAAGGGCCCAAGGCCGGCGAAGTCCTGATCGAGATCAAGGCCACCGGCGTCTGCCATACCGACGCCTACACCCTGGACGGCCTGGACAGCGAAGGCCTGTTCCCGTCGATCCTGGGCCACGAGGGCGCGGGCGTGGTGGTCGAGGTCGGCCCCGGCGTCACCAGCCTGGCGGTCGGCGACCACGTGATCCCGCTCTACACGCCCGAATGCCGCCAGTGCAAAAGCTGCCTCTCGGGCAAGACCAACCTCTGCACGGCCATCCGCGCCACCCAGGGCAAGGGGCTCATGCCCGATGGGACGAGCCGCTTTTCCTACAAGGGCCAGACCATCCACCACTACATGGGCTGCTCGACCTTCTCGAACTATACCGTGCTGCCCGAGATCGCCGTGGCCCGCATCCGCAAGGACGCGCCGTTCAAGACCGCCTGTTATTGCGGGTGTGGCGTGACCACCGGCGTTGGAGCGGTGACCAACACCGCCAAGGTCGAGCCGGGCGCCAACGCCATCGTCTTCGGCCTGGGCGGCATCGGCCTGAACGTCATCCAGGGCCTGAAGCTGGTCGGCGCCAACATGATCGTCGGCGTGGACCTGAACCCGGACCGTGAGGAATGGGGCCGCAAGTTCGGCATGACCCACTTCGTGAACCCGAAGGACGTGTCGGGCGACCTGGTCGCCCACCTGGTGGCCCTGACCGACGGGGGCGCGGACTACACCTTCGACGCCACCGGCAACACCACGGTCATGCGCCAGGCGCTGGAAGCCTGCCATCGCGGCTGGGGCGAGAGCATCATCATCGGCGTGGCCGAGGCCGGCAAGGAGATCGCCACCCGTCCGTTCCAGCTGGTCACCGGCCGTGTCTGGAAGGGTACGGCCTTCGGCGGCGCCCGCGGCCGCACCGACACGCCCAAGATCGTCGACTGGTACATGGACGGTAAGATCCAGATCGACCCGATGATCACCCACGTGCTGCCGCTGGAGCGCATCAACGAGGCCTTCGACCTGATGCACAAGGGCGAGAGCATTCGGACCGTGGTGACGTTCTAAGTCCGGGGAGAGCCCCCTCAGTCGCTCCGCGACAGCTCCCCCAGAGGGGGAGCATCTACGCAATCAGATCCTCCCCCTCTGGGGGAGGTGGCCCGGAGGGCCGGAGGGGGATCTCCGGCGTATCATCAAATGTCCAACGTCGAGATCCTCAACACACACCGCACCCAGGGCGGCACGCTGCGCTACTGTCGGCACGACAGCGCCAGCACCGGCACGCCGATGAAGTTCAGCGTCTGGACGCCGGATGGAGAGGGGCCGTTCCCCTATCTCGTCTGGCTGTCGGGCCTGACCTGCACGGAAGACAACTTCACCACCAAGGCCGGGGCCTATGCCTGGGCGGCCAGGCACGGCGTGGCCATCGTCGCGCCGGACACCTCGCCACGCGGAGAAGGCGTCGCCGACGACGCCGCCTATGACCTCGGCCAGGGCGCGGGCTTCTATGTCGACGCCACGGAAGAACCCTGGGCGCCGCACTTCAACATGTATTCCTACGTCACCAAGGACCTGCTGGAGGCCGTCGACGGCGCCTTCCCGCTGGATCCGGCGCGACGCGGGATCTTCGGCCACTCGATGGGCGGCCATGGGGCCCTGACCATCGCCCTGCGCAATCCCCAGCTCTTCAAGTCGGTTAGCGCGTTTTCGCCGATCGTCTCGCCGCTGAACTGCCCGTGGGGCGACAAGGCCCTGACGGCCTATCTCGGCCCCGACCGCGCCGCCTGGCGAGCCCACGACGCCTGCGCCCTGATCGAGGACGGTTTCGGCGAAGGCTTCGACGAGATCCTGGTCGACCAGGGTTTGGCGGACAGCTTCCTGGAGAACCAGCTGAAGCCCGAACTGCTCGAAGAGGCCGGCGCCGAGGCCCGGCTGAAGATCACCGTCCGTCGCCAGGAAGGCTACGACCACAGCTACTTCTTCATCGCCAGCTTCATCGGCGACCACATCGACTGGCACGCGGCGCGGCTGTAGCCGCGCTGCTCAGAACTGGCCGGTGAAGTCGAACAGCTGGCCGTTGATCCAGCCCTTGCGGAAGGCAAGCGCGCCCTTGCGGTTCATCACCACGCCCCGCGCCTTGGCCGTGCTGAGCGAGGCGCGCAGGTAGCTGAGCACGAACAGCTCCAGGTCGGCGGCCGCGACCTTGTCGCGCCACAGGCCGGCGTTCTTGATGCAGTCGACGCGGCCCCACCAGGCGGCCGGGGCGGCCAGCAGCCAGTCGCAGACCACGTCGTCGGCCTTGCCCGGCGTGGAGGTCTTGATGAACTGCACCACGTCGTCGTGGCCGAGGCCCTTGAGGCTGCCGTTCTGGGTGACGAGGTCGAAGAACCAGATCAGCTCCTGCAGGCTGCGCGCCGGGCGGCCGGCGGCCTGGGCCCAGGTCGCGGCCAGGGCGTCGGCCTTGGCCGCCACGGTCCTGATGCGGCTGAACTGCTGGGCTTTGACCTCGGGCGAGCCCATCAGGCCGGCCAGCTCCTTCTTGGGAACGGCCTTCAGCTGGGCGTTGGTCTGCCACTGGCGCACGATCGTCAGGCCCTGGGCGACGCCGGCGTTGCAGGCCTGCCAGAGCTGGGCGCCGATGGTCGGGGCCTCGCGCAGGACCACCGGCTGGCCCGCCGCCAGAAGCAGGGGCTGCAGCGAGGCCGAGCCGATATTCCACTGCAGCACGCCGCAGGAGATCCCCATGCCGTCGAAGTCGCCCGTGACTCCGCTCCAGGGATCCCCGGCGTTCTCGAAGCGCCCGGTCACGGCGACCGCCGCGTTGATCTCGGCATCCGTCACGGCCATGTCGCGCTCCCCCTTTTGGCGATGATTCAGAAATACATCCTTGAGGCGATCTTGTCATTCGAACACGCCGGGCGGAACGCGCGTCGGTTGTGAACTTTCGGTAATTCATCCCGGGTTCAGCCGCCGAACGCTCCCCTGGCCCAAGGCCAAGTTCGGCCGCTGAGGGGTTTTCGAAACATGCAGAAGAAACTGGCCGTCCTGGCCCTGGTCGTCGCCGCGGGCCTGTCGACCTCGGCCTGCGTCATCATCGACGCCGACGACGGCGGCAAGCGCGACGTCTCGGTGAAGATCAACGACGGCAACGACGCCTTGGAGCCCGTCTACGGCGTCGCGCTCGAGAAGGGCGAGCTGGTGGCCCGCGTGTCGTCGAACGGCTGCACCAAGGCCGAGGACTTCAAGGTCACGGCCGACCGTCGCGACAGCGGCGTCGCCGTCACCCTGACCCGCGAGCGTCCGGACCTGTGCCGTGCGCTCGTGCCCGAAGGCAAGGAGCTGCGTTTCGACCTCGACGCCATGGGCGTGCAGCGCACCGACAAGGTCCGCGTCCGCAACCCGTTGCAGCGGGCGTAGGGCGAGGATCACCGACGGGCGCGTCTTGGCGGCGCGCCCGCGCCGGTTGTAGGGTGGCCGCATGACGACGCCGGCGCCGAAACCGAAGCCTTCCCTGGGAATGAGGTGCCTGCGCCTGGGCGAAGCCGCCGCCTGGCTCGGCCTGGCCGCGGTGCTGCCCGCGTGGAAGGACCCGGCGACGCCGCTGTCCCTGCTGTTCCTGTCGGCGATGGTCTCGGCTCCGGTCGCCAGGCCGCTGATCGACGGCGTACCGCGCCTGATCGTCGGACCGGCCAGTTTCGTACTGGGCGCGGGTCTGGCCGGAACCTATCTGGAGGCCGGTATGATAGGCGGCTCCTGGAACCGGGGCTTCATCGTGCTCGCCTTGCTGGTCGCCTGCTTCAAGGCCGGGGGCTTCATCCTGGAGCGCCGGCCGCGCTGGGGCTGGATCGCCGCCGCCTGCGTCGCGACGCTGACCCTGTTCGCGCTGGACCATCAGCGGGCGGCGGCCGAAGCCGCCTCGCAGATCCCTGTCGTGGCCGGGAGCCTGGCCGCCTCTGTCGCGAACGGCAGCGTCGACGGGCAAGCCATCTACGCCGAGCTGCTCGCCAGCCTGCGCCGGCCCGACCGCCTTTGGTGGGTCCTGCCCGTGCTGCTCGCCGTGCTTCTGCCCGTCGGCCGCGTCGTCGCGCGCCATGGCTTGGCCCTGATCCGTCGCCGCGATGTCGAGCGCTCCCGCAGGGCCTGGTTCCGTCATCCCGCCAACCTGTCGTCGGACTGAAGGGGAGGGGCGTTGGTCTGCGTCCGCGCCTGCGCCGCGCCCTGGAGAGCGGAAGGCCTTGAAGCAACGGATATATCCGGTGCGTGCGTTGACTCTCCGGCGCCCCTCCGTCATAAACCGCGCCTTCACGCCGCCGGCTCGCCGCGCGGCGCGATAGCTTCATGACGGATTGACCCGAAGCCGCCGTTGCAATCGCCCTCCCTCGGGAGGACCGGCCCGGATCGACATAAAGAGTGACCTATGTCCAAGCGCCATAGCGCCAAGTACAAGATCGACCGCCGTATGGGCGAAAACCTCTGGGGCCGGCCCAAGTCGCCGGTCAACCAGCGGTCCTACGGCCCCGGCCAGCACGGCCAACGCCGCAAGCAGAAGGTTTCGGACTTCGGCCTGCAGCTGCGCGCCAAGCAAAAGCTGAAGGGCTACTACGGCAACCTGACCGAGAAGCAATTCTCGCGCACCTACGAGGAAGCCGCCCGCCGCAAGGGTAACACCTCGGAGAACCTGATCGCTCTGCTCGAATCGCGCCTGGACGCCATCGTCTACCGCGCCAAGTTCGTGCCGACCGTGTTCGCCGCCCGCCAGTTCGTGAACCACGGCCACGTGACCGTGAACGGCAAGCGCGTGAACATCCCGTCGTACCGCTGCAAGGCCGGCGACGTGATCGCGGTCCGCGAAAAGTCGCGCAACATGGCTCTCGTCCTCGAAGCCGTCGCCTCGAACGAGCGTGACTTCGCCGAGTACGTCTCGGTCGACGCCAAGGGCCTGTCGGCCACCTTCGTCCGCGCTCCGGAACTCTCGGAAGTTCCGTACCCGGTGAAGATGGAACCGAACCTCGTCGTCGAATTCTACGCTTCGTAAGACGCGTCGAACTCGCAAGAGATCGGAAAGGGCCCCGGAGCGATCCGGGGCCTTTTTTTATCCCTCCCCCTGAAGGGGGAGGTGGCCTGAAGGGCCGGAGGGGGAAGGGTTTGCACAAGCCCGTTCGCCCTCAATGCCTCGCTCGCTTCCCTCTCCGTCGGCTTCGCCGACACCTCTCCCTTCAGGGAGAGGGTCTTTGGCCCCTTGAAACCCGAAAACCCCCTCCTATCTCCAATGAGCGGGCCGGGCCCCTCTGGCGCAGCGTCTTCACCTCCCCTCTGAAAGACGCGCGTGATGTCGGACCGCATCGGGTGTTCTCGATGTCTGGGTCCGGGTGTCCCTCCCCCTCGTGCCGGATCCGACATCGGGAACCCCGTCTCCATTCTTGGACCAGGGACCCGAACGACCCATGCCCCTTCTGATGTGCCCCAACTGCGACGGCTCCATGCAGGCCGTTCAGCGCGCCGGCGTCGAGTTCGACATGTGCCCCAAGTGCCGGGGCGTGTGGCTCGATCGCGGCGAGCTGGAAAAGCTGATGGCGATGGAGCGCGAGGACGCGCAAGCCGCCGCGCCGCCGCCGTCGTCCGGCCCTTCGCCGTTCAACCGCTCGCAGCCTGCCTATGAGCAACGGCCCGAACCCCGTCGCTACGACGACAGCTGGCGCAACGACCACAAGCGTCACGACGACCGCAAGCACTACGACCGCGACGACGACTATCGCCGCCACGGCCACCACAAGAAGAAGCGCTTCGATCTCTTCGACATCTTCGACTGATCCCCGCGCAAGAGGACCATGAACCACTTCAAGACCTTCGCCCTGCTGGCCGGCCTGACGGCCCTGTTCGTCGGGGCCGGCTACATGATCGGCGGCCCGACGGGCATGCTGATCGCCTTCGTGCTGGCCGCCGGCATGAACGTCTTCTCGTACTGGAACGCCGACAAGATCGTGCTGCGCGCCTACGGCGCCGTCGAGGTCGACGAGAGCCACCCCGAACCGCTGGTGCGGAACTACGCCCGCGACGTGGCCGACCTGGCGCAGCGCGCCGGCCTGCCCATGCCCCGCGTCTGCGTCATCGACAGCGACCAGCCCAACGCCTTCGCCACGGGCCGTAATCCCGAAAACGCCGCCGTGGCCGCCACCACGGGCCTGCTGGCCATGCTCGACCGCGACGAGATCCGCGGCGTCATGGCCCACGAACTGGCCCACGTGAAGAACCGCGACACCCTGACCATGACCGTGACGGCGACCATCGCCGGCGCGATCTCGGCCCTGGCCAACTTCGCCTTCTTCTTCGGCGGCTCGCGCGAGGACGACGAGCGTCCGGGCGGGATCATCGGGGCCATCGCCCTGGCGATCCTGGCCCCGATCGCCGCCATGCTGGTGCAGATGGCCATCAGCCGCTCGCGCGAGTACGAGGCCGACCGCGTGGGCGCGCAGATCGCCGGCGACAACCGGGGCCTGGCCCGCGCGCTGGAGAAGATCGACGCCTATGCCCGGGGCGGAGTGGTGAACCACGAGGCCGAGCGCAATCCGGCCACGGCCCACATGTTCATCATCAACCCGCTGGCCGGTCGCGGCGCCGACAACCTGTTCTCGACCCACCCGGCCACTCACAACCGCATCGAGGCCCTGATGAAGCTGGCGATCGGGCAGGGAACCCGGACGAGGCTGAGCACAGCCGTCCCGACCAGCGGCCCCGGCCGCCAGCCGGGCCCCTGGAGCTAAAGGAAAAGGCGGCGGGATGATCCCCGCCGCCTTTTATGTTTCCGATCCAAACACAGCCGTCATCCCGGCCGGAGAGAAGCGCAGAGCCGGGACCCAGGAGGCTAGGCTCCGCGCCTGGTTCGCCTGCCCGACGCTTGCCATCGCAATGCGCCGGCCCCTGGGTCCAGGATAAGCCCTGCGGGCTTTCCAGGATGACGACCTTAGTGAGCCACAGGAAGCGGAGCGCCTACCGCGCCGCCTCCGGAGCCGCGCCGCGCACGGGCTCCTCGTCCTCGTTCAGCGCGCCCAGCTCGCCGCTCAGCCGCGCCTTCCTGCCGTAGACGATCTCGAACAGCGGGCTGGCCATCAGCGTGGTGACGATGGCCATGACCACCAGCATCGAGAACAGCGCCGGGCCGATGATGCCCTTCTGCAGGCCGATGTTGATGATGATCAGCTCCATCAGGCCGCGGGCGTTCATCAGCGCGCCGATGCCCATGGCCGTGGCGTTGTCCTGGCCGGTCAGGCGGGCGGCCGCCCAGCAGGCCAGGCCCTTGGCGGCGATCGAGCCGGCCAGGACCACCAGGGCGATGCCGGCCAGGGCCCAGCTGTTGACCATGGTCAGCTGGGTGTTGAGGCCCGAGAAGGTGAAGAACATCGGCACCAGCAGGGCCAGGGCGAGGGGCTCCAGCTGCTTCTTCAGCTCGCGGGTCAGCAGGCCGCGCGGCATGGCCGCGCCGAGGATGAAGCCGCCGAACACCGAGTGCAGGCCCGCCGCGTCCATGGCCCAGGCGCTGAGCATGAACAGCACCACGACCACGCCCAGCAGGGTAGGGGTGACCTTGCCCTCGCGCTCGGCCCAGCGGCCCAGCGGAGCCAGCAGCTTCGGGCCCAGGGTCAGCATGACCAGGGCGAACAGGCCGCCGCCGACGATGGCCTTCAGGGCCACGGCCGCGCCGCCGCCCAGGCTGGCCAGCACCAGGGCCAGCACCGTCCAGGCGCCGGCGTCGTCGATGGCGCCCGCCGACAGCGACAGCGAGCCGAGCGGGGTCTTGGTCAGGCCGCGCTCCTGGATGATCCGCGCCAGCACCGGGAAGGCGGTGATCGAGATCGCAGCGCCCATGAACAGCGTGGCCTGGAAGTGCTGCACGCCGGCGCCGAACAGGTTCAGGCTCATCAGCCAGGGGGTCAGCAGGATCGCCACCAGGAACGGCGCGGTCATGCCCGACAGCGAGACGGCCATGGCGCTCTTGGCGTTGGCCTTGAAGTGGTCGCTGCGGAAGCCGACGCCGACCAGGAACATGTAGAGGCCCACGCCCAACTGGGCGCCGACATAGAGGACCGACTTGGTTTCCTTGGGGAACAGCATGTGCTGGAGGTCGGGCGCCAGCAGGCCAAACAGCGACGGGCCCAGGATCACGCCGGCGATCATCTCGCCCACCACCTGCGGCTGGTCGAAGAACCGCTTCATGATCCAGCCCATCGTGCGGCAGGCCGCGACGATCACCGCCATCTGCAGGAAAAAGGCTACGCTCAACTCAGCCGTCGTCATGCGGCCGTCCCCCTTCGAATACGCCGCGTGTCGCGGTCGCGTTTCATCCCTGCGCCGACGCTAGCAGCGAACACGGTTCTGGACAACGTTGTCAGAATTGCATGTTACCGCTCACTGTGAAGGCTGGGCCGAAAGTCTGCGTGTGGGAGGCCCGACGATGATCCGGAACCTGGCGGCGGCCGCCGCGGCCCTGGCCCTGACGGCGGGCGCGGCCCCCTACGACGCGGCCCCCTACGACGTGACCCCAGGCCTGTTCCGCGTGGGCGAGCCTGACCTGGGCCTGAAGGCCGCCCCCGGAACCGAGACCTTCACCGTCTTCGCGCCGAGCGAAGGCTCCGACAAGTTCAGCAACGGCGTGGCGCTGGTCGCCTTCAAGGGCCGCCTCTACGCCCAGTGGCAGAGTTCGGCCCGCGACGAGGATTCGGCCGACACCTGGGTGGCCTACGCCGCCAGCGACGACGGCCGGACCTGGGGCGCGCCCAAGGCGCTGGCGCCGGCCGGGCAGGGCGGGTTGATGCGTTCCAGCGGCGGCTGGTGGACCGATGGCGAGACGCTGGTCGCCTACGCCAATGTTTGGCCGGACGGCTTTCAGTCGGGGGCGGGCGGTTACGCCGAATACCGGACCAGCCGCGACGGCGTCGTCTGGAGCCAGGCCAGGCGCGTCACCGGCGCCGACGGCCTGCCGGTCGAGGGCGTGATCGAGCAGGATCCGCACCTGATCGACGGCCGGGTGATGACCGCCTTCCACCTGCGTCCGGGCATGATCGCCAAGCCGTTCTTCACCGACGATCCGCTGGGGGTCTCGGGCTGGACGCAGGGGCGGATGGAGAACCTGCCGCGCGACGCCTCGAACGCGGCCGCCGCCCACGAGCGGCGCCTGAGCCGCGAGATCGAGCCCAGCCTGTTTCGCCGCGTCGACGGATGCGCGGTGATGGTGTTCCGCGACGAGGAACTGAGCTTCCGCCAGCTGGCGTCGGAAAGCTGCGATCGCGGCGTCACCTGGACGACGCCGGCCCTGACCGCCATGCCCGACGCCCGGGCCAAGCAGAGCGCCGGCAACCTGCCGGGCGGGGCGGCCTATCTGGTCAATGCGCCCAACAGCGACCGGCCGCGCCTGCCGCTGGCGGTGACGCTGTCGAGCGACGGGCGCGTCTTTACCCACAGCTTCCGCCTGCGCGGCCAGGGCGACCTGCAGCCGCTGCGCTTTCCGGGCCAGTACAAGCGGCCGGGCTATCACTATCCCAAGAGCGTGGTCTGGAACGGCGCGCTGTGGGTCGGCTACGCCGCCAACAAGGAGGACGTTCAGGTCACCCGCGTTCCGTTGCGGGCGGTGGAGGCGCGCTGAAATCGGACGCTAGGGCAGCTTCACCGGCGTCGGAGGCGGAAACTGATCGAGCTCCCAGGTCGACGGATTGGTCTGGCCGCGCATGTAGGGGGGCGGCTGGCTCGACAGCATGGCGGCCTCCTTCACCCAGTCGACACCCGCGTCGACGTGCGTCAACAATCTTTGCATGAGCGACGGCGGCGGCTCTACTTTCTGGTCTGCTCCACCATCGGGGCCCGCGAGGGGTCCTGGCGGACGATCTCGCGGATGCCGACCAGGGTCATGAACGAGCGCACCCGGCGGTCGTCGTTCAGCACCTCGTTGGTGAAGGCTTCGTACGCCTCCATGGTCGGCACGGTGACGGTCAGCAGGAAGTCGGTGCTGCCGGTCACGTGCCAGGCGCTGAGCACCTCCTTGCGGGCGGCGACCCCGGCGGCGAAGGCGTTGAAGAGGGCGCTGCCTTCCCGCTCCATCTCCACCAGCACATGCATGGTCAGGCCCGCGTTCAGCCGCGCCGGATCGACGATGGCGACGTCGGCGACGATCACGCCCTCCTTGCGCAGCCGCCTCAGGCGACGCAGCACCGCGCTCTCCGACAGCCCGACCTTCTCGGCCAGGCTGCGCGCCGGTTCGAGGTTGTTGCGGCGGACCAGTTCCAGCAGCTTGAGGTCGAAGTTGTCGAGGGTGACGGATTTCGTCATCTGCACCGCCTAGAATGACTGATTTGGGCGGTATACGACGAATTTCGGCGAGAAGCGCCAGGCTTCCGCGATTAGGTTGCCCTCATGTCCGCCGCCGCCCTCCGCCGTCCCGCGCTCGACGCGCTGTTGCCCTACGCCGCCCTCTTCGGGGGCATGGTGACGCTGGCCGGCGGCACGTCCTTCGCCAAGACCCTGTTCCCGCTCGTCGGCGCCCAGGGCGTTTCGGCCTATCGCGTCGGTTTCGCCGCCGTGCTGCTGCTGCTGCTGTGGCGGCCCTGGCGGTTCCGGCTGACCCGCCAGGACCTGCTGGGCGTGGCCTTCTACGGCGCGGCGACCGGGGTGATGAACCTCTGTTTCTACATGGCGCTGCGGACCATCCCGCTGGGCGTCGCCCTGGCCATCGAGTTCCTGGGGCCGCTGACCCTGTCGCTGCTGCATGCGCGTAAGGCCAGTCACTTCCTGTGCATCGGCCTGGCCGCCTTCGGCCTGCTGATGCTGCTGCCGCTGAAGATGGGCGCGGCGCCGCTCGACCCGGTGGGCGTCGGCTTCGCCCTGGCGGCGGCGGTCTGCTGGGCGCTGTACATCATCGCCGGCAAGCGCATCGGTCACCTGCACGGCGGTCGCTCGGTGGCCATGGGCATGAGCGTGGCGGCCCTGATCGTCGTGCCGTTCGGCGTCGCCTCGGCCGGCGCGACCCTGCTGGACCCGCACCTGATGCTGCTGGGCCTGGTCGTGGCCGTCTGTTCCAGCGCCGTGCCCTATTCGCTGGAGATGGTCGCCCTCAAGCGCATTCCCAAGCGCACCTTCGGCGTCATGCTCAGCGCCGAACCGGCCATCGGCGCCATGGCCGGCCTGGTCGTGCTGTCCGAGCACCTGTCGATGCAGCAGTGGGCGGCCATCGGCTGCATCGTCGCCGCCTCGGCCGGCGCGATCCTGACCACCACGCCGGAGAACGCCGTGGTCGAGGAGCCCGAAGCGCTGGAGCGTCCCGGCGCCTAGGGCGCCGCGACCGGCGGCAAGCGACCATAGGCCCAGTTCCAGGGCAGGCCGGTCTCGCCCAGGGCGGCCTTCACCACCGACGGGAAGATCCGCTGGCCCTGGCCGCTGTTGGTCAGGATCACCACGCAGCGGCGGCGCTTCTCGACGCAGACCATCATGTTGTCGGTGATGTCGTTGTGCCCGCCCTTGAAGAAGGCTCGACCCTGCGGTCCCTCGTAGGTGACGACGCCGACGCCGGCCGCCAGCTTGATCCTGGCGTTGTCGGGACTGGTCTCGTCGGTGAAGGTGGGGAACTCCGAACGCGACACGATCGGCAGCCCGCCGCGCGAGAACTCGGCGCGGGCCTTCTTCGACAGCCCCCAGCCGTCGGCCATGGCCGCGGCCATCTTGCCCAGGTCGTCGATCGTGGTGTCGAGCGAGCCGGCCGCCTTGACGCTGGAGCGGTCGTCATGCGGCTGCCACTTGCCGGTTTCGTCGCGGCCGTCGGCGATGTCGGGGGCGAAGTCGTCGCGCCAGACCATGCCCGAGCGCGTCATGCCCAGCGGCTGGAACAGGCGCTTGTCCATGTCGGGGCCGACCTTGACGCCCAGACCCTGCTCGATGACGAACTGCATCAGGTTGATGCCCTCGCCGGAATAGGCGTAGCGGCTGCCGGGTGCGAACTTGATGTCCAGCTTCTCGTCGGGGTTCAGCCAGCGGAAGTTGGGAAAGCCGGCCGAATGGCTCAGCAGGATGCGCGGGGTGATCGTTCGCCAGCGTTCGTCGCCGGCGAGGTCGGCATAGGCCTTGTACTCGGGCAGGGGCTTGGGGAGGTAGGTCGCGATCGGCGTGTCGAGGTCGAGCTTTCCTTCGTCGACCAGCATCATCACGTAGTAGGCGAACACCGCCTTGGTGATCGAGGCGGCGTACATCACCGTCCGGGGATTCAGCGGATCGCCCTTCTCGTTGCGCACGCCCTGCGCCGTCACGTGCGCGACCTTGCCGTTCTCGATCACGGCCACGGCGACGCCGGGGACCTTGCCCACGGCCATCAGCCTGGCGATCTCGGCGTCCAGTTTCGGATTTTCGGCGCGCGCCGACCCGCCGGCCAGACACAAGGCGGCCGCCGCCCACGCCAGAGACTTTCCACGCATTTCCAGAGGCCCCACAGTTGCGCGCACCCTCGCGCCGGGCGACCTTGAAGCCCATGGGCGTCATTTTCAACCGCCGCGTGCTGCTGGCCGGACTGCTGCTTTCGGGATGCGCGACCGTCTCGCCGCGACCGCCGCGCCTGCTGCCGGGCGATCCGGACCTCTATGGAGAGCTGGAGACCCTGCTCGACGTTCGCACCGAGCCCGACGGCCTGGCGATCCGGCTGGCGTCGCAGGGCTGCCTGCGCAAGGAGGACCTGCGGTTCTTCGTGGACGGCAAGGATGCGATCCCCGACGTCGCCTTCGCCCGCCGACGGCTGGAGACCTGCAGGACCGCCGGGCCGAGCGAGGCCGAGGTGCGGTTCGGCTGGAGCGAGCTGGGGATCGCCGGCGCTCGGGCGGTGCGCGTGCTCAATCCGGTCGGGACCCGCCCATAGTCCTGGGGGGGCTCAGCCCTTGGGCGTGAAGCGCTCGACCATCCACGGCAGCACTCGGGCGGGCCGCTTGGCGGCGATGTCGATCAGCACCCAGTCGGTACGGCTTTGCGCGCACATCTCGCCGTCGGGACCGTCGATGCGGACATAGCGCTCGAAGCGCGGTCCTTTCAGCTCGCCCACCCAAGTGTAGCCGGTGGCGATCTCATGCGGCAGCAGTTCGCGGCGATAGTCGATCTCGTGGCGGCGGGCGACCCAGCTCCAGGGGGCCCGTTCCTCTTCCGAGGCCCAGGCTTCCCAGTGCGCGATCGCCAGGTCCTGGGCCCAGCCCAGATAGACCACGTTGTTGACGTGGCCGTTGGCGTCGATGTCCGACGCCTTGGGCTCGAAGGTCAGGGGGTAGGCGTCGGCCGGCGGAACGAACAGTCGGCTCACGCGATCAGGCCGCGATGACGCCCTGCTCGATCAGGAACGACTTCAGTTCGCCCGACTGGAACATTTCGCGGACGATGTCGCTGCCGCCGACGAATTCGCCCTTCACGTAGAGCTGGGGAATGGTCGGCCAGTCGGTGAAGGTCTTGATGCCCTGGCGCAGCTCGTCGTCCTGCAGCACGTCGACGCCGACGAACTCGACGCCCAGGTGGTCGAGGATCTGCACGGCCACCGACGAGAAGCCGCAGCGTGGCTGGTCGGGCACGCCCTTCATGAACAGCACGACGGGGTGTTCGGCCACCGTCTTGGCGATGAATTCGAGGGCGGGAGAGGCGGCGACTTCAGTGGTAGGGGCGGTCATGGGGAGGAATTCCTTGGCGGTAACCCCTCAGCTAGGCGCCGCAAGGCTCCTGGTCAAGCGCGGCGCTTGTTCCCGGCGGCCTGTTCGGCTGAAAAACGGGCCATCTCGATCTGGGCGGCGCAGCCGGTCGGCAGGTCGCGCTCGGCAACGGCGGCCAGGGCTTCGAGCTTGTCGCGCTTGGTGGTGATGACCTGCACGGTGGCCAGGGAGGGCTCGGTCAGGGCGTATCCGAGGCACAGCTCCTGGCCCGTCCAGCCCTGCGTGCTGTCGAGGAAGTCGTAGCCGCCCAGGTTGGCCAGCGGGTCGGTGCGGCGACGCCACAGCGACGGCTTCTTGAAGATCGGCTTGGCTTCGCGATCGCGGATGCTCTGCGGCCAGAAGTCCTCGCCGATCACCGCCACGTCGCGGGCGACGGCGCTGCGGATGCGGTTGCGTTCGGCCCAGCCGGACGACAGGTTGAACGGCGCGGCCAGGGCGTCGAACATGCCGCCGGCCAGGTGCCGGTCCTGGCCTTCGCCGCGGCTGGCCAGGCCCAGCGAGCGGATCAGGCCCGACTGGCGCAGGCCCATCAGCGCGGCCATCGCCGTCGGCGGGAAGGCCGCGCCGGGGTCGTCGACGGTGACGAGATCCACATAGGAAAGCCCGCAGCGCTCGACGGCCGTGTCGACGAGATCGTGGATGGCCTGGGCGCTCAGCAGCTCGCCGCCGCTGCGCAGGCGCCAGCCCACGAACAGCAGGCGCCGCTCGATCGTCGTCAGGGACTCGCCCACGCCCTCCAGCAGGGCGTTAGACGAGCCGTGCACCTCGAAGCTGTTGATGCCAGCCTCGAGGGCCGTGAAGATCAGGTTGCGCCAGTCCTTGCCGCTCATGCGCGGGTGGTCGGCGAGCCGCAGCGTCACCGCCGAGATCGCCATGCCCGCCTTGCCGAAAGGACGATAGCGCACGGCTCGTTACTCCGCCGGGGCCGCGGTTTCGAGCGCCAGGGCGTGCAACTCGCCGCCCAGCACGTCGGCCAGGGCGCGGTTGACCATCTGGTGCTGCTTGACGCGGTTGAGGCCGCGGAAGGCGGGCGAGACGATGCGCGCCTTGTAGTGGTCGCCGTCGCCGGCCAGGTCGGTCAGCACGATCTCGGAATCGGGAAAGGCCGCGTTCAGGCGGGCTTCGAGCACGTCGGGCGCCATGGGCATGGGGCGGAGTCTCCGATCCTTGGAAGGGCTAGATGCCCGATAAACCTTAAGATCGCGCATATGGCGGGCGTCGCGGGCCGACGCAATCGTCCTTGAACGGCTCGCTGGTTGCGCCGCGCGCGTCCCGGTGATCAAAACCACCCGGAGCCGCGTTCCGTGACGACGTGGCCATCCGCGCGGATAGGGAGTTCCGATGCGTTCGACGTTCTTGGCGGCTGGCTTTGCGGCCCTGCTCTGCGGCCTGGCCGCGCCCGCCTTCGCCGGTCCGGGCGACACGGCCCTGGAGGACGTGAAGGTTCTGTCGGCCGACGCCATGCAGGGGCGCGCGCCGGGCACGCCGGGCTCGCAGCTGGCGCGGACCTACATCCTGGAGCGCTTCAAGCTGATCGGCGTCGCGCCCATCGGCGAGGGCTTCGAGCGGCCGTTCCGCTTCACCCGCAAGGACGGCGCGACGGTCACCGGCGTCAACCTGGTGGCGCGGATCAAGGGGACGGCGCCGGACGGCAAGGCCCTGGTGGTCACCGCCCACTACGACCATGTCGGCGTCAGGAACGGCGAGATCTACAACGGCGCCGACGACAACGCCTCGGGCGTGGCGGGCCTGCTGGCGGTGGCCGAGGCCTTCAAGGAAAAGCCGCCCAGGCACGACGTGCTGATCGTGGCGCTGGACGCCGAGGAGGGCGGCCTGCGCGGCGCCAAGGCCTTCGTCGCGCAGCCGCCGATTCCGCTGTCGGCCATCGGCCTGAACGTCAATTTCGACATGCTGAGCAAGAACGCCAAGGGTGAGCTCTACGCCGCCGGCGCCGCGCCGCAGCCGGCCCTGAAGCCGATCCTCGACGAGGTGGCGAAGGCCGCGCCGGTCAAGCTGAAGCTCGGACACGACACCGACGCCGACGGCAAGGACAACAACTGGACCACCCAGTCCGACCACGGCGCCTTCGCCGAGAAGGGCGTGCCGTGGGTCTATTTCGGCGTCGAGGACCACCCCGAGTACCACCAGCCCACCGACGACTTCGAGACCATCCCGCAGGCCTTCTTCAAGGGCTCGGTGGCGACGGTGGTCCTGGCGACGCGGGCCTTCGACGAGCGCCTGGGGGAAGTCGCGCGCTAAGATCCCTCTCGCCTTGCGGGAGAGGGTGGCCTCCCGGAGGGAGGTCGGGTGAGGGGTCTCTCAAAAGCAAGACGCCGCGACGCCGATCAGCTGTCGCGGCGTTTTCGTGTGTGCGACCCCTTAACCCGTCGGCTTCGCCGACACCTTCTCCCGCAAGGGGAGAAGGCCCGGAAAGGTCATTCCACCTCTTCGTCGTTGGCCGCCTCGACCTCGACCCCGAACACCTCGTCGATGATCTCCATGATCTCCTCGAGGTCGTCGAGCGTGACCTTCAGGCGCAGGGTCTGGTCGTCGTCGCCGGTGACCGTCAGGAAGATGCCGTGCTCGGTCTCTTCCAGGATGAACTCGTCGAGATTGGCGATGACCGACATGCTGCGCCTCCCAGGTTTCGCAAGGTGGAGCGGCCTGCGGCGGCTTTCGTTCCGTGATCTGGCCGCCGCCGCCGGGGGCGTCAGGCCAGGCCGTAGCGGGGGGCGGGCCGGTCGCGCGACAGGTTGGGGGCGAGGTTCAGGCGGGCCGCGTCATAGGCGGCGAAGTCGCCGGCCTCGGGCAGCGACGGGATGGTGACCAGCTCGCCCTGGTCGAAGCCCGCGAGCGCGGCGTCGACCAGATCGCCGACCTCCATGACCGTCGACGGATCGAGCGCATCCACGCCGCCGCCGCCCGAGCGGTCCCAGATCTCGGTGCGGGTGGCGCCGGGCAGCACCGCCTGCAGCTTCACCGCTTCGGGCAACTGGCTGCGCAGGCCCTGGGTGAAGTAGGTCACATAGGCCTTGGTCGCGCCGTAGACCGGCGAGCGGAACTCGGGCAGCAGGCCCACCACCGACGATATGTTGACGATCGCGCCGCGGCCGCGGGCCTTGAAGGCGCCGGCCGCCGCGTGGGCCAGGCGCGTCACCGACACCACGTTCAGCTGGATCAGGTTGTCGACCTTGTCGAGGTCCTGGTCGACGAAGTCGCCGGCCAGGGCCGCGCCGGCGTTGTTGATCAGGATGTCGATGGCGGCGTCTTCGGCCAGCCGGGCCTCGACGCGGGCCAGATCGACGGCGTTGGTCAGGTCGGCCTGCAGCACGTCGACGCGCACGCCGGTCTCGGCGCGCAAGCGCTCGGCGAGGTCGGTCAGGCGGGAAGCGTCCCGGGCGACCAGCACCAGGTCGTGGCCGCGTCGCGCCAGACGGTCGGCATAGGTCGCGCCGATGCCGCTGGAGGCGCCGGTCACCAGGGCCGCGCCGGGAAGCTGTTGCTTGCTCATGTCTCAATCCCCTCGGGATGCTGGCCGCCACGCTCGTCGCGGCGGGGTGACTTGCAGATGGCTAGTTACTTTCTGATTGCAAGTGACTGGCTTTCATTTTGCTATCGATGCCCTATCTTTCCCTCATGACCACGCGCGCCTTCGATCCCGGACAGTGCCCCGTCGGCCGCACGCTCGAACGCGTCGGCGACGTCTGGAGCCTGATGATCCTGCGGGACGCCCAGCAGGGCCTCACCCGCTTCGACGCGTTCGAGAAGAGCCTCGGCGTGGCGCCCAACATCCTCGCCAAGCGCCTGGCCGGACTAGTACAATCCGGCTTTCTCGAACGTCGGCCCTATCAGGAGCGGCCGGTGCGCCACGAATATGTGCTGACCCCGCTGGGCCGCGACTTCGCCCCGGTGCTGACCGCGCTGCTGGCCTTCGGCAACCGCCACTTCGCGCAGGAAGGGATCGCCGGCCAGCTGGTCGACCGTGTCACGGGACAGGCGGCCGAGCCCATCGTGGTCGACGCCGTCAGCGGCCGGCCGATCGACGCCGAACGGTTCACCTACGCCGCCGGTCCGGCCGCGGGCGAGACGGTGCGCCGCCGGGTCGCCGAGATCGAGGCCCGCCAAGGCCGCGGCTGAAACGGCGCCTTTGGGTAATAGTCTTGAGGTTGTATGCTTTCTCAGGTTGCGAAGGGCAGGGCGCCTTCGCCGGGAGGCTCTGCCATGGACACCATCACCGCCAAGAGCGCCAACGGCGCGAGCGATCCCGGCCTCGTCTCGGCCCTGGCCGAGGACGTCGCCGTCCCGCCGGTCGAGACGCCGCCCGCCGAGGGCGCGTCGGAAAAGCCGTTGCTGGCGGCGGGACTGGGCTCGACGGGCCCCGAGGTGAAGCTGAACTTCGTCAACCGGTCCAACGACGCCAGCAACGTGCACGTGCTGCTGTTCGGCCAGCCCCCTTCGCCGGAGCTCGACGCGATCGGGCAGGCCTGGCGGGTGATCGACAACTGCGGTCCGGGCTGGAGCCATCCGTTCGTCTGGCCGGTCGACGTCACCCTTGGCGTCGTCGATCCTAACGGCAACGTCTCGCCGCAACTGGACATCGCCAATGGCCAGGTCGCCGAGGTCGTGGCCGGCGACGCCGGCACGATCCTGCGGCGCGCCGACCAGCAGGGACCGGCCAGCGCGATCACCGTGCTCAACCAGCTGCCCCAGGGCTTCGTCGCGGCTGCTTTCTTCCGGGACGGCAAGCCCTATGCGCGGCAGGCGCTCGCGCCGCATACGACCGCCGTCTTCGCGCTCCCGCCGAAAATCTGGATCGGCGCGGCCCTGCGGAGCGAAGCGGGGACCGCGCTGGGCGCCGATGCGGTCTCGGCCCTGACCGAGATCAATCTGATGGGCATCGCCGGCGCCGACATCGTCATGAGCGGCGGCGGCCAAGGCGGCGACGCCAGGCCGTTCCTCTTCACGCTGGCGAACGTCACCTACGCGTGAGGGCGGCGCGCGGGATCCTTTCAGACGGATTTCGCGCCCGACCTCGACCGCTTGAGGCCAAGGTTGTCCACCGTTGCTGACCGCCTTGTCAGGCGGGCGTCAGCCTGACGACCCGATGGCGCCGCTACATCCGTCGCAACCTCTCCGGAACGACGGATTCTTCGATGATCTCGCTTGTGCGGACGGCTTTGGCGCGTCCCTACACCTTCGTCGTCATGGCCGCGATGATCCTCATCGTGGGCGTGCTGGCCATTCTGCGCACCCCCACCGACATCTTTCCGGAGATCCGCGTCCCCGTCGTCGCGGTGGCCTTCACCTATAACGGCCTGTCGCCCGAGGACATGTCGGGCCGGATCCTGACGCCCTATCAGCGGGCCCTGACCACCACGGTCAACGACATCGAGCACATCGAGGCCACCTCGCTGCAGGGCATCGGGGTGGTGAAGGTCTATTTCCAGCCCGGCGCCGACATCCGCCTGGCCAACGCCCAGATCACCGCCGTCTCCCAGACCCTGCTGCGCCAGATGCCGACCGGCACGACGCCGCCGCTGGTGCTGAACTACAACGCCTCGACCGTGCCGATCGTCCAGCTGGCCCTGGCCGGACAGGGGATGAGCGAGCAGCAGCTGTTCGACTACGGCGTCAACTTCATCCGCACGCGCCTGGTCACCGTGCCCGGCGCGGCCGTGCCGTTCCCGTTCGGCGGCAAGACCCGCCAGATCCAGGTCGACATCGACCCGCAGGCCTTGCTGTCCAAGGGGCTGTCGGCCACCGACGTCGGCGCGGCCATCGCCGCCCAGACCCAGATCACCCCCGCCGGCTTCGTGAAGATCGGCGAGTTCCAGTACAGCCTGCGGCTCAACAACGCTCCGGGTTCGGTCGACGAGCTGAACGCCCTGCCGGTGCGCACGGTCAACGGCGCGACCATCCGCCTGGGCGACGTGGCCCACGTCCGCGACGGCTCGGCCCCGCAGCAGAACGTCGTCCACGTGGACGGCCAGCGCTCGGTGCTGATGACGGTGTTGAAGTCGGGCGCGACCTCGACCATCGCCATCGTCGACGGCATCAAGGGCGCGCTGCCCGAGCTGAAGGCCCAGCTGCCGGACAACCTGACCATCACCCCGCTGAACGACCAGTCGACCTTCGTGAAGGCGGCCGTCGAGGGCGTGGTCCACGAGGGCGCGCTGGCCGCGATCCTGACCTCGCTGATGATCCTGCTGTTCCTGGGCAGCTGGCGCTCGACGGTGATCATCGCCGTGTCGATCCCGCTGGCCGTGCTGGCGGCGGTGGCGGCCATGGCCGCCTTCGGCCAGACCCTCAACGTCATGACCCTGGGCGGCCTGGCGCTGGCCGTCGGCATCCTGGTCGACGACGCCACGGTGACCATCGAGAACATCAACTGGCACCTGGAGCACGGCAAGGACGTCAAGACGGCGATCCTCGACGGCGCGGCCCAGATCGTCACCCCGGCCTTCGTCTCCCTGCTCTGCATCTGCATCGTCTTCGTGCCGATGTTCTTCCTGCCGGGCGTGTCGGGTTTTCTGTTCGTGCCGATGGCCATGTCGGTCGTCTTCGCGATGATCGCCTCGTTCCTGCTGTCGCGGACCCTGGTGCCGACCATGGCGGCCTTCCTGCTGAAGCCGCATGTCCCGCACGACCAGGAGGCGCCGTCGAGCAACCGCCTGGTGCGCTTCCAGCGCGGCTTCGAGCGGGTGTTCGCCAAGGTGCGCGACGCCTATGCCGGGCTGCTGGGTTTCGCGCTCGGCGCGCGCGGCAAGTTCGTCGCCGGCTTCCTGGCCTTCGCGGTCCTGAGCTTGGCGCTGGTTCCGTTCCTGGGCCGAAACTTCTTCCCGGCCGTGGACTCCGGTTCGATCGCCATGCACGTCCGCGCGCCCACCGGCTATCGCGTCGAGGAGTCGGCGGCGCTGTTCGACCGCATCCAGCGCCAGGTGCGCACGATCATCCCGAACGCCGAGATCGAGACGATCGTCGACAACATCGGCCTGTCCACCAGCGGCATCAACGTCGCCTACAACGCCTCGGGCACCATCGGCGCCCAGGACGGCGACATCCTGATCAGCCTGAAGAAGGGCCACAAGCCGACCGACGGCTACGTCAAGGCGCTGCGCCAGGAACTGCCCAAGGCCTTCCCGACGGCGACCTTCTCGTTCCTGCCGGCCGACGTGACCAGCCAGATCCTGAATTTCGGCAGCCCCGCGCCGATCGACATCCAGGTGGCCGGCGGGGATGCTGCGACCAACCAGGCCTACGCCCAGAAGATCCTGCGGGCGATCCGCGGCGTCGAGGGCATCGCCGACGTGCGCATCCAGCAGCCCAGCGCCGCCCCGCAGCTGCGCTTCGACGCCGACCGCACCCGCATCCACGCCCTGGGCCTGGACGAGCGCGACGTCACTGCCAGCCTGGCCGGCGCCGTCGCCGGCAGCGCCCAGACCTCGCCGGTGTTCTGGCTGAACCCGCAGAACGGGGTGTCCTATCCGATCGTCGCCCAGACGCCGGAATACCTGATCGACAGCTTCGAGAAGCTGGGCGCGATCCCGGTCACCGGCAGCCGCGTGCCGAACGAGGCGCCGCAGGTGCTGGGCGGCCTTGGCGCGCTGAGCCGCGCCGCCACGCCGGCGGTGGTCTCGCAGTACAACATCCAGCCGATGGTCAACGTCTATGCCGCGACCCAGGGGCGCGACCTCGGCGGCGTGGCGACCGACGTCCAGAAGGTGCTCAAGAGCCTGGAGAAGGACAAGCCGGCCAAGGTGCGCGTCACCCTGCGCGGCCAGTACCAGACCATGAACACGGCCTTCTCCGGCATGGGCTGGGGCCTGCTCGGCGCGGTGGTGATGATCTACCTGCTGATCGTCATCAACTTCCAGTCCTGGCTGGACCCGTTCGTGATCATCTCGGCCCTGCCGGCCGCCCTGGCGGGCATCGCCTGGATGCTGTTCGCCACCGGCACGCCGCTGTCGGTGCCGGCCCTGACCGGCGCGATCATGTGCATGGGCGTGGCCACGGCCAACTCGATCCTGGTGGTCAGCTTCGCCCGCGAGCGGCTGGCGGCCACGGGCGATGCGATCCAGGCCGCCTTCGAGGCCGGGGTCACCCGCTTCCGCCCCGTGCTGATGACGGCCCTGGCCATGATCATCGGCATGGGTCCCATGGCGCTGGCCCTGGGCGAGGGGGCCGAGCAGAACGCGCCCCTGGGCCGCGCCGTGATCGGCGGCCTGATCTTCGCCACCTGCGCCTCGCTGCTGTTCGTCCCGACCATCTTCGCCATCGTCCACGGCCGCCGCCCGCGCGCCGAGACCCCGTCCACCGAAGGACACGTCCATGCCTGACACCCTGCCCAAGACCGATCCGCGTCGGCTGCGCCGCCTGGCGCTGGTCGGCGCCGCGGGTTTCGCCCTGATCCTGGCG
This sequence comes from Caulobacter vibrioides, assembly GCA_001449105.1. GTDB lineage: Bacteria > Pseudomonadota > Alphaproteobacteria > Caulobacterales > Caulobacteraceae > Caulobacter > Caulobacter vibrioides_C. The sequence goes on along the minus strand of LNIY01000128.1, from coordinate 65,245 downwards.
ACCGGCGCCGCGGCCCGCTTCATGGCCGGCAAGGACCTGGCTGCGGCTAGCCAGGACGCCGGCGTCGTCACCGTCAGCGTCGTGCGTCCCACGGCGGGCGAGGACGGCGCGCTGGTGCTGCCGGGCCGCCTGCAGGCCTGGAACCAGGCCCCGGTCTACGCCCGCACCGACGGCTATCTGCGCCGCTGGTACGTCGACATTGGCCAGCCGGTGAAGGCCGGCCAGGTGCTGGCCGAGATCGATGCTCCGGAAGTGGACCAGCAACTGGTCGCCGCCCGCGCCGCCCTGGCCACCGCCTCGGCCCAGCGCGACCTTGCCTCGGTCGGCGCGGCGCGCTGGAAGCGGCTGGTCGGCGAGAACGCCGTCTCCCAGCAGGAGGCCGACGAGAAGCAGGGGGATCTCGCCGCCCGCGAAGCCATGCGCAACGAGGCCGCCGCCAATGTGCGCCGGCTGGAGAGCCTGGCGGCCTTCAAGCGCATCGTCGCCCCGTTCGACGGCGTGGTGACCAGCCGCGACACCGACCTCGGCGCCCTGATCAGCGCCGGCGGCGGCGCGCCGTCGCCGCTGTTCACGGTGTCGGACACCCGTCGCCTGCGCCTCTATGTCAGCGTGCCCCAGAGCCTGGCCGGATCGATCCGTCCGGGCATGAGCGCCAGCTTCGCGACGCCCGATCTGCCGGGCCAGTCGTTCAATGCCCGCCTGGTGCGCGCGGCCGACGCGGTCGACGCCCAGTCCGGCGCCATGCTGGTGCAGCTGGAGGTCGACAACGCCGCCGGCCTCCTGAAGCCCGGCGCCTACGCCCAGGTCAGTCTGGACCTCGGCAGGGGCGGGACGGCCCAGGCCGGGCCCGCCACGCTGCGCGTGCCGGCCAACACCCTGCTGTTCCGCAAGGAGGGCACGGCGATCGCGGTGGTCGACAGCAACGGCAAGGTCCAGATCCGCAAGGTCACCATCGCCAAGGACCACGGTTCGGAACTGGAGCTGGCCAGCGGCCTCGCCGCCAACGAATGGGTGGTCAGCAGCCCGCCCGACGCCATCGCCGACGGCGATACGGTGCGCGCTATTCAGCCCAAGACCGCCGAGGCCAGGAAGGGAGGCGCCGGTGCGCGCGCCTGAGGCCCTTCTGCCATTGGCGCTGCTGGGCCTGTCGGCCTGCAGCGCCGCGCCGACCTACACGCCGCCGGTGGTGACCGCGCCGGCCGCCTTCCGCGACACCGGCCCCTGGACCCCCGCCGCCGCCGAAACGGCCCAGTCCGGCGACTGGTGGGCGGTGTTCGCCGATCCGACGCTGGACGGCCTGGAGCAGCGCCTGTCGGCCGGCAACGCCAGCCTGGCCCAGGCCCTGGCGCGCTACGACCAGGCCCGCGCCCTGGCCCGACAGGCGCGCGCCGACCGCTATCCGTCGGTCGGGATCGACGCCGGCGCCGCCAGCCAGCGGACGATCTCGACGGGGCGCACCGACCCGGTTGGGCTGAGCGCCTCGGCCGCCTACGAGCTCGACCTGTGGGGCCGGGTGCGCAACCAGGTCGCCGCCGGGCGCGCCGATGCGCAGGCCAGCGCCGCCGACCTTGCCGCCGTGCGCCTCAGCCTGCAGGCCCAGCTCGCCGACGCCTATTTCCAGCTGCGCGGCGCCGACGCCCAGATCGCCGTGCTGTCCTCGACCGCCGACGCCTACCGCCAGGCGCTGGACCTGACGCGCCGCCGCCAGGCGGGCGGGGCCTCCAGCGCGCTCGACACCGGCCGGGCCGAAACCCAGCTGGCGGCCGCCCTGGCCCAGCAGGAACAGGCCCAGGCCGACCGCGCCCTCCTGGAGCACGCCCTGGCGGTGCTGGTCGGCGAGCCGGCCTCCAGCTTCTCGCTGGCCGCCGTTCAGGGGCTTTCGGACGCGCCGCGCACGCCGGTGAGCACGCCTTCGGCGGTGCTGCAGCGCCGGCCCGACATCGCCGCGGCCGAGCGTCGGGTGGCCGCCGCCAACGCCCGCATCGGCGTCGCCCGCGCCGCCTGGTTCCCGACCGTGACCCTGGCCGCCAGCGGCGGCTGGCAGTCGACCGGCGGCGAGCTGCTGACCACGGCCAACCGCGTCTGGGCCCTGGGGCCGGCCGCCGCGGCCCTGCCGCTGCTCGACGGCGGCGCCCGCAAGGCCGAGGTCGCCCGCAGCCGTGCGGTGTTCGACGAGGCCGCCGCCGGCTATCGCCAGACCGTGCTGGACGCCTTCCGCGAGGTCGAGGACCAGATGGCCCTGGCCAACCGGCTGGCCGCCGCCCAGGCCCGGCAGGACGAGGCCGTCGACGCCGCCGTCCGCACCGCCGCCCTGGCCACGACGAGATATCGTGAAGGCGCGGCCAGCTATCTCGACGTGGTCACCGCCCAGACCGCCGAACTCGACGCCCGCCGCTCGGCCCTGGACTTGCGCACCCGTCGCCTGGCGGCCAGCGTCGACCTGATCCGCGCGCTCGGCGGCGGCTGGCGGGGCAGGGAGGAGGCCTAGGCTTCCAAGGCCTCGACCGCCCGCGCATGCGGCTCGCGTTCGACCGGAGCCTCGCCCGGCAGGACGAAGCCGATCAGCACCTCGCCGTCCTCGCAGCGGGCGAAGACGGATCCGCCGTGCATGGTGACGATGGCCTTGACCACGGCCAGGCCCAGGCCGTGGACGTCGTGACTGTGCTCTCGGGCGCGGTCGAGGCGGTAGAAGCGGTCGAACAGCCGGGCCAGGTGCGCCTCGGGGATCGGGCCGCCGCGGTTGCGCACGCCCAGGCAGACCTTGCCGTCCTGCGGTTCGATGGTCACGCGCACGGTCTTGCAGTCCACGCCGTGGCGGATGGCGTTGTCGAGCAGGTTGGTCACCGCCCGGCCCAGCAGCGAGGCGTCGGCCGCCACCATGCCGTCGCCGACCACTTCCAGGCTCACGCCGGCGTCCTCGAACAGCACGTCCAGGAAGTCGGCGGTCTTGTGGGTCAGGCCGGCCAGCGACACCGGCTCGAGGTTGGCCGCGAGCGCGCCCTGGTCGGCGCGGGCCATGAACAGCATGTCGTTGATGATGCAGCGCAGGCGGTCCAGTTCCTCGAGGTTCGAGTGCAGCACCTCCTCCAGCTCGCCGGCCTCGCGCGGACGCGAGAGGGCGACCTGGGTCTGGCCGATCAGGTTGCCCAGCGGCGTGCGCAGTTCGTGAGCCACGTCGGCGTTGAACGAGGCCAGGCGCTCATAGGCGTCCTGCAGGCGGTCGAGCGCGCCGTTGAAGGCGGTCATCAGGCCCACCAGCTCGGTCGGCAGGTCGTCGAGCGGCATCCGCAGGCTGAGGTCGTTGGGGTTCAGCGCCCGGGCGCGCTGCGACAGCCGGTCGACCGGCGCCAGGCCCTTGCGAGCGATCCACCAGCCCAGCAGGCTGACCAGGGCGATGGTCACCAGCGACACGGCCAGCACCCCGATCCCCAGCACCCGCCGCGAGGCGTCGAACGGGGCGGTGTCGGCGGCGATCACCAGCCGCACCTCGGGCCGCTCCAGATACGGCGGCACCCTGCGGGTCAGCGTCATGTAGCGCTTGCCGTCGAAGTGGATCAGGTCGATGCCGTCGCGCGCCCGGGCCAGGGCGTCGTCGGGCGCGAAGCGGAAGCGGGCGTCGGGACAGTCGACCCGATAGCGGACGCTGCCGTTGGCCGGGGTGAACGACTCCAGCTTGTCGCCCAGCATCGGCCAGCGCTTGGGATCGCCGGCGTGGCGGATCATCGCGTCGATGATCTCCATCCGGGCGTTCAGCTCCTCGGCCTGGTGGCGGCGCAGCTCCAGGCTCTGGAAACCGAAGATCGCCACGCCCGCCAGCACCGACACCAGGGTGGTGGCGACGGCGAACATCAGGGCCAGGCGCCCGGCTATCGACTGAGGTCCCATGGCCTTAGGGGCGATGGAGGCGGGGGTCATTCGAGGCCTCCGTCGGGACGGTGTTCGAGCACGTAGCCCATGCCGCGCACCGTGTGCAGCAGCTTGGTCTCGAACATGCCGTCGATCTTGGCCCGCAGGCGCTTGATGGCCACCTCGACCACGTTGGTGTTGGTGTCGAAATTGATGTCCCAGACCAGCTCGGTGATGATCGTCTTGGAGACGATCTGCGACTGGCGCCGGCCCAGAACGGCCAGCAGGGCGAACTCCTTGGCCGTCAGGTTCAGCCGCCGTCCGGCGCGGGTGGCGCGGCGGGCCAGAAGGTCCAGGTGCAGGTCGCCGACGGTGATGGTGGTGGCCTCGCCCCGGCCGCGCCGGGTGATGGCCTGCAGCCGCGCCAGCAGCTCCAGGAACGAGAACGGCTTGACCAGGTAGTCGTCGGCCCCGGCCCCCAGGCCGCGCAGGCGGTCGTCGACGCTGTCGCGAGCGGTCAGCATGATCACCGGCGTCTGGCGGGTCTGGCGCAGGCGTTCCAGCATGGCCACGCCGTCCAGGCCGGGCAGCATGCCGTCCAGCACGATGGCGTCGTAGTCGAGGGTCTGGGCCAGGTGCAGGCCGTCCTCGCCGTCGCCGACGAAATCGACGGAGTAGCCCTGCTCCGTCAGCCCCTTGCGCAGATAGGCGACGGTCTTGGGTTCGTCCTCGACGATCAGGATCTTCATGATGGCGGCGGCCCAGCGGCGCGATGTTCTGGCGGGGGAGGCGCGCGGCCTCCTCAGGAACAGCTTTGATACAGCGTCCTCGCGCCGGCCGCCACGGCTGGGGCGGGAAGGGGGCTCGGTAGCGACCGGGCGAGGACTGCAGACTAGGTGCCAGAGCGCTCCGGTCAGCAGGCTGACGCCAGCATGACAATTCTGACCGGAAGCCCGAAGGCGTCACGATCCGCGCCATCGATAATTGCGGAGCTTGCCGATTCATGTCCAGGTTGCGCGCGATTTCGGCGCGGCGCGCGCCATGCACGAGGGGCGAGCGATGGCGATCTGGACGATCGAGGTGGTCAACGAGACCGGGGCGGCCAAGGACTTCTTCGTCTACAGCGAACCGCCCAAGGTGCGGTTCTCCGGACAGGCGGTCGCCGTTCATCCCTGCGCCTGGATCACCTATCCGGGTGTCCAGCCCGGCGATCGCCGGCGTTCTACCTTCAGCGAGAGCATCGCCATCTACGTAGACCTGAGCGGCGCGAAGCCCGAGCCGGGCGTGGTGCTGGTGGAAAGCGCGAACGTGCCGGTCGACGCCCGGGCGCGCGACAGCGTCAGCCTGCTCAACGACTTCAACAGCGGCGTCTTCGGACCCGTCGAGCATGACCAGTCGGAGTACGGCACGGTCTCGCTGCATACGCCCGATCCGCTGTCCCGCAATGCGTTCCCGCCGCCCTCCACGATCGGGCTGGGCAAGTACGGCGACAGCGACCTGCCGTTCCCGATCGCCGGTTTCCTGCCCAAGCCCGGCGGCGTGTTCGTTATCGAGCCGTCGCACCGCTTCCATCTGGCGCAGGGGAGTCCCTTGCGTGGTGAAGCGCTGGCGCTGCATCCGCCGTCGCTTATCGCCATCGACTTCGACCAGGACAAGCTGACGGCGACGATCGTGGCCAGGGCCGACGGGACCTTCGCCGTCACCTACGACCCCAACTGATCGGACGGAGGCGAGCATGGCGGTCTGGACGATCGAGATCGTGAACGGCGGCGCCAGGGCCCGCAGCTACGCGCTGCTGCCCGCGCCGCCGGACGTCACCCTGGACGGCGCGCCGGTGGCGGTTTGGCCCGCGGTCTGCGCGCCCTTCGACTATGTCGAGCCGAACGCGCCGCGCACCACCACCTTCAGCGAGGCGGTGCAGGCCCTGTTCGCCTTTCCGGCCAAGGTGGAGGTCGATCGGGTGATCAAGGCGGCGTTCACGGCCCCGGTGAACCCGCTGGCCCGCGACCTCGTCACGATCACCCACATGGATCACGAGGGGCCAAGCCGTGGCTTCGCCGATAAGCTGACCGCCGGCGCCGCCGAGCCTGGTCACTTCGCGATCGACACCAAGGCCGACTTTCCGGAAGGCGACGGGGTGGTGCTGGGCATGACCAAGCAGATCGACAGCAACGAGGCCGTGCCGGCGGCGGTGTTCGACGCCCGGCCGCACGTCACCTACCAGATCCGGCCGCGGCCGGTGTTCCACCTGGTCGAGGGACGCTTCGTGCGCGGCAAGGTGCTGGACCTTTCGGCCAGGGCCGGCGCGGTCATCGACTTCACGGGCCGCGAGCGCGCCAAGGCCACCGTCGTCCAGGCGGCCGACGGCGGCTTTTCGGTAAGCTACGAAGCGATCTAGCGGGGAGGGCGCGTCAGTCGACGCAGATCGCGCCCGACGCCTTGCCGTTCACCACCTTGGCGTAGCAGCCGAACTGCACGTTCGAGCGCTTGCACTGGCCGGTCACCGGGGCGTCGTTGGGCTCGAGGTTGCCTTCGACGATGCAGCCGCCCTGGCACTGGGCGTTATCGGTGCAGGCCTTGCCGGCGTCGGCGTAGGGCACGACGCAGGTCGGCAGGCCCCGGCGGCCGACCGTCTCGATCTGGCCGCCGCGGGCGGCGCAGGTCTCGGCGGTGTCGCTGCCCGAGGCGGCTTGCGCCGGCCCCGAGGCCGGCCCCTGGGGCGGAGCCGTCGGGGCGCAGGCGGCCAGGGTCAGCAGGGCGGCGGCGATCAGCGGAAGGCGCATCCGGGACACTCTTTCGTACTTTCGCCCAATCTCGACGATCAGGCCGGCGATCAGCCCATGAACGCCGGCAGCCAGGCTTCGTTCGCCTCGCGCAGCTTGGCCAGCGGGATCGAGAACAGGTCCGTCGAGGCGAAGGCCTCGCCGCCGGCCACGCCCGCGATGTTGGCGTGCACGCCGGCTTCCTTGGCCGCTTCCAGCAGGGCGTCCGGATCGGGCGTCGCCACCAGGTAGCGGGCCTGGTCCTCACCGAACAGGTAGGGGTGGGCGTGGGCGTGGCTGGTGGCGTTCAGGGTGACGCCGACCTTGCTGGCGAGCGCGATGTCGGCCGCGGCGACCAGCAGACCGCCGTCCGACAGGTCGTGCACGCCGGCCAACAGGCCCGAGCCGATCAGGCCGCGCACGAAGTCGCCGTTCTTGCGCTCGACGGCCAGATCGACCGGCGGCGGGGCGCCGTCCTCGCGGCCCAGGATCTCGCGCAGATAGATCGACGCGCCCAGTTCGCCGTGCGTCTCGCCGATCAGCACCAGGGTGTCGCCCTCGGCGACGTTGCCGAAGCCCGTGCGCAGGTCGTAGTCGGCCAGCAGGCCGACGGCGCCGACGGTCGGGGTCGGCGGAATGGCGACGCCGTTGGTCTCGTTGTAGAGGCTGACATTGCCGCTCACGACCGGGAAGTCGAGCACGCGGCAGGCCTCGGCCATGCCGTCGGTGGCGCGCACGATCTGGCCCATGGTCTCGGGCTTTTCGGGGCTGCCGAAGTTCAGGTTGTCGGTGATGGCGATCGGCACGGAGCCGGCGGCCGTCAGGTTGCGCCAGGCCTCGGCGACGGCCTGCTTGCCGCCTTCGTACGGGTCGGCCTGGACGTAGCGCGGGGTGCAGTCGCTGGTCACGGCCACGGCCTTGCCGGTGCCGTGGATGCGCACGATGCCGGCGTCGCAGCCGGTGGCGCTGTCTTCCAGGGTGTCGGCCATCACGTGACGGTCGTACTGCTCCCACAGCCAGCGCTTGGAGGCCATGTCCGGGCAGCCGAGCACCTTGAGCACGGCCTCTTCCCAGTTCTCGGGGGCGGCCACCTGGCCTGGGTCGAGGCGGGCGTCGACCTTGGGCTCGGTCCAAGGACGGTCATACAGCGGCGCGTCGTCGAACAGCGGGGCCAGCGGCACGTCGCAGACCGTCTCGCCGTGGTGCTTGAGCACCAGGCGGCCGGTGTCGGTGGTGTAGCCGATGACGGCGGCGTCCAGGCCCCACTTCTCGAAGATGGCGTGGCCGTCCTGCTCGCGGCCGGGCTTGAGGACCGCCAGCATGCGCTCCTGGCTTTCCGACAGCATCATCTCGTAGGCCGACATGCCGGTCTCGCGCTGCGGGACCATGTCCATGTTCAGCTCGATCCCGACGCCGCCCTTGCCGGCCATCTCGACCGACGACGAGGTCAGGCCCGCCGCGCCCATGTCCTGGATGGCGGCGACGGCGCCGGTGGCCATCAGCTCCAGCGTGGCCTCGATCAGCAGCTTCTCGGCGAAGGGGTCGCCGACCTGCACGGTCGGGCGCTTCTCCTCGGAATCCTCCGAGAACTCGGCCGACGACATGGTCGCGCCGTGGATGCCGTCGCGGCCGGTCTTGGAGCCGAAGTAGACGACCGCCAGGCCAGCGCCCGGGGCGGCCGAGTAGAAGATGCTGTCGGACTTGGCCAGGCCCACGCACATGGCGTTGACCAGGATGTTGCCGTTGTAGCCCTTGTGGAAGTTGGTCTCGCCCGCGACGGTGGGCACGCCCACGCAGTTGCTGTAGCCGGCGATGCCGGCGACCACGCCGTCCACCAGGCGCTTGGTCTTGGGGTGGCCCGGCTCGCCGAAGCGCAGGGCGTTCAAGAGGGCGATGGGGCGCGCGCCCATGGTGAAGACGTCGCGCATGATGCCGCCCACGCCCGTCGCCGCGCCCTGGTAGGGCTCGATGTAGGACGGGTGGTTGTGGCTCTCCATCTTGAAGATGATCGCGTCGCCGTCGTCGATGTCGATGACGCCGGCGTTCTCGCCCGGACCGCAGATCACGCGCGGGCCGCTGATCGGGAACTTCTTCAGCTGGTTCTTCGAGGATTTGTACGAGCAGTGCTCGGACCACATCACCGAAAACACGCCCAGCTCGACGAGGTTGGGCTCGCGGCCCAGGCGGTCGAGGACGACCGCGTATTCCTCGGGCTTCAGGCCGAACTCGGCGGCCGTATCGGCCATGGATTTCGCGGGGGCGTTGGTCGGTGCGCTCATGGGCGCGCCTTCTAGCGCGGCTGGGGGGATTCCGCTATATTCTAGAAAGCTGAAGGTGGTTCTAGAAATGGGCATCAGCATCAAGCGGGCCGAGACGGAGGCCTTGGCGCGCCAGGTGGCAGAGGCCACGGGCGTCAGTTTGACCGACGCGATCCACAATGCGCTCGCCGATACGCTGAAAGCGCTGGGGCTTGAGCCCGAGATTTCCGATGAACGCCGAAGGGAGATCCAGGCCTTTTTCGCGGAACTCGACGCCATGCCGCGCAACGATCTGACCCGCGAGGAGATCGAAGCCGACATGTATGGCGAGTTTGGCGAGCCGATCTGATGGTCGTCGACTCGTCGGCGATCTACGCGATCATTGCCGGGGAGCCGGAACGGGAACAGCTGTCCGACGTGCTGGATGCGGCGAGCAGAGCCTGGGTTTCGGCAGCGACGCTTACCGAGTGCGTTGTCGTCATGCTGGGTAAGAAGACGCCGGGTGATCCCGTCGCGATCCTGGAGCGCTTCGTTCAGATCTATCGCCTGAAGGTCGTTCCCGTCGACCAGGCGCAATGGAGACTTGCCGCGGAAGCGCTGAGCCGTTTCGGCAAGGGCCGGCATCCGGCCCGCCTGAACTACGGCGACAGCTTCTCCTACGCCTTGGCCAGGTCGCTGGACGCGCCACTGCTCTTCAAGGGCGACGACTTCGCCCATACCGACATTCGCTCTGCGCTCTGACGTGTCGCGCGAAAAAAAGCGCGTAAAAACATAAGCTAAGCAGGAACTAAGGCAGCTGCGCCGAAGGAACGCGGCGAGTCTTGCGTCCGTTCTTTCTCCCGTGCGCATCGCAGCGCGCGGAACGAAGAGGAGTAAGGCCCATGGGCGAGCAAACCCGCAATCCGCAGCAGCAACAGCAGAACCCGCAGCGACAGGCTCCGGGCCAACAGCAGCAGCAGCGCCAGAACGAACAGGGCCGTAACCCAGGCGGCAAGGAAGATCAGCCGGAGCGCGATCGCGACCGCTGATGCGCGGGCGTTAGCAGCGCTCTATCGGAGGAAGGGCCGGCGTCGCTCCGTCGGCCCTTTTTCGTGGGCGGGAGCCTCAGGCGCTCTGGAAAATGCTGCGGAACAGGATCGCGCCGTCTTCCGAGCCGAGGTCGGCGTCGAACGAGCGGTCGGGGTGGGGCATCAGGCCCAGGACGTTGCCGCCGGCGTTGACGATGCCGGCGATGTCGCGGGCCGAGCCGTTCGGATTGTCCTTGTAGCGGAACACGACCTGGCCTTCGCCCTCGATGCGGTTCAGCGTCTCTTCGTCGGCGAAGAAGTTGCCCTCGCCGTTGCCGACGGTCATCACCGCGTCGCGCTGCTCGCCGAAGGCGGCGGTGAAGCGGGTCTGGCTATTGACGATGTCCAGCTCGACCGGTTTGCAGATGTACTTCAGCTTGGCGTTGCGCAGCAGGGCGCCGGGCAGCAGGCCGACTTCCGTCAGCACCTGGAAGCCGTTGCAGATCCCCACGACGGCTACGCCGCGGTTGGCTGCGGCGACGACTTCCTTCATCACCGGGCTCTGGGCGGCCATGGCGCCGCAGCGCAGGTAGTCGCCGTAGGAGAAGCCGCCGGGCAGGACGATCAGGTCCAGGTCGTCCGGCAGGGCCGTCTCCTGGTGCCAGACCATCTCGACGCGGGCGCCGGTGGAGCGTTCGACGGCGACCTTGCAGTCACGATCGCAGTTGGAACCGGGGAAGACGACGACGGCGGCTTTCATGGCGCGGGCCTGTAGCACCGTTCGAACCGAATGTCAGGCGCCGGGAGGGCTTTTTAGGCCCGCGCGATCTCGCGCACGGCCGCCAGGGCCCGATCGACCTCGGCGGGGTTGTTCATGATGCTGGGCGTCAGCCGCACGTGCTGCACGGCGTAGGGCGCGGCGGAGGCGACGACGCCGCGCTGGCGCAGGGCGCGCACCGCCCCGTCGGCCGACAGGCCCGCGACGTCGAACGACACGATGCCGGCCGAGAGGCGTCGCTCGCGCGGCGTGATCAGCCGCACGCCGGGCATGAGGGCCAGGCCCGCCTTCAGCTGGTCGGCCAGCAGGGCGGTGCGGTCGGCGACCGCCGCCCGGCCGATCTTCTCGTGGAAGTCGACGGCGGCGGGGATCGCCCACACATGCTCGAAGGCCTTGAAGCCGCCGGGCGACATCAGCACCCCGTCGGCGGCGTCGGGCAGGGGGCCGTCGTTGATCCAGGCGCTCCATGCGGCCGAGTCGACGAAGCTGGGGATGGTCGGGCGCAAGGCGGCCCAGCCCCTGGCGTTGGCGGCGATCACGCCGGTGCCGCGCGGACCGAACAGCCACTTGTGGCAGCCGGCCACGAAGACGTCGCAGCCCAGGGTGCGCATGTCGGCGTCCTGGTTGCCGAAGCCATGCACCCCGTCGACCACCAGCAGCACCTGGTCGGCCTCCTGCCGGCCGGCGTTGACCTGGGTCAGGGCGGCCGAGATGGCGGGCAGGGGGATCTTGAGGCCGGTGCTGGAATGCACCCAGGTCAGGGCCAGCACCCGCGTGCGCGGTGTGATCGCGCTCATCAGCCGGCCGACCATCTGGGGCTCGGAGACCTGGTCGATATCGTCGTAGAGCGAGATCCGGCGGATCGTCGCGCCATTGCGCAGGGCCGCATGACGCAGGCTTTCGTGGGTGACGTAATAGTCCTGGTGCGTGGTCAGGATCTCGTCGCCCGGCCGCAGCTTCAAACCGGAATAGACCAGGGCCGCGCCCATGGTCGTGCTGTCGGTCAGGGCCGCCTGTCGCGCGTCGACGCCGAGATAGCGGGCCAGCGCGGCGCGACTGTAGCCCTGCAGGCGGCGGTTGTTGTCCTCCAGGAAGGTCACCGGCCGCCAGTCGAGCTCGCGCCGGAACTGGTCGATCGCCGCCCTCACGGGCTTGGGATGGCTGGCGATCAGCATGGCGTTCATGTTGACCTGGTCGGGCGCGGTCTGGAACTGGGCCTTGACCGCCTCCCAGTCCGGTCCGGCCGCCGATGGCGCAGACGGGGAGGGCGTCGCCGCCTCCTGGGCCATGGCTGGAGCGGCGGTCGCGGCCGCCACGCCCGCGCCGAACAGAAAGCCCCTGCGATCCACGCGCATCGTCCTTACCCCAGCCAGGCCGGAAACCGGCGCTGCGGGAACGCGGGGGCGCATCGGCGGTTCACGGCGCCGCTTGGCGCATCACGCGGATGCGTTCGGCGGCAGGGTCTCGCTAGAGGCCCTCGGCCGCTTCCCGGCAGACGTCCAGCAGCCAGCCGTTGGGCGAGTCGGGGCCGTCGCTGGCTCGCATCACCGCGCCGAAGGGCGTGGGCGGCGGCGGGGCGGGCGGCTCGATCATCACCACCTTGCCGCGCCCGGCGGCGGTCTCGGCCAGGCGGCGCGGCAGGATGCAGATCATGTCCGAGTGGCTGATCATGCTGAGGGCGCTGAACGAATCCTGCACCGAGAACGGCTGGTGGGCGTCGTCGCCGAGAGCGTAGCGTTCGCCCCACGAGGTCACGCGCCGCAGGCCGATGTGGCCCGCCGAGGTGCGGTCGGGATCGTCGTTTCCGCCGGTGACGCCCAGGCGGGGCAGGCGGGCCAGGGCTTCGAGATCGACGCCGCCGGCCACGGCGGGGGGCCCCATGCGCACGACCCAGACGCCGCTTTCGTCGAACAGCCGCGTGTGGGTGAAGCGTCCCGGCACCGACTCGAAGCAGCCGATCACCATGTCCAGCCGCCCGGTGTCGAGGTCCTCGGTCATGCCCGCGTAGAGGCTGCGGAAATGGACCTGCACGTTGGGGGCGACGGCCATCACGCGCTCGGCGATCAGCGGGCCCAGCACGTAGGAGATGTAGGTGCCGGCCGCGACGGTGAAGGCGTGCTGGTCGACGCCCGGATCGAAGCGCGGCGCCGAGACGGCGGTCTCCAGCAGCTTCAGCGCCGTGCGGGCGGTGTCGGCGATTTCCATGGCGCGCGGGGTGGGGCGCAGTCCGGTCTGGCCGCGCACGAAGAGATCATCGCCCACCATCTCGCGCAGGCGGCGCAGGGCGTGGCTGACCGCCGACTGGGACAGGCCCAGGCGCTCGCCCGCGCGGGTGGCGTTCTTCTCCTCCAGCAAGGTGACGAACACCCGGAAGAGATTGAGGTCGGCGGTTTTGAAATTCGCTGAGTTCATGACTGACGTGAAGAGATATCATTTCCCTCATGATGGGCGGAGTCCTATTTCGCCGGCCAAGGTTCGCGACCGAACGGACCCCTGGGATCCCCCTGAAACTCGAAGACATGTGGAGCAGCGCGTGAGCGACGCTGAAGGTTACGACGCCATCGCCGAGGCCGACGCCCTGGCGGCCCGCAAGCGGCAAGGCAGGACGCTGGGCCAGCGGCTGCGCCTGCCGCTGATGATCGGCGTGCCGGCGGTGATCCTGGCCGGCGTCGGCGTCGTGCTGCTGACCGGCGGCAAGTCCGAGGCGACCGACAACGCCTATATCCAGGCCAGCCGCACGGCCATCAGCGCCAGCATCGACGGCCGCGTGGTCGGCGTCGAGGTGCATGAGAACCAGGTCGTCAAGAAGGGTCAGGTCCTGTTCCGCCTGGATCCGGCCGACTACGAGGTCGCCGTGTCGGAGGCCGAGGCCGCTTTGGCCCAGGCCCGCTTCGACGTCCAGGGACGCCGCGCCGTCTACGCCCAGCGCCTGGCCGACATGGCCGCCGCCGAGGAGACCGCCGGCTACGCCCGGCGCGAGGCCGCTCGCCAGCGCGATCTGGCCGCCGCCGGCGTCGCCACCCAGGCCCAGGCCGACGAGGCCCGCCACGCCGCCGACCAGGCCCAGCGCCAGATCGCCGTGGTCCGCCAGCAGATCGCCACCGCCCTGGCCGACCTCGGCGGCGCGGCCGACGCCCCGACCGAGCGCCAGCCCAAGGTGCTGGAGGCCCAGGCCCGCCTCGAACGCGCCAGGCTCGACCGATCCTACGCGGCCGTGGTCGCGCCAGCCGACGGCGTGGTGGCCAAGGTCGAGCAGTTGCAGGTCGGCGCCCGGGTGTCGGCTTCGCAGGCGGTGTTCTGGCTGATCTCGGGCAAGCCCTGGGTCGAGGCCAACTTCAAGGAAGATCAACTGGCCCACATGCGCGTCGGCCAGCCGGCCGCCATCAAGGTCGACGCCTACGACAAGCCGCTGAAGGCCCACGTCGCCAGCTTCAGTCCCGGCACGGGCTCCAGCTTCGCGCTGCTGCCGGCCGAAAACGCCAGCGGCAACTGGGTCAAGGTCGTCCAGCGCGTGCCCGTGCGGCTGACGCTCGACGACGCCGCCCCGGCCAACCTGGGCGCCGGCCTCAGCGCCAAGGCCACCGTGGACGTCCGCTCGGGTCGCGAGTGATGAGCGCCGCGCGGGCCCTTTCCGGCCACGACCGCGACATCGCCAACCGTGGGCCGATCACCGCGTCGGTGATGCTGGCGACGATCATGATCTCGCTGGACACCACGATCGCCAACGTCGCCCTGCCGCACATCCAGGGCAGCGTCTCGGCCTCGGCCGACCAGATCACCTGGGTGCTGACATCCTACATCGTGGCCGCCACGATCATGACGCCGCTGACCGGCTTCATGACCGAGCGCCTGGGCCGCAAGATGGTGCTGAACGTCTGCATCATCGGCTTCACCATCGCCTCGATGCTGTGCGGCATCGCCACCAGCCTGGCCGAGATCGTCATCTTCCGCCTGCTGCAGGGCCTGTTCGGCGCGGCGCTGATCCCGCTGTCGCAGGCTGTGCTGCTCGACATCAACCCGCCCCACCGCCACGGCCAGGCCATGGCCGTATGGGGCGCGGGCGCGGTGCTGGGGCCGATCCTGGGTCCGGCGCTCGGCGGCTGGCTGACCGACAATCTCGACTGGCGGTGGGTGTTCTTCATCAATCTGCCGGTCGGCATCCTGGCCTTCTGCGGCGTGTTCTTCTTCCTCTCCGAGAAGAAGGGGACCGAGAAGAAGCGCTTCGACATCCTGGGCTTCGCGAGCCTGGCCATCGCCATCGGCGCGTTCCAACTGATGCTCGACCGCGGACCCGGCGAGGACTGGTTCGGCTCGGCCGAGATCTGGACCTATCTGGTGATCTGCGTGATCTCGGTGTGGATCTTCGGCGTGCAGCTGGCGACGGCCGACAAGCCGTTCGTCTCGCGGGCGCTGCTGGCCGACGCCAACTTCGTCACCTGCTGCATCTTCGGCTTCTTCATCGGCATCCTGCTCTACAGCACGCTCGCCCTGCTGCCGCCGATGATGCAGACGCTGCTGGGCTATCCCGTTGCCTTCACGGGTCTCGTCTCCATGCCCCGGGGCCTGGGCTCGTTCATCGCCATGTTCGCCGTCGGCCAGCTGGTCGGCCGGATGAACATCAAGCTGATCCTGACCATCGGCATGGCCGTCAGCGTCGTGTCGCTGTGGCAGATGAGCCAGTTCAGCTTAGGGATGGACACCCACCTGATCATCGTCTCGGGCTTCCTGTCGGGGGCCGGGACGGGCCTGATCTTCGTGCCGCTCAGCACCATCGCCTTCGCCACGGTGAAGCCGGAGCTGCGGGCCGAGGGCGCGGGCCTGTTCACCCTGGTGCGCAACATCGGCTCGGCGGCGGGCATCTCGATCATGCAGGCCCTGTTCGTCAGCGGCATCGAGAAGCACCACGCCGTGCTGGTCGAGCACGCCCGGCCCGACAACCCGATCTACCAAGCCTACGCCAAGAGCGTGTTCCTGACCCAGAACGCCATGGCCGCGTTCAACGGGGTCATCAACCGTCAGGCCTCGATGCTGGCCTATCTCGACGACTTCCGCCTGATGCTGGTCATCACCGTGGCCTGCTCACCGCTCATCCTGCTCATGCGAACCCCGAAGACCAAAGGGGGCGAGACCGTTCATGTCGCCGACCACTAAGACCGCCCGCCGCCTGGCTTCCTTCGCCGGCGCGATCAGCCTCGCCGCGCTGGCCAGCGCCTGCACCACCGTCGGCCCGGACTTCCAGGCCCCCGAGGCGCCGAAGACCAGCGCCTATGTCGGCAAGGACGAAGTCCTGCCCGCCGCCGCCAGCCTCGACAGCACGGGCGTGGGTCCCTGGTGGACGGCTCTGGGCTCGCCCGAGCTGGACGCGGTGATCCGCCAGGCCCTGGCCGACAATCCGTCGCTGGCGCAGGCCGACGCGACCTTGGCGAGCGCCCAGTCGGCCCTGGCGGTCGCGCGCGGCCAGGCCGGGCCGCAGGCCAGCGCCAACGCCGGGATCGACCGCGAACGCGCCAACCTGCAAGCCTTCGGCTTCACCGGTTTCGGCGACATCAAGCTCAGCAACCCGACCTTCAGCCTCTATTCGGTGGGGGCGGGCGTCGGCTACGACCTCGACCTCTGGGGCGGCAACAAGCGCCGCATCGAGGGTGCGGCGGCGCGGGTCGAGGCCGAGGGGCGGCGGGCCGAGGCGGCCTACCTGTCCCTGACGGCCAACATCGCCCTGCAGGCGGCGACCATCGCCGCGTTGCAGGCGCAGATCGCCAGCGTCGAGCGGATGATCGCCGACGACGAGGCCAATATCGAGCTGGTCCGCCGCGCCGACGCCCTGGGCGGCTCGACGCGGCTGGCCGGCGTCTCGGCCCAGGCCCAGCTGGAACAGGACCGCGCCCTGCTGCCGCCGCTGCAGGGCGAACTGGCCGCCGCCCGCCACGCCCTGGCCGTGCTGGCCGGCAAGGCGCCCGCCGACTGGGCTCCGCCGGCCTTCACGCTCGACACGCTGAAGCTGGCCGCGCCCGTGCCGGTGGGCCTGCCTTCGGCCCTGGTGCGCAAGCGCCCGGACATCCTGGCGGCCGAGGCCGAGCTGCACGCGGCCACCGCCGACATCGGCGTGGCCACGGCCGACCTCTATCCGAACCTCAAGCTCAGCGCCTCGCTGACGCAAGGGGCGCTGAAGCCCAAGGACCTGTTCAGCTACGACGCGAGCGGCTGGGACGTCGGCGCGGGCCTGACCGCGCCGCTGTTCAACGGCGGCGCCCTGAAGGCGCGGCGCGAGCAGGCGAGGGCGGCCGCCCGCGTCGCCTCGGCCCGCTACCAGCAGACGGTGCTGACGGCTTTCGGCCAGGTCGCCGATGCGCTGGCGGCGCTGTCGGCCGACGAGGCCGCTTTGGCCGCGCAGGACCGGGTCGAGCGCCAGGCGAGCGAGCGCCTGCGTCTGGCCCACCTGGCCTTCGATCGCGGCGGCGGCACGATGCTGGAGGTGATCGACGCCCAGCGCGCGCTGAACGCGGCCCGCCAGTCGCGGGCGCGGATCGAGGGGCGCAAGCTGGCCGATGCGGTGCGGCTGTTCGCGGCGACCGGGGCCGACTGGCGGACGGCCTGAGGTCTCAGACCACCGTCAACCGGGGCGCGGCGTCGCGCCAGGGCGCCAGCAGGGCGTCGCAGCGCTCGACCTCGACGTCGCGCACCCAGTCGCGGAAGCGCCAGTACAGCGGCGCCAGGCGCTCGGGCGTGACGGCCATCGGGGTCATGCCCTTGGCGTCGTAGAATTCCAGGGCCAGGCCCGCCTCGAAGTCGATGATCCCGACCGACAGGTTGATCAGGCCGCGCTTCTGGAAGCCGCCGACGGCGGCCAGCAGGAAGGGCGCGAGCGCGTCGGGCGTGGGCGCCAGCTCGACATAGCGCAGGTTCCACCACCAGTCGGGCG
Organism: Caulobacter vibrioides; assembly: GCA_001449105.1. GTDB lineage: Bacteria > Pseudomonadota > Alphaproteobacteria > Caulobacterales > Caulobacteraceae > Caulobacter > Caulobacter vibrioides_C. The sequence goes on along the minus strand of LNIY01000128.1, from coordinate 47,675 downwards.
CGTCGTCGGGATCGGGGCGCAGGCGCCACTGCGGCTCGCGCGGCAGGTCGAAGCCGAGATTGGACAGGCGCTTGAACGGCGGCTTTTCGTGAGCGCTCCAGCCCAGCTCCAGGGTGACGCGCTCGGAGCGGCCGAACATGGCGGCGACGACCGCGCGGGCGACGTCGAGTTCGCGCAGCAGGCGGGCGGAGGGCGTGAAAGGCTGGGGAAGACGGTCGGGAGCCGTGGCGTCGGGGATCAGCTCGATCCGCGTCCAGGCCGGCCCCCGGAAGTCGTGCAGGCGCTCGACGCCGAAGACGTCGAGCATCCGCTGGCGGGTGGGATGGAGGGCGGCCTCTCCCACGATCCGCCTCAGGCGATGTCGATGCGGTAGCTTTCGATGACCGTGTTGGCCAGCAGCTTCTCGCACATGGACTTGACCTCGGCCTTGGCGGCTTCGGCGTCCGTGGCGTCGAGGTCGAACTCGATGACGCGGCCGACGCGGGCGTCCTTCACCGACGGCCAGCCCAGGCCGTGCAGGGCGTTCTCGACGGCCTTGCCCTGGACGTCGAGCACGCCGGGCTTCAGGAACACGTGGACGGTGGCTTTCATCGCGTCTGACCTTTCGCGACCCTCTCCCATTGGGAGAGGGAGGGCCCCATGCGCAGCATGGGAGGGTGAGGGGTTACGGGGCCGTCCGGAAAGGGTGAAACCCCTCATCCTCCCACGCGCCCGAGGGCGCGCGGGCCCCTCCTTCTCCCTCTGGGAGAAGGGGTTCCTTTAGTGCACGCCGCCTTGGATGACGGTGGGCATTTCCTTCATGATGCCGAGGCGGCGGGCCACTTCGGTGTAGCTCTCGATGACGTTGCCGAGGTCGCGACGGAAGCGGTCCTTGTCCAGCTTCTCGTTGGTGGCGGCGTCCCACAGGCGGCAGCTGTCGGGGCTGATCTCGTCGGCCAGGATGATCCGCGAGAAGTCGCCCTCGTAGACGCGGCCGAACTCGATCTTGAAGTCCACCAGCGTGATGCCGACGCCGCTGAACAGGCCCGACAGGTAGTCGTTCACGCGCAGGGCCATGGCCATCATGTCGTCGATCTCCTGGGTGGCGGCCCAGTTGAACGCGGTGATGTGCTCTTCCGACACCATCGGGTCGTTGAGCTTGTCTTCCTTGTAGTAGAACTCGATGATCGAGCGCGGCAGCGGCTGGCCTTCGGTCAGGCCCAGGCGCGTGGCGATCGAGCCGGCGGCGATGTTGCGCACGACGACTTCCAGCGGAACGATCTCGACTTCCTTGATCAACTGCTCGCGCAGGTTCAGGCGGCGGATGAAGTGGTTCTGCACGCCGATCGCGTTCAGGCGAGTCATGATGTACTCGCTGATGCGGTTGTTGATGACGCCCTTGCCTTCCAGCTGGGCCTTCTTCTCGCCGTTGAAGGCGGTGGCGTCGTCCTTGAAGTACTGGATCAGGGTGCCGGGCTCGGGGCCCTCGTACAGGATCTTGGCCTTGCCTTCGTAGATCTTCTTGCGACGGGTCATGGCTCTCGTCGAGGCCCTTCCTGCGAATAAGCGCGCCGCCCTTGCCCCGGAAGACTCCCGGAGAAAACGAAAAGCGCGCGCGGCGGATAGCTGCGCGCGGCGTTCGACTCAAGGCCGCTCACTGAAAAATGTCTGCCGGAACCTACCCGAACGCGGCCTTTTCCGCAAACGCGGCCTGCCATAGTGGTAAACCTTCGCCCTGCGGCGTCGCGGGCGATTGCCCCCCGCCGCTGGGCGGGATATGGAGCCGCCACAAGAACACTTCGTCTCGCGGACACACGCTGTTCGCAGGGGACGAAACCGGACTACTCTCTTACACTGGAGCGCCGTACTACCGCCCTGGGTTGCACCCTCCGGCGGTAGGCGTTTCGGAAAACTTGGGGCTTTCATGACGACCTTCGACGACCGCGAGCAGGCTTTCGAACGCAAGTTCGCGAACGACCAGGAGCTGGAGTTCAAGGCCACCGCGCGCCGCAACCGCCTGCTGGGCGAGTGGGCCGCCGGCCTGATGGGCCTGGCCACGGTCGAGGAATACGCCCGCGCCGTCGTGAAGTCGGACTTCGAGCAGCCCGGCGACGAGGACGTGTTCCGCAAGGTCTTCGAGGACCTGAAGGGCTCGGGCGTCTCGGTCTCGGAAGGCGAAGTCCGCATGAAGATGGCCGAACTGCTGGCCTTCGCCCGCGAGCACGTCCGCACCGGCGAATAAGCCGGCCGGCCGAAAGGCGGCGACGAAAAGAGGCCCGGCCCGGTTCGCACCGGCCGGGCCTTTTCTTTTGCGCCATCGCGCATCTGTGAACTTATGCACCTTCAGGTTGTCGAAAAACTGTAATCGTCCTCAGGCTTTATAGGGCGGCGAATTCGCCCTTGAGGCGCATCGTCGACAACGGGGCGGCGATCACGCGACCGCTCCGATAACCGGAGGACGCAAACATGGCTGACGACGTCGGCAACCTGCATTCCCAATCGGCCGAGATCGGCCCGATCGGCCTCTACCTGGTCAAGCTCGAGGTCGGAAACGTCGGCACGCCCGGCGCCCCGATCGTCAATCTGGCCCTGACCGTCGATGCGCCCTCGGGCAATGTCAGCGGTATCGCCGAAATCAACCAGGCGGTCATCGGCGGCCAGCACCGCTTCCCGGTGCAGGGCCACATCTATCAGACCGGCTTCGGCCAGGCCGAGCTGCTGGTCTCGCTCACGGGCGAGTTCGTCTACAGCGTGCCGCCGCCGGCCATCGGCTCGTTCCTGGTCAAGTTCAAGGCGGCCCTGGCGGTCGACAAGAGCTGGAACGGCAAGGGCGGCTTCGACTATCTCAACGTGCACGTCGAGAACGTGCCGGTGAAGAACGTCAGCGCCTGATCGCGATCTTCTCCTCCCCCGTTCCGCGGGGGAGGAGAATTCAAGTCAGCCAGGCCCTCAGCGCGATCCACGCCTCGCGCTTGGCCTCGAAGCCCATGGCGGCGTGGGCGGGGCTGGACGAGGGCAGGGGAGTCAGCGCCAGGCGATCGGAGCGAGAAGCCAGCAGCCGTGTCCCGGCCTTGGCCGCCGTCCCGCCGTTGAAGGCGACCGCCCGCAGGTTCGGCAGGCTGTCCACGAGCCCCAGCAGGTCGTTGTCGGCGGCGTCCTTGATCGCCGCGTCCAGACTGCCCGGGCGCACCGCCTCGGCGTGCACGTCCCATAGTCCCACGCCCGCCGCCAGCAGAGCGGCCAGCCGATCGTCATAGGGCAGGGCGACGAGGTCGCGCTCGACGACAGCGCCCATCAGCCGCCAGAAGCCGTTCCTGGGATACCCATAGTATTGGGCGGCCGCCAGCGAGGCGTCGCCGGGCAGGCTGCCCAGCACCAGCACGCGCACGTTCGGATCGACGATCGGCGGGAAACCGCGCTTGCGGGTCTGCCCGGTCACGCCGCGCCCGTCATCGCGCCCGCGGCGTGCCGTCCGGCGGGCTGTCCTTCAACCAGCCGGTGATCATCAGCCGCGGCGCGCCGGCATAGGGCGCGACCGGGGCCACCGAGTGCTGCCGGGGCACCTTGAAGATGGTCATGGTGTTGAAGGCCGGGGCGTAGCCGCGCTCGATGTCGCCAAGGTCGTCGTGGAACAGCAGCTGGCCGCCCCAGTCGCTGCGCCATTCGCGCGTTAGGCTGATGGTGTAGGCCGCCCGCCGGTCGCCTTCGCCGGTGTCGTCGTGGCGGGTGAGGAAGTCGCCGGGCCGATAGAGCGTGGCCTGGGCGTCCAGCTTGGTGATCCCCGGATGGCCGATCACCTGCGCGCCGAACGCGGTCATTTCCGGCCCGTTGAGGAACTCGGTCAGGTCGTGGATCGGGTGGCCCTTGTCGCGCCCGGCGAGGTAGGCGCTGATCATCGGATAGCCGAGATAGACATAGGCGAACCCGTTGCGGGCCCGCAGGGTGGCGGCCTTCAGCTTCTCGCCGACGGCCGCGCCGCCCAGCTTCTGGATGCTCGCCCTGTCCAGCACCTCGGCCTTGCCGGTCTCGGTGGAGCAGATGATGTCCCAGTCGATGGTCTTTTCGAGCGTGCGCGCCAGGATGTCGGCCACGGCCGGCTCGAAGACGCCCGAGATGCGGACCATGCCGTCCCGGGCGTAGGCGGCCGCGAGGGCCGCCGGATCCAGCGCCGGATTGAGACGAAGGATCGGCGGCTCGCTCAACGAGGTCAGGCCTGTTCGCCGAAGACGCGCTTGAAGATCACGTCGACGTTCTTGGTGTGGTAGCCGAGGTCGAACAGATCCTCGAGCTCGGCATCGGTCAGGGCCTTGGAGACCACCGGATCGGCCTTGAGGAAGTCGAGGAAGCGGCCTTCGCCGCGCCACACCTTCATGGCGTTGCCCTGCACGGCGGCATAGGCGTCCTCGCGCGACACGTCCTTGTGCGTCAGGGCCAGCATGACCCGCTGCGAGAACACCAGGCCCCCGAGCTTGTCGAGGTTCTTGGCCATGTTGTCGGGATAGATGTTGAAGCGCTCGATCACGCCGGCCAGGCGGCGCAGGGCGAAGTCGAGGTGGATGGTGGCGTCGGGACCGATGCCGCGCTCGACCGACGAGTGGCTGATGTCGCGCTCGTGCCAGAGGGCGACGTTCTCCATCGCCGGCACCACGGCCGAGCGGACCAGGCGGGCCAGGCCCGTCAGGTTCTCGGTCAGGATCGGGTTGCGCTTGTGCGGCATGGCCGACGAGCCCTTCTGGCCCGGATCGAACGGCTCTTCGGCCTCCAGCACCTCGGTGCGCTGCAGGTGGCGGATCTCGGTGGCCAGGCGCTCGATCGACGAGGCCACGACGCCCAGGGCCGCGAAATAGGCGGCGTGACGGTCGCGCGGGATCACCTGGGTCGAGACCGGCTCGACGGCCAGGCCCATCTTGTCGGCCACGTGCTGTTCGACGCGCGGGTCGACATTGGCGAAGGTGCCGACGGCGCCCGAGATCGCGCAGGTGGCGATCTCGAACTTGGCCATCGCCAGGCGCTCCTTGGCGCGCTGGAACTCGGCGTAGTAGCCGGCCAGCTTCAGGCCGAAGGTGATCGGCTCGGCGTGGATGCCGTGGCTGCGGCCGACGCAGACGGTGAACTTGTGCTCGAGCGCGCGGCGCTTGAGGGCGGCCAGAACCAGATCCACACCGTCCAGCAGCAGGTCGGTGGCGCGCGACAGCTGCACGGCGAAGCAGGTGTCCAGCACGTCGCTGCTGGTCATGCCCTGGTGCAGGAAGCGGGCCTCGGGGCCGACGATTTCCGACACGTGGGTCAGGAAGGCGATGACGTCATGCTTGGTGACGCGCTCGATCTCGTCGATGCGGTCGCTGTCCCAGACCGCGTCGCGGCCCTTCTCCCAGATGGTCTCCGCGGCGAGCTTGGGGATCACCCCCAGCTCGGCCATGGCGTCTGCGGCATGGGCCTCGATCTCGAACCAGATCTTGTACTTGGTCTGGCTGGACCAGATGGCGGCGGCTTCGGGGCGGGCGTAGCGGCTGATCATGGTCGCGCCGTTTCGGCCGGAGCGGCCCCGAAGTCAAGGGAAGCGGGTTATTACTTAGCCCGCCGCCCCCGAGGCTCCGCCGCTCAGCGGAAGATGAAGTAGCCGCCCGCCGGGTCGCTGGCGGGTTTGAGGTTGAAGCGCTGGCTGGCCGGCACGTCGCGGATCACGTTGTAGATATCCTCCAGCATCGACCGGTCGTCGCTGAAATAGCCGTGCGCCAGGAAGTCGGTGTCGACGGCGCTGGCGTCCACCGTGTCGACGCCCTTGACGATGACCAGCGGCTCGCCCGCGCGCGGGTGGCCGTTGACCTTGCGGGAGGCCATGATCGCCTTGTCGCGGGCCGAGGCGTACAGCGTCACCGTCGCCGCCGACTTGCAGACCCCCTGGGACATCTGGCGGAACTGGTCGGCGTCGACGTCGGGCGCGGCCAGGGCCACGTGGTGGACGACCTTGTTGCCTCCGAGGGTCAGCGACAGCCGGTCCAGCGCGGCGCAAAGGGCCTGGTTGCCCATGCTGTGGGCGATGATGTGCACCCGCTTGGCCCCGGTGCGGGCGGCCAGCGTCTCCAGGAAGCGGCTCAGGCGGTCGGCCGAGCCGACCGCGTTGTTGTGATCGACCACATAGGCCGCCAGCTTGCCGTTCGAAGGCCAGCTGTAGAGGATCGGCGCGCCGTCGAACTTCAGGTCCAGGGCCAGCTGCGCCGTACGCAGGGCCGCGCTCTCGAAGCTGACGTTGTAGCCGTGGATGAACACGAACGCCTCGCGGCCTTCGGTGTGGTCCAGCTTGGCCTTGATCCCGTCGTAGAAGGCCTGTTCCGCCTGCGTGACGACGCTTTGCAACATCACGTGCTTCTTAGGGTCGGGCTTGAACTCCAGCTTCCAGATCGAAGGACGCGGCAGTTCGCCCGGCCGGCGGTCCAGCGGGAAGCTGACCTCGCATTCGCCGTGGATCAGCTTGTCGCCGCGCTCGGCCCCGAAACCGACGCCGGTGGTCTTGTCGGGATGCGACTTGCGATCGGTGGCGAAGTGGATGCGGGTGCGGACGAAGGGCTCGGCGGCCGGCGGCTTGGCGGACTTGAAGCCGCTTCGCGAGGTGGGCGGCGGCGCGGCGGGCATGGACGGGCCGTCGGCGGGCATGGCCGTGTCGCCTTCCGCGCCCGTTTCCGCGCTCACCGCCTCGTCGAGGTTGAAGCGCTCGGTGAGGGTCCGCTCACGGTCGATATCAGCGCTTCTTCGCGCTCGGACGACGACCGGGGTCAGGAAGTCTGTCAGCCAGTCCGCGACATCGTCCAGGGTCAGCCGGTCCAGATGGTCGACCTGGTCGAGGTAGTAGACGACGCGGCCGGCTTCCAGCTTGGGCGCGGCCTCGTCCAGGCGGGCGGCCAGGGCCGACACCAGTTCCCGGGCGGTGACGCCAAGATCGCTCAGCCTGGTTTGCGGGTTCGCCGACGGCTGGCCCCGCTCGGCCATTTCGATCTGCACCGCGTTCCAGATCTCGGCCCTGGTCTTGGCTCGGCTCATGTCATCGCCCTCCCTGTCGACGAGAGCGATTATCGCCAAGATTGAGCCGGTGTGAAGCGCGCGCTCAGATCGAGCGCGCGCTTCACCGGGAAGATCAGGCGCCAGCCCGCGACTTCATGTGCTTGACCATGCCGATCGCCGCCAGGGCGTAGTGCACGCCGGCCCAGGCGTAGAAGCACAGGGAGACGATGATGCCCTGCTGGGTGGCGCGCGCCATGGCCGAGCCGCAGGCCTTGGCGGCCTCGATTCCCGCGCCCTTGGGGGCGATGCCGCCGGGGCAGGCGGCGGCGAAGTCGATCTGGCCGGGCGAGAACATGCCGCCGAGCGCGGTGAAGATGCCGCCGGCCTGCGGGTGGTTGAAGTGGAAGCCGGCCAGGTGGTCGATCAGCCAGCCGGTGAACACCGGCCCGCCGCCCAGGGCGATCAGGTTGAGGAAGAAGAACAGCAGGGCCGTGGCCGTGGCCCGGCGGCGAGGCTCCACCGAGTTCTGCACCACCCCGAAGGTCGGGGCGAGATAGACGTAGTGGAAGACGCCTGGGATCAGCAGGATCAGCGCCGTCATCTGCCAGTCGGTCTGCAGGTAGGCGATGATGTAGATCGGCGTGCAGACGATCAGGCCGATGGCGGGCGTCAGGGCGTACCACTTGGCGCTGCGCTTGCCGGCCCAGTCGCTGAGGAAGCCGCCGACCAGGGTGCCGACGCCGGCCGAGAAGCCGCCGATCAGGCCCACGATCAGACCCACCTGCGCCAGGCCCAGGCCGAAGGCGCGGACGAAGTAGGGCGGCGCGAACGCGCCCGAACCGTAGGAGCCGAAGGAGGCGATGGTCACCCCCAGCACCATGTGCAGCACCGGCCACTTGCCGAACAGCACCTTGGTCACGACCCACAGTTCGGAGAACTCCTTCTTCAGCGAGAAGGCCGGCTTGGCGGGCTCGACCGGTGTCACGGCCTCGGGCTCCAGCGGCGTCTCGACGACGTCGGAGTGGCCCCGCGGCGGCTCCTTGACGATCAGCTTGACCAGGATCGCCAGCAGGATGCCCGGCAGGCCGACGATGACGAAGGCCGCCCGCCAGGACAGCTCCTGGGCCAGCCAGCCGCCGGCCACCGCGCCGAACATGGTGCCCAGCGGAATGCCGAAGCTGTAGATCGACAGGGCCGAGGCGCGGCTCTTGGGCTCGTAGTAGTCGCTGATCAGCGAGTGGCTGGGCGGTGAGCAGCCGGCCTCGCCGACGCCCACCCCGAAGCGGTAGAGCGCCAGCTGCGCGAAGCTGGCCGCCGTGCCGCAGAGCGCGGTGAAGCCCGACCAGATGACCAGCGAGATCGAGATGATGCTGACCCGGTTCCAGCGCTCGGCCAGGCGGGCGATCGGAATGCCGAGGATGGTGTAGAGCAGGGCGAAGTAGAGGCCGCCCAGGAGGCCCAGCTGGGTGTCGGTCAGGTGCAGGTCGACCTTGATGGCCTGGCCGATGGTGGCGATGATCGTGCGGTCGATGAAGTTGAAGGTGTAGGTCGCCAGCAGGAGCGCCAGCACCGAGGCCTTGTATCCCTTGGAATAGAGCGGCCGCTCGCCGCCCGGCGCATGCGCCTGGCCCATCCTGACTCTCTCCCTTCAAACGTTTGTTCTATTTGCCTGGACTGTGACCCAACGGCAGGTGGAGCGCCACCCCCTTTTCGAAGCTTCGGAATGGTGGCGGCTTTGCGGCGCGGGGATGAACCGCAGATAACAGGAAGGGGCGGGGACGTTCAGGAAAGAGCGGGCTTACTGGCGTCATACAAGGCCGCTCGAACGGCCGCCGCGTCGGAGGTCTCTCATGCAAGCCGCCCCCCGCAAGTCCGAACAGGAAACGCCCGTCCGCGAGGCGCAGATCGTCTCGCTGGCCCAGTTCAACCACGCCCGCTCGCTGAAGGCGCTGGAGCGCTGGGACACGGGCGTTCCCGCCGATCCCTATCCCTTCGCCTACTGCTTTCCGCGCCGATAAGAGGATCCTCCCCCTGTGGGGGAGGTGGCCCGGAGGGCCGGAGGGGGTGTTCTCAGCTTCCGAAGCTTTGGAAGTCACTCCCCCCACCGATCGCTGCGCGATCGCCTCCCCCAGAGGGGGAGGTTCTCATCCTAGCTCACCATGTCCTCGCGGATCGTCTTGCGCGCCGCCCAGAACAGCGCGAACGCCACCAGGCCGAACATCGTCGAGACGATCAGCGCCCAGCGCACGCCCTGGGCCTCGCCCAGGCCCATCGGCCCGGCGAAGAGGTCGCTGAGCGCGCCCACGGCCACGGGGCCCAGGCCCAGGCCGATCAGGTTGATCACGAACAGCAGCACGGCCGAGGCCGTGGCCCGCATCGACGGATCGACGATGCTCTGGGCCGTGGCGTAGACGGGTCCGTACCACAGCGTGCCCAGCAGGATCGGAATGGTCAGGATGCCGATGGCGGCGGTCACCGAGTCCAGGCTGACGGCGGCGATGTAGAAGGGCAGGGTGACCAGCGAGGCGATGGCCGGCACGGTGACGTAGGCCCGCAGGTCCTTGGCGCCCATCTTGTCGGCCAGCTGCCCGCCCAGCCAGGCGCCGATGACGCCGGCCGTGCCGCCGATCAGGCCCAGCGCCAGGCCCAGGAACCCGGCCGACTTCAGCCCGAACTGCGCGGCCAGGGCGGCGACGTCGGCGCCGTGGTTGCGGAAGAAGTACGAGGCGATGAACGGCGCCTGGCCATAGCCGACGAAGGCCTTGATCGAGGCGGCGAAGGCCACCAGCCAGAAGGTCTTCTTGGTCATCAGCACCGCCAGCGCCGCGCCGAAGCTGACCTGATGGGCCGCGCGGCCGGCCAGGTCGGCGGCCAGCTGCTTGCGGGGCTCGACCAGGGTGAAGGCGGCGATGATCGCGAACAGGACGCCGGGCGCCCCGGCGACCATGAAGGCCGCGCGCCAGCCGTAGGCGTCGGCGATCAGCCCGCCCATGGCCATGCCGGCCAGCGTGCCCAGCGGCGTGCCGATCGAATAGAAGGCGATGGCGCTGGCCCGTTTTTCCTTGGGCACATAGTCGGTGATGAGCGAGTGGGCCGGCGGGGTGCAGCCGGCCTCGCCGACGCCCACCCCGATGCGGGCGGCGATCAGCTGCCAGACGTTCTGGGCGAAGCCGCACAGCACGGTGAAGGCGCTCCAGGCCAGGATCGAGGCGGCGATGATCCGCGGCCGGTTCTTGCGCTCGGCCAGCCGGGCGATCGGAATGCCCAGCACGGTGTAGAAGATCGCGAAGGCTAGGCCCGTCATCATGCCCAGCTGCCAGTCGGCCAGCCCCAGGTCCCGCTTGATCGGCTCGGCCAGGATGTTGACCACCTGCCGGTCGAGGAAGTTCAGCGTGTAGATGATCAGCAGCACCCAGAGGGCGTAGCGGCGATAGCCGCTCGACACGGGGGCGATCACCGGCGACGGGGTTGCCGTCTCCGCCATGGGCGTTCCTCCTCGAACAGTTGTTCTAATCGTTGAGGCGACTGTAGACGCGCGTTAAGCCGGAAGGCCAGCGCCTATCGCGCCAGGGAGAGAGCGGTCATGGAACTCGTCATCGGCACCAAGAAGTGGTCGACCTGGTCGCTGCGGCCCTGGCTGGTGCTCAAGCGGATCGGGATCCCGTTCAAGGAGATCGAGATCGAGCTGCGACGCGGCGACGCCACTGAGGCCGACATCGCCCAGCACTCGCCCAGCAAGCTGGCCCCCGCCCTGAAGGACGGCGACCTGGTGGTCTGGGACTCGCTGGCGATCTGCGAATACCTGGCCGAGAAGTTTCCCGAGGCCAAGCTGTGGCCGCAGGATGCGGAGCTGCGCGCCCTGGCCCGCTCGGCGGCGGCCGAAATGCATTCGGGCTTCTCGTCGCTGCGCGGCGAGTGTCCGATGGACCTGGGCCTGATCAAGCATGCAGACCTGTCGGAAGCCACCCAGAAGGACGTGCGCAAGATCACCGAGCGCTGGAACCAGCTGCTCAAGCGCTCGGGCGGGCCGTTCCTGCTGGGCGAATGGTCGATCGCCGACGCCTTCTACACCCCGGTGGCCACCCGCTTCCGCACCTATGGCGTCCACCTGTCGGACTACGGCGACACCGGCGCGGCCGGCGCCTATTGCGAGCGCCTGCTGGAAACGCCGGAGTTCCTGGCCTGGGAGGCGGCGGCCTAGGCGGGATCTAGGTTCGGCAGCTCTGGCCGCTTTTCACCGAGCATCCCCGCGAAGGCGGGGATCCAAGCTGCGTTTCAGCGGAAGGCGCGGCCGAGAGCGACCCGCAGACTCGGCTTGGGTCCCCGCCTTCGCGGGGAAGGACGGATCTGGGGTGGTCTTCGGGTGACTGTCGATCCGATCAGGCCGTCGGAAAGAACCGCATATAGGGCTCGGCTTCCTTCAGCGTGCGCGCATAGGACGGCCGGGCCTTCAGCCGTTCGAGATAGGCCGCAGCGTTGGGCCGTTCGGGCGCCAGCGGCGTGACCTTGTCGGCGTAGAACAGGGCGGGAGCGGCGGCGCAGTCGGCCAGGCTGAAGGCTTCGCCCGCCGCCCGGGTTCGGCCCTCCAGGTCGCGCTCGACGATGTCGAGGGCGGTGGAGAGATGGGCGCGGGCTTCGGCCAGGCCATGCGGATCCTTGGCGTCGGCCGGCCGGATCCGGTCGTTGACGATCTTCTGCATCGGGACCTGCACGGAAAGATCGAAGAACCGGTCCCTGGCCCGCACTTCCAGCGCCGCGTCCGGATCCTCGGGGATCAGCCGTACGGCGCCGGGATGATGGATCTGCAGGTACTCGATCAGGATCGAGCTCTCCGGCACGATCGCGCCACGGCCCCTGTCTTCCAGCACCGGCATCCGCGCCATCGGCCACAAGGCGCGGAAGGCCTCTGCGGACGCCGGATCGCCGAAGTCGACCATCCGCTGCTCGAACGAAAGGTCCAGCTCGTACAGCGCCGTCAGCGCCTTGTGGCAGAACGACGAGAGCGGGTGGGCGTGCAGGATAAGCGCCATCGGTTTCCTCCGTTGATCCGCTCTCTGCGGAGCGGCCCCCTCCGGCCCTTCGGGCCACCTCCCCCAGAAGGGGAGGATCTAACTAAGCAGATGCTCCCCTTCTGGGGGAGGTGGCCCGAAGGGCCGGAGGGGGTCCTTACAGCCCGAACGCCTTCAGCAGCCGGTCGGCGGCGGCCGAGGCGGGCAGTCGGCCTGCCCGCACCGCGCCCTCGGTATCGCCGACCAGGGCGGCGACGGCGGGCGAGGCGCGGAAGGCCTCGGCCAGGCGGTCATTGACCATGGCCCACATCCAGCGAGCGTCCTGGTCGGCGCGGCGGGACACCCTCGCGCCATTGGCGGCCATCACCTCGCGGTGGCGCTCGACCTGGCTCCACAGGATGTCGAGGCCGGCGCCGGTCAGGCCCGAGGCGGTCAGCACCGGCGGGGTCCAGTCCGGATGGGCGGGCGTCAGGATATGCAGGGCGTTGCGATAGTCGCGGGCCGAGCGTTCGGCCTTTTTCGGATCGGCGTCGGCCTTGTTGATCACCAGGAGGTCGGCCAGCTCGATCAAGCCCTTCTTGATGCCCTGGAGCTCGTCGCCGCCGCCTGGGATCAGCAGGGCCACGAAGATGTCGACCATGTCGGCGACGACCGTCTCGGACTGGCCCACGCCCACGGTCTCGACGATCACCACGTCGAAGCCGGCGGCCTCGCACAGCAGCATCGCCTCGCGGGTCTTGCGGGCCACCCCGCCAAGCGCGCCGCCGGACGGGGAGGGACGGATGAAGGCGTTCGGATCGACGCTGAGCCGTTCCATGCGGGTCTTGTCGCCGAGGATCGAGCCGCCATGGCGGCCTGACGAGGGGTCCACCGCCAGCACCGCCACCTTGTGGCCGGCCGCCGTCAGGGCGCAGCCCAGGCTCTCGATGGTGGTCGACTTGCCGGCTCCGGGAACGCCGGTGATCCCGACCCGCTGGGCGGCGCCGGTGCGCGGCATCAGGCGCTGGAGCAGGTCGCGGGCGGCGGCCTGGTGATCGGCGCGGCGGCTCTCGACCAGGGTGATGGCGCGGGCCAGGGCCGCACGCTCGCCGGCGACGAGGCGGGCTTCGATATCGGCGATGTCGAGGACGGGCGGAGACACGCCGCAGGCTTAGAGGACGACCGCCGTGCCGGAAACCGAAACCATCATCATCTGGCCGTTGGGACCGACGGTGTTGTAGTCGAGATCGACCGCCAGGATGGCGTTGGCGCCGACCTTCTCGGCTTCCTTGGTCAGGTTCTTCAGGGCGTCTTCCCGGGCTCTGGCCAGCACTCGCTCGTAGGAGCTGGAGCGGCCGCCGATGAAGTCGCGGATCGAGGCCAGGAGGTCGAGCACGACGTTGGCGCCGAGGATCGCCTGGGAATAGACCGCGCCCTTGTACTCCTGGACCGGACGGCCCTCGATGAACGGGGTGGTCGAGATCAGCATGCCTGCGGGTCCTTCGATCGATGGCGCATAGTTAAGCATAAACGGCGCGCGCCGCGAGGGGCTCCGGGCGCTCGCGCATGGCGACAAGGCGAAGTTTCGCGCGTGGCGGGAAACCGGCTTCCGGCAAGCCTTGCCTTGAGGCAGATTGCCCGCGCTTAAGCTGGGGGGCTGGCCGTTGTTCTTCGCCAAATCGCATCTCGACCTGCACAACATCCGGGGCAGCGTCGAGCGCACGGTCAAGCTGTCCGACAACATCATCGGGGTCGGTCCGGTCGGCATCGGCCTGGACGGCATACTGGCCTGGTTCGGCGGGGCCGGTTCGCTCTACTCGCTGGGCGCGGGCGGGGTGCTGCTGTTCGACGGCGCGCGGGCCCGGGCCGCGCCGATGATCCTGATCCAGATGACCGCCGTGCTGCTGATCGACGCCCTGCTGCCGCTGGGCCCGCCGGGCCTGGGCGCGGTGGCCGACACCCTGTTCACCGGCCAGAAGTGGGCCGGCGGGATGTTGCTCAAGCACATGGACGACACGATCTACTTCGAGGGATCGCGCAAGGAGGCGCAAGGTACGGCCGAGTACCGCGACCTGCTCGAGCGCATCCGGTCCGGCAAGGAAAAGCGCCGGGTGGTGTTCCTGGGCTGACAACCAAGCTCGCGGCGAGGCGTTGAGACGACATGACCGACGAAGCCGTCCTGCAAGGCGAAGTGATCGACGCCGAAACCCTTGATGGGGGCCAGGCCGGCCATCGGCAGCGGGCGCACAGGGCCTGGCGCAACGCCGAGACCATCAAGCGCCTGTCGGACCGGCTGATCGGCGTCGGTCCCGTCGGCATCGGCCTCGACGGCGTGCTGGCCTGGGTGCCGGGCGCCAACACCGTCTACAGCGTCGGGGCGGGGATCCTGCTCGGCTACCAGGCCTGGCAGGCGCGGGCCTCCCTGCCGACCGTGGCGCGCATGGCCGCCTACATGTTGTTCGACAGCTCGACCAGCGCCGTGCCCGTGATCGGCTGGGCGGTCGACACCCTGTTCCCCGGCCACCTGATGGCGGCCAAGGCGCTGCAGAAGGACATCGAGGCCCGCCACGGCGCGCCCGAGGAGGTCGACCTCAAGCGCCGCAAGAAGAAGGCCAAGGCTGGCAGGCGCTAGTCGCTCAGCGGCAGTTCCCCGACGCGGATTTCCAGGTGCGGGAAGGCCTTCGGCGCCACGCCGCCGCGAGCGCCTTCCTCCCAGACCGAGCGATAGCCGCCGGCCGTGGGCTCTCGATGGATGATCAGTCGCCGACCCGATACGTCGACGACCCAGTATTCGCGAACGCCCGCGGCGGCGTAGAGCTCGGCCTTCCGGCCCAGGTCGAAAGCCTGGCTCGACACGGACACCTCGATAGCCAGAACCACGTCGCTTCCCTTGAGGTCGCGGTCGTGGATGGCGCTGGGGAATATGGCCAGGTCGGGTTCCGGCGCGGTCTGATCGTCCAGGCGGATCGGGGCGTCCGAATTGATCTCCCATTCGCCCTCGGCCAGGCGGCGGGTGAAGAACTGGGTCAGCCAGCGCCGACAGCGAACATGAGGCACGCTTTCCGGCGACACCGCGATCAGTTCCCCCTCGATCAGCTCGACGCGCGCATCGTCCGCCAGAATGCCGGCTTCGACCATCCGCAGCACGTCGTCATACGTGAAGCGGTGCGTCGCGACGGTTTCGGCAAGGCGGCCCGGAGCGTTCATGGCGCGACGATAGCACGATGTGGATAAATCGTCCGAATGACCCGACAAAAGGTCAGTGACGATCTGGACAAAATGTACAGACGTCTTGTCTAGCCACCTACGCCGCCTCGCCCTGGGTGTAGCCCAGCTGCTTGTTCAGCTTGTCGAGAAGCTCGATCACCGCCTCGGCGATCACCGTGCCGGGGGGGAAGATCGCCGCGGCGCCGGCGTCGCGCAGGGCCTGGAAGTCCTGGGGCGGGATCACCCCGCCGACCACCATCATGATGTCGGCGCGGCCCTGCCTGGCGAGTTCCGCCTTCAGTTCGGGGGCGAGCGTCAGGTGGCCCGCCGCCAGCGAGCTTGCGCCGACGATGTGGACGTCGTTCTCCACCGCCTGCCTGGCGGCCTCGGCGGGTGTTTGAAAGAGCGGGCCGATGTCGACGTCGAAGCCTAGGTCGGCGAAGGCGGTGGCGATCACCTTCTGGCCGCGGTCGTGGCCGTCCTGGCCCATCTTGGCGACCAGGATGCGCGGGCGGCGACCGTCGGCCTGGGCGAAGGCCTCGACCATGGCCTTGGCGCGGGCGGTGGTGGGGTCGGAGCCGGCTTCCTTCATGTAGACCCCCTGGATCGACTTGATTTCGGCGCGATGGCGGCCGAACACCCGCTCCAGGGCGTCGCTGATCTCGCCGACCGTGGCCTTGGCGCGGGCCGCATCCACCGCCAGGGCCAGCAGGTTGCCGCTTCCCCGCGCGCCGTCCTCCAGCGCCTTCAGCGCGCCTTCCGTCGCCGCCGGATCGCGCTCGGCCTTCAACCGGGCCAGCTTTTCGAGCTGCTGGTTGCGCACCGAGCTGTTGTCGACCTTCAGCATCGGGATGACGTCGGCCACCTCGGGCTTGTAGCGATTGACGCCGACCACGCTCTGGCGATTGGAGTCGATGCGGGCCTGGGTCTTGGCGGCGGCTTCCTCGATGCGCAGCTTGGGGATGCCCTGCTCGATGGCCTTGGCCATGCCGCCGGCGGCCTCGACCTCTTCGATATGGGCCAGGGCCTTTACCGCCAGGTCGTGGGTCAGGCGCTCGACGTACCAGCTGCCGCCCCACGGGTCGGCGACGCGGGTCGTGCCGCTTTCCATCTGCAAGAAGAGCTGGGTGTTGCGGGCGATGCGGGCCGAGAAGTCGGTCGGCAGGGCCAGGGCTTCGTCCAGGGCGTTGGTGTGCAGGCTCTGGGTCTGGCCGTTGACGGCCGCCATGGCCTCCACGCAGGTGCGGGCGACGTTGTTGAACACGTCCTGCGCGGCCAGCGACCAGCCGGAGGTCTGGCTGTGGGTGCGCAGGGACAGCGAGCGGTCGTCCTTGGGCTCGAACTCGCGCTTCATCAGCCGGGCCCACAGCAGGCGGGCCGCGCGCATCTTCGCGACCTCCATGAAGTAGTTCATGCCGATGGCCCAGAAGAAGCTCAGGCGCGGCGCGAAGGCGTCGATGCTCATGCCGGCCGCGACGCCGGCGCGGGCGTACTCGATGCCGTCGGCCAGGGTGTAGGCCAGCTCCAGGTCGGCCGAGGCTCCGGCCTCCTGCATGTGGTAGCCGCTGATCGAGATCGAGTTGAACTTGGGCATGTTCGCCGAGGTGAAGGCGAAGATGTCCGAGATGATCCGCATCGAGGGCGCGGGCGGATAGATGTAGGTGTTCCGCACCATGAACTCTTTGAGGATGTCGTTCTGGATCGTGCCCGAGAGCTTGTCGGGCGTGACGCCCTGCTCCTCGGCGGCGACGATGTAGAGCGCCAGGATCGGCAGCACCGCGCCGTTCATGGTCATCGACACGCTCATCTTGTCGAGCGGGATGCCGGAAAACAGCGTGCGCATGTCGAGGATCGAGTCGATGGCCACGCCGGCCATGCCGACGTCGCCCTTCACCCGCTCGTGGTCTGAGTCATAGCCGCGGTGGGTGGCCAGGTCGAAGGCCACCGACAGGCCCATCTGACCGGCCGCCAGGTTGCGGCGGTAGAAGGCGTTTGAGTCCTCGGCCGTGGAGAAGCCGGCGTACTGGCGGATCGTCCACGGGTTGGTGACGTACATGGTGGGGTAGGGGCCGCGCACGAAGGGCGCGACGCCGGGGCGGCCGTCGGTGAAGTCCAGGCCCGCCGCATCCTGCGCGGTGAAGGCGGGGGCGACGTCGACGCCCTCGGGCGTGCTCCATGCCTTGTCGGCTTGCGGCGCGACGGCGGGCTCGGGCGTCTCGAAGGCGACGTCGGCGAAGTTGGGGAACTTGCTCATGGCTCAGGCTCCCTCGAAGGCGGCGGCGAAGCGGATCGGCGTCAGGGCCGGGCAGCGGCTGTCCGGGCCGGGAAGGCGCGGATCGGGGCCGTCGACGGCGAAGGCGGCCGGATCGGGCGTTTCGACCTCTGGCGTCTTGTCGTCGGCGTTGGGGAAGGCGGTGACGCCCAGGATCTTGCGGCTCTTGTCGGCGAAGGCGGCTTCCTGCCCCTCGCGCGTTTCGGCGACGATATCGGCGATCAGACCGCTTTCCAGCGCCTTGACGATCCCGCCGTCGGCCTCGATGGCCTGGAAGCCGCCCCAGGCCGCGCGGGCCAGCTGGTCGGTCAGGGTGTCGAGATACCAGGCGCCGCCGGCCGGGTCGGCGACGCGGCCCAGGTGGCTCTCTTCCATCAAGACGAGCTGGGTGTTGCGGGCCTGGCGGCGGGCGAAGGCGGTCGGCAGGCCGATAGCGTCGGTGAAGGCGCCCAGCACCACCGTGTCGGCGCCGCCCACCGCGCCCGCGAAGCCGGCGGCGGTCAGGCGCAGCAGGTTGGTCCAGGCGTCGGCCCTGGCCAGCATGCGCTGCGACGAGCGGGCCTCGATGCGGGCCGGAACGTCGACGCCGCAGGCCCTGGTCAGCTGGACCCACAGCGAGCGGACGGCGCGCACCTTGGCCACGCCCGTGAAGTACTCGCCGTCCAGGCTGACGCCGAGCACGATGCGCGACCAGGCCTCGTCCATCGACAGGCCCGAGCGGACCAGGGCCTTGGCGTAGGCGACGGCGCTGGCGGCCATCACCGCCAGTTCCTCGGTGTTGGAGCCGCCGGCCTCGTGCACGGCGCGGCCGGTGGCCAGGAACAGGCTGGCCGTGGCGTAGGTCTCCGCCAGGCGCGCGCCGACCGTGGCGGCGGAGAAGATATGGCTTTCGATCGGGCCGGGGCTGACGCCGGCCTGCATCCAGGCGCTGAGCGGGTCCATGTGGAAGGCCAGCGGCGCATTGGGGGCGGCCTTGGCCAGGGCGGCCAGCCAGTCGGCGGCCTTGGGCCCCATGAACCCGGCGTCCAGCGCCACGGGGGCGAGATCGAGCAGCACGCCGTCCAGCACGCGGGCCAGGTCCTCGCGCGAGCCGACGGCGACGCCGGACTTGCCCGTCGGATCCAGCGCCACCAGCACCGAGGCCGCGCCGTTCTCCAGGTCCTTCAGGATCTCGGCGTTGGCGCGCCTGGGATCGGGATGGGCGACGCGGGTGCGCAGGTCCCAGGGACGATCGATGTCGCGCGGGCGCAGGTCGCGGGCCACGGTCACGGCGTCGGCGGCGGTGTAGAGCGGGCGGATGGCGATGCCGTCCGGCGTGGCGCGCACCAGGGTCTCGTCGAAATCGGCCCCCTTCAGGGTCTTCTCGACCAGCTTCAACCACTTGGCTTGCGCCAGGGCTTCGTCGGGTGGGCCGAAGTCGTCGGCCAGTTGGGCGGGCGCCTCGCTCACGACGGGGTTCTCCTGCGGTGCGGCATTCTCGTATTTTGACGCAGTTGCGCGCCTGCCGTCACGGAGGTCAAGCGCTTGCAAGTCCCATGAACAGGCGTTTAAGCTAACGCTGTTAACATGCGCGGCGCGTGACGTCGCGGAACGAGGAGACCCCCGTCCCATGGCCCTGCCGCCCATCCTGCGTGACCGTCTGCGCCTGCCGGTGATCGCCTCGCCGCTGTTCATCATCAGCAACCCGGACCTCGTGATCGCCGAGTGCAAGGCCGGCATCGTCGGCTCGTTCCCGTCGCTGAACGCCCGTCCGCTGTCGCAGCTGGACGAGTGGCTGGCCCGCATCACCGAGGAGCTGGCCGCCTGGGACAAGGCCCACCCGGACATGCCGTCAGCCCCGTTCGCCGTGAACCAGATCGTCCACAAGACCAACAACCGGCTCGAGCAGGACATCGAGCTGTGCGTGAAATACAAGGTGCCGGTGGTGATCACCTCGCTGGGCGCGCGCGAGGACCTGAACCAGGCGATCCACTCGTACGGCGGCATCACCCTGCACGACGTCATCAACGACCGCTTCGCCCGCAAGGCCATCGAGAAGGGCGCCGACGGCCTGATCCCGGTCGCGGCCGGCGCCGGCGGCCACGCGGGCGCCATCTCGCCCTTCGCCCTGGTGCAGGAAATCCGCACCTGGTTCGACGGCCCGGTGGCCCTGTCGGGCGCCATCGCCAGCGGCCGCTCGGTCCTGGCTGCCCAGGCCATGGGCGCGGACCTGGCCTATATCGGCTCGGCCTTCATCGCGACCGAGGAGGCCAACGCGCCCGAGGCCTACAAGCGGACGATCACCGAGGCCAACGCCAGCGACATCGTCTATTCGAACCTCTTCACCGGCGTGCACGGCAACTACCTGCGCCAGTCGATCGTCGCCGCGGGCCTGGACCCCGAGAACCTGCCGGAAAGCGATCCGTCGAAGATGAGCTTCGGCTCGGGCGGCAACCAGGACGCCAAGGCCTGGCGCGACATCTGGGGCTCGGGCCAGGGCATCGGCGCGATCAAGGAAGTGCTGCCGGTCGCCGAACGCATCGCGCGCCTGGCGGAGGAATATGAGGACGCGAAGGCCGAACTGGCCGCCAAGACCGCGCTGACGGCCGGCAATCGCCTGGCTTTCGCCGCCGAGTAGGATGGGGATCGACCCGGGGACGAAGGCGGCTTCGTCCCCGGCGACTCCGGCGAGGCGATCCTGAGCGGGTTCGAAACCCGCCAGGAGCGCCTCATGTCCGACGCCGCAACGCCCCGCCTTTCGCTGCCCTACGTGGCCGCGGGGCAAGCCCAGAAGCACATCACCGTCAACGAGGGCCTCGCCCGGCTGGACGGCCTGGTCCAGCCCTGCGTGGTCAGTCGCACGATCGGGGCTCAACCCTCCAGTCCCGCCGACGGCGCGATGTGGATCCGCCCCGCGACGGCCACCGGGGCCGACTGGGCGGCCGCGCCGACCCACAGCCTGCTGCGCTTCGAGGCCGGCGCCTGGGAGGCTGTCGCGCCCGCCGCCGGCTTCACCGCCTGGATCGCCGACGAGGGCCAGGTGGCGGTGTTCACCGGCTCGGCCTGGGTCGCGCTGTCGTCCACCTTCACCGGCCTGACCGCCGCGCGCTCGCCCTTCGGCGCCGAGGTTCGCGTCGAGATCCGCGAGGTCGAGGCGACGCTGAGCGGGACGTCCGTCACGACCGCCGCCGTCATTCCCGCCCGCTCGATCGTGCTGGGCGTCTCGACCCGCACCAGCGCCGCCGTCACCGGCGCCGTCTCCTACAGCTGCGGGATCGCCGGCGAGACCGGCAAGTTCGGCGCATCGCTGGGCGTGGCGCTGAATGCGAGCAACATCGGCGTGGTCGGACCAACGGCCTTCTACGCCGACACGCCGTTGGTCATCACGGCGGCCGGCGGCGGCTTTGTCAGCGGCAAGGTCAGGCTGTCCGTCCAGCTTCTGCGATTCGAGGCGCCGGCGGCGGTTTAGGGAAGGGGCGTCGTCGCCCCTTTTTCCGTGACGACGGGGTTTCCCGGCGTGCGCCCCGCCGTCGGACGCGGCGGCCGGATGATCGAATTGTCGGCGCCGCGACGGCTCGCGAACCGGCTTCGACGCAAGCTCCACTATTTCGGCTCTCTTCCAAGCGTTGCGGCCTTGCAACCAAACGGCGAGCCGGATAGATCGGTCGCCGGGGTTTTGTCGGGGTATTTCGGTGAGCGTTGGGCGTGCGGAGTCTGACGAGGGCTTGGAGTGCCTCGTCCTGTTGCTCGGCTTTCATCAGATCGGCGCCGACCCGCAGCAGTTGAAGCACGCCCTGGGCAAGGACGGCCCCGCAGACTCCGGAGACCTGGTCCGCTTGGCCCGCCGCATGGGCGCCAAGGCCAAGATGGCTCGCCTGCCCGTACGACGGGTAGAGGACGCGCCCCTTCCCGTGATCGCCAGGGGGCGGGCCGGCGATTTCTTCATTCTCGCCCGCGTCCAAGGCGACGAGGTGCTGGTGCAGTGGCCGGGCCAGCCGCCCAAGACCCTCACTATGCAGGACCTGACGGCCGTCTGGGACGGCGAGGCCGTGCTGATCGCCTCGCGTTCCGAGGTTCCGGGCGGCGGCAAGTTCGACGTCACCTGGTTCATTCCGGCCCTGGTCAAGTATCGCGGCCTGCTGGGCGAGGTGCTGGCCGCCTCGCTGACCCTGCAGTTGTTCGCCCTCGCCACGCCGCTGATCTTCCAGGTGGTGATCGACAAGGTGCTCGTGCACCGAGGGCTCACCACGCTGGACGTGCTGGCCATCGGCCTGGGCGCGGTGATCCTGATGGAGACCCTGCTGGGCGGCCTGCGCGCGGCGCTGTTCACCCACACCACCAGCCGCGTCGACGTCGAACTGGGCGCACGGCTCTATCGGCACCTGCTGGCCCTGCCCATGGCCTATTTCGAAAGCCGCCGGGTGGGCGACACCATCGCGCGGGTGCGCGAACTCGAGACCATCCGTGAGTTCCTGACCTCGTCGTCGGTGACGCTGGTCATCGACCTGCTCTTCACCCTGATCTTCCTCGTGGTGATGTGGTTCTACTCGCCGTGGCTGATGCTGATCGTGCTGATCGCCATCGGCCTCTACGCCCTGACGGCGGGCCTGATCACCGGGCCGCTGCGTCGCCGCATCGAGGAACGCTTCCAGCGCGGCGCCGAGAGCCAGGCCTTCCTGGTCGAGAGCGTGGCCGGGATGCAGACCCTGAAGGCCGCCGCCGTCGAGCCCCAGATGCAGACCCGCTGGGAGCGCCTGCTGGCCGGCTACGTCTCGGCCGGGTTCAAGGCCGCGCGGCTGAACATCTGGGGCGGCCAGGCGATCCAGCTGATCAACAAGGCCTCGACGGTCCTGATCCTCTATATCGGGGCGCGCCTGGCGCTGACCGGCCAGATGACCGTCGGCGAACTGGTGGCGTTCAACATGCTGGCCGGCCGCGTGGCCGAGCCGGTCCTGCGCCTGGCGGGCCTGTGGCAGCAGTTCCAGGAGGCCCGGGTCGGCATCGCGCGCCTGGGCGACGTGCTCAACAGCCCGACCGAGGCCCAGTTCTCGCCTTCGCGGGCGGCCTTGCCGCGCATCGAGGGGCGCATCGCCTTCGACGACGTGACCTTCCGCTACAAGCCCGGCGGCCGCGAGGCCATCCGCCGGGTCAGCCTGGCTGTCGAGCCCGGCGAGGTGATCGGGGTCGTCGGGCCTTCGGGCTCGGGCAAGTCGACCCTGACCAAGCTCGTCCAGCGCCTCTATGTGCCCGAGAGCGGCCGGGTGCTGGTCGACGGCGTCGACCTGGCCCAGGTGGACCCCGCCTGGCTGCGTCGGCAGGTCGGCGTGGTCCTGCAGGAGAACTTGCTGTTCAACCGCTCGGTGCGCGAGAACATCGCCCTGGCCGATCCGTCGCTGTCGATGGAGGCGGTCATGGCCGCGGCCGGCATGGCCGGCGCCCATGACTTCATTCTGGAGCTGCCGGAAGGCTACGACACGGTGCTGGAGGAGCGCGGCTCCAATCTGTCGGGCGGCCAGCGCCAGCGCATCGCCATCGCCCGGGCGCTGATCACCAATCCCCGCATCCTGATCCTGGACGAGGCCACCAGCGCCCTGGACGCCGAGAGCGAGGCGATCCTGCAGGCCAATATGCGCAAGATCGTCCGTGGCCGGACGGTGATCGTCATCGCCCACCGCCTCAGCGCCATCCGTGTGGCCAGCCGCATCGTCACCATGGAGAACGGCCAGGTCACCGAGACCGGCACGCACGAAACCCTGATGGCGGCTGGCGGCCGCTACGCACAGCTCTGGCGCGCCCAGATGCACGGCCACCAGAGCGTCGACGCATGAGCCTGTCCGCACACGCCCGCGTGCTCGTCCAGGCCTGGGGCGAGGAGAGCCGCCGACGCCGCGCCGGCGGCGCCCGCCAGCGGGTGGAGCCCGGGTTCCTGCCCGCCGCGCTCGAGGTGGTCGAGACGCCGCCGTCGCCGATCGGCCGGGCGATCAGCTGGGTGATCATGAGCGCGGCCGTCGGGGCGCTGGCCTGGTCCTGCTGGGCCAAGGTCGACACGGTGGCGATCGCCGAGGGACGGCTGGTGCCGACCGGGCGCCTGCGCAGCGTCGAGCCGTCCGATCCGGGCGTCGTTCGAGCCATCGCCGTGCGCGAAGGCGAGCGGGTGCGCGCCGGGCAGTTGCTCATCGCTCTCGACCCGACCGTCGCCGAGGCCGACGCCGAAAGCGCGGTGACCGAGCTCTCGACCGCGGGCCTGACCCTGGCGCGGGCCAATGCGCTCCTGTCGTACGCCGCGGGCCGCGGCTCGGCGGTGGTCGCCCCGGCGGACGCCGACGCCAACGCGGTCGAGGCCGAGCGCCAGCTGGTGGCGGCCCGGGTCCAGGCCTACGAGGCCAAGCGGGCCTCGCTGGGCGAGCGCCGCGCCGGCGCCGAGGCCAGCGCCCGCCAGGCCCAGGCCGAGATCGTCAAGCTGCAGCGCACCCTGCCGATCCTGCAGCGCCAGCTGGACGACCAGAAGGGCCTTGAAGCCAAGGGCTACGGCGCTCGCCAGAAGCTGTTGCAGCAGGAGCAGGCCCTGGTCGCCGCCGAGCAGGACCTGATCGCCCAGCAGGGGCGGCTGGACGAGGCCCGCGCCCAGGTCGCCTCCCTCGGACGCGACGTCGCCGAGCTGCGTGAACAGTTCGTCGGCCAGGCCGCCCAGGAGCGGGTCGAGGCCGAGGGCCTTTCGGCCACCCGCGCCGACGCCCTTCGCAAGGCCGAGCAGAAGCGCCAGCTCCAGACCCTGACGGCCCCGGTCGGCGGGGTGGTCCAGGCCGTGTCGGTGACGACGCTGGGAGAGGTCGCCGAGACCGGCAAAGCCCTGGTCACCATCGTGCCCGACGGCGAGGCCCTGGTGGTCGAGGCGCTGGTTCTCAACAAGGACGCCGGCTTCGTGCGAACGGGCGACCACGCGGTCATCAAGCTCGAGGCCTATCCCTTCACCCGCTACGGCACGCTGGAGGGCGAGGTCGTGCAGATATCGCCCGACGCCATCGTCGACGAAAAACGCGGCCTGGTGTTTCCGGTGCGGGTAAAAGTGTCAAAGTCTCAACTTAGCGTTGATGGCCGGCAAGCGCTGCTGTCGGCGGGCATGAGCGCGTCCGTGGAGATCGTCACCGGCAAGCGCCGGGTGATCGACTTCATCTGGTCGCCGGTGGCCAAGACGGTCAGCGAAGCGGGGAGAGAGCGGTGAGGGGCGTCTGTCGTGCGCCCCGTCGCCGCTCTGTCCGGTGCGTAGCGCCGGGTTTCAGTTCGTGGGTCGAGCCGGTTGTCGGCGGCGGCTCCGCAATATCGGTCAGGAGGGGGTGATATGGTGGGACCTACGATCATAAAGCAGGCAGTGCCGGCTTTGATGTTGAATGCCGTCGCCAGCAGGTACGTCAGCAACCAGAATTACCATCAACGGGACCGGTACAATAATAGATTGGTTGCGATGGGTTATTCTGAAGACAGGAATAATCCGGTATCATTCAAAATTGGCGATGGTCAGCGTAACAATGCGTTGTCGCATACCTTTGCGATGGCCAAGATTGCGTTCAATCAAACGCGCGGAGAGGCTATCGTCTATGGGAAGTACGTGGAGGCTTTCGAGGCCCAGTACGCAATTCCCGGCAATATCCAAAAGACGATAGTCAACGGATTTCCGATCGACCGGGCGGAGGACGCCTGGGCGGCCAACGCCGCAGCCGATCTGTGGAACAACCAGATCGGCGCGCGCCTGGGTGAGGTGGCCCGTACACGCGGTCTTTCGGCCGGCAGCATCGATCACCTCGTTCGCTGGGCCTACGACCAAGGATGGCTAGGGGTGAACCCCTATACGCGTGACGGCAGCACGCTTTCCGCCGACTTTATCGTCTACGGCCGCGAAACCGTGAACATGAACGCGTTCGAGGCGGATCTGGCTGGAGCTTTGGCTTCAGGCAGCTGGGAAGGCGCCGCCTTTGTTCAGGCCAAGCGCAACGTCCTGTTCGGTGACGACTTCACGCCGCCGGTGGAGGTGATCGGCGTTTCGGCCAATCCCCTGCTCATGCAGGCCTCTTTTCCGATCGCGATCGAGGTCACGGACAGCGTCGAGGTTCGCCGCGAAAAGTATTGGGCGGCGCTTAGCGAGATCGGCGCCGAGGTTGGATCGATTGTCGGATCCTCGCTCGGCGACTTCCTGGCCAAGGGCGACAAGGTCAAGGGCATCGCCTACTCCTCGCTGCTGGGCGAGGTCGGCGAGCGCCTGGGCGGGGCCCTGCTGTCGGGATCGATGGAATCGGCGATGCGCACGGCCACCCAAGGCGGCCTGGGCGCCTTCGGCGACCAGGTCGCCGTGCGCGCCGGCGAGGCGACGCTCGGCGCGGTGAGTTCCTGGCTGACGATGGAGCTCGGCGAAGCGCTGGGCTTGAAGGGATTTGGCGCCGAACTGTTCACGACCGTCGGCTCGAAGGTCACGACGCAGGCCATCAGCAATCTGCTGAACCACGGTCCATCCTCGATCTTCAGCGCCTTCCAACCCCAGAAGACGATCAACGGCGTCTCGAACAACGGCACGTCCGGCGCCGCGATGGCCAATGCGCTGGGCTCGTTCCTGGGCGCCAAGCTGGGCGCCATGGTGGTCAGCCCGCAAACCCAGGCCGGCGTCGCCCTGTCCTCGATCGGCTCGGCCATCGGTTCCTATGTCGCCGGCAAGATCATCGGCCAGGCGGCGGGCATGTGGATGAACCTCATCGCCCCGGGCATCGGTTCGTTCGTGGGGTTCGTGCTCGGCGCCCTCATCGGCAATCTGTTCGGCAAGAAGAAGCCGAAGATTCCGTCCGCGAACGCCGAGACGGTGCTGCAGCTTCCGTATGCGCAGTACGAACTCGGCGCGATCACGGTCGCCAACAACGGCAATCGCGAACTGGTCACCTCGATGGCGACGACGGCGCGCGACACGCTGAACGGTCTGATCGAAATGGTCGCGTACACCGAGACCACGGCCTATGTCAGCAATCTGAACGGAGCCGGCACGACGCAGATCTACGGCCACACGGGCAACCAGATTTGGGTCAAGATCAACGGCGCCCAGACCAACTTCGGCTCGGCCGACGCCGCCGTCGAGTTCGGAACGCTGACGGCGATCCGCAACACCAAGATCGTCGGCGGAGACATATTCGCCAAGCGGGTGATCGCACGATCGCCCGCGGCGGATATTACCTCGCTGGCTGGCGACCTGCAGGTGGCGGGCGACTACCGCTACTACACCAACAATCGCGACATGGTGAACAGCTTCATCACCGGCGCCTACAATACGCTCAGCCAGTGGGAGCAGGAATTCTATGATCATGCGCCGCACAAGGCGCTGATCGACAAGCTCTATGTTCAAGGCGTCGACGCCCTGACGACCGAAGAGCGCAACTTCTACACCAGCTATCAAACGAGCATCGACAAGATCCTCAAGGCGCTGAAGAACCAGGAGCTGGCCAATCCCTGGATCATCACGCTGCAGCGGGTGACCGAACTGGGTCTCGACAAGTTCGCGGCCTCGGACTTCTACGGCGGCCTGCGCGGCTTCCTCGACAGCTTCGATCTGGCGAGAAGCGGCGTCGCCTATGAGAACGCCAATTTCCAATGGAACGGCGTCGACTTCAGCGTCTCGGTGGCCGGTGGAACCCAGGGCCTGTTCTCGATCCTGCCCACCGCTTCAGGCGACGGCCGCACCGTGACGATCGATGGCCTGGACAAGATCGCCTACACCTGGGTCGGCGCCGGCGGCGGCACCAACGGCAACGACTACATGGAGTACCGCTGGCACGGCGGCGCGGTGACCCTGGACGACACCCACTCGGTGTATGTCGAGGACGGCTACTATCGCTGGGACGGCTGGGATTCCTACGAGTGGGTCGACACCTCGTACTGGTCCAGCGGCGACGGCGGCGACGACATCTTCGTCGGCAGCCAGTACAACGACGTGATCTACGGGCGCAGCGGGTGGGACTGGCTGGACGGCCAGGCCGGCGACGACGTTATCGAGGGCGGCGACCAGAACGACGTCCTGCTGGGCGGCGAGGGGCGCGACACCTTGATCGGCGGCGCCGGCGACGACTATCTGGCGGGCGGCGCGGGCCATGACGGCAACGGCGTGGGCCTGATTTCCGGCGGCGACGGCAACGACACCCTCGTCGGCGGCGCGGGCCAGGACCAGATGAACGGCGACGCCGGCGACGACACCTTCATCGTCGATGTCGACGGCGGCGGCGAGCAGGACTGGTACGACGGCGGCGACGGCAGCGACACGATCTCGTACGAGCGCTTCACCGCCAACGCCTATCTCGACATGCGCAACACGGCCGGCTGGAGCTGGGCGCCGACCGGCGTCTATTCCTATGGCGACGTGATCATCAACATCGAGAACATCAAGGGCTCGTCGTTCAACGACTGGTTCTGCGGCAACGATCTCGACAACACGATCAGCGGCGGCGCGGGCAACGACGAGCTTCACGGCTGGGGCGGCAACGACACCATCGAAGGCGGCGCCGGCGCCGACAGCCTGCATGGCTGGGACGGCTACGACTGGATCAGCTACGTCGGGTCCGCGGTGGCCGTGTCGGTCGATCTGTCGACCAATACGGTGTTCGGCGGAGACGCCGAAGGCGATGTCATCTCGGGCTTCGAGGCCGCTCGCGGCTCGCGCAGCGGCGATGAACTGAAGGGCTTCAACGGCGGCGACAACTGGCTCGACGGCCAAGGCGGCGACGACTGGCTGATCGCCACCACCGGCAACGACGTCTTCGTCGGCGGCGAGGGCAGGGACTTCGTCGATTACTCGGAAGGCTTCGCCAGCGGGACCTCGACCTACCAGGTGTGGGTCGAGGACGGCTATTGGGAGCGCGACCAGTGGGACAACTCGCAATACTGGGTGTCCACCGGCGGCCACTACGAGACCCAGACCTCCACGGTCTCGGCGCTGACCATCAGCTTGGGCTCCGGCTCGGGCCAGGTGCGCGGCGCGGACGGAACGGTCTCGACCCATAGCTATATCGGCGTCGAGGGGGTGATCGGCACGATCTACGCCGACTCCATCGGCGGCGGTAACGCCGACGAGACCTTCGTGGGCGGCGAAGGCGCCGACTACCTCTACGGCGGCGCGGGCGCCGACAGCTATGTGATGTATCGCAACGACGGCGCCGACACGATCGTCGAGGACAACACCGGCTGGAACACGCTGTCGTTCGGCGACATCGTCAAGTTCTCGGAGCTCTGGTTCGGCACCGCCGGCGGCGCCAACGGTTGGCTCGACGTGGGTGTTCGCGGCTACAGCGCCCAGGCCCGCATCGGCGGCAACTTCGCCCAGCGCAACAACACCAAGATCAAGTCGCTGGCCACGGAAGGCGGCGGGGCGCTCGACCTGGGGTCCATCGACTTCGGGCGCGGCGGGTCCGACGGCGCAGACACCATCAATGGCACGAACAGCTACTACGACCTGATCGCCGCCTATGACGGCAACGACTACATCACCGGTTCGGGCACGGCCTGGGAGGACAAGGGCAACGTCATCATCGCCGGTCGCGGCGACGACACCATCAGCACCTCGGGCGGCGACGACCAGTTCGCCTACGACCGCGGCGACGGCAAGGACACGATCATCGACGCCGGCGGCGAGGACACCATCGTGTTCGGCGCCACCGTCGTCGCCGACGACGTGATCTACGAAATCGTGGGTGGCGATCTCTATATCGCCGCCCGCGACCTGGAGAACCCGGATCTGGTCGCTTCGCAGGTCAGCGACCGGATCAGGATCCAGGGCGGCGGCTACAAGACCGTGGTCATGGACGGCTACAGCAACACGGTGATGTACGAGAGCCTCAACACCGTGGAGTACGTGGTGGCGGGAGGGACCTCGTTCGACCTGCGCAAGCTGGACATCAACTGGACCCAGATCGTCAGCTACAACTACGATTACGCCTATCCGATCGCGCTGGATCTCGACGGCGACGGGCTGAACCTGTCGGCGGTGGACAGCTCCGAGGTGGTGGTGCGCACGGCCGGCGGCGGGGTCTCCCGTATCGGCTGGGTGGGACCGACGGACGGTTTCCTGGCCGTCGACCGCGACGGCGACGGGGCGATCAACAAGCTGTCGGAGCTGTCGTTCGTGCAGGACAAGCCGGGTGCGACCAGCGACCTGGAAGGCCTTCGCACCTGGGACACCAACGGCGATGGGCTGCTCGACAAGAACGACAGGGACTTCTCGAAGATCCTGCTGTTCGTCGACGCCAACCAGAACGGCCGCTCGACCGCCAAGGAACTGCGCACCCTGGAAGAGGCCGGGATCGCGGCCATCAACCTGGGCGGCGTGGCGACCGGTCAGAGCCGCGACCTGACCACCGAAAGCTTCGTGCAGCACACGATCAGCTTCGTGTGGGCCGACGGCCGCACGGGCGAGGGCTATGACGTGGCCCTGGCGCGGCGGGTGCTGGGCTCGGTGGGCTACGATGCGGGCGAGTACCAGGCCGAATGGGGCGCCGCCAACGAGGACGGCGAGCTCGGACGCCTGGCCAACGACCCGGTCGCGGTAGCCAAGGCCGCTCGGGTCCGGGCCAAGAAGGGGCTGCTCGACAGGCTGGTCGCCACCTACGACGAGACCAAGGGCGCGGCCCAGCTCGACTTCAGCGACCACGACCGCATCGACGCCTCGGTGGCCAAGCGCTGGGCCAAGATGAGCGCCTCCGAGCAGGCCAGCTGGCTGACCGGCCAGCGGACCTCCGACAAGGTGCGCCTGATCACGGACGGTCAGGCCTGGGCCAACGGCCAGAACGCCGCCGCCAAGGCTCGCCAGGACGTGCTCGACCAAGGCTACGCCCAAGCGGGCTCGGCCGTGACGCGGGCCGGCCTCGACCAGGGCTTGGCCGGGGATGCGGCGACGGGCGGTCTCGGCGGCCTGGGCGTTGGCTTCGGCGCGGCGGGTCTTGGCCTGTCGCTGGCGGGGAATGATCCCCTCGAAGGCGGGGCGGCCTATGGCGGCGTGGCCGGACAGTCCGAGGCCTGGTGGCGTCAGGACGGCGGCTCGAGCCTGCTGGACGGCGGTTCACTGGGGGCGCGCCTGGCGGCCATGGACGCAGAGCCGGGCAGGGGGCTGGGCCAGATCGCGTCTGGCGCCGTGGACGGCGAGCTCCTGCAGCGTCAGGCCCTGCTGCGCCAGGCCATGGCCGGGTTCGGCGGTCAGGCCGCCGGCGGCGCGGCCGTCTGGACCCGCGACGGCGGCGGCGTCGAGACGCCGCTGGCCGCCTCGGCCGGTCTCAAGGCCCAGCCCGTCCTGACGGCCTAGGGCCTTCCTGCTAACAACCTTG
This sequence comes from Caulobacter vibrioides, assembly GCA_001449105.1. GTDB lineage: Bacteria > Pseudomonadota > Alphaproteobacteria > Caulobacterales > Caulobacteraceae > Caulobacter > Caulobacter vibrioides_C. Next base: position 16,911 of record LNIY01000128.1, on the reverse strand, counting down.
TACCGAAGATACCGGCCCTTCCCCTGGAAGGGCCGGACATCCACTGGAGTTGAAGATCATGGCCGACGGGACCAACCCGCAGACCGCGCCGCAGAAGACCGTTTCCCAGGTGCTGGGTGAGATCACTTGGCTGCTGACCCAGTCGCCGACCCACAAGCAGCTGTTCATCGGCGACCTGGAATGGTTCGCCATGCCGGCGATCCTGCTCGAGCAGTTCCGTATCTGGAACGGTCCCAACAGCCCCGCGGCCGTGGCCTTCTGGGCCTTCGTGTCCGAGGAGACCGAGCAGCGGCTGCTTTCCGGCGGGCAGAAGCTTCGCGCCGACGAATGGAAGGCGGGCGATCGCCCCTGGCTGATCGAGCTGGTGTCTCCCTTCGGCGGCCAGGACGAAATCCTGGCGGATCTCGCGCTGAACGTCTTCACCGGCCAGACCTTCAGGTTCCACACCGTGGACGCCTCCGGCCAGCGCGTCGTGGCGAGCTATCCCCCCGAGCCTCAAGCCTAGAATAGCCTTGTCGTGCTGATTACTTCCCTCGCCGCGGCCGGCGTCCTTGGCCTGTCCACGCCCGCCGCGCCGCAGCCGTCGCCGCTTCCGGCCGAGGCGGCGCCCCGGCGCTCCGCCCTCAAGGTCAAGACCAAGGCCTATAACCTGGGCGGCTGGGAGATGCGCATCGAGCGCGACGGCTTCACCGGCCAGGCGCGGTGCCGGCTCTATCTATCGCGGACGCTGCGCGGCCCGCGCATCAGCTACGCCGACGGCGTCTTCGGCTTCCACATGGGCGACAAGGTCGATGTCGCCGACGCCTGGTACCGCATCGACAACGGCCCTCCCAGGGCATGGCGCGACGACCTCCCCGCCCTGGCGACGCGGGGCGAACCGCTGGCGACGAACGATCTTTTCAACCCGACCGGCGGGGTGGTGCTGATCGCGCGGGACAAGCTGGCCGGCGCCGGAACGGTCACCATCCGATCCGATCGCGGCTCCGCGCCGCGACGTTTCCGGATGAAGGGCTTCGAGGCGGCTCTCGCGGCGGCTCGCTACAATGGCTGCGCTTCGCAGGACGGAAAGGGCGAAACGTTCCAGCGTGACGCTCTGCGTCGATGAGCCGGCGCAGGAGCGCGGGCCTGGCCGTCCTGCTCCTGGCGTCGGCGGCGCCGGCCGCGGCGCGGGCCGAGGGGATCGCCGACGCCCTGGCGCGCGCCTATCAGACCAACCCGTCGCTGCAGGCCCAGCGCTATGAGCTGCGGGCGCTGGACGAAGCCTATGTCCGGGCCCACTCGGGCGTCCGTCCGTCGGCCGAAATGCGGGTGACGGCCGACTATGCCGACAACCGCTTCGGCGACTCCGCCCAGGCCCTGCGCCAGGTCGCCGACCCGACCGTGGGACGTCGCTTGGAGGCGAACCAGGGCCAGGCCATGGTGATCCTCGAACAGCCCCTCTACAGCGGCGGCCAGGCCAGTGGCGCGATTGACGCGGCCGCGCTGCGGATCCGCGGCGGCCGCACGGCCTTGCGGGCGTCCGAAGGCGACCTTCTGCTGCAGGTGATCGCCGCCTATGCCGACGTGCGGCGCGATAGCCAGGCCCTGAGCGTGCGCCGACGCAACCTGCAGGCCCTGGAGCGTCAGGTCGACATCACGCTGGCGCGCCAGGAGGCCGGCGAAGTCACCCGCACCGACGTGGCCCAGGCCCAGGCCCAGCGCCAGGCCGCGCTGGCCCAGATCGCCGCCGCCCAGGTGCAGCTTCAGTCCAGCCGCGCGACCTACGCGGCGCTGGTCGGGGAGTATCCCGGCGAGCTCGACGCCGAGACGGCGCTGCCCCTGCTGCCCGCGACCCTGGACGAGGCGCTCGACCGCGCCGAACGCGACAATCCGGAGCTGGCCCAAGCCAGGCTCGCCGAGCAGGAAAGCCGCCTGCAGGCCCAACTGGCCAAGACCGCGACCCGGCCGACCGTAACCGCGCGCACCGCCTATGGGACCTCGGGCGAATTCGCTCCTTTCTACAGCCAGGACCAGGATAGCGCCTGGACGGCGACCGTGTCGGTGAGCAAGCCGTTGTTCGCCGGCGGCGCCTACCGGGCGGCCTATCGCGAGGCCCAGAACCGCAACGGCGCGGACTTGCTGCGCGTGGAGGCCGCCCGCCGCCAGCTGGTGCAGAACGTCCTGTCGGCCTGGAACCAGGCCGCGGCGGCGCGCGCCAACATCCAGGTGCAGGCCGCCCAGGTCGCCGCCGCCGAGGTCGCCTTCGACGGCATGAGCGAGGAGTTCAGGGTCGGCCAGCGTTCGACGCTGGATGTCCTGATCGCCGAGCAGACCCTGCGCGAGGCGCAGTTGTCGCTGCTGGGCTCTCGCCGTGACGCCTATGTCGCCGAGGCGGCCCTGCTACGGCAACTGGGCCTGCTGGAGATGGGCGTGCTGACGACCGGCGCCGGCCTCTACGATCCGTCGGCCCATCTGCGGGAGGTCGGTCGCAAGGGCGTCTCGCCATGGGAGGGCCTGATCGTGGCGCTCGATCGGACCGGTCGCGACGGCCGCGATCCGCTGGCGATTCCCGATGCGGGAAGGGGGCGGGCCGAGATGGCGCCGGCCTCGCCGGAGGTGGTTCGTCCCATCGCGACGTCTGCGCCGCCGCCGCTTCCCGCGAGCGACCGACGCTAGGGTTCTGACGAGGAGGTCGCCATGCGCCGCCCACACCTGCCGGCCGCCGCTCGCCGCTTCGGCGCGATCGGCCTTCTGGGCCTGGGGCTTGGCGCCTGTGCTCACCTTCCCGCCGCCCCACGGGATTTCACGCCGCTGAGAGCGGCGCTGAGCGAGCCGCCATCGGTGCTTCAGGCGCGCGCCGAACAGGGCGACGCCGTGGCTCAGATGAGCCTTTCCCTGGCCCACCGCTACGGCATCGGCGGCGCGCCGATCGACGACAAGCTGGCCGACGCCCTGCAGCGCAAGGCCACCAGCCAGCGCGGCTCGACGCCGATCACCACCTATATCGCGGGGCTGAACGGCAAGCCTGGCCGCGTGTCCACGATCTTCGTCCCGCGCTACGACGTCTCGCCCGCGACCGCCGCGCAGAACGCTCACTGCGGGGCGGTCATCGCGCTGGGCGTCGAGGGGGAGAGTGCGCGGGAAGCCTGCGGCGGACCGGACTCCCATGCGGCGTTGCGGGCCCTTTGGGCGGGCCGGGCCAAGGAATGAAGGGCCGCTGAGAGGGCTGCGCCTCCTCGTCTGACGGGCAGGCGCAAAGTTGCGAACGGCTCTCTGCTTGATCCCGCCGGCCAATCTGGGTACACGCCCGCATCCCTTGGGGAGTAGCCGCCCGCGCCTATCAGCGGGGCCCGCCGTCAACATACTTGGTTTTCTTGCCTTTCGAGGGAAGAGCCATGGCGCGGGCGAAGGAAGCACCGACAGCTTTCTTGGCGAGACCAATGGCGTCGTTTCCCGTCCGGGCTGGGCGGGGAAACGGTCGCTGTTGTCTTGTCTGCGCTCGGCCCCGCAACGGTGTTTCAATGGAATCCCTGCTCGTCTCGACCCTGGTCGTGGCCATCGCCGAAATCGGCGACAAGACCCAGCTGCTGGCCATCATCCTGGCCACGCGGTTCAAGAAGCCGGTCCCGATCATCCTGGGCATCCTGGTCGCCACCCTGCTGAACCACGCCCTGGCGGCGCTCGCCGGCTCGCTGGTCGCCCAGTATCTGCAAGGCGCCTGGTTCCAGTGGCTGATCGCCATCTCGTTCATCGCCATGGCAGCGTGGGCGCTGATCCCGGACAAGGCCGACGACGAGGAGGGCGGCGCGGTCGGCCGCTACGGCGTGTTCGCCACCACGGCCATCGCCTTCTTCCTGGTCGAGATGGGCGACAAGACGCAGATCGCGACGGTGGCCCTGGGCGCCCAGTTCCACAACGTGACCCTGGTGGCCGCCGGCACGACCCTGGGCATGATGCTGGCCAACGTGCCGGCCGTGTACCTGGGCGAGGCGGCGACCAAGATCGTGCCGCTGAAGTACGTGCGCATTGGCGCGGCGCTGATCTTCCTGGGGCTGGGCCTGTGGGGGATCGCCAGCCTGCTGGGCCTCTTCAGGTAATGACGTAGGCGGGGGCGGGAGCTATTCACGGGACGAACGTTCCGGAGTCTCCCGCCCCATGACCATCGACGATCCGCGCGCGACCGGCTGGGAATTCTGGATCGATCGCGGCGGCACCTTCACCGACATCGTCGCCCGCCGGCCCGACGGACGCCTGGTCACCCACAAGCTGCTGTCGGAGAATCCCGAGCAGTACGAGGACGCCGCCGTGGCCGGGGTTCGCGCCCTGCTCGACCAGGGCGGCGGCGGGATTGTCGAGGCGGTGAAGATGGGCACCACGGTGGCCACCAACGCCCTGCTGGAACGCAAGGGCGAGCCGACGCTGCTGGCGATCACCAAGGGCCATGCCGACGCCCTGCGCATCGGTCAGCAGGCCAGGCCCAAGCTGTTCGACCGCAACATCGTCAAGCCCGAGGCCCTCTACATCCGCGTCGTCGAGATCGACGAGCGCATCGGCGTCGACGGCGAGGTCGTGCGGCCGCTCGACGAGGCCGCCGCCCGCGAAGGGCTGCGGGCCGCCTACGACGCCGGCTTCCGCGCGGTGGCGATCGTCCTGCTGCACGGCTTCCGCTTCACCGATCACGAGGCGCGCGTGGCCGCCATCGCCCGCGAGGTCGGCTTCACGCAGGTTTCGGCCAGCCATGAGGTCAGCCCGCTGATGAAGCTGGTGGGGCGGGGCGACACGGCGGTGGTCGACGCCTACCTGTCGCCGATCCTGCGCCGCTATGTCGACCAGGTGGCCTCGCGGCTGGGCGAGGAGACGCGGCTGTTCTTCATGCAGTCGAACGGCGGCCTGACCGACGCCCGCGCCTTCCGCGGCAAGGACGCGATCCTGTCGGGCCCGGCCGGCGGGGTGGTGGGCATGGCCAAGACCGCGGCCCAGGCGGGTTTCAACCGCGTCATCGGCTTCGACATGGGCGGCACCTCGACCGACGTCTGCCACTATGCCGGCGAGTACGAGCGGGCCTACGAGACGGTGGTGGCCGGGGTGCGGATGCGCGCGCCGATGATGAACATCCACACCGTGGCGGCGGGCGGCGGTTCGATCTGTTCGTTCGACGGCGCGCGGCTGCGGGTGGGGCCGGCCTCGGCCGGGGCCAATCCCGGCCCTGCCTGCTACCGGCGCGGCGGACCGCTGACGGTGACCGACTGCAACGTCATGCTGGGCAAGCTGCAGCCGCAGTTCTTCCCGCACGTCTTCGGCCCCAACGCCGACCAGCCGCTGGACCGCGACGTGGTGGTCGAACGCTTCGAGGCCCAGGCCGCCGAGATCGCGGCCGCCACCGGCAGGACGATGACACCGGCCGAGATCGCCGAGGGTTTCCTGACGATCGCCGTCGAGAACATGGCGAAAGCCGTGCGCCAGATATCCATCCAGCGGGGCTACGACGTCACCCGCTATGTCCTGGCCTGTTTCGGCGGGGCGGGCGGGCAGCACGCCTGTCTGGTGGCCGATGCGCTGAGCATGAAGACGGTGATGATCCACCCGTTCGCCGGGGTGCTCAGCGCCTATGGCATGGGCCTGGCCGACCTGCGTCTGCTGCGTGAGGCGACGGTGGAGCTGCGCCTGGACGAGGCGGCGGAGGTGCTGCCGTCCCGCGCCGCGGCCCTGGCCGCTGAGGCCGAAGCCGCCCTGCGCGCCCAGGACGCGCCGCTGGTGACGGTCGAGACCGAGGCGGCCCTGCTGGTGAAATACGCCGGCACGGACACGCCGCTGCGGGTGCCGCTGACGGATCCGGCCGGCGTGAAGGCCGCCTTCGAGAACCTGCACCAGCGACGCTTCGGCTTCGTCTCGCCGGCGACGCCGCTGGTGGTCGAGACCCTGAGCGTCGAGGCGATCGGCCATGCCGACGCCGGCGCCGCGCCCGACCTGGGCGCCGGTGAAGGCGGGCAGGGCGGGGTGCTGGCCACCGTACCCGCGCGTTTGGCCGGGCAAGCCTACGACACGCCGGTGCTGGATCGCGCGGGCCTGGCGGTCGGCGCCGAGGTGGCGGGGCCGGCGATCATCCGCGAGGCCACCGGCACCACCGTGGTCGAGCCCGGCTGGCGCGCCCGCGTCGACGCACACCACAACCTGATCCTCGACCGCGTCGAGGTCCTGGCGCCCCGTCGCGCGGCCGGTACGGAAGCCGATCCGGTGATGCTGGAGGTGTTCAACAACCTCTTCATGGCCGTGGCCGAGGAGATGGGCTTCGCCCTGCAGAACACCGCCTATTCGGTGAACATCAAGGAGCGGCTCGACTTCTCCTGCGCCCTGTTCGACCGCGACGGCAACCTGATCGCCAACGCCCCGCACATGCCGGTGCATCTGGGCTCGATGGGCGACAGCGTGCGGGCGATCCGCGACGCGCGCGGCGCCGACGGCCGCGGCATGAAGCCCGGCGACGTCTACATGCTGAACGCGCCCTATGCCGGCGGCACCCACCTGCCGGACGTGACGGTGGTCATGCCGGTGTTCGACGCGAACCAGGCCTTGCTGTTCTACGTCGCCGCGCGTGGCCACCAGGGCGACATCGGCGGCATCACCCCGGGCTCGATGCCGCCAGGCAGTAAGACGGTCGAGGAGGAGGGGGTGCTCATCGAGAACTTCCTGCTGGTCGAGGGCGGCCGGTTCCTTGAGGCCGAGACCCGCGCCCTGCTGGCTTCGGGCAGGTGGCCGGCCCGCAATCCCGACCAGAACATCGGCGACCTCAAGGCCCAGGTCGCCGCCTGCGCGCGCGGCGCCGAAAGCCTGACCGGCCTTGTCGCCGAGTTCGGCCAGGACGTGGTCGAGGCCTACATGGCCCACGTGCAGGACAACGCCGAGGAGGCCGTGCGCCGGGTGCTGGCCGGACTGTCGGACGGCGTCTTCGCCTACGAGCTCGACGACGGCAGCGTGGTGAAGGTGGCGATCACGGTCGACCAGGCCGCGCGCACCGCCCGCGTGGACTTCACCGGCACCAGCGACCAGGTTCCGACCAACTTCAACGCTCCGGCCTCGATCTGCCGGGCGGCGGCGCTGTACGTTTTCCGCACGCTGGTGGACGACGAAATCCCGATGAACGACGGCTGCCTACGGCCGGTCGAGCTGGTCATTCCCGAGGGCTCGATGCTGAAGCCGCGCTATCCGGCGGCGGTGGTGGCGGGCAATGTCGAGACCAGCCAGGTGGTGGTCGACGCCCTCTACGGCGCGCTCGGCGTGATGGCGGCCGCGCAGGGCACGATGAACAACTTCACCTTCGGCGACGAGCGACGGCAGTACTACGAGACCATCTGCGGCGGGGCAGGCGCGGGACCGGACTTCGACGGCGCGGACGCCGTTCAGACCCACATGACCAACAGCCGCCTGACCGATCCCGAGGTGCTGGAGACCCGCTATCCGGTGCGGGTCGAGGCCTTCTCGATCCGGCGCGGCTCGGGCGGGGCCGGTCAGCATCGTGGCGGCGACGGGGTGGTGCGCACCATCGGCTTCCGCGAGCCGATGACCGTCACCCTGCTTTCCAACCGCCGCCGCGTGCCGCCGTTCGGCCTGCATGGCGGGGGCAGCGGGGCGCTGGGCAAGGCGCGGATCGAGCGGGCGGATGGGACGGTGCAGTCCCTGGCGGCGACCGACGAGGCGCAGGTCGCGGCCGGCGATCGCGTGGTCATAGAAACGCCGGGGGGCGGGGGCTGGGGCGCCGTTTGAGCCGCGAAACCTCGTCCTTCGACAGGCTCAGGATGAGGTTTCTGATACCGGCCTCATGCAGGCCGGCGGATGTTCCGCCTTCAAAGCCCTTGCCTTGATCCTCATCCTGAGCTTGTCGAAGGACGAGGATCACGCACCACAAGTCAGGAAGTCAGCATGACCGACATCGCCCGCCGCACCCTGATCGGCGCCGCCGGCCTTGTGATCGCGAGCCCCGGCCTGGCCCTCGCCGCCGCCAAGCCGCGCGTGGCGATCCAGACCAGCGCCGGCACGATCATCGTCGAGCTGGAGGACAAGAAGGCCCCGATCACCTCGGCCAACTTCCTGCGCTATGTCGACGGCAAGAAGTATGACGGCGGGACCTTCTATCGGGCCTCGCGCACCAAGGGCGTGAAGGGCGCGGGCTCGATCCAGGGCGCGCCGCCGGCGCGCGGCCGCCGCTTCGCCCCCATCGCCCATGAGAGCACCGCCAAGACCGGCCTGCGCCACAAGCCGGGCACGATCTCGCTGGCCCGCAACGCGCCGGGCACGGCCACGGCCGACTTCTTCATCTGCGCCAGCGCCATGCCGTATCTCGACGCCCACCCGGGCGCCAAAGGCGACAACCAGGGCTTCGCCGCCTTCGGCACGGTGGTCGAGGGCCTGCCGATCGTGAAGAAGATCCTGGCCATGCCCACGGGCGGTCCGGCCTATACCGAGGCGATGAAGGACGAGATGCTGAAGGCGCCGATCCAGATCATCGGCATGAAGCGGGTCGGCTAGTCCGGCTTGTCCAGCGCCGCCAGCCGGGCCTCCAGCCGCGCCAGCGTCGCCTTGATCTCTTCTTGCTCGGCGTGGCTGAACTCGTTGGCGTCCTTGATGCAGCGAGAGCAGATGGTGCCGATCAGCAGCGGCAGGATCAGCAGCAGGGTGACGTGCATCAGCACCACGGCGACGAGGCGGCCGCCCACCGTCGCCGGGTACATGTCGCCATAGCCCACCGTGGTGGCGGTGACGCAGGCCCACCACACCGAGTCCAGATAGGGCTTGCCCTCGAACAGGGCGTAGGCGCCGGCGGCGACCAGGAGGATGGCCAGGTACACTGCGAGCAGTTCGCGGACCGTGTCGAAGTATCTCATCATCGCAAGTTCTCCCGGCTCAGGCGGCTCAAGGGCCGACGACGCGGCGGGCGCGGATGGCGGTCTGGCCGTCGACGTTCATCAGGTAACTGCCGGCCGCGGCCTTGCGGATCTCGACCTTGGAGCCCGCCTTGGGCGGCGAGGGCAGGTCGCGGTCGTCGGCCTGCCGCCAGGCGGCGCCGTCGGCCAGGGTCAGGATCCAGCGCCCGTCCCCGCCGCGAACGGCCTTGGTCACCTCGCCCGCGATGCGGTCGACCTTCTCCTTTTCGCCGCGGTCGAAGATCGACAGCGCCGACAGATCGAGGCCGAACGCCTGGCGCTGGGCCGCCTGGGCCTGCTGGCGATCGACGATGATGACGTCGCCCTTCTTCTCGGCGGCGGTGATGGAGTCGACGGCCGCGTCGTAGCAGGCCAGCCGCTTGTCGCTCTGGGCGATTCCCCGGCAGTCGAGCAGGGCCTTCAGGGCGGGGGCCACGTCGCGGACGACCGGCGCGGCCGCCTGGGCGGCCCCGACCGCGAGCGCCGCGGCCAGTCCGGTCGCGACGAGGGCGCGGGGCGAGGGAAGGCGGAGGGAAGTCATCGCGGCGCTCCTTCGGGGTCGTCGATCAGCCAGCCGGTGACCGACAGGCGCTTGGCGGCGGCATAGGCGGCGACCGGCGCCACCGAGTGGTCGCGCGGCACCTTGAACAGGGTCAGGACGTTGAAACCGGGCATGAAGCCGCGTTCGATCTGGCCGTCGGCGTCGTGGAACAGCAGCTGGCCGCCCCAGTCGGGACGCCAGCCGCGGGTGAAGCCCAGGGTGAAGGCGGCCAGGCGCGCGTCGCGCCCGTGCTTGTCGTCGTGCAGGGTCAGGAAGTCGCCGGGGCGATAGTTCGAGGCCTGGGCGCGTACGCCCGCGACGCGAGGCGCGCCGATCACCGCCCCGCCGAAGTCGAGGAAGGCCCGGCTCTGCACCAGTTCGGTCAGGCCGTGGACGGGCGGGGAGGGATCCCGCGCGTACTCGTCCTGCAGCGGATAGGACAGGTGGATGAAGGAGAAGCCGCGCGAGGCCCGCTTCAGCGCGCTCTGCAGAAACTGGCGCACGGCCTGGTCGCCGAACTTGCGGACGGCCTCGTTGGTGATGACCAGGGTCTCGTTCTTGTCGTCGGGCGCGACGATCGCCCAGGACGAGACGCCGTCCAGCAAGGCCGCGGCCTGATCGGCGTCGGCCGGCTCGAGGAACACCGGAATCTGCACCACGCCTTCGCGGGCGAAGGCGTCCGCATAGGCCGAGGGATCAAGGTCCGCGCGAATGCGCAGGGCGGGTTTGACGGCCGTCATCGAGCGGCGTGGTTCACGGCGAATCTCCCCCGTCGCGACGGAGGCGACGATGGGTTCTAGCTAACAGATCGATGTTCGCCGGTTCAATCGCCCCCAGTGGAGTGAGGTTGGAGGGCGCCGAAAAAACGGGCGCCGGTGGGCGGCGGGCGCCTGCCGAAAGCGGCCTCGGACTGCTTCATATTACCGAATTGCAATGTTCTTTACTGGGCGAGCTTGAGTTTAAAATCGCCGAACGATAGTTTTTGTATACCGTCGACAACGCAAGATCGCACCGATGCTTGTGTGGCTAAGCTGGAACAAATTGCCTTGAAGGGTATCGCAACCTTCAAGGGGCCTGTTTTCGATTATCGATAAGGCGATTTTCTCTGTTCGTGGCTTCCCAAGGTCTTTTTCCACCATAATGGGCGAAAACGATGCACTTTGTGGCGCGTTTGGGGCGGAGTGCGTCCCTTTTGTTACAGTGTGAACCAAATGCAATCTTCGACTCCTGGGCAAGATTGACCCTGGTTCGTCAAACGCCGTTCATGCGCGCAGACCCGCTTCGAGCCCGATGCGGGGGGGCACAAAAGCGCCGCACGGGGGAACACGAGCGGCGCTGCAATATGTTTTTGGAGGTTTGATGTTGCACGCCTTGTCCACGCGTAAGCGTTTGCTTGCGTCCACCCTGCTTTGCGGCGTGATCGCGCCCGCCGTGGTGGCCTCGCCGGCTTTCGCGCAGGAAGCTCCTTCCGCGGTCGAGGAAATCGTCGTCACCGGTTCGCGCATCGCGCGTCCTGACCTGACCTCCAGCAGCCCCGTCGCCGCCGTCGGCGAAAAGGAACTGCAGCAGTCGGGCGTGGTGAACACCGAAAACCTGATCAACACCCTGCCGCAGGCCGTCCCGGGCATCACCTCGACGGTGAACAACGGCAGCAACGGCACGGCCACGGTCAGCCTGCGCGGCCTTGGCGCCAACCGCACCCTGGTGCTGGTCGACGGCAAGCGTCAGACCCCGACCACCCAGGCCGGCGCCGTCGACATCAACCTGATCCCCCCGGCCCTGATCAAGCGCATCGAAGTGCTGTCGGGCGGCGGTTCGGCCGTCTACGGCTCGGACGCCATCGCCGGCGTCGTCAACTTCATCCTGAAGGACGACTTCGAAGGCTTGGAAGTGTCGGCCGGCTATCAGGCCACCGACAAGGGCGAGGCCCCGATCTACTCGGGCTCGATGACCTTCGGCGCCAACTTCGGCGGCGACAAGAAGGGCAACGTCGTCCTCAGCCTCGGCTACAACAAGCGTGAAGCCCTGACCCAGGGCGAGCGCGGCGGCATGCTCAGCACCGCCTGGGGCGACAACGCCACCCGCACGGGCCTTGTGCCCAGCGGTTCGGGCTCGAACGAACCGGGCCAGGTCGGCGCCTTCGTCGCCGGTCGCTTCGTGACCCTGCCGGGCGTGGCCAACAATGCGGCCAACACCGCGCTGTTCCTGACCGACGGCAACGTGCGCCTCTACAGCGCGGCGACCGACACCTACAACTTCGCGCCGGTCAACTACGTCCAGACCCCGCAGGAGCGCTACTCGCTGACCTCGCTGGCCAGCTATGAGCTGAAGCCGGGCCTGACCGCCTACGCCAAGGGTAACTTCGTCAGCAGCAAGGTCGTCACCCAGCTGGCGCCGACCCCGATCGGCAACCGCACCTTCCGCTTCACCCTGGACAACAATCCGTTCCTGACGGCCGCCGCCAAGACGGCCCTGAACAGCCTGGGTTCGAGCACCGCCTACACGATCCCGTCGAGCGCCTCGTGGACCGCCGGCACCTTCACCGACGTCGACAGCGACGGCGACGGCATCTACGACACCGTCACCGGCGTCTTCAACCGCCGCCTGTCGGAAGTCGGCCCGCGCGTCTCGCAGTTCGACTTCAGCGGCTTCCAGATCCAACTGGGCCTGAAGGGCGAGATCGAGGCCATCAACGGCGGCTTCGACACCTACTTCCAGTACGGCAACACCCACGGCAGCAACTCGCTGCTGGGCGACACCAGCCTGGCCCGCATCCAGCAGGCCCTGCTGCTGAACGCCGCGGGCACCGGCTGTCTTGATCCGTCGGGCGGCTGCGTGCCGATCAACCTGTTCGGCCAAGGCAGGATCTCGGCCGCCGCCGCGAACTTCATCAAGACGCGGATCAACTCGTCGCAGGACTACGAGCAGCTGTACGCTGGCCTGACCTTCAACGGCGACACCAGCAACTTCTTCTCGCTGCCCGCCGGCCCGATCGGCTTCGCCGTCGGCGGCGAGTACCGCGCCGAAGACTTCGCCTTCAACCCCAGCCAGGACCTGGCCACCGGCAACCTGACCGGCTTCAACGCCAGCCCGCCCGTCTCGGGCCGCTTCGACGTCTACGAAGCCTACGCCGAACTGGCCGTGCCGATCCTGAAGGACCTGCCGTTCGTCAAGTCGCTGGACCTGGAACTGGCCGGCCGTATCTCGGACTACACGACCCAGCCCGATCCGGTGAAGACCTACAAGGTGGCCGGCGTCTGGAAGCCCTTCGACGACCTGATGTTCCGGGTGTCTTACAACAGCGCCATCCGCGCGCCGTCGATCGGCGAACTGTACGCGCCGCAGAGCAACGGCTTCCCGACCTCGACCGACCCCTGCTCGGCGCGCGCCAACCCGAACGCCCAGGTCCGCCAGGCCTGTATCAATTCGGGCATCCCCGCGGCCCAGGTCGGCGTGCTCAACGCCAACCAGCAGACCCAGACCCTGTCGGGCGGCAACCCGAACCTGAAGCCGGAAAAGGGCGAGACCACCACGGTGGGCGTCGTCTACACCCCGTCCTTCGTGTCGGGCCTGTCGTTCACCCTCGACTACTTCAAGATCGAGCTGAAGGACGCCATCGACACCTTCGGCGGCGGCACGGCCAACCTGATGGCGGTCTGCTACGGCCCGATCGTCAACGGCAACCCGAACTCGCCCTACTGCCAGGCCATCAACCGCCTGGGCAACGGCTCGATCGACTACGTCTCGTCGATCAACCAGAACGTCGCGGCGCGTAACCTCGAAGGCTTCGACTTCGGCGTCACCTACCGCACGCAACTGGAAGACATCGGCCTGCCGGACTGGGGCTCGCTGGCGGTTCGCTCGCTGTATACCAACACCTGGGAATACACGATCATCCCCGACGATATCTCGCAGCCGATCAAGTGCGCCGACAAGTTCGGCACCCGCTGCGCGGGCGCCAACGTCAACCCGCTGCCGCGCCACAAGATCAGCACCTCGGCCAACTGGCGCTTCAAGCAGTTCGGCGTGAACCTCGTCTGGAACTACCTGGACGACGTGATCGACGACGCTCCGGCGACCCGTTACACGGTCGAGGAAATCGGTCCGAAGAACTACATCGACCTGTCGGCCGACTGGGACGTCAGCGACAACGTGGCCTTCACCGCCGGCGTCAAGAACCTGACCCAGGAAGCCTATCCGATCCTGGGCGGCAACGCCTCGCCGTCGAACAGCGGCTATCCGGCCGTCTACGACGTGCTCGGCCGCGTGTTCTTCCTGAACGCGCGCCTGCGCTACTGATCAGGACGGCGCGCTCCGAAAGGGGCGCGCCGGACCTTGGTCCTACGAAAGCCGGCGGCCTCGCGGTCGCCGGCTTTCCGCGTTCCGGGCCTAGCCGCGCTTGCTCGCGGCCTCGGCGAGATAGAGCTCCAGGTTGGTGTAGCCCGAGCCGTCCTTGGCCGGGGCCGCGCCGTCGGCGGCGTTCTTCGGGTCCAGGCCGTGGGCCTTCTCCCAGGCGTCGGGAACGCCGTCGCCGTCGGCGTCCCTGGCCGGCTTGCCGGCGGGCAGGACGGGCCAGCCGCCGACGTCGTTCTGGCTGTTGATCGTCGCGCCGGTGCGGTCGCGAACCCCGGCGACGACGCGGGCGTCGGCGCTGTCGCGGAACACCGAGGCGCCGGCGTCGGCCAGCACGCGCTGATAGGCCTTGTCGGCGGGCTCGGGCGTCACGGGCGCCACGTCGATCGGCGCGGCCTGACGGTAGCCGGCCGGCTCGGGGATGGTGAAGGTCACCAGGCTCCAGGGATCGGCGGGAACCGCGCCGGCCATGCTGTTACCGGCGAAATAGGCCCGGGCCAGGGTGTTGCTTTCCTGGAAGGCCACCGGCTTGCCGCTCTGCGGCCCCATGACGTAGGCGTTGTCGACGAAGTTGTAGGCGACCATCGTCGCCTTGTCGGCGTCGTAGCCGGCGTAGCCCTTGCCCCAGTTGTAGAAGACGTTGGAGCGGAAGTCGAAGAGGGCCCCGACCGGGTCTTTGTCGACGCCGTCGTAGTTGCCGGGGCGCGGCATGCGGGCCATGTGGCTGGCCCACAGGTTGTGGTGGAAGCTGGCCCTGGAGCCCTTGCCGCCGCGGATCAGGCTGCCGTAGCCGTGGTCGCCCTTGGCGTGCAGCGAACGGGCCATGGACTCGGCGATGATCGACCACTGGACGGTGAGGTCGAAGAAGCCCTGGCCTTCCTCGCCGTAGCGGGCCGAGGCCGACAGGGTCTCGTCCACCGACCAGCTGGCCGAGACGTGGTCGAGGATGATCCGCCGGCCGTTGTTGATCCAGATGGCGTCGCTCTCGGTCTTGCTCTCGTCGCCCAGGCGCGAGCGGATGAAGCGGACGACCACGTCGTCGGCCGAGACGACCAGGGTGTGGTCGCGCAGGGTGATCCCGCCGCCCGGCGCGGTCTGGCCGGCGATGGTGATGCGCGGCTGGCTGATCTTCAGGTCGGACTTCAGCTGGATCGTGCCGGAGACCTCGAAGACCACGGTGCGCGGGCCCTTGGCCTCGACGGCGGCGCGCAGCGAGCCGGGGCCGGAGTCCTCCAGGTTGGTGACCTTGATCACCACGCCGCCGCGGCCGCCCTGAGAGAACCGGCCCGCCCCTTCGGCGCCGGGAAAGGCCAAGGTCTGGGCTGCTGTCTGGGCTGCTGTCTGGGCGCCCGCCTGGCCGGCGAGGGCGCAAAGGGCGATGGCGGCGGCGCCCGCCAGCAGGCGGCGCGGACGAAGGCGGATCATGATGCGGTCTCTCCCCGAGGCCGGCGAGCGTCGGGCGCGCATCGTCCGGATGGCGCGACCCTGCCCCCGGGATCGAGAAATGTCCACCGGTGTCATTTCGTTGCCGAGCGCGAGACTTCGTGACGGTAACCTTACAAGGGCAGGGGATTTGCTTGGCCTGTGATCAATTCCTGCTCGATATCCGGGCGAAAGCGACCAGTGCATTGCGGGCGGACGCCGACAGGCGAAGTTTTCTTCCGAAAATGGGCGTTCGAACCTGACGCTGGTGTCAACCTTACCGGAGTGCCGTCGATTCGCGTCCCGGGGGGGAAGCATCCTATGTCCGCCGAAGAAGCCAGCCTCCGACCGGAGCGTATCCTCGACCTGTCCGAGCGCCTGAGCGCGGTGGCCGGGCAGAAGATCGGCGAGATATCGACCGTCAACCGCGCGGCCAAGATGCTGGCCATCAACGCCCTGATCGTGGCGGCCCGGGCGGGCGAGGCCGGCAAGGGCTTCGCCATCGTCGCCGAGGAATTCAAGAAGATCTCCACCCAGATCGACGAGGTGGCCGGGGCCCTGGAGAGCCAGGTGCGCGCCGACCTCGACGAGCTGACGGCGATCGGCGGGGCGATCCTGTCGCACCTGCGCGGCCAGCGGCTGGCGGACCTGGCCTTGAACGCCATCGAGATCATCGACCGCAATCTCTATGAGCGCACCTGCGACGTGCGCTGGTGGGCGACCGACAGCGCTGTTGTCGACTGCGCCGCAGCCCCGTCGCGCGAGGCGGCCGACTACGCCAGCCAGCGGCTGCGGGTGATCCTCGACGCCTACACGGTCTATCTGGACCTGTGGATCTGCGACGCGGCCGGTCGGGTGATCGCCAGTGGTCGCCCCGACAGGTATCGCGGCGTGCAGGGCGCGTCGGTCGCCAACGCCGGCTGGTTCCAGGAAGCGCTGCGCACCAAAAGCGGCGATGATTTCGCGGTGGCCGACATCGCCCGCCAGCGCCTGCTCGACGACGCACCGGTGGCCACCTACGCCACGGCCATCCGCGAGGGCGGCCAGGCGCGGGGCAAGGTCATCGGCGTGCTGGGCGTTCATTTCGACTGGCGCCCGCAGGCCCAGGCCATCGTCGACGGCGTGCGGATGACCGACGAGGAAAAGAGCCGCTCGCGCGTGCTGCTGCTCGACCAGAACCATCGGGTCCTGGCGGCCTCGGACGGGCAGGGCGTGCTGACCGACAGCTTCAAGCTCGACACCTCGCATGGGGCGATGGGCAGTTACGCGGAAGGCGACCGCACGATCGGCTACGCCCTGACGCCGGGCTATGAGACCTACAAGGGCCTGGGCTGGTACGGCTGCCTGGTGCAGCGCCAGGCGGTGGACACCCCGCTGCCCGTGGCCGCCGAGCGCAAGGTCGACAACGTGCTGCGGCTGAAGGCGTAGAGCGAACCTCCCCCTGTGGGGGAGGCGATCGCGTGAGCGATCGGTGGGGGGATGATCTTCGGGCGTTGCGGAAGCTGAAAACGACCCCCCTCCGGCCCTTCGGGCCACCTCCCCCAGAGGGGGAGGATCTACAAGCGCCGGCATCTCTTTGAAGATGCTCCCCCTCTGGGGGAGCTGTCGCGAAGCGACTGAGGGGGCCGCCGCAGGCGGACACGGCCGCTCCATCCCTGTCCGGCCTACATTCCGCAAAATCCCCGCGAAAGCGGGGAC
>LNIY01000127.1 GCA_001449105.1 Caulobacter vibrioides | reverse complement strand
CACCAGATCCTTCCCCCTTGGGGGAGGTGGCCCAGAGGGCCGGAGGGGGCCGGAGGGGGCCGGCGCGGCGCCTACCCCCTCAGTCGACTTCGCCGCCAGCTCCCCCAGAGGGGGAGCATCTTCCCGGCGAGCCCACATCATTCTTCAAAGGGGCACTAACACCATGCAGGTCGGCGTCTTCATCCCCATCGGCAACAACGGCTGGCTCATCTCCGAGACCGCGCCGCAGTACATGCCGAGCTTCGAGCTCAACAAGACCATCGTCCAGAAGGCCGAAAGCTACGGCCTCGACTTCGCGCTCTCGATGATCAAGCTGCGCGGGTTCGGCGGCAAGACCGAGTTCTGGGAGCACAATCTCGAGAGCTTCACCCTGATGGCGGGCCTGGCGGCCGTCACGCAGAAGATCAAGGTCTTCGCCACCGTCGCCACCCTGACCATCCCGCCGGCGATCGTGGCGCGCATGGCCTCGACCATCGACTCCATCGCCCCGGGGCGCTTCGGCATCAACCTGGTCACCGGCTGGCAGAAGGCCGAGTACAGCCAGATGGGGCTGTGGCCGGGCGAGGGCCACTACACCGACCGCTACAACTACCTGGCCGAATACGCGACCGTGCTGAAGGACCTGCTGGAGACCGGCGTCTCGGACTTCAAGGGCAAGTACTTCACGATGGACGACTGCCGGGTCAGCCCGCACCCCAAGGAGACCAAGCTGATCTGCGCCGGCTCGTCCGACGAGGGCCTGGCCTTCACGGCCCAGTACGCCGACTACAGCTTCGCCCTGGGCAAGGGAACCAACACCCCCACGGCCTTCGCCTCGGTCAACAAGCGGCTGGAGGCGGCCGCCGCCAAGACCGGCCGCGACGTGGCCTCGTTCATCCTGTTCATGGTGATCGCCGACGAGACCGACGAGAAGGCCCTGGCCAAGTGGCAGAAGTACCGTGACGGCGCCGACCAGCAGGCCCTGGCCTGGCTGACCAACCAGGCCGCTCCCAACGCCGCGGCGGGCGCCACCACCAACACCGCCCAGCTGGCCGCGCCGGAATCGGCGGTGAACCTCAACATGGGCACGCTGGTGGGCAGCTATGAGAGCATCGCCCGCATGCTCGACGAGATCGCCGAGGTCCCGGGCACCGGCGGCGTGCTGCTGACCTTCGACGACTTCGTCCAGGGCATCGACGACTTCGGCACGAAGATCCAGCCGCTGATGAAGAGCCGGAAATGAGGACCCTCCCCCTGAAGGGGGAGGTGTCGACCCAAAGGGGCGACGGAGGGGGAAGGATAGGCAAGGCCTGTACGACTTCCCCCTCCGGCGCTTCGCGCCACCTCCCCCTTCGGGGGGAGGGGAATTTCTAGTCCAGCGTCATCATGTCGATCAGCTTGACCCGGAAGATCATCACGCTGTTGGGCGGGATCGGGCCGGAGGCGCGTTCGCCGTAGCCGAGCGACGGCGGCACGAACAGCGTCCACTCCTCGCCGACCTTCATCTTCGGCAGGGCCTCCATCCAGGCCGGCACCAGGCCGCCCAGCGGCGCGATCATCGGCCGGCCGCGCTCGAACGAGCTGTCGAACACCGTGCCGTCGACCAGCTTGCCCTCGTAGTGAACCTTGATGATCTCGCCTTCCTTCGGCGACGGCGCGTCCTTCGCGCCGGCGGTCGTGACCTTGTACTGCAGGCCCGACGGCAGGGTGATCACCCCCGGTTGCTTGGCGTTGGCGGCCAGCCAGGCCGTCGACTTGGCCAGGTTCTCGGCAGCCGGATCGGCCGTGACGTTGGGGGCCGGCGCCGGGGTCGGCGGGGTCTGGGCCAGGGCCGGACCGGCCAGGGCGACGGACAACCCCAGGGCGGCGAGAGCGGTGCGCATGTTCGGCGACTCGTGTTATTTCTGCGACGAAATGTCAGGATAGACATTCGACCCGACGAGAGCACACTAAAAACCGAGGGCTCGTGTTGGGCAGAGAAGAAGAATGGCCATTTTACTTGGACCGTTCTTCGCTCGTCGGGAAGGAAGCGTCATGGCCAGGGCTACTGGCGGTTCATTGAGTGGAGGGCGCTGGTGGCAGCGCCATCCGATGTTCGCGCTCATCGTCGGCTGGGCGGTGATCGGCTCGCTGGGCCTCGCCGCCGCCGTTCAGCTGTGGCCGGTTCTGGCGCGCTTCACGCCGCTCGCCTGAAGGCGCGCGCGGCGAACTCCAGGAAATATGGCCAGTTGGGCCCGGGCGTATGCCCTTCGGCGTGCTGGCGGAACACCAGGTCGTCGCCGGCCGTCAGCGTCAGGGGCGGCGGAAACTCCATGCGATCCAATCCCTGCCCGCCCAGCAGCCGCCAGACCGGCGAGGCGGCCGCGGCGGCCATGAACATGCCCCGCGCATCGACCCAGCCGTCGGTCGCGTCCGCGCCCGTCCCTATGAACAGGGCCCGGGGCGCGGCCAGGGCGATCAGGCTGTGGGCGTCCACCGGCAGGTCGTCGGCGCCCAGCGGCCCGGCGTAGCGCAGGAAGTTTCCCGCCATCCAGTGGTGCTCGCCGACGGCGGCCAGGTTCTCGACCTGCTCGCCGCGTCGCCGCCGATGCAGCTTGGCCCCGCCCTCGCCGGACGAGGCGATGTAGCCGGCCAGGAGGCGCGGCTCGTAAGCCATGGCCAGCAGGGCCGCCTTGCCGTAGCGCGACATCCCGGCCACGGCCACGCGCCGCGCGTCGATGGCCGGATCGGCCTCGAACCGGTCCAGCACCCGCGATACGCCCCAGGCCCAGGCCCGCAGCGCGCCCCAGTCCTGCGGCCCGCGCGGCCGTCCCCGGTTGGCCAGGCCGATGATCCCGTCCTGCAGCCGGCCCGGATCGTCGGGCTGCACGCTGGTCGGGGCATAGATCGCGTAGGCCCAGCCGCGCGCCGCGACCGCGTCGCGCCAATCCTTGCCCTGAGGTTCTGGTCCGGCCGGAAGCGCTCGCCCGCGCAGCCAGGGCGGACCGTCCGGAAAGCCCAGTTCGACCACCGCCGGCGCCTGCCGCCACCCTTCCGGGGCGCCCACCAGCAGGTCGATGGTCACCGTCCGGCCGTGGGCCGCGACGTCGCCTGCCAGCCGCCGCTCGACCACCGCCACGCCGCCGCGCGTGACGCGCTCTTGCTTCACCGTCCGCCACACCGGCGCCGGCAGGCCGCGCGAGACCCGGCCGTGGATCTCGCGGGCGAAGGCCTCGACGATCCGCGGCCTCTGCACCTCCCGCCAGGTTTCGGCGTCGGTCACGGGCGTCCCGTCCGGCAGGGCCAGGGGATCGGGCGGCAGGCTGAACGGCCCGGCCCGCGCCTCGTCGTAGTTCACCGGGTTGACGGCGGCCGGGTTCATGCCGTCGACGCCGGGACGCAGCGACGCGATCCCCAGCCGCCGCAGCATCGCCGCGTGCGCCTGCTCGCCGGTCAGGACTGCGCCCCCGGCGGCGGCTACGCCGCTCGCCCCGCCGGTTAGGACCGCCCCCGCGCCGGCCAGCAGGTCGCGGCGTCTCATTTCCCGTCGGCCCGCGCGTAGAGGCCCAGCATGGTCCCGACGAAGCCGCCGGCGACCTTGGTCGACAGGATCGCCCCGTCCTGGTCCTTGGCCAGGGTCCTCCAGGCCCCGCCGTCGGCGGCGTAGGCGAAGTCGTAGAGCCCGCCCCGCGCCTCGATGCGCAGCCGCACCGGCGCGCCGGGCGGGGCGTCCAGCGGCGCGCGCGCCACAACCACGCCGTCGACCGGATCCTGCTTGCCCGCCCGCTTCTCCAGCCGCACCTCGGGCCGGCCGTCCGCGCCGCCCGCCACGGTCAGGGCGTAGAAGAACTCGTCGTTCTGCAGGGCCACGATCCCGGCCCGGTCGCCCGCCGCCTTGGGCGCGAACCGCACCGTGGTCTCGGCGCCGGCGTTGAGATGCTGCTGGCGCCGCGCCCAGATCGACGGCTGCTCGAAGCCGCCGATACGATCGGGCCGCGCCGTCAGGACCAGCGCGCCGTCCTTCAGGTCCCACCACTGCTCGGCCGGGATGCGCATGGTCATCCAGTCGAGACCCAGGGCCTGGCCGCCGAAGGTCTCGCGCACCGTGAAGGCGCCCGTGGTCGGGACCTTCGGCGCCGCTCCCGCCGGCAGGTTCGGCCGCTTGGCCTCGTAGGGGATGGCCGTCCTGGCCGGCAGGATCACCGGCCAGCCGTCCTTCCACTCCACCGGCAGCAGGAAGGTCTCGCGGCCGGTGTTGTAGGTGTCGTCGCCGTAAGGCCGCACGGCCAGGAAGGTCGCCCACCAGGCGCCGTCCTGCGTCTGCACGAGGTCGGCATGGCCGGCCGAGGTGATCGGATGGGCGCGATCGCGCGGCAGGTCGCGCTGGGTCAGGATCGGGTTGCCGGCATAGGGCGCATAGGGGCCCGTCACCTTGTCGGACCGCAGAACCACCTGCGAATGGCCCTCGGCCGTGCCGCCCTCGGCGGCGGTCAGGTAGTAGCGGCCGTCGACCTTCTGGATGTGCGGCCCCTCGATCCAGATCGGCCTGGTGGAGGGATCCACGCCCCCGTCGACCAGCACCGAGCGCGGCCCGACCGTCTTGCCGGCCTTGGGGTCGTATTCCTGGATCCAGATCGCCCGGTGGCCGTCGTAGCGCGACGGTCCGGCCGGCGGGCCGTTGTTGACGATCCAGCCCCGGCCGTCGTCGTCGAAGAACAGCGAGGTGTCGATGCCGTCGATTTCCGGCAGCC
Source organism: Caulobacter vibrioides (assembly GCA_001449105.1). Classification (GTDB taxonomy): domain Bacteria; phylum Pseudomonadota; class Alphaproteobacteria; order Caulobacterales; family Caulobacteraceae; genus Caulobacter; species Caulobacter vibrioides_C. Next base: position 16,209 of record LNIY01000127.1, on the reverse strand, counting down.
ACACCGGATCCGACCACGGCCCCTTCGGGTCCTTGGCCGTGACCAGGAAGTTGCCGCCGCAGTCGACGCAGGTGTTGAGGATGTAGAACACCCCCGCGTGCTCGGTGATGGCCGGCGCGAACACCGCCCGCGACATCGGCAGGCGCTTGAAGTCCAGCTGCCCCGGCCGGTCGATGGCGTTGCCGATCTGGGTCCAGTTCACCAGGTCCTTGCTGTGGAACACCGGGATGCCGGGGAACCAGGCGAAGGTCGAGTTGACCAGGTAGTAGTCGTCTCCCGCCCGCGTGACGCTGGGGTCGGGATAGAAGCCCTTGAGGATCGGGTTGGCGTAGCGGCCTGCCGCCGGCGGCGCGTCGGTCGGGTCCCGGCCGCTGTAGACGAACTCGTCAAAGGCCGCCGTTCCGGGCGCGAGCGGCCCAATCTCGGAAGCTGCCTGGGCGACGCCCGAGAGCATGGAAAGGGCCAGGGCGAGACGCAGCATCATCACCGCCCTCCCCTCAGCGCGCCGGCGCGTCGCGCAGGGCCTGGGCCACCGCCTCGCGCAGCGGCTTGGGCCGATAGGCGTCGTCATAGAGGGTGGGCCGCTTGGGCGCCTTGTCCTGGCGCAGCCACTGGTTCTGCAGCCACGAATACTTGTCGACCATGCCCCAGGCCAGAAGCTCCTTGGTCTGGCGATAGCTCAGCATCAGGTCGAGATAGGCCTTGCCGTAGGCCGCCACCGCCGCGTCGCGCTGCGCGAAGTCGGCCGGCAGGCCCTTGTCGTGGACGTCGAACTCGGTGAGCGCCAGGTCGTAACCCATGCCGGCGGCCTCATCGACGAAGACCCGCCACTCCTTTTCCTGCGGCCGGCCGAAACCGGTGAAGCTGTCGGCGTTCTCGGCCCCGATGTGGCTCTGGATCCCCAGGGCGTCGACGGGCACGTTTCGCTTGCGGAACCCCTCCAGCAGCTTCAGCACGCCGTGGCGGTGCTTCTCGTTGCCGGCCTCCCAGCTCATGTAGTCGTTGTAGACGAGACGGGCCTTCGGAGCGGCGTTGCGGGCCAGGTGGAACGAGGCGTCCAGCACCGGCTCGACCCCGCCCATGGCGTCGGAAAAGACCGTGCGACGCAAGGCGCCGTCGGCCGGATCGACGGTCTCGTTGACCACGTCCCAGGACTGGATCTGCGGATAGCGGCCGCACACCCGGTCGATGTGCTCGGCCAGCATGGCCTCGACCCTGGCGGCCGGCTTGGGACCGAAGTCGTAATCCTTCAGCCAGGCGGGAAACCACTGCGGGTGATGCCACAGCAGGGTGTGGCCGCGCAGGGCCGCGCCGTGCTCGGCGGCGAAGGCGGCGATGCGGTCGGCGCGCTCGAAGGCGAAGGTCTTCTCGGCCGGCCGCAGCACGTACCACTTCAGCTCGTTCTCCGGCACCAGCACGCCGCACTCGTCGGCCAGCACCTGGCGATAGCGGGCGTCCTCGAACGAGCCGGTCAGCGCGCCCTTCGGCCCCGCGCCCACGGCGCTGCCGAACACCAGCCCCTTCCGGGCGGCCAGGGACTTGAGCGGCTGCACCTTGCTCTCGGCCAGGGCCGGCGAAGCGGCCAGGGCGGCGCCGGCGCCGAGCAGCGCGTGACGACGGGTAATCATGCGAAACCCCACTCAAAGAAACCGCGCACCGCGGGAGCGCGATGCGCGGATGAAGTCGGCAGGAGAAACGGGCGCGCGGCGAAGAGCGAAAGCCGCGCGCCCGGGTACGCGGTACTAGAAGCTGGCGCGCAGCACGAAGGTGTAGCGCCGGTCGTTCATGAACCAGGATCGGCCCGTCTTCAGCAGGTTGCTGTTGAGCACCTGGGTCGTGCGGGTGGTCTCGTTCAGCAGGTTCACCGCCTGCACCCCGACCTTCACCTTCGGATTGACGGTGTAGAAGAACGAGCCGTCCAGCTGGCCGGTGGCCTCGTTCATGATCGGGGCGTAGGGCACGATCACGTCGCGGACGGTGAGCAGAAAGTCAGAGCGCCAGTTGTAGGCCAGGCGCGCCGAGATCGGCCCCTTCTCGTAGATCGCCGCGAAGTTGACGTTGTGCTTGGACAGGCCCTGCAGCGGCAGCTTGCTGGTGTCGACCGTGGTGACGCGGCCGGCGGCCACGTCGGGGTCGGTCGCCGACAGGGTGCTCTGCGGGACGCCGTTGCTTTCGATGTAGCTGTAGTTGGCGTTGATGCCGAACCCGTCCAGCGGCTTGGGCAGGAAGTCGTAGAACTGCTGGTAGCCGACCTCGAAGCCCTTGACCGTCGCCTTCTTGTCGGAGTTGCCGGGCGTGGTCACCAGCACGTCGAACGTGGCCCCGTTGTTGGTGAACGGCACGCGCGCGGTCGTGTTGGTGGCGACGTCGGACAGCTCCTTCCAGAAGGCCGCGAAGGTCAGCGAGCCGACCGGCGCGAAGTACCATTCCACCGAGGCGTCGACATTGGTCGACTGGGTCGGCTTCAGGAAGGGATTGCCGACGGTCACGTTGCCGGTGGGCTGGCCGTTGGTGATGCCGTCGTTGTTCGTGTTGAGGGCCAGGTTGTAGTAGTTGCGGGTCAGGCCGATGTCGGGCGGCGTCATCGTCTTGGACACGCCCAGGCGGTACTGCAGGCCGTGCGGGGCCATGATCTTCACGTTCAGGCTGGGCAGCCAGTAGTCGAACGAGGCCTTGGCGGTGCTCGGCGTCAGGGCGCCGTTCGACCAGGCCCGGGCCGCGGCCCGCACCTGCGGCGTCAGCGAGCAGAACGACGAGGCGACGAACGGCGGCTTGGGCTCGGGCAGGGCCAGCCAGTTGTTGAAGGCCAGGGTGCAGTCGCCGTCGGTGGCCAGGCTGGTCGAGATCGGGAACGCCAGGTAGCCGGTCGCCTCGCGGTCGGTCTTGGTGTAGCGCAGGCCGATGTTGCCGCTGATCTTGTAGTCGCCGACATCGCCCTTGAAGCGGGCCATCAGGTAGGCGGCCTTGGTCACCTCGTTGACCGGGTTGATCTCCTGCGGACGGAACGGCGTGCCGGCGGTGACGCCGCAACGCTGCGCCAGCGGCACCCAGTTCTGCGGGCAACCGCCGGCGAGGCGGTCACGCCACTCGTCGCCGACCGACAGCAGGAACTGCGAGACCGAGCCGTAGTTGTCGACCAGGTTCTGCGAGAAGAACAGGCGCGGATCCGAGCCCGTCGGCACGCCGGTCTTGCCGCGCAGGAAGTTGTCGAAGGCGTAGGCCTCGACGAACTGGGTGCTGTTGGCGCCGCCAGCGGTGTTGGGGTTTCCGTTGATGGGATCGTCCATCCACACCGGGCCGCCGCTGCCCCAGATTTCGCTGACCACGCCCCAGTTGTAGGCCGAGAAGCGGGTGGTCTGGTCGCGCTCCGACCAGCGGGCGCCGCCCTTGATCGAGTCCAGCCAGCTGTCGTTGTTGAGCTTGTACTCGACGTCGATCTTGACCGCGTCCTCGGTGCCTTCCGACTGCTCGATGTGGTCCATCGCCGAGCGCCAGAAGTTGTTGTACGGGTCGCTGAGGCTGGCGTGGGTCCCACGGGCGTAGGACGGGCAGTTGTTGTTGAACGGCGTGCAGTTCGACACCGCCGTGCCGCTGGACGGGGCGGTGAACTTCACGTCCGGCAGGTCGCTGCCGTTGAGGGTGATCGAGGCGTTCTGGAACGTCGAGCCCCACATGCCCATGCTGATCGCGTCGACCGTCGAGTCCACGTGCTGGGCGTCGAACAGCACGCCCCAGTGCTCGTTCGGCGTCCATTTGAAGTTGAAGCCGTAGTCGGTGGTGATGTTGGTCGTGTTCTCGTCGCGGCGGACGTTGTTGGACTGCAGGCCGTTGATCGGCGTGCGCGGGTCCGAACCGTTCTGGTCGGCGCGCCAGCCGGTGGTGCCGGTGATGACGCCGTTGGTGAACACGCCGTCCTCGTCGAACGAGAAGGTGGTGCCGTCGGCCGGACGGGAATCGCCGTTGCCGGCCACGTTGTCGGTGGCGATCTCGACCGCGCGCTCGGTCCACTTCACGGTCGACTTCGAGCGCAGGTACTGCAGCGAGGCCTGCATCGTGCCGTCGTTGCTCTTCCACTGGATGGCGCCGGCCTGGCCCTGGCGCTCGCGCTCATTGGTGGTCGAGCGGAAGGCCGCGCCGCGCGGGAACCACACGCCCTTCGTGCCATTGCCGCAGTCGGCGCTGGAGACGCCCAGGTTGGTGCGACAGCCGAAGTTCGACACCTGGATGGCGTCGCTGCGGCTGGCCAGTTCCGAGTTCACGAAGCTGGCGAGGATGCCGACCTCGCCGATGCTGGTGTCGAAGCGGTCGCTGTAGAGGAACGAGTAGGTCGGCTTCCACTTCTTGACCATGTCGCCGTAGCTGGCCTCGGCCGACATCGACAGGATGCGCTTGTTGCTGTCGAACGGCAGGCGCGTGCGCAGGTTCACCGTGCCCGAGATGCCGCCCTCGATCAGGTCGGCCGAGGGGCTCTTGAACACGTCGACGCCGCCCATCAGCTCGGACGGGACGTCGGCGAAGCTGAGGATCCGGCCGTTGTTGGCGGTGAAGGTGTCGCGGCCGTTCAGCTCCGAACGCACGAAGTTCAGGCCGCGGACCACGACGCCCGAACCTTCGACCGAGAAGTGGTCGGGGTCGACGCCGGCGGCGAAGCGGTTGATCGACACGCCGGGCACGCGCTGCAGGGCTTCGGTCACCGAGCGGTCCGGCAGGGCCCCGATGTCCTCGGCGGTGATCGAGTCGCCGATGATCTCAGACGACTGCTTCAGCTGCTGGCTGCTCTTGAGGCTCTGGCGAATGCTGGTGACGACCACCTCGTCGACCGTGTCTTCGGTGGTCTTGCCGCTGGCCGGAGCGGTCGTCTGGGCCAGGGCCGAGGCCCCGAACACCAGGCTCAGCGCCAGGGCCGACGCCCCGCACTTCAGGCCGAATTTCAGGTTGTCGCCGAGAGTCTGGCGCCCACGCGTCGCGGACGCTCCGTTTACGGAGCTCATTCTTTTATTCCTCCCCAGTCCCGGTAACGCGGTAGCGCTACCATTGGTCATATGTCGAGACCATTATTGGTCTGATGATATGGCAAAGGTCGAGCACGTCAAGGGCGTTGACATAACCCTGTAACGTCAATCGATACGCCACTCATCCTTTTGTTTTAGAACGTATTTTCCGACAAAAACGACGTCCGGGCGATTTTTCGCCCGCGTGAAACGTGACAAATGCGGACAGCGCAGTCAATTTACGACCCGCTTGAAACGGTGCTCAAAGCCGTGCGGACATAAGATCTTCTGGGGCGGGAAAGCGTATCATGTCAGACCAACGCGTGAGGTCCGTCGTCATCGTGGGCGGCGGCACGGCCGGATGGATGACGGCGGCGGCGCTCGCCAAGACGCTCGGCGCCCAGGGCCTGAAGATCACCCTCGTCGAATCCGAAGCCATCGGCACGGTCGGCGTCGGCGAGGCCACCATCCCGCCGATCCTGACCTTCAACGCCATGCTCGGGATCGACGAGCGGGCGTTCATGCGGGCCACCAAGGCCAGCTTCAAGCTGGGCATCGAGTTCGTCGACTGGGGCGCGCTCGGCGAGACCTACCACCACCCGTTCGGGACCTTCGGCCTCGACCTGGAGGGGATCAAGTTCCACCAGGCCTGGCGCAAGTTCGAACAGGCCGCCGGACCGATCGGCGACTACAACCTCACCGAGGCCGCCGCCCGCCGCTGGCGCTTCGCCCTGCCCGATCCCGATCCGGCCAAGGTGATGTCGAGCCTGAAGTACGCCTATCACTTCGACGCCGGCCTCTACGCCCGCTTCCTGCGCGGCTTTTCCGAGCAGCGCGGCGTCGTGCGGATCGAGGGCCGCATCGGCCGGGTGGACCAGAACGGCGAGACCGGCTTCGTCGAGGCCGTGTTGCTGGAAGACGGCCGCCGCGTCGAGGGCGACTTCTTCGTCGACTGCTCGGGCTTCCGCGGCCTGGTCATCGGCCAGGCCCTGAAGGTCCCCTACCAGGACTGGGGCCGCTGGCTGCCCAACAACCGCGCCGTGGCCATCGGCTGCGAGCTGGGCGGCGACGGCCTAACGCCCTTCACCCGCGCCACCGCCCGCGAGGGCGGCTGGCAGTGGCGGATCCCGCTGCAGCACCGGATCGGCAACGGCTACGTCTATTCCAGCCATCACGTCGACGACCAGCGAGCGCTCGAGACGCTGCTGGCCAATCTCGACGGCGCCCCGACGGACGAGGCGAACTTCCTGCGCTTCACCCCCGGCCGCCGCGAGCGCGCCTGGGAGAAGAATGTCTGCTCGATCGGCCTGTCGGCCGGCTTCATCGAGCCGCTGGAAAGCACCAGCATCCACATGATCCAGGCGGGCATCACCAAGCTCTTGGCCCTGTTCCCCGGCAACGGCGTCGATCCGCTGGAGATCGACGAGTACAACCGCCTGACCGCCGAGCAGGTCGACCGCATCCGCGACTTCGTCATCCTGCACTTCCACGCCACCCGCCGCGACGACACCGACTACTGGCGCTACCTGTCGTCGATGACCGTGCCCGACAGCCTGGCCCGCCGCATGGAGCTGTTCGCCCATCGCGGCCGCTGGTTCCCGTCGGAATACGACCTGTTCCACGAGACCAACTGGCTGGCCGTGCTGCTGGGCCAGGGGATCGTGCCGCAGGAGTGGGACCCGCTTGTCGACAGCCTGCCCGAAAGCGAGGTGCGCCAGCGCCTGGCCCACCTGTCGGCCCTGATCGCCCGCACCGCCGAGGCGATGCCCAGCCATGCCGAGTTCGTCGCCCGCTACTGCGGCGCGCCGCAAGGAGTCGCCGCTTGACCAACGACCGCATCCGCCACGTCGTCATCGTCGGCGGCGGCACCGCCGGCTGGATGACCGCCGCCGCCCTGGGCCGCTTCCTCAAGGACGGCGTCACCAAGGTGACCGTGATCGAGAGCGAGGCCATCGGCACCGTCGGCGTCGGCGAGTCGACCATCCCGCAGATCAACATCTTCAACCGCATGCTCGGCCTCGACGAGGACGAGTTCCTGCGCAAGACCAAGGCCACCTACAAGCTGGCCATCGAGTTCCGCGACTGGAAACAGATCGGCCACACCTACCACCACCCGTTCGGCCCCTACGGCGTCGACATGGAGGGGGTGTCGTTCCACGCCTACTGGCTGCGCTACCAGGCCATGGGCGAGGCCGCCGACCTTTGCGAATACTCGCTGCAATCGCTGGCGGCGGCCCAGGCGAAGTTCCAGCGGCCGACGGGGCAGAAGAACTCGCCGCTGGGCGACATCGCCTACGCCTTCCACTTCGACGCCGGCCTCTATGCCCGCTTCCTGCGCGACTACGCCGAAGCCCGTAACGTCACCCGCATCGAGGGCCGGATCATCGACGTGATCCAGCGCGGAACCGACGGCTTCATCGAGGCCGTCACCCTGGAGAACGGAACCCGCGTCGAGGGCGACCTCTTCATCGACTGCTCGGGCTTCCGGGGCCTCTTGATCGAGCAGACCCTCAAGAGCGGCTTCGAGGACTGGTCGCACTGGCTGCTAAACGACCGCGCGGTGGCCGTGCCCTGCGCCTCGGGCGGCTCGACCGACCCGGTCACCCGCGCCACCGCCCGCCCCGCCGGCTGGCAATGGCGCATCCCGCTGCAGCACCGCATCGGCAACGGCTACGCCTTCTCCAGCGAGCACATCAGCGAGGACGAGGCCACCGCCTACCTGCTTGCCAATCTGGACGGCGAGGCCCTGGCCACGCCCTGGACGCTGAAGTTCAAGGCCGGCCGCCGCAAGAAGAGCTGGAACAAGAACGTCGTGGCCATCGGCCTGGCCGCCGGCTTCATGGAGCCGCTGGAAAGCCAGAGCATCCACCTGATCCAGGTGGGCATCTCGCGCCTTTTGGCCATGTTCCCCGACCGCCGGTTCCAGCAGCCCGACATCGACCGCTACAACCGGGTGATGACCTTCGAATACGAGAAGATCCGCGACTTCCTCATCCTGCACTACAAGGCCACCCAGCGCTCGGACACGCCCTACTGGGACTATCTGCGCGAGATGCCGATCCCCGACTACCTGGCCGACAAGATCGCCGTCTTCGAGAGCCACGGCCGAATCTTCCGCGAGAACGAGGAGCTGTTCAACGACACCTCCTGGTTCGCGGTGATGATCGGCCAGGGCCTCAAGCCGAAGGGCTGGGACCCCATGGCCGACGTGATGAGCGAGGATCTGCTGCGCGCCCGCATGAACGAGATCCGCGCGGTCATCGCCCGCTCGGCCGAGGCCATGCCCGACCACATGACCTTCGTGGCCGACCGGGTGGCGGGGGCGCGGGCGGCTTAATCCGCACCTGGGCCGTCATCCCGGCCGAAGGCTCGCGTCGCGAGCCGTAGAGCCGGGACCCAGGGGCCGCCGGTAATGCGCCAACAACCGACCGATCTGGACGTCGAGCCCAGTCCTCCTGGGTCCCGGATAAGCCCTGCGGGCTTTCCGGGATGACGGACTGTTGGGGGTGCTTTTCACCCCGCCGCCTCACCCCGCGAAGAACCGCGCGAAACCCTTGTCAGTCACCCGGGCCAGCGCCGCGCGGTACTCGTCATAGGCGGCCGCGTCAGGCCCGACGCGGCCGAAAGCCGGCTGCGCCACCCGGCGCAGGGGCACGAAGGCGATGGGCGCGGCGGCCGGCGTCAGGTGGCTGCCCTGGCCCACCTGCAGGGTGGTCAGCATGCCGTACATCTCGCCGCCGATCGCCGGCCGGCCCAGGATGATCAGCCGGAACTGCCCAAGCTCGTTGGTGATCAGGTAGGTGTGGCCCGACTGGTTCGACAGCGACACCGCCCCGCGCTGGGTGAACTCGGCGTCCTGCCGCGCGGCCTCGCGGAAGACGAGGCTCGAGGCCGTCTCGTCCCAGACGATCTCGGTGCGGTAGGCGTAGACGGCGGCCGCGTCCTCGAACGAGGGCCGCAGCGTCAGGTACTCGCCCTCCAGCCAGGTCACGGCCGGACGCGAATAGGCGCCCAGGGCCTCGGGCGCCAGGCCGGCGACGGCGGCGGGCGCCGGCTTGGCCGAAGCCCGCAACGGCTGCTCCAGGGCTTCTTCCAGGCGGATGGTCGTGGCCAGGGTGAAGGGGCGGCGGCCGCTCAGCGCCTTCTCAAGGGTCGAGATGCTGATGCGGGCCTTGTCGGCCAGCTGCTGGCGCGACATGCGGCGGCGCGCCAGCGCCTCGCGCACGCCGGCGGCGATGGCCAGGCTCTGTTCGTCGGGCAGCTCGGCTTCCGGCGCCAGGGTCATCGGGAAGGCCTCACGAATCCGCACATTTCCGCACACTGCGGCGCCGGACCGGGCGCGACAAGCCCGCCTGCGGACAAGCTGCACGGATCCCTCACGAAGATTGCAAATCCCGCCGCTCGCGGCTGCACCCCGGTGTGACGACAAGGGAGATCACCTGCTTTCGAGCTCCAAGGAGATCCTCCCATGTCCGCTCAAGACGTCGGCGCGCCCAAGCCCCGCGTCGCCGCCGGCGCCCGCCCCGGCCGGTGGTTCGCCATCCTCTGCGAAGCCTTCGCCCTGGGGCTGCTGCTCCTGCTGGCCCTGGCCGGAACCGGCCGCGCCGCCGAGCCGACGGATCCGGCCGCCGGCGGCCTGATCATGCGCGCCAAGGGCGGCGAGCAGGTGGTCGAGGCCGTACGCCTGGGGACCGACATCGACATGACCGTCAGCGGACTGACCGTGCGCGGCCGCGTCACCCAGGCCTTCCGCAACGACACCGGCCGCTGGGTCGAGGCCGTCTATGTCTATCCCCTGCCCCAGGACGGCGCGGTCGACACCCTGAAGATGGTGATCGGCAAGAAGGTGATCGTCGGCGAGATCAAGAAGCGCGCCGAGGCGCAGGAAATCTACGAGGCGGCCAAGGCCCAGGGCAAGAAGGCGGCCCTGGTCGAGCAGAACCGCCCCAACATGTTCACCAACGCCGTGGCCAACATCGCGCCCGGCGAGACGGTGCTGGTGCAGATCGAATTCCAGGCCCCCATCGCCGTCTCGGCCGGCGAGTATTCGCTGCGCATGCCGCTGGTCGTGGCCCCGCGCTACGCCTCGCCCGGTACGGCCCCGACGCCCGAGAGCCGCGCCGCGATCGTCGACCCGAAGGTCGCCGGCGCGATCAACCCGGTCACCCTGACCGTCCACCTGCGCGCCGGCTTCCCGCTGGGCGCGGTGGCCAGCGCCAGCCACGCCGTCGACGTCCGCGACGACAAGGGCGGCAAGACCATCACCCTGACCCGGGGCCAGGCCCCGGCCGACCGCGACTTCGTGCTGAGCTGGAAGCCGGTTCCGCTGGCCGCGCCCAGCGTCGCCCTGTTCCGCGAAAAGGTGGCCGGCGCCCACTACGTGCTGGCCCAGGTCACCCCGCCGATCGCCGCCCGCACCGGCCCGCCGCCGGCCCGCGACATCGTCTTCGTCATCGACAACTCCGGCTCGATGGGCGGGGAGTCGATGCGCCAGGCCAAGGCCGGCCTGCTGTACGGCCTGTCCAACCTCAAGAGCGGCGACCGCTTCAACGTCGTGCGCTTCGACGACACCCTGACCGTGCTGTTCGAGGGCGCCGTCGCCGCCGACGCCGCCAACCTGGCCAAGGCCCGCAGGTTCGTCTCGGGCCTGGAGGCCACTGGCGGCACCGAAATGGTCCCGGCCATGGCCGCCGCTCTGCGCGAAGAAGACAAGCGCGCCGACCAGGGCCGCGTGCGCCAGGTGGTGTTCATGACCGACGGCGAGATCAGCGACGAGCAGGGCCTGTTCGACGCCATCACCGCCGGCTGCGGCCGCTCAAGGGTGTTCATGGTCGGCATCGGCTCGGCCCCCAACAGCCACCTGATGAGCCGCGCCTCGGAACTGGGCCGCGGGACCTTCACCCACATCGGTTCGACCGACGGCGTCGAGGAGGCCATGCGCGCCCTGTTCGACAAGCTGGAAAGCCCCGTGGCCACCAACCTCGTCGCCCGCTTCGAGGGTACGGCCTCCGACGCCGCCCCCGCCGTCCTGCCCGATCTCTATCGCGGCGAGCCGGTCACCCTGGCCGCCCGGGTCGACGACCTGGACGGCGTGCTGACGATCAGCGGCGTCATCGACGGCCGTCCCTGGCAGACCCGTATCCGCCTGCGCGACGCCGAGGCCGGCAAGGGGATCTCCAAGCTCTGGGCCCGCCGCAAGATCACCGACGCCGAGGTCGCCCGCACCCTGGCCCAGATCACCGAGGACGAGGCCGACGCCCGGGTGCTGAAGCTGGGCCTGGACCATGGCCTGGTGACCAGCCAGACCAGCCTGGTGGCGGTCGACAAGACCCCCGCCCGCCCCGCCGACGCCCCGCTGCTGCGCAGCGACCTGCCGCTGAACCTGCCGGCCGGCTGGGACTTCGACGCCCTGTTCAACCGCAAGGCCGCCGCGACGGGGAACACCGACGCCCCGGCCGATCCCGAGCAGCAGATCGCGCAGCTGGACCTGCCGCAGACGGCGACCGACGCGCCGATGCTGATCCTGATGGGCCTGATCCTGATGGGTCTGGGCCTGATGGGTCTGGCCCTGGCGCTCGGCGCCGGCGGCTGGGTCCTGGGCCGGCGGAAGGCCGCGGCGTGAGCCGGCCGGCGACCATCCTGGGAGCCGCCCGCCGGCGGCTCCCCTTCCTGCTCCCGGCCCTGGCGGCCGGGGGCCTGGGCCTGGCGCTGTGCGGCCAGGGCCTGTGGATCCACGCCAAGGCGGCCCTGGCCCAGGTGCTGCTGGAGCGGGCCTTCGAGCAGAGCCGGCGCGAGGGCGGCGCGCCGGTGCGTCCCTGGAACTGGGCCGACACCTGGCCCACGGCCCGCATCGCCTTTCCCAGCCAGGGCGAGCGGGTGATCGCCCTGGACGGCGCCAGCGGCCAGGCCCTGGCCTTCGGCCCCGGCCACGTGGCCGGCACGCCCCAGGCCGGCGACCGTGGCACGGCCGTCTACGCCGCCCACCGCGACACCCACTTCGCCGTGCTGGGCAAGGTCAGGCCGGGCGATCCGATCCTGGTCGAGCGCGCCGACGGCAGGATCGCCCGCTTCGAGGTGACCGGCGCAAAGGTGGTGCGCTGGGACGCCTCGGGCCTGGATCCCCGCGCGCCGGGACGGGGCCTCGCCCTGGCCACCTGCTGGCCGCTGGACGCCAAGGCACACGGACCGCTGCGCTACGTGGTCCTGGCCAGGCCCGTGGAGACAAGCTTGACCTTGTCCGACCTACAAGATCGGAAAGGTATGACCACCTTGACACGATAGGCCTTACCTCGTAGCCGTTCACTCCTGTGACCGCTACCAACCGTATCGCCGAGTAACGGCGGACGGCGGCGGTCGAGACGAAAAGCGCGAAAAGCCACAAGCGCCAGGGGAGTGAATCGATGTCGTCCAGCCACCGCACGCGCGGAATCCGCCAGGCCCTGATCGGGGCCACTTGCCTGACCACCGCCCTCGTGGCCGCCCCGGCCCTGGCCCAGAGCGCGCCGCAGGCCGCCGAGGCCGACTCCGTCGAGGAGATCGTCGTCACCGGCTATCGCAAGAGCCTGGCCGACGCGACCAATGCGAAGCGCGAAAGCGTCGCCTTCACCGACTCCGTCTTCGCCGAGGACATCGGCAAGTTCCCCGACCTCAACATCGCCGAGTCCCTCAACCGCATCCCCGGCGTCCAGCTGACCCGCGAGATCAACGGCGAGGGCCTGAACGTCACCATCCGGGGCCTGGGCACCAACTTCACCAAGATCCTGCTGAACGGCTCGCAGATCGCGGTGGCCTCGTCGGGTCGCACCGACAGCCAGAACCAGAACCGCGAGGTCGATCTCGACCTGTTCCCCACCGAGCTCTTCACCCGCCTCGACGTCCACAAGACCCCGACGGCCGGCATGGTCGAGGGCGGCGTCGCCGGCGTGGTCAACATGCGCAGCGCCCGCCCGTTCGACTACAAGAGCGGAGACGGCCAGCTGATCTATTCGCTGCAGGCCGGCAAGAACAACCAGGCCGACGACATCAGCCCGCGCGGCTCGCTGATCGCGTCCAAGACCTGGGAAACCCCGATCGGCGAGTTCGGCCTTCTGGGCGGCGTGGCCATCGCCCGCACCAAGAGCACCACCACCGGCTTCGAAAGCGTCGGCTGGTCGAACGCCAACATGACCTGCGCCGGCTGCAACGTCACCGGCGGCAACAACTTCAACTGGGCCTCGACCGTGCCGGCCGGCGTCAACTCCAACGGCCTGACGCCCGGCCAGGCGATCGACAACGCCCTGCTGGCCTCGCTGAACCCCGGCACGACCCTGCAGCAGCTTTCGGACGCGCAGTTGCCGCGCCTTGGCCGTGACAGCTGGAGTTCGGGCGAGCGCGACCGCGACTCCATCGTGCTGTCGGCCGAATGGCGTCCCAACGACCAGCTGAACGTCTATTTCGACACCCTCTATTCCAAGGGCAGCCGCTCGTTCGAGCGCATCGACATGAACTGGGTCGTGCGCAACTCCAACTTCATGGTGCCGGTGGGCGTGAAGGTGAACGGCGAGGGCGTGGTCACCGAAGGCACGTTCCTGAACTCGCAGTTCTTCCTCGAGTACCGGCCCTACGAGGAGGACGTCGAGGTCCTGAACCTCAACCCGGGCTTCACCTGGCGTCCCAACGACTGGATCAAGCTGGACGGCCAGGTGAACTGGAGCCGCAGCGTCTTCTTCCGCGAGGCGCCGACGGTGCTGTTCAACACCCCGCTGAACTCGGGCCTGAACGTCACCTACGCCAACGGCGGCGGCGACTATCCGTCGATCAAGGCCAACAAGGACCTCAACGACCCGGCGCTGGGCTGGGTGTGGGCCGGCGGCCGCGTCAACGTGCAGGCCGAAAAGCGCGTCACCTCGACCAAGGGCGCCCACTTCGACCTGACTTTGGGCGACGACAAGGGGACCAACTTCAAGTTCGGCGTCGCCTATGACGAGGTCGGCCGCACGATCACCGCGCTCGACAACTCCGCCCGCTGGCAGGCCTTCACCTGCGGCGGCGGCGGGGTGACGCCGCAGAGCCCGGTTCCCGCCCCGGTCCCGGCCTGCGACGGGCGCGCCGGCTCGGCCATCCCGCAGGCCAATCTGGCCGGCTACATCAAGCCCGGTCCGCTGGGCTTCATCACCCTGGACAAGGACCGGTTCTTCGCCGACAGCAACTATCAGGCCTTCCTCGACAGCGCCCCGTTCTCGGCCGCCGCCGCCACCGGCGCGGCCTCGGGCCTGATCCGCGAGAAGACCACCGGCGCCTACATCGAGGCCAACGGCTCGACCCAGGTCCTGGACCGCGAGCTGCGCTTCAACCTGGGCGCCCGCTACTACTCCACCGACCAGACCATCGAGGGACCGCAGACGGTCAACGGCGTGCTGTCGTTCCTGTCGCGCACCAGCAACTACGACGGCCTGCTGCCCTCGTTCAACGTGGCCTGGAACCTGCGCGAGGACCTGATCCTGCGCGCCTCGGCCTCGCGCACGGTCACCCGGCCCAACCCCAGCGCCATGCTGCCGGGCACCACCTTCTCCGACCCGTCGGCCCAGCAGGCCAACCAGGGCAATCCGAACCTGCAGCCCTACACCTCCAACAACTTCGACATCGGCGGCGAGTGGTACACGGGCGGCGCCGGCTATATCGGCGTGGCCTTGTTCCGCAAGGAGCTGACCGGCTTCACCGTCAACGGCACCAACACCATCCCGTTCAGCCAGCTGGGCGTGCCCTTCGACCAGCTGACCAACCTGCAGCAGCAGGCGATCAACAACCGCGGCGGTCCGGCCGCGGCGACGGTCACCGTGCAGCAGCAGATCAACGCCGACGGCGTGCTGACCATCCTGGGCCAGGAAGTCACCTGGGTGCAGCCGCTGGACTTCCTGCTGGACGGCGCCGGCTTCACCGCCAACGCCACCCATGTCGAGCAGAACGCGCGCGGCAATGGCGCGCCCGCCCAGGCCGTCGGCATCTCGCCGTGGACCTACAACGTCACCGGCTACTACGAGAAGCACGGGGCCACGGTGCGGCTGTCCTACGTCTGGAACGACGCCCAGATATCGTCGGGCCCGGGCCAGAACGGCATTCCGGTCGCCACCATCAACACCGACGCCCGCGGCCAGTGGGACCTGTCGGCCAGCTACCAGTTCGACAAGCTGCCGACCCAGCCGCGGGTCAGCCTCGACGTCATCAACATCACCGAGGAAGCCCAGCGCAGCCCGTTCCAGTGGGACAGCGCCGCCTACACCTACTACCAGCCCGGCCGCCAGATCATGCTCGGGATCCGGGGGAAGTTCTGATCACCACTCCCTCTTCGCGTGGCCGACCTTCCCAGCGCCACGCGGTTTTGGCGGCGCATCCTCCCCGGATGCGCCGCTTTTTTTGACCATCGTTCGCAAATGCGCTCTAGGTTGCAGCCATGGACTTCGAGCCCAGCCCGCCTTCAGAAACGCCCACCGAACCGCCCGCCAAGCGCCGGGGCCCAGGCCGCCCACGCGATCCCGAGGTGGAAAAGCGCCTCAAGCGCGCCGCGCTGGAAGTGCTGGCCCAGCACGGCATGTCGGGCCTGACCCTGGAGAAGATCTGCGACAAGGCCGGCGCCCCGCGCGCCACCTTCTATCGCCGCTGGGCCACGCCGATGCAGGCCGTGGGCGAGGCCTTCAACGAAGCCTTCCTGTTCGAGACCCTGCCCGACACCGGCGACGTGGTCGGCGACCTGGTCGCGCTGGGCCAAGCGATGATCGACCTCTACAACGACCCGGTCGTCGGCCCCTGCATGAGCTTCCTGATCGCCGAGAGCCGCGTGCGGCCCGAGCTGTTCCAGAACGGCCAGGAAGACTTCCAGCGCCGCCGCGCCCACAACCGCCAGGTCGTCGAACGCGCCATCGCCCGCGGCGCCATCGCCGCCGAAACCGACGCCGACCTGGTGATCGACGTCCTCAGCGGCCTGGCCATGAACAACCAGGCCACCCGCCGCCCGCTGACGCCGGAGATGCTGGAGTTCGTGGTGAGGCGGCTGCTGGGGCTGTAGGCCCCCTCCGGCCCTCCGGGCCACCTCCCCCAAGGGGGGGGGGGCAGAAAAGCCCCGGCCGGGAGGAGGCCCCCCCTCCGGGGGGGGGGGGGGGAAAGCGAGCGGGGGGGGGGCGTGCCCCCCATGGAAAAAAAACCAACCAGCGGGGTGCGGGAAAACGCCCCCCGCGCGGGCGCC
>LNIY01000126.1 GCA_001449105.1 Caulobacter vibrioides | reverse complement strand
CCCCCAGAGGGGGAGGATCTGGTTGGCGCGGGCCGCCTCCCCCAGGGGGAGGTTCCTCATGACCGCTCTAACCTTCCGTAAAATCCCCGCGAAAGCGGGGACCCAGGCTTTTTCTGAAACGCGTGGCGCTCGACGATAAAACACCTGGGTCCCCGCTTTCGCGGGGATTTTACGGGTGGGCGGCCTAGCTGACGGCGTAACCCCTCACCCTCCCAGGCTATCGCCTGGGCCCCTCCCTCTCCCTTTGGGAGAGGGGGCAGTTCTAGAGCGCGGGCAGCCTTATCTCGGCGCGCAGGCCGCCTTGGGGGCGGTTGCGGAGGATCAGTTCGCCGTCTTCGCGCTTGAGGATCTGCTGGACGATGGTCAGGCCAAGGCCAAGGCCCCCGGTGTTGCGGGCGCGGGCGCTGTCGAGGCGGTGGAAGGGTTCCAGCACGTGGGCGAGGTCGGCCTCGGGGATGCCGGGGCCCTTGTCCTCGACCGCCAGTATGACCATCCGGCCTTCGCGGCTGAGGGTCAGGGCGGCCTCGCCGCCGTAGTGCAGGGCGTTCTCGACGATGTTGCTGATGGCGCGCTTGAGCGACAGCGGACGGGCGCGCACCGGCAGGTGCTCGGGACCGTCATAGGTGGCGATGCGCTCGGAGTCGGTGGCGTCGTCCACGAGGGTCATGGCGATGGCGGCGATGTCGGTGCGGCGGGGCGGCTCGGGATCCTCCTGGCCGCCCAGATAGGCCAGCAGCGAGTCGAGCATGCCGGTCATCTCGTCGACGTCGGCTTCCAGCGCCTCGCGGGCCGAGGTCTCGGAAACGAAGCCGGCGCGCAGGCGAAGGCGGGCCAGCGGCGTACGCAGATCATGGCCGACGGCGGCGAGCGCTTCGGTGCGGGCCTGCAGCAGGCCGGCGATACGGTCCTGCATGGAGTTGAAGGCCTGAGCCACCAGCTTGAGGTCGCCGGCCCCGGTCTCGGCCACCCGCACCCGCGCGCCCTGGCCGACCTTGTCGGCGGCCTCGGCCAGCGCCCGCAACGGACGGCTGAGGTTGCGCAGCACCAGGGCCGCGGCGGTGATCACGCCCAGGCCCAGGATGAAGGCCGAGCCGACGCTGCTGAGCAGCACCGCCCAGGGGGCGGCCCGGATCTTGGTCTTCATCGTCAGCCAGGTGCCGTCGCGCATCTTCAGCGCCACCTTCAGGTGGGTGTCGCGCGGCAGGGTGCGGTCGATCTCGGCGTTCATCCGCAGGTCGCGGCGGGCCAGGCTGGGCTCGGCGGCGCGGAACTGGTCCTTGAGCTTGCGCTCGGCCGAGCGCTCGCGGTCGACTAGGTGGGGCAGGGGGGTCCACTCCAGCTGGCTGAAGCGGCTGGACAGGCCGGCGGCGCGGGCGGCGCGCTCGTTCTCGGGACGGGTCTCGATGATCGCTTCGGCGGTCACCAGCTGTTCGGCGGCGCGCTGAACCTGGTTGTCGCGATTGGGGTAGATTCGGCTGTTCTCGAACAGGATCGAGCTGCCGATGAATTCCAGGGCGACGGCCAGCATCAGGACCAGGGTGACCTGGCCGACCAGACGCTGCGGCCATAGCCGCAAAGGCTTCATCGGCGCTCCACCTGCGCGGTGAAGATGTAGCCGATGCCGCGCACGGTGCGCAGCAGGGACTCGGCCTGGCCGCTGACGGCCAGCTTGCGACGAAGACGGCTGACCAGCACGTCGATGCTGCGGTCCGAGGCGTCGGAGATGCGGGCGCGCGACATTTCCAGCAGGCGTTCGCGGCCGATCACCCGCTGGGGCGAGGACAGGAAGGCCAGCAGGAGGTCGAACTCCGCGCCCGACAGATCAACGAAGGCGCCGTCGGGCGACAGGAGCTCGCGGCGGCCCGGATCCAGCTGCCAGCCTGCGAACACCATCTGCTGGGCGCCGCGCGGCTGGCTGGCCTGGGCCCCGCCTTGGGTGCGGCGCAGGATGGCGCGGATGCGGGCGATCAGCTCCTTCTTGCTGAAGGGCTTGCCGATGTAGTCGTCGGCGCCGAGCTCCAGGCCGATCAGGCGGTCGCTCTCGTCGTCGCGCGCGCTGAGCATGACGATCGGCACGTCGCTTTCCTTGCGCAGGCTGCGGCACAGCTGGAAGCCGTTGCTGCCCGGCATCATCACGTCGAGCAGGATGATGTCGACCGTGTTGGTCTCCAGCACGCGAGCCATCTCGCCGCCGTGCGCGGCGCTGAGCGGCTGGAAGCCCTCTTCGCGCAGCAGGCGCATGAGCAGGGTGCGCAGCGCCGGATCGTCCTCGACGATGAGCACGGTCGGGGCCACGGGCGCTGTCGCCAGCTCCCGCTGCAGGGCGTTCATACCTGAGCCTGAGGAATCCATACGACTGGGCTATCTAGGAACGAAGTGGCCACGAGCAAGGTAGTAAAGCGGCGATTTCCCACCGACTTCAACCCGTTGCCAGGCCAGATTGCATCGTTCTCTGAAAAAGGGATGCCCTCGCGCGCACTTCGGGGGAAGAGGACTCGCGCGAGGGCCGGCCGCCGAAACGGCCGTCTTGGATGCCGGACGCCCTTAGGCGGCGCGGCAGATGTCGGAAACGGCGGCGCGGACGGCGCCTTCCTGCGACGCGGCGGCGTCGACCGAATGGAACACGACGCGGACCACGCCTTCCTTGGCCTTGGCCGTGGCGACGTCGTCACGCTTGGCGAGCTCGACGGCGGCCGGGGCGGCGCACGAGGCGGCGGCGGCGATCTTCACCGTGCGCTTCTGAAGGTTCTTCTTGGCGACTTCTTCGGTGAAGGTCAGGCCGTGACCAGCCGGACCGGCCATGGCGGGGAAAGCGACGAGGCCAGCGGCCACGCCGAGAACAGCAGCGAACTTCATGATGGAAAACTACTCCGGATACGGGGACGCGACGGCTCAGCCGCCGGCGGCGGTGTCGGCCTGGGCCTGGACCGCGGGAAGAGTGGCGCGATAGGCCTCGACGCTGTTCAGCAGGCCGACGATCTCAGCCTGAGTGATGGCCGTGCGGTGCTCGTAGCCCTTGGGGGACTTGAACTTGAAGCCCCAGGCCTGGGGCTTGGCGGCCACCTTGCGCAGCTCGTCCTCGCCGATCGAGAAGGCGACCTCTTCGGTGCACAGCTCCGGCGCCTCGAACAGGAAGCAGCGGCCGGCGTTGTCGCGGATCTTGATCGCCTGGGCCTGGACCGGCCAGGCCGAGGTTTCGTAGGCCACCGTGTCGTACTCGCGCATCGAGCCCTGGTACATCAGGGTCTGACGGACCTCGTAGCGGGTCGCGCCGGTGCGCTTGTCGACGACGGCGCGCAGGTAGTTGTCGTTCGACGGGTTGCGGAACAGGCCCTTGCCGGTCTGGAAGCCGGCCTGCGTCGAGACAACGGTCTCGACGTCGAGCTGGTCGTCGATGACCTGGGTCTTGGCCTGGAAGTGATCGACGCCGAGAGCGACCTGCTTGGCAGGCAGCTTCACGGTTTCGGCGACGGCCGCGCCGCCGATGGCCAGGCCGCCCAGGGCGGTCAGGGCCAGCAGGCGATTGCGGGTCTTGGTCATAGTCTTCTCCTGTGAAGCAGCGGGCCGATCCCTCGTTCGGCGGGCGCTTCTGACAGGTTCAAAGGTGGAGAGGCCGCCTTGCGGCTGTGCATCTCGTTTGTGACAAAGCATTGCAGCGCGTCATTCGGGGCGCCGGCGCCTCAGAAAGCGGCTGAGCCCAGGTAGCCCAGGCCCGTGGCCCGGTGGATCGCCTGGGCCCGTCCGGCCACCCTCAGCTTCAGGGCTGCGTTCTGGACGTGGAAGCGGACCGTGGGTCCGGAGATGCCGATGATCTGGCCGATGTCGGCGTCGGTCTTTCCGGCCGCCGCCCATTTCAGGCACTGGATCTCGCGCTTGGTCAAGCGGACCAGCGGGGCGTCGTCGGTCAGGCCGTCGCGATAGGCCGAGACCAGGCGCAGGGCAGCGCCGTGCAACTGGTCGGCGCGGGCGGCGTAGAGGGCCGGCAGGTCGGGCACGGGCTGCGCCGAAGCCCAGACCACGGCCCCGATCACCCCGCCGGTCAGATAGGCGGGGGCGATGACGGCGGCGGCGACGCCGAAATCCTCCGCCGCTTCGGCCACGGGGATGGCCTCCAGCTTGGGCAGCGGCCGCCAGCTGGAAAACCGGCCCTGGTGATAGAAGAACGGCTCGGCGGCGTAGCGGGCGGCCAGGATGAACGGCGCTCTCAGCGCGAAAGAGCGGTCGCGCCAGTAGCGCAGGCCCGCGTCCAGCCACTCGAAGGTGGTTTCGGCCAGGGGCAGCCCGTCCGCGCCGAGCATCGGCTCCGGGTTCGATATGTCGGCGCTGGCGGCGATGTAGGGCAGGCCGATCTCGGCGCCGAGGTCGCGCACGCGCACGGCCAGGTCCATGACCCGCGCCAGGTGCTCGGCCTCTCCCCCCGTCGTCGCCGTCATGCGGGCGCTCTTTCCCTATCGGTTCCGATAGCTTGCGCACCGGGCCCTGGCTTTCGCAAGTTTCCCCGACGTTGGAGCGGAGCGCGCGCGTGGACCTGGAACTGTCGCCTGAGGACCTGGCCTTTCGGGACGAGGTGCGCGCCTTCCTCGACGCGGAGCTGACGCCGGGCCTGGGCGAGGCCGGGCGGCGGATGACCAGCGTGTTCTGCGACAAGGACCACAGCCTGGCCTGGCAGCGGATCCTTCACGCCAGGGGATGGGTCGCGCCGACCTGGCCGGTCGAGCATGGCGGTCCGGGCTGGAGCGAGATCCAGCGGCACGTCTTCCAGGCCGAGTGCGCGCGGGCCGGCGCCCCGGGCCTGGCGCCGATGGGCCTGCGGATGGCGGCGCCGGCGATCATGCGGTTCGGGACCCCCGCGCAGAAGGCCCGCTACCTGCCCAGGATCCTGTCAGGTGAGGACTATTGGTGCCAGGGCTATTCGGAGCCCGGGGCGGGGTCGGACCTGGCCTCGCTGCAGATGAAGGCCGTTCCCGACGGCGACGACTACGTGCTGAACGGCTCGAAGATATGGACCACCCACGCCCATTGGGCGACGCATATGTTCTGCCTGGCGCGCACCTCCAGCGAGGGCAAGCCGCAGGCCGGCATCACCTTCCTGCTGGTCGAGATGGACCGGCCGGGGATCCGCGTCGACCCGATCCTGACCCTGGCCGGCGAGCACGAGGTCAACCAGGTGTTCTTCGACGACGTCCGCACGCCGAAGGCCGACCGGCTGGGCGAGGAGAACCAGGGCTGGACGGTGGCCAAGCACCTGCTGGAGTTCGAGCGGGGCGGGGGCTACGCCGCCGGGCTGGAGGCGGGCCTTTCCAGGTTGCGCGAGGCGGGCGTCGCCGAGGATCCCGACCAGCGCCGGCGACTGGCCGAAGCCGAGATCGCGGCCCTGGCCATCGACGTCACCGAGCGGCGGGTGCTGAGCGCCTTGGCCGGCGGCGCCAATCCGGGACCGGCCTCGTCGATCCTCAAGGCGCAGGGCTCGGAGGCGTTGCAGCGGCAGGACGAGCTGGCGGTGGCGCACCTGGGCGCCTGGGCCGCCGTGCACCAGCCGGCCGCGCGCGAGGCGGGCTCCAACGAGGCGCTGATCGGGCCCGAGCACGGCCGCACGACGGTGGCCCGCTACCTCAACAACCGCGCCGCCTCGATCTATGGCGGCTCCAACGAGATCCAGCGCGACATCATCGCCCGCCTGGTCCTCGGGCTGTGACGGGCCTTGAGACCCTATCAGTTCCGATAGCTTGTTAGAGGGGCGGGCGACCCGCACGCTCCGATAGAGCCAGCGTCCAATGAAGGCGCGGCCGGAGGGAGGTTTCGCATGCAAGGACCATTGCGCCTGGCGCTGACGTTCGGGGTGTCGGCCCTGGCCCTGTCGATGGCCGCGCCCGTCTGGGCGCAGGCTCCGGCCGCCAAGCCCGCCCAGGAGGAAAAGGACAGCCTGGCCATCGAGACGGTCGTGGTCACGGCCCAGCGCCGCGAGGAAGCGGCCAACGACATCGGCATGCCGATCCAGGCCTTCAGCGGCCAGACCCTGCAGCAGCTGCGGGTCACCGATCCCAAGGACCTGTCGACGGTGGCTCCCAGCTTCACGGTCAGCCAGAGCTACCAGGGCGTGCCGACCTATACGCTGCGCGGCATCGGCTTCAACACCATCAACCTGTCGGCCACCTCGACGGTCGGGACCTATGTGGACGAGGTGGCCTACGCCTATCCGTTCATGAACACCGGTCCGATGTTCGACCTGGAGCGGGTGGAGGTGCTCAAGGGGCCGCAGGGCACGCTGTACGGCCGCAACACCACGGCGGGCCTGGTGGACTTCGTGACCAACAAGCCGACCGAGGAATTCGAGGCGGGGCTGACGGCCGAGGCCGGCAACTACCAGACCCGCAACCTGGAAGGCTATTTCAGCGGCCCGCTGGGCGAGAAGGTGCAGGCTCGCCTGGCCTTCCGCACCGAATACAGCGGCGAGGGCTGGCAGGTCAGCAACACCCGGGGCGAGCGCCTGGGCGAGGTGCGTCGCCAGGGCTGGCGCCTGTCGCTGGCCGCCCAGCCCAGCGACAAGGTCGACATCGATTTCTCCTACGCCGGCTGGCGCAATCGGTCGGACACCGTGGCGGCCCAGGCGATCGGCTTCACCCCGGCGACGGCGGCCAGCCCGTTCAACGCCGCGGGACTGGTCAGCTACGTCGCCGCCAACAAGCCGACCTCGGCCACCCAGGCTGACTGGGCCCCGCTATCGGTGCGCGGCGCCGATGTCGGCACGGGCCTTGGGATCAGCGACCCTGCGCAGGAGGACGACCGCTTCGACGCGGCCAAGCTGCGGCTGGCCTGGCATCTTTCCGACGACGTCAGCCTGATCTCGCTGACCAGCTACAACAAGCTGCGGCGCGACGCGGTGTTCGACTGGAGCGGCGCGCCCTACGAGATCCTGGTCCAGAAGGCGCACGGCGACATCGAGTCCACGGCCGAGGAACTGCGGCTGGAGGGGCGCACCGAGAAGGGCTCGTGGCTGGTCGGGGGCTATATCGCCCATGACGAGATCCTCGACATGAACCGCACGATCCTGGGGCAGAACGCCAATGTCGGCCTGATCCGGTTCTACGGCTCGACCCTGCTGGCGACGCCCTTCAACAGCGGCGGCTACACCGCTTTGCAGATGAGCCAGGCGTTCCGGACCTACGAGGACGTCGGCAATATCGAGACCGACACCTGGAGCCTTTTCGCCAATGCTGACAGGGCCTTGACGGAAACTCTGAAACTGACCGTCGGCCTGCGCTACAGCCAGGACAAACAGGACTATGTCGGCTGCTCGCGCGACTTTAACGGCAACATGCTGCCCAACGTCAACGTCGTGAACCGGGCGCTGTTCTTCGGGGTCTACGGCCTGGTCGCGCCGATCACGCAGGGCTCGTGCAACACCTTCGACCCGGCCAGCGCCGCCTTCGGCTTCGTGCGCTCGACCCTGGACGAGGACAACTTCGCCTGGCGTGTTGCGCTGGACTGGCGGGCCAGCGACGACGTGCTGGTCTACGGCTCGGTCTCGCGCGGGGCCAAGGCCGGGGCGACGCCGATCAACGCGGCCAACATCTCGACCCAGAACGCCCCGGCGCGGCAGGAACTGCTGACGGCCTACGAGCTGGGCGTGAAGGCGGCGCTGTTCCAGCGGCGCGTGCAGGCCAACCTGGGCGTCTTCTATTACGACTACACCGACAAGCAGCTCAGCGTGTCGTTCGCCGACCCGATCTATACGGCCCTGTCGCGCCTGGCCAACGTGCCCGAAGGCATGGCCCGCGGCCTGGACGGCGACATCACCTGGCGCGCCACCAAGTCGCTCACCTTCCTCGCCTCGGCGACCTGGCTGCACACCGAGGTCCAGGGCTACACCGGCATCAACGGCGCCGGTCAGCCCCAGGACTTCGACGGACGGCCTTTTTTATACAGCCCGAAGTTCCAGGGCGGCCTGACGGCCCTGTTCGACCACGACCTGGCCAATGGCCTGAAGCTGCAGGCGGCGCTGAACGGGCGCTGGCAGGGCAAGTCGAGCGCGGACCTGGAGGGCAATCCGCTGTTCGTGATCGACAGCTACGGCCTGCTGAACGGCAGCATCGGCATCTCGTCGCCCGACAAGGGCTGGGAGCTGTCGCTGTGGGGCCGCAACCTGACCGACGAGTATTACTGGACAGCCGTCAGCAGCAACGCCAACACCGTGGTGCGCTTCCCGGGCAAGCCCCGGACCTGGGGCGCGGCGCTGAGCTGGCGGTTCTGAGGGAGGGCGCGACGCCGGCGGGGGGTCGCGGTAAGGGCGCATGGCCCTGCCGCCCTCAGCCGCCGGGCCGCCCTGCCCTATGATCTGACCGCCGATCACGGCCCGGAGACGGCCGTCGCAGAGTTCGAGGCTGGGCCGCTGCGCTATCGCGCGGAGGTTCGTGTCACGCCAGCCGGCATCCTGGCGGTGGGCGCGCTGCTGAGCGGCGTGCTGCTGTCGACGGCGGTGATCGTCTGGGCGACGAAGGCGGCGGTCGGACGAAGATGAACCGGCCGTTGGCCTGCCGGATGGTTTGTTACCTCTCACCCTCCCACTGCCTTGCGGCAGAGGGCCCCTCCCTCTTTCAAAGAGAGAGGGATTTCTAGGCCGGCGGACGAGCCGGGAAGGCCCAGCGGACATTCTCGCCCGGTTGCAGGGTGGCGGAGTCGACATAGGCGTGGCCGCAGCGGTCGTCGGCCTTGCGGTAGGCCAGTTCGACCAGGCCGCCGCTGGAGCCGAGCACCGAGGCGCGGGCGCGGTGGCCACAGCGCAGGACGAGTTCGACGGTGTCGCCGTCCGCCACGGGAAAGGGCGTCTTCTTGGGTTTGCGGCGAAGCATGGCGCAGGTTCCGAAAGCTGAGGGCCCGG
Source organism: Caulobacter vibrioides (assembly GCA_001449105.1). Classification (GTDB taxonomy): domain Bacteria; phylum Pseudomonadota; class Alphaproteobacteria; order Caulobacterales; family Caulobacteraceae; genus Caulobacter; species Caulobacter vibrioides_C. The sequence goes on along the minus strand of LNIY01000126.1, from coordinate 12,236 downwards.
ACCCCGGCTCGCGCCTTTCGAGGCGAAAACCGGGATCCGGAGCGGGTACGACCCCACGATCGGCCTTTCAGGATTAATCGCGCCTGAACAGCGGCTTAAGGCCGCAGTCTGCCCTGATGGGCGAGCCGGTAGAGGGCCGGCAGCACCAGGAGGGTCAGCAGGGTGGACGAGACGATGCCGCCGATGACCACGGTGGCCAGCGGCCGCTGCACCTCGGCCCCGGCCCCGACGTTGAAGGCCATCGGCACGAAGCCGAGGCTGGCGACCAGGGCGGTCATCAGCACCGGCCGCAGCCGCGCCAGGGCGCCCTCGCGGATCGCCGGGTCGAGCTCCATGCCGTCCTGGCGCAGCGAGCGGATGAAGCTCAGCATCACCACGCCGTTCAGCACCGCCACGCCCGAGAGGGCGATGAAGCCCACCCCGGCCGAGATCGACAGCGGAAGGCCCCGCAGCATCAGGGCCGCCACGCCGCCGGTGAGGGCCAGCGGCACGCCTGAGAACACGATCCCGGCGTCCTTGGCCGAACGGAACAGGGCGTAGAGCAGGCCGAAGATCAGCAGCAGGGCGGCCGGAACCACCAGTTGCAACCGCCTGGCCGCCGAGATCAGTTGCTCGAACGTGCCGCCATAGGTGATCCAGTAGCCGGGCGGAACCTCGACCTCGGCGCCGACCTTCTGCCGCACCTCGTCGACGAACGAGCCCAGGTCGCGGCCGCGGACATTGGCCGTGACCACGACGCGGCGCTTGCCGTCCTCGCGGCTGATCTGGTTGGGACCGATCACCGTCTCGATCCGCGCGACGTCCTGCAGGGGCACGAAGCCGCGCGGCTGGTCGAGGCTTCCCGGCAGCGGGATGCGCAGCCGGCCGACGTCGTCGACCTTGCCGCGCTCGCTTTCGGGCAGGCGCACGACCACGTCGAACCGCCGGTCGCCCTCGAACACCTGGCCGGTGACCGTGCCGCCGATGGCGGTGGCCACCACCGACTGCACGTCGTCGACATTGAGGCCGAGACGGGCGAGGGCGGCGCGGTCGGGGGTGATCTGGAGCACGGGCAGGCCCGTGATCTGCTCGACCCCGACGTCCTGGGCGCCGGAGACGCCCTCGACGACCGCGCCGATCTTCTCGCCGACCGCCCGAAGTTGCTCGAGGTCGTCGCCGTGGACCTTGATGGCCACGTCGGCCCGCACGCCCGACAGCAGTTCGTTGAACCGCATCTGGATCGGCTGGGTGAACTCGTAGTTGCTGCCGGGAACCTCGGCGACCGCCGCCTCCAGCTCGGCCACCAGCTTGGCCCTGGGCTTGCGCGGATCAGGCCAGTCCTTGCGGTCCTTCAGCAGGATGAAGGTGTCGGCCACCGAGGGCGGCATCGGGTCGGTGGCGACCTCGGCGGTGCCGATCTTGGCCACGACCCGCTCGACCTCGGGGAAGCGGGCGATCCGCTTCTCCAGGGCCGCCTGCATGGCCACGGCCTGGGAAAGGCTCGTGCCCGGGATGCGCAGGGCGTGCATGGCGATATCGCCCTCGTCGAGGCTGGGGGCGAATTCCGAGCCCATGCGCGAGGCGGCCAGGGCCGCCAGGATCACCAGCACCGCAGCCCCGACCACGAACGGAACGCGCAGGCGCAGGGCCGTTTCCAGGGCCGGCTCGTAGAGGCGGCGGGCGCCGAGCATGATGCGGCTTTCCTTCTCCTCGACCTTGCCGGTGACGAACATGGCGACGGCCGCGGGGACGAAGGTCAGGGACAGCACCAGGGCCGCCGTCAGGGCGATGACCACGGTGATCGCCATCGGGTGGAACATCTTTCCCTCGACGCCGGTGAGGGCGAAGATCGGCACGTAGACCAGGGTGATGATCAGGATCCCGAACAGCGAGGGCCGGATCACTTCGCCGGCGGCCGAGGCCACCAGGGAAAAGCGCTCGTCGCGGGTCAGGAGCCTGCCCTGGCGGTGCTGGGCTTCACCCAGGCGCCGCAGGCAGTTCTCGACGATGATCACCGCGCCGTCGACGATCAGGCCGAAGTCCAGCGCCCCCAGGCTCATCAGGTTGCCCGAGACGCCGGCCTGCACCATGCCGGTGATGGTCAGCAGCATCGACAGCGGGATGACCGCCGCCGTGATCAGGGCCGCGCGGATGTTGCCCAGCAGCAGGAACAGCACGACGACGACCAGCAGGGCGCCTTCGAGCAGGTTCTTCTCCACCGTGGCGATGGCGCGGTCGACGAGGTCGGTGCGATCGTAGATCGGCTTGGCCGTGACGCCCGGCGGCAGGGCCTTGGCGGCCTCCTCCAGGCGGGCGGCGGCGGCGCGGGCCACGGTGCGGCTGTTCTCGCCGACCAGCATGAAGACGGTGCCCAGCACCACCTCCTGGCCGTTCTCGGTGGCCGCGCCGGTGCGCAGCTCCTGACCCAGCCCCACGTCGGCGACGTCGGCCACGCGGATCGGCGCGCCGTTTCGGCTGGCGACGATGACCGCCGACAGGTCGGCGATCCCCGTGGCCTGGCCGGGCACGCGCACCAGCACCTGCTCGCCGTAGCGCTCAAGATAGCCGGCCCCGACATTGGCGTTGTTGCGCTCCAACGCCGCGACGACGTCGCCCATGGTCAGGCCGTAGGCCGACAGCCGCTCGGGCAGGGGCGTGACGTGGTACTGCCGCTCGAACCCGCCGATGGTGTTGACCTCGGTCACCCCCGGCGTGTTGCGCAGCTGGGGCCGGATCACCCAGTCCTGCAGGGTGCGCAGGTCCTCGGGGCCCCAGGCCTTGCCGTCGGGACGGCGGGCGCCGGGCCTGGCCTCCACGGTGTACATGAAGATTTCGCCCAGGCCCGTGGAGATGGGTCCGAGCTCCGGCGTCAGGCCCGGCGGCAGCTGGCCGCGCGCGCTCTGCAACCGCTCGCCCACCAGTTGGCGGGCGAAGTAGATATCGGTCCCGTCCTTGAAGACGACGGTGACCTGGGACAGGCCGTAGCGCGAGATCGAGCGGGTGTATTGCAGGCCCGGCAGGCCGGCGATGGCCGTCTCGACCGGGAAGGTGACCCGCTGTTCGGCCTCCAGCGGCGAGAACCCGGGCGCTTCGGTGTTGATCTGCACCTGGACGTTGGTGATGTCGGGCGTGGCGTCGATGGGCAGGCGCTGGAAGCTCCAGACCCCGACGGCGATCGCGACGGCGACGAGCGCCAGCACGACCCAGCGCAGCCGGATCGCGGCGGCGACGATGCGTTCGAGCATTCTCGCCTCCCTCAGTGGTCGTGGCTCGCGCCGGACTTCTCGATGTCCGCGCGGATCAGGAAGGCGCCGTCGACGACGTATTCGGCGCCGGGCTTGAGGCCCGAGAGCACCTCGGTCCATTCGGGGGTCTGGCGGCCGATCTGCAGCATCCGGACCTCGTAGGTGTCTTTGACCTTCACGAAGACGACCTGGAAGTCGCGGAAGCGCTGGATGGCCTTGGTGCGCACGGCCAGCGGCGCGGTCTGGGCGCCGACCTGGAACGAGCCCTCGACGCCCATGCCGGGCCGAAAGGCGCTGTCGGCGCCGCCGGGCAGGTGGACGTGGGCCAGCAGGGTCTGGCTGACCAGGTCGGCGGTCGGCAGCACCGCCTCGACCTCCGCCGTCAGACGGGTGTCGCCCGACAGGCTGCGCACCTGCACGGGCTGGCCGACGCGCACCTTCTCGGCGTCGCGCGGATAGACGAAGAACTCGGCGTGCAGCTTGGTGGGATCGGCGATCACGAAGATCGGCCGCTCCATGGCCACGTCGCCGACATTGAGGTTCTTCTCGATGATCACACCGCTGATCGGGGCGGGGATCGAATAGGTCTGCAGGCTTTCGCTGGATTCCACGCGGGCCAGGACCTGGCCCTTGCGGACGTTCGTGCCCAACTGGCCGGAAAGGCTCATGATGCGGCCGGGATACCAGGCGCGCACCTCGCCCTTGCCCTCGGGCGTGATCTCGACCCGGCCGGCCATGTCGACCAGCTCCGCGATCGGGGCGGGACCGGCGATTTCGGTGCGCACGCCGCCGGCCTTGGCGGCCTGGGCGGAGATGGTCGTGCGGCCCTCGTGGGACTCGTAGCGCCAGTGGCTGGTCCTGCCGCCCTGCGTGGCGGCGACGGCGACGTCGAACGAGTGGGGCTCGGTCACCACGCCCTGGCCGCGCAGATAGTCGTCCTGGGCTGCGAAGGCGAAGCGGTTCACCTCGCCGTCCAGACGGGTGAGGGCGACGGTCAGCTGGACCTCAGTTGGCGCCAGCGGCTTGTCCTTGCGGTAGGCGTAGACGCGGAATTCCGGCTCCACCCCGTCCTCGAAGATGGTGATCTCGAGCGAGAAGTCGCCGTCGTAGAGCATGCGGCCGCCGTGAGGACCGCGCTTTTCGGCCTCCTCGGCGTGGCTTTCGGGCTTGGCCGGAGCGTTTCCGCAGGCCGACAGGGTCAGGGCGCCGGCGATCGCCAGGGCCAGGGGCGCGGAAACGCGCATGAAGCGGCGGGTCATCGGGCGGACTCCGAAGCAGGGATCAGGCGCGCGTGGGCGCCGGTCAGACGGTCGAGCTGGGCGCGGTCGACCTGGAAGGCCTTCAGCACGACCAGGCGCCGGGTGCGGGCCTCGATCAGGGCCTTCTGGGCCTCCAGCACGTCGAGATAGGAGAAGCCGCCGCGGTTGAAGCCGTCGCGGACGAGGTCGACCGTGCGGGCGTTGGCCGGCACGACCTCGTCCTGGATGCGGCGGGCCTCGGCGGCCTTCTGGGCCAGCGAGGCCTGGGTCGCGGCGATCCTGCGATCCAGCACGCTGCGCGCGCCGGCCAGATCAAGGTCGGCGGCCTGGCGCTCGGCCCGGGCCTGGTCGATGGCGCCCCGGTTGGTGTCATGGCGGCCGAGCGGGATCGAGCCGCCGACCACGGCGGCCACGGCGCCGTCGTCGTTCAGATAGCGCAGGCCGGCGCGCCAGGTCGGGTCCTGGACGGCCTTGCTCTCCTCGACGCGGACGCGGGCGCCGGCCAGGTCGCGCTGGACGTCGAGCAGGGCGATGTCGACGGCCGAGGCGGGACCGGCGACGCGGCCGGCGACCGACAGGTCCTCCAGCGCGGCGGCGTCGATCTCGACCTCGCCGCCGCCCCAGTAGGCGGCCAGCGCCCGGGCGGCGTCGGCTGCGCGGGTCCTGGCCTGGGCCAGGGCGATGCGGGCTTCGGCGACCTGGGCGTCGGCGCGGGCGCCGGCGAACAGCGGGTCGCGGGCGGCCTTCACCCGGCGCGAGACCTCGCCGCGGGCGCGCTCGGCCAGGGCCAGGCGGTCGGCGGCCAGGGCGACCTCGGCCTGGGCATGGACGGCCTCGACCCAGGCCAGGTCGGCCTCGTACAGCAGGTCGAGCACGCGGACGTCGTCGCGCAGGCGGGAAAGGGCGATGTCGCCCCGGGCCAGGGCCACGCGGGCGGCGCGCTTGCCGCCGCGCTCGCGGGTCTGCTCGTAGTAGAGCGTGGCCTGGGCCCGATCGATCAGGGAGTAGGGGCCAGAGCCCGCCACGTCCTCGACGTCTATCCCGACGACGGGATTGGGACGGACCCCGGCCTGGCGCACGCCGGCCTCGGCGGCGGACAGCCGGGCGGCGAGGGCGGGCCGGGCCGGATCGGCGGCGGCGACGCGCCCCAGCGCGTCGGACAGCGTCAGGGGCGCGGCTTGCGCGGCGAGCGGCAAGGCCACGGGCGTCGCCAGGGCGAGCGCCGTGGCGAGCAGCCAGGACCGCGCGCGGCGGCCATGGGTAGCGGATGACATGAATGATCCTCGAAACAGTCGGAGAGCGCGGCGCGGCGGCCGCGCGGCTTCAGGCGACGTGTGCGAGGGTTTCCTTGGGCGGGCGTTCCTGCTGCGGAGCGCCGATGCCGGTCAGCCGCTGCTGGGCCAGCGACCACAGGCCGTCGTCGACGTGACGGGCGGCCGGGCGGGGCACGCCTTCGAGCGAGCCGAACACCGAGGGTGTGTCGTGGTGGTGATGGTGGTGGTGCGGCGCGACCGGATCCTCGCCCAGCCCATCGGCCTCGATGATCGAGGCGTCGAAGTGGACGTCGATGGAAGTCAGGCGGCCCTGGTAGACGTGGTCATGGTCCTCGTCGAGCGAGGCGACCGCGCCGGGCGGACCGTGCAGGGCGCGGTCGAGGCTGGTCATCGGGGCCTGGACGACGAACACGGCGACGAGCATGCCGGCCAGAGCCGCCATCCACCGTCCCATCCGATCGCCCACGGCCGAAATCACCGATCGCCCCCGAAACCCGGGGCCGGACGCCCCGAAGCAGGCCTCAATGTCGTCGCTCCGCGAACCGTTCGCAAGAGCCGCGATGCTCTTACGTAGCCGAGGCGCCCGGCGCCGGGGCCTTCGGAATGAGGAAGCGCGGCAGCAGGCTGGCGACCACCCGGCGGCCCGTGCCGTCCGGCAGGCTCAGCATGTCGCGCAGGGGCGGACCGATCAGCGCCTCGCCGAAGGCGCTGAGCGCAATGAACAATACCGCCGCGCCGACGCCTTCGCGGGCCTGGGCGTCCTGGGCGCCCATCTTGTCGGCGATGGCCTCGACCAGGTTCTGGACGGCCGCGCGGACCGGCTCCAGGTGCGACAGATCGCCCGACAGGGTGATCCAGGCGGCCAGGCGACCCGCGCCACCGGTGTCAAATGCGTCGAAAACCGCGTTGACCAGCTCAAGCGGCGCGCCTTCATCGGTCTTCAGCCGGGCGATGGCTTCGTCCAGCGCCTGGGTCAGGTCGGAGACCATCGAGCCCATCAGCGCCGACTGCAGGCCGGCCGCCGAACCGAAGTGGTGGATGAGGTTGGCGTGGGTCACGCCGATCTCGCCGGCGACCGCCGACAATGTCACGGCATCGGGTCCGCCTGAGAGCAGCAGGGCGCGCGCGGAGGCGATCGCTTCGCGGCGCGCTTCTTCGGGCACGCGGCGTCGACGGCGGGTTGCGCTTTTCTCAATTGACATCGATGTAAATGACATTCATGTAGATAAGGCTTTTTCATTAGGCTCCAACAAGGGGAACCGCAAGTGCAAGCTGCGCCTACCGCGCCCGCGCTGCGCCCAGTTCACGGCCAGAATCGCGCGCCTTCCCATGCGGCGCCTCGCCGCATCCAACCCGTCCGCGCCGTCCGCGCCTTCAGCCGGCTGGTGGCCGACAAGGAGGACACCGCGCAGGTCTTCGAGATCATGAACGCCATGGCCGGGCGTTCGATCGAGTGGGGCTACCAGCGCCTGATGGACACGCCGCAGGGCGGCATCCAGGCCTATCAGCAGGTCGAGCTTTCCGATCGGCTGCAGGATCGGGACTGGCTGTCCGGCTTCGCCGAGGGCAGCGTGGGCGCGGCCTACCTGGCGTTCATCGACAGCCGCAACCTGTCGGCCTACGGCCTGGCGGCCGAGAGCAACAAGGTCGCCGACACAGAGATCGAGGCGGCCCACCCGCGCGCCTGGTACGCCCGCCGCATCCGCGACGTGCACGACATCTGGCATGTGCTGACCGGCTACCAGACCGACGCCTTGGGCGAGGCCTGCGTAGTGGCGTTCTCGCTGCCCCAGACCCGCAGCACGGGCTTTGGCCTGATCGCCGCCGGGGCGGCGGTGCAGTTCATGCGCGCCCGCACCGGCCACCCGTGCGGCCGGGCCGTGCTGCAGGCCTGGCGCAACGGCCGCAAGGCCGCGTGGCTGCCGGGCGAGGACTACGAAGCGCTGATGGCCGAGCCGCTGGACGCGGCGCGCGCCCGCCTGCGCATCCCCCGTCCCACGGTCTACGAACAGGTGCCGCCCGACGTGCGCAACGCCTATCTGGGAGGCCAGGCATGACCCGCCTGCTCGCGACCCTGGCCCTGGCCGCCTCGACGATCGCCGCCCCGGCCCTGGCCCAGGAGGCCGGGCTCGTCGGCCGCTGGCGCACCTCGGCCGAGAACGGCGTGGTGGCCATCGAACGCTGCGGCCAGTCCCTGTGCGGCAAGCTCAAGGACGCCAAGCCGCTGCGCGCCGATCCCGACCAGCGGGACGTGCGCAACCGCGACGCCGAGCTGCGCAGACGCCCGCTGAAGGACCTCGTGGTGCTGGCCAACTTCTCCGGCGGGCCGAAATCCTGGTCCGGCGGACCGCTCTACGACCCGGAGACGGGGCAGGGCGCCTCGACGGGCACATTGACCCTGGTGGATGACGACACCCTGGCGGTCAGGGGCTGCATAGCCCCGCTGCTGTGCCGGACCCAGACCTGGAAACGCGTGCGCTGAGCGCCGCTCACTTTGAGTAACCGGGGCGCCGCCAGGCCGCCCAGCGTTCCGAGTATCCGACTTTGACAGAGCCGACGGGGGCCGCCCCGCCGGTCGGGGGATTGCGACCATGCTGATCTGGATTGGCGCGCTTGCGCTCATCGCCTTCGTGCTGACCTTCGTGCAGGCCAGGGCCGTGCTTTGGGGCGCGGCCGCCGCCATATGGATAGCGGCGGGCTTCGCCGCCGGCGTGATCGGCTCGACCACGACGCTGGTGCTGGCCGCGATCGCCGCGCCGCTGGCCGTGCTGCTGACCTTCCGCCCGCTGCGGGCGGCGGTGCTGTCGGGGCCGGCCATGAAGGCCTTCGCCGGCATCATGCCGCGCATGAGCCCCACCGAGCAGGCCGCCGTCGAGGCCGGCAACGTCTGGTGGGACGCCGAACTGTTCGCCGGCAAGCCGGACTGGAAGCGCCTGCTGGCCACGCCCGCGCCGAAGCTGTCGGCCGAGGAGCAGCGCTTCCTCGACATCGAGGCCGAGCACCTGTGCGACCTGTCCAACGACTGGGAAAGCACCTCGGTCTGGCAGGACCTGCCGCCGGCCGCCTGGGAGTACGCCCGCGACAAGGGCTTCCTGGGCATGATCATTCCCAAGCGCTACGGGGGCCTCGGCTTCTCGGCCTACGCCCACAGCCAGGTCGTGCAAAAGCTGTCGACCCGCTGCTCGGCCGCGGCCGTGTCGGTGATGGTGCCCAACTCGCTGGGTCCGGCCGAGCTGCTGCTGCACTACGGCACTGACGGCCAGAAGGATCACTACCTGCCGCGCCTGGCGCGGGGCGACGAGATCCCGTGCTTCGCCCTGACCAACCCCTATGCCGGCTCGGACGCCGCCTCGATCACCGACACCGGCGTGGTCTGCCGGGGGACCTGGAACGGCCGCGAGACGCTGGGTTTCCGGGTCAGCTGGCGCAAGCGCTACATCACCCTGGCGCCGATCGCGACGGTGATCGGCCTGGCCTTCCGGGCCGTGGATCCCGACAACCTGCTGGGTCAGGGCGCCGAGCCGGGCATCACCTGCGTGCTGCTGCCGCGCGACCATCCGGGCGTCAACATCGGCCGCCGCCACTGGCCGCTGAACGCGGTGTTCCAGAACGGCCCGATCACCGGCGACGACGTGTTCGTGCCGATGGAGATGGTCATCGGCGGCCAGCCCCAGGTGGGCAACGGCTGGCGGATGCTGATGGAATGCCTGGCCGCCGGCCGCGCGATCTCGCTGCCGTCGTCGAACGTGGGCATGTCCAAACTGGCGGTCGGCATGGTCGGGGCCTACGTGGCCATCCGCCGGCAGTTCAACATGCCGATCGGCGCCTTCGAGGGCGTGCAGGAGCCCCTGGCCCGCATGGCCGGCCACCTCTACGCCTCCGACAGCCTGCGCCGCCTGGCCGCCGCGGCCCTGGACCAGGGCGAGAAGCCGTCGGTGGTCTCGGCCATCGCCAAGTACCACGTGACCGAACGGGCCCGGATCGTCGTCAACGACGCCATGGACGTGGTCGGCGGCAAGGGCGTCTGCATGGGCCCGGGCAACTTCCTGGCCCGCGCCTACCAGCAGATCCCGATCGCCATCACGGTCGAGGGCGCCAACATCATGACCCGCACCCTGATCATCTACGGCCAGGGCGCCATCCGCTGCCATCCCTACGTGCTGACGCTGATGCGGACGGCGCAGAGCCAGAACCTGAAGGACTTCGACGCGGCCCTGTTCGGCTATGTCGGCTTCCTGTTCCGCAACCTGGCCCGCGCCGGCGCCTTCGCCCTGACCGGCGGGCTGCTGATCGGAAAGCCGGCCGGGGCCGACCCGCGGCTTGGCCGCTACTACCGCGCCGCCACGCGCTTCTCGACCCTGCTGGCCCTGGCCTCGGACCTGTCGATGGCCACCGTCGGCGGCGCGCTGAAGCGCAAGGGCGCGCTGACCGGGCGTCTGGGCGACATCCTCTCGCAGTTGCTGATCCTGTCGAGCGCGCTGAAGCGCTTCGAGGACGAGGGCCGTCCGGCCGAGGACCTGCCGCTAGTCCACTGGGCCGCGCAGGACGCCCTGGCCCGGGCCGGCGAAGCCTGGCGGGCGCTGCTGGCCAACCATCCCAGCCGCGTCGTCGCCTTCGTGCTGGGCGCGGTCGGCGCCGGCCTGACCCGCGCCGGTCCGGACGACCGGGTCTCGGCCGATGTCGCCGGGCTGGTCCAGCGCCATGGTCCGGCTCGCGAGCGCCTGCTGGCCGGTTCGTGGACCCCCCGCATCGAGGTCGACCCGATCGCCGCCACGGCGGCCGCCTTCGACCTCCACCCGAAGATCGAGTCCATCGAGCGCCGCCTCAAGCCCGAGATCGCCTCGGGACGCATCGCCCGCGCGCCGCAGAACCTGACCCTGCTGGACGCCTGGGCCGGCGAGGTCGAGGCCAAGGGCCTGATCTCGCGCGAGGAGCGCGACCTCTTCGCCCGCTTCGCGGTGCTGGCCGACATGGCCATCCAGGTGGACGACTTCCCGCAGGACTTCGGCCTGGCCGAGGGCCTGGCGCGCCGGGGCGGCAAGCGCGCCGCCAAGCGCGAGAAGGTGGCCCAATGACCGACCGCTACCTGGAGTTCGCCAACAGCGGCCTGGGCGGCTGGATGGTCGGCGCCCTGGGCCTGCCCAAGCCCGCGCCGCTGCAACGGCGCGCCGAGGCCGGGGCCTCCGCCCTGCATCCGCTGCTGCTGGAGTCGGCCGGCGGCGGCCGGATGACCCCGGTCCTGGAGCGCGTCGCCACCGCCTCGGGCGCGCCGCTGCGCCGGCGCTGGTCGGCCGACGAGCGCTATGGCGCGCTGGTGTTCGACGCCGCCGACTGCGTGGACGTGGCCTCGGCCAGGGCCCTGTACGCCTTCTTCCACCAGGCGGTGCGCTCGGTGGCCGAGCACGGCCGGATCGTGGTGATCGGCGTGCCGCCCGAGACGGCGGCGACCGCCGAGGCCGAGGCGATCCAGCGGGGGCTGGAGGGCTTCGTCCGCTCGCTGGCCAAGGAGGCCCGGCGCGGCATCGGGGTGCAGCTGCTCTATGTCGCTCCCGGCGACGAGGATGCCGCGACCAGCACGCTGGATTTCCTGCTGTCGCCGCGTTCGGCCTACGTGTCGGGCCAGGTGGTGCGGGTGGCCGCGCCGGGCGTGGGGGGCGACGCCAGGCTCGGCCACGCCGGACGGCACGTGCTGGTGACCGGCGCCTCGCGCGGCATCGGCGAGGCGATCGTGCGGCTGTTCGCGGCCGAGGGCGCGCGGGTCACGGCGCTGGACGTGCCGGCCGCGCGCGAGGACCTGGAGGCCCTGGCCGACGAGCTGGGCGTGCGGCCGCTGGGCCTGGACATCACCGCGCCGGAGGCCGGGCAGGCCCTGGTGACGGCGGCGCGGGCGGCGGGCGGCTTCGACGTGGTGGTGCACAACGCCGGCATCACCCGCGACCGCACCCTGGCGCGGATGGACTCCCGCGAGTGGGACAGCGTCATGGCCGTCAATCTGGGCGCGCCCCTGGCCCTGACCCGGGCGCTGCTGGACGCCGGCGTGATCCGCCGCAACGGCCGCATCATCGCCGTCTCGTCGCTGAGCGGCGTGGCTGGCAACATGGGCCAGACCAACTACGCCCTGTCCAAGGCCGGCTGGATCGGGGCCGTGCGGCGCCTGGCCCGCGACGGCCTGGGCGAGGGCGTGACGATCAACGCCGTGGCGCCGGGCTTCATCGAGACCCGCATGACCGCCGCCATCCCCTTCGCCATCCGCGAGGCCGGGCGGCGGATGAACAGCATGGGGCAGGGCGGCAGCCCGGTCGACGTAGCCGAGACCATCGCCTGGCTGGCCCACCCGGCCAGCGGCGGCGTCAACGGCCAGGTGGTCCGCGTCTGCGGTCAGAGCCTGCTCGGGGCCTGACCATGACCACCAATCTGGCGCAGCCGGTGTCGACCCTGACGCTGGCGGGCGGCGCCCTGCGCGGTCTGCTGCGAGGGGG
>LNIY01000125.1 GCA_001449105.1 Caulobacter vibrioides | reverse complement strand
GCCGTGACGCTCATCTCCATCGCCGCCGCCCGCGCCGGCGATGGAGATGAGCGTCACGGCCATGCGGCGCGCGCCCCTGGCGGCGCAGACCGACCTGGGCGACTACAAGCTCTACACCCTGCCCGAGCGGGTGACGGTGGCCGCCCGCCAGACCAAGCAGATGGCCTTCCTCGACGAGAAGGGCGTGCGTTACCAGCGGCTCTACGTCGTGCCGGTCAGCCCGTGGAACGACTACGACCAGGAACAGGCGATCGACGCGCCGCAGGTCGTGCTGCGCCTCGAGAACAAGAAGACCGAGGGCCTGGGCAAGCCCCTGCCGTCCGGCGCCCTGTCGGTGATGGAGACGGTCGGCGGCGTGCCCGCCTTCGCCGGCGAGCAGGCCGTGCGCGACGTCGCCGTGGGCGAGCCGGCCGACCTGATGATCGGCCAGGGCATGGACGTGCGCGCCCGCCCGCGCCTGGTCGAGGACAAGCGGGCCGGCAAGACCATGGTCCGTCGCACCTACGAGGTGGACCTGGCCAACAGCAAGTCGATCCCGATCACCGTCGAGATCCGCCATGACCCGAACGTCGAGTTCTTCAAGGTCGTCTCCGAGCCGGCCAAGCACGACATCCGCCAGGGCCAGGTCGCCTGGCGCGTGACGCTGAAGCCGGGTGAAAGCCGCGTCTTCCGCTACGCCGTCAGGCACGCGGGCTGACGCCATCCAGGCGTGTCCCAAGCGCCACAGCAACCCCGCGATGCGCGATATCGGCGAACGCCGGTCTTGCGGCGGCGCGCGGCGCATGACATCAGCCGCCTCCCGATCAGAACTCCGGAGCCGAACCGCCGCATGTCCTTCCTCGTCGCACAGCTGAAGCCGCCCATGCCGGCGGATCCGCGCGCGTCGATGCAGGCGCGCCCGGCCCTTCGTCCCACCGTTTCCAACCGCTGATCGCGACCGCTCCGGCCGCGTCCGGAGTTCTTCGATGTCCGTCCTGCCTCTGGCCGGCCCGTCCCTGACGGCCTCGCCGCTGCTGCGCCTGATCGCGCCCGACTATGCCGACACGCTGGCCACCCTGTGGCCCGCGCCCCATACCCCGTTCCTGACCGCGCCCGCGGCCCGGCGCCACCTCGTCTGCCTGATGCTGGCCGTCGAGCCGGCGACCGCCGCGCCGCTGGAGGTCGCCCGCCTGCTGGACGAGCCGCTGCGCAAGGTCGTGCGCCTGGTGCTCGCCCCCGCTCCCGACGGCCTGCGCAGGGCGCTGGAGCATCTGGGCGAGATCGCCTGGAGCGCCGCCGACTACCGCGCCCTGGTCGCCCTGCTGGCCGAGCCCGCCACGGCCAAGCGGCTGCGCCACGCGCCGGCGATCACCGTCGAGCAGGTCCGCACCCTGGCGGCCCTGCCCTCGGCCGTCCGCGACTGCGGCGGCGCGGCCGTGCGGATGACGCCGCCCCAGGCCGAGCTGCTGGCCGAAGCCCACGCCATGCTCGCGCGCCGGCTGGAGCCTTCCGTGCTGGCCGAGCGGATCGCGGCCTGGTCGCGCGCGGCCAACGCCCGGGCGCTGTTCGGGCTGGTCGCCGACGACTTCCGCCACGACCTGCCCAAGCCGCCGCATCCAGGCACCGACCGGCTGAAGCCGCTGGAGAGCGTAGCCGCCATCCGCGACGCGGCCCGGCGCTATCGCAACTGCCTGGAAGGCTATGTGGATCATGCCCTCGACGAGCGCAGCGCCATCTACGAGTGGCTGCCCGAGCCGGGTGCGGTGATCGAGCTGACGCCCGACAGCTTCTTCGGCTGGCGGCTGGATCAGGCGCGGCTGCGCAGCAACAAGGGCGTGGACGAGGCGACGCGGGAAGCCATCGTCGCCGAACTGCGCGGCATGGGTCTGCATGTCGGCCGCAGCGCCTGGCAGGTGCGCCGGGCGCTGAACCAGGCGGCGTCGCCGAGCTTCAGGCTGGAGCCCATCGACGCCGCGATCGCCGAATACTTCACCGACGACTGAGAGGTCGTCGGTGAAGACCAGGCCTTAGAACGGCAGGATGTTGCGCTGGCGGCTGTAGGCCAAGTAGCCGATGTTGGCGCCCAGGCGCAGGCCCACGCCCGCGCGGATCGGGGCCAGGACGATGGTGTCGGCCTTCTGGTAGTTCACGCCCAGGCCGCCCACGAGATAGGCGCTGCCCTCGACGCCGGGGAAGCGGCGGAAGATGGCGTCGGGATACTGCAGGTTATAGCACAGGGTGAAGACGCGGCTGGCGTTGCCGCCCCAGTCCCAGCCCACCGACGGACCCTGCCAGTACACTTCCTGGGTGGGACGGTCCTTCATGTAGAGCAGGCCGCGGCCGTAGCGCAGGCCCACCGCGATGGCGCCCGAACCCTCTTCCCCGGCCACGTAGCCGGTGGGCTGGCCGCGCTCGCGGAAGATCCGCTCGATCGCCGCGCCGGCGCTCTCGGCCGTGACGCCCAGGAAGTCGGACGTGGCGCGCACCATCTCGTCGGCCGAGTAGGTCGCCGCCGCGCCGGTGTCGTAGGCTGGCCCGTTCGGATCGGGATTGCGTGGCTGCGAGGTGCTGGCGCAGGCGCCCAGACCAACGGAGGTCAGGCCCGAGGCCATGCCGGAGAGGATCAGCGAGCGGCGGTCCATGTATCTTTCTCGCAAGTCTAGAGCGTGGCAGCCGAAAGTGTCGGCGGTTTCGGCGACCGCCACGCTCTCATGCTTCATTTAGAGACCGCCTGTCTGCTCCTGGCAGGCCAGGAACAGGCGGGTTCTACGTGTCGGCACTGTCACAGGCTTTCATGTCGGGTTTGGGGCGCGTTGCTTAACGGGCGGTTAAGCATGTTCCGCGCTCCGGGCCCGCCAGACCTAACGCGCGGTGCGCTCCACAAGGTCCGCCAGATGTTCGGCCGCATCGGGCACGGCCACCGAACGGGCGCCCTTGGCCATGCGGGCCAGGCGCTCGGGGCTTTTGAGCAGGGCGTTCAGCGCGCCGGCCAGGGCGTCGACGGTCAGCTCGTCCTCGAGGCACACGGCCGCGCCCCCGGCTTCTTCCAGCAGCTTGGCGTTGAAGCGCTGGTGGTCGTCGGCGGCGATCTTCAGCGGCACCAGGATCGACGGACGGCCGGCCACCGCCAGCTCGCAGCAGGTCGACGAGCCGGCCCGGCCGACGACGATGTGGCTCTGGCGCAGGCGCCCGGCCATGTCGCGGAAGAACGGCGCGACCTCGCAATCGACCATGGCGTTGCGATAGATCTTGCGGGCGTGCTCCATGCTCTCGGCTCTGGCCTGCTGGAACACCTTCATGCGGCCGCGCATCTCTTCGGGCAGCTTGGCGATGGCTTCCGGCACCAGCTCCGACAGCAGGCGCGCGCCCTGGCTGCCGCCGGTGACGAGAATGCGCAGCTGCACCTCGGGCGGCAGGTAGGCGACTTCGGCCAGGTCGCGGATCTCCGGGCGCACCGGGCTGCCGACCACGTGGGCGCGGGCCTTCACCGAGGGCTTGGCCATCTGCAGGGTCGGGAAGGCGCAGGCCACTTCGGAGACGTAGGGCGCCAGGAAGCGGTTCACGCGGCCAAGCACCGCGTTCTGCTCGTGGATCACGGTCGGGCGCTTTTCCAGCAGCGCGGCCAGCAGGGCCGGCAGCGCGGGATAGCCGCCGAAGCCGACCACCACCGACGGGTTCAGCCGGGCGAAGGCCTGCTTGGCCTGCAGCACGCCTTGGGTGACCGCTATGCCGGCCTTGATCATGCCGATCGGATCGCCGGCCTTGGCCGTGGCGGCCGACAGGGCCAGCCGCTCCTCGGCGGGGAACTTGTCGGCGTAGAACGCGCCGCGCTCGTCGGTGGCCAGCACCACGCGCCAACCGCGGCCGATCAGGGCTTCGGACAGCGCCTGAGCGGGGAACATGTGGCCGCCGGTGCCACCGGCGGCGACGATCGCCAGCTTGCCGCGCATCAGGACAGATCCGCCGCACGCATGGCGGAAGCCGGGAAGGTGTTACGCAACTGCAGTCTCCCTCACCCGAGCCTTCAGTCGAAGGCGCCGGTCTGGCCGAACGGTCCGCCGCTGCCATAGGACCCGGGCCGCTTGCGCGTCAGCGCCAGCGCCATACCCAGGGTTAGCCCCATGGCCAGCATCGACGAGCCGCCGTAGCTGATGAACGGTAGGGTCATGCCCTTGGTCGGGATCATGTTCAAGTTCACAGCGACATTGATGAAGGTCTGCTGGCCCAGGAGCACGAAAAGGCCGGCCGAGGCCACCTGCTCGAAGGGGTCGGCCAGCTTCATCGACTTGTAGAGCCCGCGCACCACGATGAAGGCGAACAGGCTGATCAGGGCCAGCGAGAAGACCAGGCCGTACTCCTCGGCCGCCACCGAATAGATGAAGTCGGTGTGCAGGTCGGGCACGTGGCGCTTCATGACGCCCTCGCCCGGGCCGCGCCCGAACAGGCCGCCGGCGTGGATGGCCTCGGCGGCGCGGGTCACCTGGTGGGTGTCGGCCTGGTCGGGGCTGAGGAACTTCTGCACGCGGGCGTGCACGTGATCGAACAGGAAATAGGTCGAGGCCAGGCCGCCCAGCGCCACCGCGCCCAGGCCCATGATCCACGAGATCGGCACCCCGGCCATCCAGAAGGCCGCGCCGAAGGCGATGGTGATCAGCACGGTCTGGCCGACGTCGGGCTGCATCAGCAGCAGGGCCACGGCGATGAAGTAAAGGCCGAAGGCGATCGACACGCCGGGCACGCCCTCGCCCTTCTGACCCTCGGCGAACATCCACGACACCAGGATGATCAGGGCCGGCTTCATGAACTCCGACGGCTGGAAGGTGAAGCCGCCGATCATCAGCCAGCGGGCCGCGCCCTTGGCGCTGTGGCCGATGAACGGCAGGGCCGCCATGACGCCGATCGCGACAATGTAGATGAAGAAGGCCGCCCGCCGGATGCCCTTGGGGCTGAGCATCGACACGGCCAGCACGATGGTCGCCGCGCCCACGCCGAACACCAGCTGGCGGATGGCGAAATGGAACTGGTCGTCGATGCCGATCCGCTGGGCCGCGGCCGGGCTGGAGGCGAACGACAGCAGGACGCCCAGGGTGACCAGGATCGCGGTCGCGCCCAGCAGCCAGCGGTCGGTCGTCCACCACCACACCCCGAGGGGCGAGCGGTCGGTCCGGGCGAAGGCGTGGGCGGTCTGCTGGCGCATGGGGGCAAGAGTCGGCCGTTACGGTTAATCGAGTCTTGCCGTCGGCCGCGACCAAATCACGGCCGGCGGAGATTTTTCTATCATTCCACAGGCTTGAGCGTTGCGTGGTCCTCGTCCTTCGACAAGCTCATGATGAGGACCAGGGAAAGGCCGGGACAGTTGAAAACCTCACCCTGAGCCTGTCGAAGGGCGAGGTTTCGCCCCGTCTAGCGCCTCGGCGGACCGTACTCCCAGGCCCTGGCCAGCGGCAGGACGTGATCGTGCAGGGCCCGGCCGAAGCGGACCGACTGCATCTGGATCCCGGCATGGCCCGTGCCCGGCAGCACGACCAGCTCCTTGCCCGGCGCCCGCAGGCCGTCGAACCAGGGCCGCACGAAGTCGGGATGGTCGTATTCGCCCTGGATCAGCACCATCGGCATGGCGAAGTCCCGCCCCAGGGGCGCGGCCTTCCAGAAGTGGTTGGCGTTGTAGACGGCGAGCGAGCGCTGGCTGCGGATGGTCCTGCCGGCGTCCTTGTGGGTGAGGAGTTCGCCCAGGCTCCAGTCGGGCATGGCCAGCGCCTGGCCATAGAGCTGGCTCTGGCTCTTCTTCGGGCCTTCGGTCTTCAGATAGACCGGCTCGAGCGCGTCGACCTCCTTCCAGCGGCTGGGCGGGTCATAGGGCGGCGGTCCCAGCGCGGTCAGCTTGGCCAGCAGCTCGGGATGCCTGCCGGTTTTCGCCACGGCCAGCATGTGGTCGTAGATGTGGCGGTCGCGGGCGCTGTTATCCACGGCCTGCCCCGTGCCGACATAGACCGAGAACAGGTCGGGCCGCTGGTGGGCCATGGTCAGGGCCACGCGCGAGCCCCACGACCAGCCCAGCACGGCGATGCGCGGCTTGTGCAGCTTGGCCCTCAGGTGATCGGTCAGGGCCAGGCCGTCGGCCACGAAACCGTCGAGGCCCTGGTCCGGATCGATGCGGCCGCCCGCGCGAGCCAGGCTCTTGGCGTGGTCGCGCCGGTCCCAGTGGACGACCGTGAAGTCCTTCTCCCAGCTCTTGAAGTCCTCGGCGAACAGCGAGGTCGGCATGCCGCCGCCATGGACGACCAGCAGCACCGGATTATCGATGTTCTCGCCCCGGATCACGACCCACTGCTCGCCGCTGGGCAGCTTGACGAAGGCGCTCTCCTGGATCCCGTCCTTGGCGTCGATCCGCAGCCGCTCGGCCGTCTGGTGCTGGAAGAACGCCCGCGTCGCCGCCGCGCCCCCCACGACCGCGATCGCCACGGCCGCTACGCTGATCGCGCCCCGGCGCAGCCACGTCTTCAGCTTGCTCATGCCGTTACCCCCGATGAGTTGATTTACAGGCGTAGACTGAGACATGCCGCAGGAGTCTACAAGTGTAATTTGAACTCTCTGATCCTTCTCCCAGAGGGAGAAGGTGGCCTGCGAAGCAGGTCGGATGAGGGGTTGGGGACCGAAGACGGCGTGCCGGCACGCCGGCTGGCGGCGTACCCCCTCACCCTCCCACGCTTCGCGTGGGTCCCTCCCTCTCCCCATGGGAGAGGGTCAGGGAAGCCGCCGCACTCACATACCGACGATCTCCGATTGCTGGACGCGCCGGCGAAACCGGCGGATGCTGTCGGCTTAACGGTCCAGCTTGGGAGGGCTCGATGACCGCTGTGAACACCTTGGGCGGTGGAACCGCCAAGACCCGGTGGCACGTCTGGCTGGTCGGCGTGGTCGCCGTCCTGTTCAACGCCATCGGCGTCTTCGACTTCGTGATGAGCATGGCCCAGGGCGACGCCTACATGGCGGCCGCCGGCATGACGCCCGAGCAGATCGCGCACTATCGGCAGATGCCCGGGTGGATGACGCTCGTCTGGGCCATCGGCGTGTTCGGGGCCTTCGGCGCCTCGGTGCTGGTGCTGCTGCGCCGCAAGCTGGCGTTCGGCGTCTTCGCCGTCTCGCTGGCGGCGTTCCTGCTCAGCCTGCTCTACACCTACGCCCTGACCGACGGCGGCAAGGTGATGGGCCAGCAGATGGCGATCACCAGCGCCGTCATCGCCGCGCTGCTAGCGTTCTTCACCTGGTACGCCTGGGCGATGAGCCGGCGGGGCGTCCTGCGTTAAGCCCGCTTGGCCTTGGGCTTGACCAGGCCGTTGACGGCCGAGCGGAAAGCCTCGCCGCGGGCCTCGAAGTCGCTGAACTGGTCGAACGAGGCGCAGGCCGGCGAGAGCAGTACGATGGCGTCCTGGCCGCTGGCGGCCGCGTCGGCATAGGCCGCGGCGACGGCGGTCTCGATGTCGCCGCACTGCTTGACCGGGGCCTTGCCGTCCAGGGTCTGGCCGAACTCCTGCGCCGCCTGGCCGATCAGGTAGGCGCCGGCCACGCGCGGGAACAGATCCACCAGGTTGGCGATGCCGCCGGCCTTGGGCACGCCGCCGGCGATCCAGTAGAACTTGGGATAGCTCGACATCGCCTGGCGGGCGGCGTCGGCGTTGGTGGCCTTGCTGTCGTTGACGAAGGCGACCTTGCCGATCTTGCCGACGGTCTCCATGCGGTGGGCCAGACCCGGGAAGGTCATCAGCCCCTCGACGGCCTGGACCGGCGGGATGCCGATGGCGATGGCCGCGGCATAGGCGGCCGCCGCGGTCTGCCCATTGTGGCGGCCGGGGAAGCTTCTGGCTCGAAGGAGATCGGCCATTTCCGTCACGCGCTCGCCGGTGGCGTCGTACAGCACGCCTTGCAGGGCGTAGACGCCCCGGCCCATCGCCTTGCCGGCGCTGATCGGCCAGATGGTGCGGCGGTTGGCGGCGGTGATCTCGGTGCAGATCTGCTGGCACCAGGGATCGTCGACCCCGATGATCGCCGTGTCGCCCTTGCCCTGGTTGAGGAAGATGCGGCGCTTGGCGGCGATATAGCCCTCCATCGAGCCGTGCCGGTCGATGTGGTCGGGCGACAGGTTCAGCAGCACCGTGGCGTCGGCGTGCAGGCTGGAGGTCAGGTCCAGCTGGTAGCTCGACAGCTCCAGCACGTAGACCGCGCCGCCGTGCATGTCTTCCAGGCCCAGGACGCCGGCGCCGATATTGCCGCCGACGCGGGTGTCGCGGCCGGCCTGCTGGCACAGGTGGCCGATCAGGGCCGTGGTGGTCGACTTGCCGTTGGTGCCGGTGATGGCGATGATCTTCGGCTTCTTGTGCGCGGGCGCGGCGTTGACCGTGCGGGCGAAGAGCTCGACGTCGCCCAGGATCTCGACGCCCGCTTCCTTGGCCTTGTCGACGGTCCAGTGGGGCTTGGGGTGCGTCAGCGGCACGCCCGGCGACAGCATCAGGGCGGCGAACCCGCTCCAGTCGGCCGTGGACAGGTCGACGACCGGCAGGCCCTCGGCCCGCGCGGCTTCGCGGCTGGCTTCCTTCTCGTCCCACAGCGCCACCTTGGCGCCGCCGGCGATCAGGGCGCGCGCGGCCGTCAGGCCGGTGCGGCCCAGGCCGAACACCGCGACCGTCTTGTCCTCGAACCCACGGACCGGGATCATCCTACGCCCTCCCCTTACCGTAGCTTCAGCGTGGCCAGGCCGACGAACGACAGCATCATCGCCACGATCCAGAAACGGACGACGACGGTGCTCTCGGCCCAGCCCAGCTTTTCGAAATGGTGGTGGATCGGCGCCATCAGGAAGATGCGCTTGCCGGTCTTCTTGAAGTAGGCGACCTGGATCATCACGCTCAGCGCCTCGGCCACGAACAGGCCGCCGACGATGCCCAGGACCAGCTCGTGCTTGGCGCAGACGGCGATCGAGCCCAGCGCGCCGCCCAGGGCCAGCGAGCCGGTGTCGCCCATGAAGATCTTGGCCGGCGGCGCGTTGTACCAGAGGAAGCCCATGCCGCCGCCGATGATGGCGCCGCACAGCACCGCCAGCTCGCCGACGCTCGGCACGAAGTGCAGGTTCAGATAGTCGGCGAACTTGTAGTTGCCCACGAGGTAGGCGATCAGGCCGAAGGTCGAGGCGGCGAACATCACCGGCACGATAGCCAGGCCGTCCAGGCCGTCGGTCAGGTTCACGGCGTTGGAGAAGCCGGCGATCGTGATCGCGGCGAAGGCCACGTAGAACCAGCCGAGATTGATCACCAGGTTCTTGAGGATCGGGAAGACCAGCGAGGTCTCCAGGCCCGGCGTCATCTGCGACTTCGGCGCGAAGATGATCAGGGCGATGGCCGCCAGGATCGAGACGATGAACTGGGCGACCAGTTTCTGGCCGCTGGAGAGGCCGGCGGTCGTCTGCTTGGTGACCTTGGCGTAGTCGTCCATGAAGCCCAGCACGCCGAAGGCCGCCGTGATGCCCAGCACCACCCAGACGTGGACGTTGCGCAGGTCGGCGAACAGCAGCGAGCCGACGAACAGGCCGGCCAGGATCATGAAGCCGCCCATGGTGGGCGTGCCCGACTTCTCCAGCACGTGGCGCTCGATGCCGTCGGTGCGGATCGGCTGGCCCTTGCCCTGCTTGGCCTTCATCCAGCGGATGAAGCGCGAGCCCATGGCCACCGCCACGATGTAGGCCGTCAGCATCGACATGCCGGTGCGGAAGGTCAGGTACTTCAGCAGGTTCAGGACCGGCACGTGCTCGTGGCCGCCGCGCGAGAGCCATTCATAGAGGAAATACAGCATCAGACTTGTTCCCGCCGGCCGAGCGCGGACAGGGCGGCGGCGATAGCGCCGGCCCGTGACCCGTTCGACCCCTTCACCATCACCACGTCGTTCGGCTCTACGGCCGCTACGATCTTCTGCGCCAACGCCGGCGCGGCGTCCGCATAGCCGCCCTGGCGCGCCTGCGGAAGCGCGTTCCACAGCGACATCATTAACGGGCCGGCGCAGAACACCAGATCGATGCCGGCCTCGTCGATCGCCTCGGCCAGCTGCGCATGGAAGCGCGGGCTGTCGGGGCCCAGCTCCAGCATGTCGGTCAGGGCGACGATCTTGCGGCCCTTCACCTTGCGCGCGCCGAGCGTGGCCAGGGCCGCCTGCATCGACACCGGATTGGCGTTGTAGCTCTCGTCGACCAGGGTGAAGGCGCCGCCGTCGAGGGCGACTTCGAGCTCGGCCCCGCGGCCTTCGATCGGCTCGAACTCGGCCAGCGCCGCCAGGGCCGTGGCGCGCTCGACGCCCAGGGCTTCCAGCATCAGCAGCACGCACAGGCTGTTGGGGCCCCAGTGCACGCCGGTCTGGCGGATCGGGAACGACAGACGCTCGCCGTCCAGCTCGACGACGACGGTGGCGCCGGCGCCTTCGACCACGAAGTCGATCAGGCGGGCGTAGGCGGCGTCACGGCCAAAGTCGCGCACGATCGCGCCGGCCTTTTCGGCCTCGCCCTTCAGCAGGTCGAACCATTGGTTGTCGGCGTTCAGCACGGCGACGCCGCCGGGCTCGATACCGTCGAATATCTCGGCCTTGGCCTTGGCCACGCCGATCTCGCCCTCGGCGAAGTTCTCCAGGTGCACCGGGCCGACCGTGGTGATCGCCACCGCGTGCGGGCGGATGAACTTCGACAGCGGGGTGATCTCGCCCGAGTGGTTCATGCCGACCTCGAACACCGCCCGCTGCGTGTCGCGCGGCATGCGGGCCAAGGTCAGCGGCACGCCGATGTGGTTGTTGTAGCTCTTCACCGAGGCGTGCGCCTTGCCGGCGCGGCGCAGGCCGGCCTCGACGGCGCGGGTGACGCTGGTCTTGCCGACCGAGCCGGTGACGGCGCCCCGACGGGCCTGGGGCGCGCGCTCGCGGGCGGCGACGCCCAGGGCCTCCAGGGCCGCGAAGGTGTCGGGCACGACGACGGCGGGGGTGGCGACAGCTTGCGAGACCAGAGCCCCAGCCGCGCCTTTGGCGGCGGTCTGAGCGACGAATTCATGACCGTCGCGCACGCCGGCCAGGGCGACGAACAGGTCGCCCGGCTCGACCGTGCGGCTGTCGATCGAGACGCCGGCAGCGGAAAAGTCGCCGGCCACGGTCCCGCCGGTCGCGGCGGCGATCTCGTCGGCGGTCCAGAGCGCGTCAGCCATCGACGGCCTCCAGCGCGCTGAGGGTCTCGGTCACGTCGTCGAACGGGTGAACGACGCCGGCCACGGTCTGGCCCTGCTCGTGGCCCTTGCCGGCCACGACCAGGACGTCGCCGTCCTCAAGCAGGGCGACGCCGGCGCGGATGGCCTCGCGGCGATCGCCGATCTCGCGCGCGCCCGGGGCGGCGGCAAGGATGGCGGCGCGGATGCTGGCGGGGTCTTCCGAGCGCGGATTGTCGTCGGTGACGATGGCCACGTCGGCCAGGCGCGCGGCGATCTCGCCCATCTGCGGACGCTTGGTGCGGTCGCGGTCGCCGCCGGCGCCGAACACGGCCACCAGCTTGCCCCGCACGTGCGGACGCAGCGCCTTCAGCACCGTCTCCAGGCCGTCGGGCGTGTGGGCGTAGTCGACATAGGCCTCGCCCTTGCCGCTTCCCTTGCCCACGCGTTGCAGCCGGCCGGCCGCGCCTTCCAGCTTTTCCAGGGCGGCGAGCACGGCGTCGAGATCCTCGCCCGTGGCCAAGACGAGGCCCGCGGCGACCAGCACGTTGGAGGCCTGGAAGTCGCCGGCCAGCGGCAGCTTCACCTCGAACTGTTGGTCCTGGGCGGCGATCTTCAGGAGCTGGCCCCAGGGGGTTGGCTCGCGCGACACCAGCTTCAGGCCCTGGCCCTGCTCGCCCACCGACAGGATGGTCTCGCCCGAGGTCACGGCGGCGGCGGCGAAGGCTGGGAAGGCGTCGCTGTCGGCGTTCAGCACGGCGGTGGCGCCGCGCGGCAGCAGGGCCTCGAACAGGCGCAGCTTGGCCGCCCGGTAGCAGCCCATGGTGCCGTGATAGTCCAGGTGGTCCTGGGTGAAGTTGGTGAAGCCGGCGGCGCTGATCTTCAGGCCGTCCAGGCGGCGCTGGTCGATGCCGTGCGACGAGGCCTCGACGGCCAGGTGGGTCACGCCCATGCCGGCCAGCCTGGCGGCCATCTCGGCGACGTCGGCGGCGTCGGGCGTGGTCAGGCCCGGCGGGGTCAGCTGCTCGTCGGGAACGCCAGGCGCGCTGACGACGACGCCCAGCGTGCCCATGCTGGCGGCCTTCTTGCCCAGCAGGGCGAAGATCTGGCGGGCGAAGCCGGCGACCGAGGTCTTGCCGTTGGTGCCGGTGACCGCGATCACCGTGGCCGGCTGGGCAGCCCAGAACTCGGCGGCGGCCAGGGCGTAGGCGCGGCGGATGTCGCCGGCATGGGCGGTCGGGACCGGCAGGCCGGCGACGTCGTCGGGGGCCAGTACGGCGGCCGCGCCCGAGGCGATCGCGCCGGGGATGAAGCTGCGCCCGTCGACCTTGCTGCCCGGCAGGGCCGCGAACAGGAAGCCTTCACGCACCTTGCGGCTGTCGGCGGTGACGCCGGCGATGGCCGGGTCGGCGTCGAACGGACGGTGCAGGATCTGTGAAAGCGTCTTGGTCAAAGTCCCGCCCCTGGCGTGGTGGCTTTCGGCTGGGCGCCGGCGATGATGAGTTCGTTCCGGCGCTGGACGCCGAGGAACGGGGCGATGCGGTCGATGACGCGGCCGACGGCCGGAGTGGCGACCCAGCCGCCGGTCGAGAAACCGAAGGTCTTGGCCGTGCCGTGCGGCTCGTCCAGCAGGATCAGCACGAAGTAGCGGTCGGCCTCCATCGGCCCCTCGGTCGGGAACACCGCGGCGAAGGACGAGACCTGGCGCTGGTGGTTGTAGCCGCGGATCGTGGGATCGTACTTCTCGCCGGTGCCGGTCTTGCCGCCGACCGACAGGCCCTTGACGTCGGCGGTCTTGCCGCTGCCGCCGGTGACGTTGGCGCGCATGATCTGCAGCATCTGCTGCGAGGTCTCTTCCGACAACACGCGCGGACCTTCCGGGCGCACGCCGGGCGGCAGCTTGCGGATGGTCAGCGGCGGCATGGTGCCGCCGTTCAGCAGCGGACCGAACGCGCGGGCCAGGGCCAGCGGGCTGACGTTCATGCCGTGACCGAACGAGGTGGAGGCCACCGCGTCGGTGTCCCACTTCTTGGGGGTCAGCGGACGGGCGGACTCGCGCAGCTCCACCTTGGCCGGCTTGGTCAGGCCCAGGTTGCCGTAATACTGGCTCAGCCGCTGGGCGCCGACGCCCTCGGCCAGACGCGCGGTGCCGATGTTGGACGAGTGCTGGAACACCTCGACCAGGGTCAGGATCTTCCGCGAGGCGTGGTAGTCGTGGATCGTGCGGTAGCCCAGCTTGTAGGGCTCGCGCGCGTCGAAGGTCGAACTGGGCGTGGCCACGCCCGTGTCCAGGCCGATCGCCACGGTGAAGGCCTTGAAGGTCGAGCCCATCTCGTAGACCGAGGCGGCCGCGCGGTTCAGCTTGGCGTCGTCGCTGGCCTTGCCCGGGTCGTTCGGATCGAAGTCCGGATAGCTGGCTAGGCCCAGGATCTCGCCGGTGTGGACGTTGGTGACGATGCCGACCGCGCCCTTGGGGCCGAACTCCAGGGCGGCCTTGCGCAGCTCGTCCTCAAGCGCGGCCTGGACGCGCAGATCGATCGACAGGGCGATGGGGGCTGCGCCCTCGCCCTTGGCGGCGGCCGCATGGATGTCGTCGTTCAGCGCGCTCTCGGCGCCGGCCAGGCCCTTGCCGCCGCCGTCGACGAAGCCGACGAAGTGCGCGGCCGAGGCGCCCAGCGGATAGACCCGGCGGGCCTGATCCTCGAACTCCACGCCCGGCAGGCCCAGATTGAAGATGGCGTCCTTCTGGGCCGGGTCGAGGCCGCCCAGCAGGAAGGTGCGGCGGTCGCCGAAGATGGCCTTGTCCAGGCGCTTGGCCGGGACCTGCGGCAGGGCCTTGCCCAGCGCGGCGCGCGTGGCCTTGGCGTCCCACACCTCTTTCGGGTCGATGTAGAGCGCGTAGTGGGTCAGGTCGACGGCCAGCAGCTTGCCTTCGCGGTCGGTGAGGTCGCCGCGCGCGCCCTCCATGGCCGCCAGGTAGCCGCCGTTCTTGCCGGCGCTGGAGAACACCGCCGCCCAGGTGGCGCCGACCGCCAGCACCATGAAGGCGCAGCCGAACAGGGCCAGGACGAAGAAGATGCGGATGCTGGTGTCGTCTTCCGGCTTGGCCGCGGCGCGCGAGCGCTCGAAGGCGTGCTCCAGGCGCCAGACGCGCTCGATCAGCCAGCGCCAGGCCGGACCGCCGCCGTGCGGAACAAGGTTGGCCAGGCTCATCGCGGAGCCTCCTCGGCGCCGGAAGAGACGCCGTCGGGGGCGTCGGCGGCGGCCAGGGCAGGGTCGGGCTTGGCCGCGACCGGCGCGGCCGGCGGTTTCGAGGCGGGGATCGGCTTGCGGGCCACGTCGATCAGCGCGTCCTCGCTGGTCTCGCGGTCAGGCGCGATGGGGGCCAGCTGCGCGGCCTGGGCCAGCGACTCGATGCGGCGCGGCTGCTCCAGGTGGGCGACCTCGGCCTTCAGCAGCCGGACCTTGATGCGCTCTTCCTCGATCTGGCGCTCGACCGAGGCGATCTCGGCGCGCTCGCGACCGGCGAAGGCCTTGGCCATGTAGACGCCCAGCACCAGGGTCAGCAGCACGCCGACGCCGACGATGTCGACGACGCGAAAGCCGCGCACGCGGCGATCGAAGACCTCGGAGATCCTCATGCGAGGGCCTCCCAGACGGGGGCCTCGGTGCGGACGGCGGCGCGCAGCTTGGACGAGCGGGCGCGCGGATTGACGGCCAGCTCCTCCTCGCCCGGTGCGATGGCCTTGGTCGAGATCAGCTTGAAGCTGGAGGGCGCGCCCTGGGCGGTCGGCGGGGCGTGACGCGAGCCGCCCGGCGTGCGGCCGGCGCGCTCGGCCAGGAAATTCTTGACGATGCGGTCTTCCAGCGAATGGAAGGTGACCACGGCCAGGCGGCCGCCCGGCTTCAGCACGGCTTCAGCAGCGGCCAGGCCCGCCTCCAGCTCGCCCAGCTCGTCGTTGACGGCGATGCGCAGCCCCTGGAACGAACGGGTGGCCGGGTGGACCTTGGCGCCCTTGCGGCCGCCCAGCGAGCGCTCGATCACCTCGGCCAGGTCGAGGGTGCGGGTGAACGGCTTCTCGGCGCGGCGCTTGACGATGAAGCTGGCCACGCGGCGCGAGGCGTGCTCCTCGCCATAGAGATAGAGAATGCGGGCCAGCTCGGTCTGGTCGAGCGTGTTGACCAGATCCGCCGCCGTGGGACCGTCGTCGCCCATGCGCATGTCCAGGGGACCGTCGCGCATGAAGGAGAAGCCGCGCTCGGCTTCGTCGAGCTGCATGGAAGACACGCCAAGATCCAGGGTTACGCCGTCCACCGACGCAGGCCCAAAATAGGCGGTGATTTGCGAGAAACGGTCCTGAATCAGCCGAAAGCGACCATCCGTCGCGGGAAGATCGGCGGTGAAGCGCTGCACCGTCGGATCGCGGTCGAAGGCCGTGACCGACGCCCCGCTGGCCAGGATCGCGCGGGTGTAGCCGCCGGCCCCGAAGGTGCCGTCGAGGATCATGTCGCCCGGCTTGGCGTCCAGCGCCTCGACCACTTCGCGCAGCAGGACCGAGATGTGCGGGGCCGCGCTCATGCGACGCCTCCCAGGCGGGCGGTGCGCTGCTGGGCGCGCAGGGCGGCCAGGCCGTCGCGGGCCAGTTCACGCTGGGTCGCGCGATGAGCCTGGAAGGCGTCGCGCGACCAGATCTGGAAGCGCTCGCCCAGACCCACGATCGTGACCTCGTCGGTCAGGCCGAACATGTCGCACAGCACGTCGGGCAGGGTGATGCGGCCGGCGGTGTCGAACGACAGGCGGGCCATGCCGCCCAGGACGCTGGTCTCCAGCGCCGAACGCACCGGATCGCCGAAGGGCAGTTCGTCGATCACCGACTGGTAGCGGTCGAACAGCGCCTTGCCGCCGGCTTCAAGGCAGTCGGCCTCGATCGAGGGGAAGCAGAAGATGCCGTCGAAGGGGCCCGAGACGGCGGCGCGGAACTCCTGCGGCACCACGAGGCGCCGCTTGCTGTCCAGCTGCTTCTCGAACGTCGAGAGGAACACCCCGCCAACCCTTGCCCAAAACGCCGTCGCCCCGGCACGAGTCCGACCGGCCCGAATGGGTTAACATGGGATGAAGTGGGAAACAATGACACCAGAGGCCATTTCACCAGGAATTCAAAGGCGCTAGCGGTAATATCGAACCGCTCGAAATGGTTAATTTCGGAACATACAGACAACTGGAATTCTATCCACAGACTCGCACACAGACGCGTCCCATCGTCGCCCATTTGGGAGGGCGTTGAGGCGCTTGGGGTTGCGGAAAAGTTCGATGGACCAGACGGCCTGTAAGCCGGGTTCTGTGCCGCCCCTGTGAAGGGACGCGACGATCATTCCTCTTGGCCGCCCATTGCTGGACGACTCTCGCGACCAACCCGGATCCTCTCGGCCAGTGACGACCTAGCCGGCGAACCGGCGCGGGATCCCTATTCGGTCTTGCTCCAGGCGGGGCTTGCCATGCCGTCCCTGTCGCCAGGTCCGCGGTGGGCTCTTACCCCACCCTTTCACCCTTCCCGCCCCGTAGGGAGGAGGTTTGCTTTCTGTGGCGCTTTCCCTGGGATCGCTCCCGGTGGGCGTTACCCACCGCCTTGTCACCGTGGAGCCCGGACTTTCCTCGACTCCCTTGCGGGATACCGCGATCGCCCGGCCATCTGGTCCGCGCGCTGTTTGCGCCGGGGAGCGGCGAAGGTCAATCGATCTTGCGCATCCACCCCGCCACCGGGTGATCGCCCAGCGCGGCGATCACGCCGGCGCGCTCGGCCTCGCGCTTGTTCTGGCCCAGCTTGAACGTGCCTTCCAGGCGCTCGACGTGCAGGCGCGCGCCGACGATGCCGCGCAGCAGGGCGTCGAACCTGGCGGGCGTCATCTTGTCCCGCGTCCAGACCGGCTTGGGCAGGAGGCGCGCCTCCTCCTGGGCCGACAGGTCGTCGAGCAACTGGACGGTTTCGGCTTCCGACAGCGGCGTCACGAAGCCCTCGGCCTCGACGCCGACGTAGTTCCAGGTCGGGACCTGGTCGTCGGTCCCGTACCAGTCGGGGCTGACATAGGCGTGCGCGCCGCTCGCCAGGGCGACGGCGGAGAAGCCGGCGACCACCGCACCGGCCACGGCGTTCATCCGCGACAGGTGGAAGTCGAGGAACAGGCCGTCGGCGCCCAGGTCGCGCACCACCACCGGCGCCTGGGCCACGAACGGCCGGCCGCCGACGCTGGCGCACAGGGTGACGAACGAATGGTCGGCGAGGAAGACGAGCAGCCGCGCGCGGTCGTCGACGTGGAAAGCCCCGGCCGGATGCATCAGGCGCCCGCCGCCGCCCGCAGCAGGGCCACGAGGCGCGCGCGGGTCTCGCCGTCGGCGACGCCGTCGAAGCGGTTCTGCAGCCAGTGGCGCTGGAAGGCGGCGACCACGGTCTCGGTCCACTCGTCGTACTGGCCCGAGGGGGCGCAGTCGAAGCCCAGGCGGGTCAAACCGGCTTGCAGCGCGAAGACGCCGGTCCCCTCCTCGCCCCGGCCCAGCGGCGCGCCGGGCGACGAGGGCGGCTCGACCCACAGGCCATGGCCGCTCTGCGCCAGGCGCTTCCAGGGGAACAGCTCGCCCGGATCGATCTTGCGGGCGGGCGCGACGTCGGAGTGGCCGATGATGCGGTCGTCGTCGATGGTCCAGCGCGAGCGGATGTCGGCCAGCAGGTTGATCACCGCGGCGATCTGGGCGTCGGGAAAGGCGCGGTAGCCGAACTCGTGGCCCGGATTGACGATCTCGATGCCGATCGAGGACGAGTTGATGTCGCGCACGCCCTTCCAGAAGGCCGCGCCGGCGTGCCAGGCGCGCCGCTCCTCGGCCACCAGGCGAAACACCCGGCCGTCTTCCTCGACCAGGTAGTGGGCGCTGACCTTGGCCTCGGGATCGCGCAGCCGCTCCAGGGCCGCCTCGCCGCTCTGCATGCCGGTGTAGTGCAGCACGACGGTGTCGGGCACGGCCTTGCGGGCGTCGAAGTTCGGCGACGGGGCCTCGACGATGGTCATTGCGAGCGGTCCTTGAGAAACATCAGAAGCGGCGTCACCTGATTGCGGCGCAGGGCCACGATCAGCACGCCGGCCAGGGCCAGGGCCGCGCCCAGGCCCATGCGCAGGTCGAAATGGTCATGGGTGATGGCGACGCCAAGACCGATGGTCATCAGCGGCGTCATCAGGGTGAGCGGAGCGATCAGGTTGGCCTCGTAGCGCTGGATCAGCCCGTAATAGCCGGTGTGGGCGATGACCGACACCACCAGGGCCGAATAGGCCACCGCCGCCACGAACGGCCAGCCGGCCTCGAAGGCCTTGTCACCGGCGCCGGGCTCCAGGGCCAAACTCGCCGCCGCCAGCAGCCACACCGAGGTGAAGCCCACCCAGGCCTGCAGCTGCAGCGGCTTCACGCGCTGGATCTGCTTCATCATCACCGCGCCCAGCGAGCCGGCCAGGGCCGAGGCGACCACCAGCCAGAGGCCCACCGACAGCGAAAAGCCGTGCGGGTTCCAGATCACGATCAGCGCCCCGGCCAGGGTCAGGGCGATGCCGACGCCCCGTCGCCAGTGGATCTTCTCGCCCAGCATCAGCACCGACAGCAGGGTGGTGAACGGCACGCCGGCCTGCACCACCACCGCCGCGGCCGACGGCGAGGCGGTCTTGAAGCCCATGAACAGCAGCGCAAAGCCCCCGGCCCCCATCAGCACGCCGACCACCAGCATCCGCCAGGTCGGCCGGGGCGCGGGCAGCAGCCACGGCAGGGTCACCGCCGCGACCAGGGCGAAACGCACCGCCGCGTAGAACAGCGGCGGCACGCCCCAATGGGCGACGACGATCTTGGAGACGATGTTGTTGCTGGCCCAGATCAGGCAGATCAGCACCAACAGGCCGAAGTCGCGTAGGGACATGGTCCTCGCATACTTGGCCTGGAGGACCATGCGCAATGAAAACCGACGTCGCCGGGCGCGCCGCAATTGACGTCGGGTCCAAACGGTCGTTTTCTGTGGTGAACAGCGTTCACTTAAAACAGGATCCGGGCTCACCGGACCAGCGGGGACGGAGACGACCATGACCACGGAGTACTTCGACGTCTTGATCGTCGGCGCGGGCCTTTCGGGCGTCGGCGCGGCCCATCACCTGACGCGGCGCTGCCCGGGCAAGACCTACGCCATTCTCGAGGCCCGCGACGCCATCGGCGGCACCTGGGACCTCTTCCGCTATCCGGGCATCCGCTCGGACAGCGACATGTACACCCTGGGCTACGCCTTCAAGCCGTGGCGGCAGGCCAAGGCCATCGCCGACGGCCCGTCGATCCTGAACTACGTGCGCGAGACCGCGACCGAGGCCGGGGTCAACGAGCACATCCGCTTCCGCCACAAGGTGCGCCGCGCCGAGTGGAGCAGCCAGACCGCCAGCTGGACCGTGCAGGCCGAGCGGGTCGATACCGGCGAGCTGGTCGAGATCGCCTGCGGCTTCCTCTACATGTGCGCCGGCTACTACGCCTACGACGCCGGCTATACGCCCGACTTCGAGGGGACCGAGGACTTCAGGGGGACCATCGTCCATCCCCAGCACTGGCCCGAAAAGCTCGACTACGCCGGCAAGCAGGTCGTGGTGATCGGCAGCGGCGCGACGGCGGTGACCATCGTGCCGGAGATGGCCAAGACCGCCGCCCACGTCACCATGCTGCAGCGCTCGCCGACCTACGTGGTCTCGCGCCCCGCCGAGGACGGCCTGGCCAACTGGATGCGGGCCAAGCTGCCGGCCATGACGGCCTACGGGATCACGCGCTGGAAGAACGTGCTGATCACCATGCTGTTCTTCAACCTGGCCCGGAAGAAGCCGGAGAAGACCAAGGAGCGACTGATCAACCTCGTGCGCGACCAGCTGCCCAGGGACTACGACGTCGAGACCCACTTCACGCCGCGCTACAATCCCTGGGACCAGCGGCTGTGCCTGGTGCCCGACGCCGACCTGTTCGACTCGATCCGGAACGGCTCGGCCTCGGTGGTCACCGACAATATCGACCGCTTCACCGAAAAGGGCCTGCTGCTGAAGTCGGGCAAGACCCTGCCGGCCGATATCGTCGTCACCGCCACCGGCCTGCGGATGCAGCTGATGAGCGGCATGGAGGTGGTGGTCGACGGCCGGTCGGTCGATCTGGCCAAGGGCTTCAGCTACAAGGGCATGATGTTCAGCGACGTGCCGAACCTGGCCTCGGCCTTCGGCTACACCAACGCCTCGTGGACGCTGAAGGCGGATCTCACCAGCGAGTACGTCTGCCGGCTGCTGAACCACATGGACCGCGCGGACATGGACATCTGCGTGCCGCACCTGGACCAGCCCGGCATGGCGGCCACGCCCTGGCTCGACTTCTCGTCGGGCTACGTGCAGCGGGCCATGGACAAGTTCCCCAAGCAGGGAACCAAGGCGCCGTGGAAGGTGCACCAGAACTACGCCCTGGACCTGGCCGCCCTGCGCCTGGGCAAGCTGGACGACGGGGTGATGCGGTTCTGGCGCAAGCGGGCCAAGGCGGCGGCCTGACGGCGGCCGCCCCTTTCTTCAGGCGCCCCCTTCTTCACGCGTCCTGGCCGTCAGTTGATCGAGATCGGCTGGCCCGACGTGACCGAGAAACCGCCGATGACCCCGTAGTACGACAGCAGGGTCGAGAACGCGCCGCCGGGCGGGTAGCCGCCGGTCGGATTGCCCCAGTAGACCGAGAGGGTCTGCTTGCCGGTCGGGTGGAGCGGACCCAGCAGCATCTCGAAGTCGTCGATATAGAGCATGCCGGTCCCCACCCGCACGTTCCACGGCGTGCCCACGAAGGTGAACTGGTCGCAGCCCGAGCCGCCGGTGACCGTGGCGCTGGTGACGGTGGCCGAGGCGCCGCCCGCCGGAACGCTGAAGGTCATGGCGATGTCGCACGAGGCCGCGCCGTCGAAATTCATGACGCCGGCGGTCGTGAAGGTGGTCGGATTGGGCGTGATTACTTGGGCTTGAGCGCCGGTGGCGACCAGCGCGCCCGCCAGCAGGACGGGCGCGAAGAGGCGCGAGATCCAGGACATTGATACCTCCCTAGTGGTTTGCGTATTTTACGCAACCAGAGGTACAATTTACAGAGATGTAAATCAATGGCGCAAAGCGCATGGAACCCAAGGCCCAGCTTGCCGTTCCTGATCGGCGTTCATCACCCTATGATGGGCGCGAAGCAGTGGAGCGGGGTGTCATGCGGGCGGTTCTGACGAAGATTGCGATCCTGGGCGCGGCGGCGTCCCTGGCCATGGGCTGCGCCACGGCCCAGCCGGCCTATCCCGCCAAGCCGGCCCAGTCCGCCACGGCGAGCAAGCCTCCGCCCCCCGCCAAGGACTCGGACGGCGACGGCCGGCCCGACGGCTGGCGCGAGAAGTCGATGGAGATCGGCTCCCAGCCGGCCCGCGACGTCGGCCTGTCGAAGAAGAAGATCCCGCCGATCCTGGAAGAGGCCCTGGCCGACCCCTACGGCCTCAAGGGCCTGAAGACCTGCGCCAAGCTCGTGGCCGAGATCCAGCGCCTGAACGACGTGCTGGGCCCCGACTACCAGACCGGCAACGAGTACTCCGAGAACCGCACCGGCAAGCTGGCCGAGGCCGGCGGCAAGGCGATCGTCAACTCGATCATCCCGTTCCGCAGCCTGGTGCGCGAAATCTCGGGCGCGGCGCCCGCCGACCGCCACCTGGAGGCGCTGGGCGACGCGGGGCTGGCGCGACGCGGCTTCCTGCGCGGCGTTCACCAGAAGCAGGGCTGCAAGCAGCGGTTCTGACCGCTTCGCGGCCCCCTCCCCCCCCCCCCCGCCCCCCCCCCCCCCCGGGGGGGAGGGTGTGGCGTTTTTTGTTGTTCTTTTTTTAAACTCCCCCCCCCCCCCCCCACCCCAAAAGATTTTTTTTGCGCTCTCTTTCTTACAAAAAAAAAAAAAA
>LNIY01000124.1 GCA_001449105.1 Caulobacter vibrioides | reverse complement strand
AAGATGTGTATAAGAGACACATCAAGGGGGATGGCTATCTGCCCGGATCGACCAGCGCGGCCAGGTCGCGCGGCAGGGGCGAGGGCGCGCCCAGCATCAGCGCGACCACATGCTCGGCCAGCAGCGGCGCGGTGGTGAAGCCCCGGCCCCCGAGGCCGCCCAGCACGAACAGGCCTTCCGATCCGCCGGGAACAGCGCCCGCCAGCGGCAGGTGATCGGCGGTGGTCGCCCGCACGGCCGCGCGGCCGTCCAGCGGAACCTCGGCCAGGCGGGCGGCCAGTTCGGGCCGGCCCTTGGCCAGGGCCGTCCGGTTTCGTTCGTGGTCGGCCTCGCGAAGGTCGCTCGCCGTCTCGCCCCGGTCGTGGGTGGCGCCGAACAGCACCCCGCCCTGGCGCGTGGGTACGGCGTAGCCGCCGAACGCCGCCGGGGCCGTGGCCTCGTCGGTCGGGCCGGTCCAGCTGGTCTGGCCGCGTACCGGGCGGATCGGGGCCTGTGGCCACAGGCGGGCCATGTCGGCGCCGCCGGCCAGGGCCACGAGGTCGACGATCGCCAGTTCCGCGCCATCGGCGTCCAGCAGCCGCCAGCCGTCCTCGGTCCTGTCGAGACGGGCGACCTCGGCGGCGATCGCCTCGCCGCGCCAGGCGGTCAGGATGGCGGCGGGCTCGACCACGCGGGCCAGGTCCATGCGCAGGGCCGCGAGGGCGGGCTCGCCCAGGGCCGCGCTCGCGGCCTCGGCGTCCAGGGCGGTCATCTCGCCGGCGGCGAACAGGTCTTGCCCGGTCACCGCGGCGAAGCGGTCGGGGTCGCGCGGACCGGTGGCCAGCCGCAGCACGCCGCGGGCCAGCACCGCATCCGGCAGGGCGTCGTAGAGCGCCGCCGCGCGGGCCAGGGCCTGGGCGGGAAAGGCCGCGCGCGGCCCGCCGCCGGCGTCCAGCGCCGGAGTGACCAGGGCGGCGGGATTGCCCGAGGCCTTGTCCCGGTCGGCGTCGAGCACCGTGACGACCAGGCCCTCGGCCCGGGCGGCGCGGGCCAGCGACGCCGCCGCGATCCCGCCGCCGACGATGGCCAGGCTGCGCGGGGAGGCGGGCGAGGCGCGCTCGCC
The DNA here is from genome assembly GCA_001449105.1 of Caulobacter vibrioides. Lineage (GTDB taxonomy): Bacteria > Pseudomonadota > Alphaproteobacteria > Caulobacterales > Caulobacteraceae > Caulobacter > Caulobacter vibrioides_C. The sequence continues at coordinate 21,233 of LNIY01000124.1, read as the reverse complement.
CGGAAAGGTCGCCTCCAGCCGTTCGCGCTTGCGGCCGAAGCCCGGGCGCTTCTCCCAGGCGAAGCCGGCGGCGGCCAGACCCCGGCGCACCGCCCCGGCGACGGTGAAGGTGGCCGCGCGCCCGCCGCGAGCGGTGCGGGCGGCGACGGCGGCCAGGATCTCCTCGCTCCACATCGCCGGATTGAGCGCCGGCGAGAAGCCGTCAAGGAACCAGGCGTCGGCCATGCCGCTCCATGAGGCCAGCGCCTGGGCCACGTCCATGACCGCCAGGTCGAGCGTCGCGTCGAAGCCGGGCAGGTCGATGCGGTGAAAGCCCCGCGCCGCGCTCGGCCAATGATCGAGCAGCACCTGGGCGGCCTGCCCCAGCTCGGGCCAGACGGCCAGCGCGCGGGCGGCCTCGTCGCGGGTGATCGGGTGGGCCTCGATCGAGAAGATATGGAGGCGGCCGCCGGCGGGCTTCTCGCGCCGCCAGAGGTCGAGCAGGGCGGCGATGTTCAGGCCGGTGCCGAAGCCCAGCTCCCCGACTACGAACCGGTCGCGCCCCTCCCAAGCGCCGGGCAGGCCGCACCCCTCCAGGAACACCGCGCGGGTCTCGGCCAGGCCGTCGGCGCTGGAGAAATAGACGTCGCCGTACAGTCGCGACTGCGGCAGGCCGTCCTCGCGCCAAACCAGAGGAGAGTCCTGGGGGGAGGGGAAAGAGTCGGAAGTCATGGGGCCATCATAGAAGAAGGGCCGCCCTTGCGGACGGCCCTTCGTTCGTTCCGAAGACGGAGGCTCAGTGGCCTTCGGTCTTCTTTTCCTCGGTCGCGGCCGGGGCCGTGCCGGGCGCTTCGGCGGCCGAGACGGCGTCGGGCTCGGCGGCGGCGTCGGCGGCGGCCTTGTTGGCGTCGGCGGTGGCCTGGTCGGTGGTGGCGGCGGCGTCGGCGGCCGTCACGTCGCTGGCGCCGGCGGCGGCCGCGGCGGCGGCCTTGTCGTCGGCGGCGGGCGCCTCGTCCTTCTTGCCGCAGGCGGCCAGCGACAGGGCGGTCATGGCCGCGCCGGCGATCAGGATCTTGCGGAGGACTTGCGTGGTCATAGGGGCTTTCCTTGCGACTGGCCTTGCGACCGGAAACGGCGACGGCCCGGCGTCGAAGGCCGGGCCGCACCATGGCAAGGAACCGCTTTTCACGCCCGGTTGCAAGTCAAAGATCACGGCGGCGTGATCGTGACGTGTGCGGACGAAACGCCTGGCTCAGGCCTCGTTCGGGATCTGGGTCAGCGCCTCTTCCAGCTCGATGAAGCTGGGCTGGTGGACGCTGGGCACGTTGCCGCGGCCGATCTCGACGCTGATCTGGGCGGCGTTGCCGTGCAGGTGGGCGACCAGGACGGCCTGGATGATCTTGTAGAAGGCGCCGTCCTCGTTGACGACGGCCTGCAGGCGGGCGGCCATCGGGCCGACCAGGCCGTAGGCCATGAACACGCCGAGGAAGGTGCCGACCAGGGCGCCGCCGATCATGCCGCCGAGCACGGCGGGCGGTTCGGTGATCGAGCCCATGGTCTTGATGACGCCGAGCACGGCGGCGACGATGCCGAGGGCGGGCAGGGCGTCGGCCATCGACTGCAGGGCGTGGGCCGGCTCGAGCGCCTCGTGGTGGTGCTTCTCCAGCTGCTTTTCCATCGCGTCCTCGACCTGGTGGGGATCCTCCAGGTTCATGGTCATCATCCGCAGGGTGTCGCAGATGAAGTCGACGGCGAAGTGGTCCTTCGAAATCTTGGGATAGCGCGAGAAGATCGAGCTTTCGTGCGGCTTTTCGATGTGGCTTTCCAGGGCGATGACGCCCTTGGACTTCATCGTCTTGGTCAGCAGGAACAGCAGGGACAGCAAGTCGCGATAGTCGCTGGCCTTCCACTTGGGGCCGGCGAAGATCTTGCCGAAACCGCCGGCGGTGGCCTTGATCACCGTCATCGAGTTGGAGATCAGGAAGGCGGCGACACCCGCGCCCAGGATGGCCATCAGCTCGTGCGGCGCGGCGTGAAGGATCACGTCCATCTTGCCGCCGCCCATCAGGTAGCTGCCGAACACTAGGCCGAAGAGCAGCACGATGCCAATGATCTGGAACATGACGAAAGAGAGCCCCGCGGATTTCAGCCGGCATCATCGCCGTTAATGCTTAATCCAAGGTATCGGGCCGTTCGATCGATTCCGCGACAGGATGGCGCGGCGCACCGAAGACGAAAGCGGGGCCTTCCCCTGGGCGGCAACCGCCTCTAACGTTTGTTCGATGTCTGCCGCCGCTCAAGATCAACAGGTCAACCGGCGGGCCTTCGCCATCCTTTTCGGGGTGTCGGCGGCCACGGCGCTGGGCAATACGGGCATGCTTTCCGTGCTGCCCGCCATCGGCCGGCAGATCGGCATCCCCGACGCCATGGTGGCGGCGATCTTCTCGCTGTCGGCCCTCTTGTGGGCGATCTCCTCGCCGTTCTGGGCCAAGCGGTCGGACGTGCGGGGGCGCAAGCCGCTGATCCTGCTGGGCCTGGGCGGTTTCTGCGTGTCGATGCCCCTGTGCGCCTTCGTGGTCAGCGCGGGGCTGCGCCCCCTCTCCCCGCCGATGCTGGTCTTCGTGCTGTTCCTGCTGGCGCGGGCGCTGTTCGGCCTGTTCGGCTCGGCGGCCAATCCGGCCACCCAGGCCTATCTGGCCGACCGGACCAAGCGCGAGGAGCGCACCCAGGCCATGGCCACCCTGGCCGGCGCGTTCGGGCTGGGCACGGTGGTCGGCCCGCTGCTGGCGCCGCTGTTCGTGCTGCCGGTGGTGGGGCTGGCCGGGCCGATGTTCGCCTTCGCGGGGCTGGCGGCGGTGATGATGTGGATCGTCAAGCGGGGCCTGGACGAGACCACCCCGCCGATAACCGCCGGCGAGCCGCAGCCGCGCGCCCGCCTGGCCTTCCCGTCGCTGCGGCGGGGCGACAGCCTGTGGCGCGACCCGCGCCTGGCTCCTTTCCTGCTGTTCGGTTTCCTGGTCGCCACCTGCCAGACCGCCCAGACCCAGACCCTGGGCTTCCTGATCATCGACAAGCTGGGCGTGGCCCCGATCAAGGCCCAGGGCTTCATCACCCTGGCCATGGCGGCCGGCGCGGTGGCGGGCCTGCTGGCCCAGTGGGGCCTGATCCGGATGTTCTCGATGGGCCCGCGCGAGCTGATGCGCTGGGGCGTGGCGGTGGCGGCGCTGGGCAACGTGGTCGTCGCCTTCGCGCCGGACTACGCGGCGGTGGCCATCGGCTACGCGGTGTCGTCGCTGGGCTACGGCTTCGCGCGACCGGGCTTCACGGCCGGCGCCTCGCTGTCGGTCGGGGCCAAGGACCAGGCCGGCGCGGCCGGCGCCATCGCCGCCATCAACGGCCTCAACGTGGTGGTCGCGCCCCTGTTCGTGCTGCTCTACGAGGCCGTCGGCTGGGCGCCGTTCGTGCTCAACGCCCTGATCCTGGCGGCCATGCTGGCCTACGCCCTGCGCCAGGCGGTGCTCAGCAAGGTCAGCACCGCCGACGCCTCGGACGAGGCGACCCTGGCCGGCCTGGAGCGCGGCGACGAGGGGGGAGTCTAGCCATGGACCTGCGCCGCGTTCTCGCCCTGGCTTTCGCGCTGTCGGCGGCGAGCGTCGGTCAGGCCCTCGCCCAGGACGGACGCTTCGACGTCGGCGGCGGGCGGATGATCCGCCTCTCCTGCCAGGGCCAGGGCGCGCCGACCGTGGTGGTGGACGCCGGCATGGGCAGTGCGCCGGTCGAGGACGAGGCCTGGCGCCGCATCGCGGCTCGAGTGTCGGAAACCACTCGGATCTGCCTTTGCGACCGCGCGGGCCTGGGCGGCAGCGATCCGGCTCCCAAGGGCAGGCCGCGCGCCAGCGCCGACGCGGCGGCGGATCTCGAGGCCGCCCTGCGTGCGGCCAAGGTCGAACCGCCGTTCCTGCTGGCCGGGCATTCGATCGGCGGGCTGCACGCCCAGGTCTTCGCCGCCCGCTATCCCGATCAGACGGCCGGCCTGGTGCTGATCTCCTCGACCCATCCCGACCAGATGGAGGCCTGGCTGGCCAGGCTGCCGGCCGCGACGCCCGGCGAGCCGAAGCCGATCGCCGACGCCCGCGACTACCTGACCCGGATGCCGCGCGATCCCAGCCTCAATCCAGAGAACCTGGACGTCGCCGCCAGCAGCGCACAGGCGCGGGAGCTGCGCGCGCTCGGCGACAAGCCGGTGATCGTGGCCACCCATAGCCCCAGGTGGCGGATGGTCCCGGACCTGCCCGAACCCCTGTCCGTCGAGCTGGAGGCCGTGACCCAAGGTCTGCAGAAGCAGTTCCTGGCCCTGTCGTCCCGAGCGACGCAGACCATAGCGCCCACGGCCGGCCATGGCCTGCCGCACGAGGATCCCGGCTTCGTGGTCGAGGCGATCCTGAGCGGCGTGAAGGCGGCGCGCGAGGGGCGGTAGGCGTCAAGCAAGCTCTGGGATATACTGTTTGTATATCCAGGAGGCCGTCATGGTCCGAACGACACTGTTTCAATCCAACCGATCTCAGGCGGTCCGGCTGCCGAAGGACGTGGCGTTTCCGGAAGGCGTCCGCTCGGTGACGGTGCTGCGGGAGGGAAAGCGGCGCGTCATCGTGCCGTCGGACGCCGTCTGGGATGATTTCTTCGCCGAGCCGGGCGTCGACCTGGGCGCTCGTGACCAGCCCGCGTCACAAGCTCGCGAAGCCTTCTGATGCTTCGCTACATGCTCGACACCAACCTGTGCATTCGCGTGCTCAGGGATCGGCCGGCTGGGCTGCGCGATCGTTTCAACCTGAATGCGGACGCGCTCTGTATTTCGACGATCGTTTTGACCGAACTGCTACACGGCGCGGCCAAGTCGGCCCGGCCCGAGCATCACCGCAATGCGATCGAGCAGTTCGTGGCGCGACTGGAGGTGCTGCCCTTCGACGCCACGGCCGCCGATCACGCTGCGGATATTCGCGCGACGCTGGAGCGGCTTGGTCGCCCGATCGGCGGTTACGATGTCCTGATCGCCGGCCATGCGCGCTCGCGGGGGCTGGTGGTGGTCACCGGCGATCTTGGTGAGTTCGAGCGTGTCGAGGGTCTGCGTTGCGAGGACTGGCTGGCGGGCGGGGTCTAGCCCCGCCCCTACAACCTCAGCCCTTGCGGATGATACGCGCGGCGGCGGCGTGGAAGGCCGCGTCGCTTTCGGCCAGGGCCGCCACGGCCCCGTGGCGATCGGCGGCGACGCTCATGTTGGTCGCCACGTAGGACTTCGACACCCGGCGGGCCTCTTCGCCGCGCAGGGCGGCGTTGGCGGCGGCGGTCTCGTGCCACTCGGCCAGTTCGCCGGCGGTCAGCGGGTGGTCCTCGGCGGCGCTCGGGTGATGCACCACGTCGCCGAAGCCGATGGCCACGAAGCCGTGGATGACGCCATAGTCCTCTTCCGACAGCAGGAAGGTGATCTGGCGTTCCTCGGTCTGGCCCGTGTAGGCGTCCTCGGCCGGATCGAACTCGCGCAGCACCAGCACGTCACCGACCTTGAATTCGCGGTCGTTGCGGCGGATCTCGAAGCGCTTCTTGCCCGAGCGCACGGCGGCGAAATACTGCGGCCAGGTCTTCAGTTCGTGACGGGTCATGGGAAGTCTTTGAATTAGCGCCGGGAAAGCGCCGGAAAAATCGAAGGCGAGGCTCTTAGAGCGCGTCGGCGGCGAGGAAAAGGCCGTTTGTGACGGTCCGGCGACGTCGGCGATACGAAAAGGCCGCCGCGACAGGGTCGCGACGGCCGTTCTCTTAGCAGATGGAAGAAGCTTAGGCTTCGACCATGTTCTTGGCGATGGCCGCCTCGCGCATGGACTTCTGCAGCTTCTCGAAGGCGCGAACCTCGATCTGGCGGACCCGCTCGCGGCTGACGCCGTACTGGGCGGCGAGGTCTTCCAGGGTGGTCGGGTCGTCCTTCAGGCGACGCTCGGTCAGGATGTGCCGCTCGCGGTCGGTCAGCTCGACCATGGCCTCCTCGAGGAGGGTCATGCGGAGCGACTTCTCCTCGTTCTCGGCGACGATGGTCTCCTGGCTGACCTGGTCGTCGTCGGCCAGCCAGTCCTGCCACTCGCTTTCGCCGTCGGCGCGCAGCGGGGCGTTCAGCGAGGCGTCGGGGCCCGACAGGCGACGGTTCATCGAGATGACCTCGCTGTCCAGCACGCCCAGCTTGGTGGCGATGGCGCTGACCTGCTCGGGGCGCAGGTCGCCGTCCTCGAAGGCGCTGATCTGGCTCTTGGCCTTGCGCAGGTTGAAGAACAGCTTCTTCTGCGCGGCGGTCGTGCCCATCTTCACCAGCGACCACGAGCGCAGGATGTATTCCTGGATCGACGCGCGGATCCACCACATGGCGTAGGTCGCCAGGCGGAAGCCCTTCTCGGGTTCGAACTTCTTGACCGCCTGCATCAGGCCGACATTGCCCTCGGAGATCACTTCGCCGATCGGCAGGCCGTAGCCGCGATAGCCCATGGCGATCTTGGCCACGAGGCGCAGGTGGCTCGTCACCATCTTGTGGGCGGCGTCGCTGTCCTGATGCTCTTTCCAGCGCTGGGCGAGCATGAACTCCTCGTCCTTCGCCAGCATCGGGAACTTGCGGATTTCGGTGAGGTAGCGCGACAGGCCGCCGTCCGGCGACATCACCGACAAGGAATTCACAGCCATGAGTTCAACATCCCCTGGACTCGGAGCCAACGCGGCTCCCGAAGCCCACTTTCGAATGGGTGAGATAGGTACGGGTTTCGGTGAAGGTAAGGGCGATAACGCATTTGTAATGTCCGACACTGTGGCTCAGGTATTGGACATTTCCAAGGCGGAATGAACGTTCATTCTCAAAAAAATGAACGATCATTCTCAAAATTGCAAGGGCGTTCAAATTGCCCAGATTGCATATCGCGGGTATGTGAAGCGCCATGCCGCAAGATCGCAGTACCGGCGCCGCTGGTCGAGAATACGGGCTCCGTATGGCGAAGGCCGTCGCCCAGGTCATGGGGCTAACGCTGCTGCGCCCCGGGTCTAATGAGGTGCGCTGGCGTGATGGCCTTGCGGTGATCAAGTCTTGTGGGCCGGGAACCTCCTCGTTCGGCGTGACGGTGAAGATGTTGCCGCGCATCGATGCGATCTTGGCGGCGTTCGAGGCGGAGACCGGGCGTGTGGAGGTGTTCGAGCTTCCGACGGCGGCGTTCAGGGCGGCGATGTATGATAGTCGGTCCAGCGGGGCGGCGGGGCGCGTGAAAATGGTGTCCCGAACCTTCGCTAAGACGCGGGGCGTCAGCATCGCCCATTTCTCGCGGGACGAATTGGAAGCGGCCGGTCGAGACTAGCGCGAGCCGGCATTGCCGGATCTGGCCAAGCCCTCTCTACTTGGTCGCGCCTGCTCTGGCCCGGGTTGACCCAGCTATCCCGCCGGCGCGTCCAGCTCGGCGCGCACGCCGGGATTGTTGTCGTGATAGGCCAGCGAGCCGGCCAGCTGGCGGACCATGGCGTCCATCATCTTGCTGCCGAAGCCGACGCGCGGGCCCTGCTTGCCGCCGCCCTGGTCGGCGACCGAGATGCGCACGCGGCCGCCCTGTTCCACCAGGCCGATGTCGACCCGGCCCGGCCGGCCGCCATAGGCGTACTTCACCGCGTTGATCACCAGTTCGGTGACCACCAGGCCGATGGTCACGGCCTTGTCGGTGGAGACCGTGGCCGGGGCCGCGTCGACGCGGATCATGCGGGACCATTCCTGGCCCAGCGACTCCACCAGTTCCTCGGCCAGTTCCACGAGGTAGCGGTCGAGCGAGACGGTCTCCAGCTGGTCGCCGCGATAGAGCCGGCGGTGCACCAGGCCCACGGCGGTGAGGCGGCGGCTGGCCTCCTCCAGCGGCGCGCGGGCGGCCGGATCCTCGATGGTCTTCATCTGGATGGTCAGGAAGCCGGCGGCCAGGGCCAGGCTGTTCTGCACCCGGTGGTTCACCTCGCGGAGCAGGAAGTCTTTCTGCCGCAGCAGGTCGTCCTTGTCGTCCAGCGTGGCGCGCAGCTGGCTGTTCAGGTCGGCCGTGCGGCGGGCGCGGCGCAGATCCAGCAGGTCCTGGCGCAGGCGCAGGGCGGCCTCGGTCTGCGAGGCGCTCCACGGCCGCGAGCGGCCGCGCACGGTCTCGCTCCAGGCGTCGAACGAGGCGCGGGGCGTCAGCGCCCCGTCGCCGCCGGCCGCCTTGGCGGTGCGGTAGGGATCGCCGGCCCAGCGCACGACCTCGACCTCCTCGGCGCGGGTCCACAGCACCGCCAGCAGCGGCGCGCGCTCGACCACCACGCCCATCAGGCCCGAGGCCCAGCTCTTGAAGGCGCCGGCGCCGGGGAAGACGGTCTGGCTGCGGTCGGTGGAGATCACCCCGCCGGCGTCGACGTCCAGCAGCCAGTCGCGCAGCATGGCCAGGGCCGTGTGCGGCGGGGTCTTGCCGGCGGTCTCGATGCGGTCGTCGCGGAACACCGCCACGCCGTCGGCCTCGCCCAGGGCGACCAGGTCGGCGGCGTGGTCCTCCAGCGACAGGTCGCCGACGTCGGACTGGGCCAGCACCGCCGCCAGGTCGTCGCCCAGGGCGCGCAGGCGCAGCTTCTCGCGCCAGGTCTCGGCCTCTTCCTTGGCCTTGATCTGGCGGGCCAGACCGCCGGCGAGGGCGCGGCAGGCGGCGCGGATTTCGTAGGGCAGCAGGCGCGGGCTGTCGTGATGGCAGGCCACCAGGCCCCACAGCCGGCCGTCCTTGACGATCGACACCGAGGCCGAGGCCGCCACGCCCATGTTGCGCATGTACTGCATGTGCACCGGCGAGACGCTGCGCAGGGCCAGGTCGCTCATGTCGAGCGGAGCCTGCGGCGCGGGCTCCAGCGGGGCGGGCGTGTAGGCGCAGTCGGGGATCACCCGCACCAGGTTGCGCACATAGAGGGCGCGGGCCTGCTTGGGGATGTCCGAGCCGGGGAAGCGGTGGTGGAGGAAGCTCTTCAGGTGATGGGCGCGGTCCTCGCCGACCACCTCGCCGGCGTCGTCGTCGCCGAAGCGGTAGATCATCACCCGGTCGAAGCCGGTCAGGCGGCGGAATTCCAGCGCGGCGCGGTCGTACAGCGTCTTCAGGCCCGGGCAGCGCTCGAAGGCGGCCGCCGCCGCCTCCAGGTGGGTCAGGATCTGCGAGCCGGCCATCGGGCGGTCGAGGCCGGGCTCGATCTCCAGAAGCACGAGGTCGCCCTGCACCGTGGCGCTGAGGTCGAGGTTGCGGCCGCCCCGATGCAGCACGCCGATGAAGCCGCCGGCCGGGCGCGAGTTGGAGATGGCCGCGACCTGGGCCGCCAGGTCGTCGCCGATCAGGGCGCCGACCGCCTGGCCGATCCAGGTCTGGACGCCCAGCAGGGCGCCCACGTCGCCGGCGGCCATGCGGACGGCGAGGCTGTCGCGGTCCAGGGCCAGCAGCGCGCCGTGCGGCTGGATGGCGCCGGGGATATGGATGGGTTCGCGGTCGCAAGCCTGAACCTGTTCAGGCGTGGGGACCGCGGTCATGAGCCGAACCAATCGAGTGTCAGGACACGCGGAAGGAAGGCAGTGGTCACGGCGGCGGCTCCATGCGGCCTAGGCCGGTGCTGAACAGTACGCCTCATTGAACAGGTTCACCGTCGTCTTGTCGACATTTCACCTGTCGGGACGCGAAGGGGACTTGTGCACACCTTTTGCGGGCGTCAGGGTCTGCGCCGACTTCGGGGAGCTTTCGAATGACCGGCTTTCTCTTGCGCGCCCTGTTCGCGGGTCTTGGCCTGTGGCTCGCCTGGCGCATCGTGCCGGGGGTGAACGCCTCGGGCTGGCAGACGATCGCCATCGCCGCGGTGCTGCTGGGGCTGGTCAACGCCGTGGTGCGACCGGTGGTGGTGCTGCTGACCCTGCCGATCACCCTGGTGACGCTGGGTCTGTTCCTGCTGGTGGTGAACGCCGCGATGCTTGGCCTCGTGGCCTACATCCTGCCGGGGCTGGCGGTGAACGGCTTCTGGGCCGGGATCTTCGGGACGATCGTGATCGGCGTGGTCAGCTGGCTGGGCCACCTGCTGCTGGGCGAGGGCTCGGATCGCGACTAGCCGGCCCTAGCTGGCGGCGACCTCGATCCGCACCCGAACGCGGCCGTCCTCGCCGCGCGTGACCTGACCCTTGCCGGCGCGGCGGGCGGCGACCTTCTCCTTCATGCCTTCGGGCCAGCGCGAGACCTGGGCCAGGCGCACCTTGCGCGGCACCCGGGCGGCGGCCTTCAGCGGCAGGTCGTCGGCGCTGGCGAAGGTCTTGTCCATGAAGTGGGCCGGGTTCAGCGGCCGGCCCTTGCGGCTGATCTCGAAATGCAGGTGCGAGCCGGTCGAGCGGCCGCTGTCGCCGACCACGGCGATCGGCGTGCCCCGCTTCACATAGACGCCCTTCTTCATGCCGAGATTGCGGCCCAGGTGCGCGTACAGCGTCGTGAAGCCGTCCTTGTGCCTGACCTCGACGAAGCGGCCGTAGCCGGGATCGGTCCCGGTGCGGGCGACGATGCCGTCGGCGGCGACCTTCACCGCCGTGCCGGACGGGGCGGCGATGTCGACGCCCTCGTGCAGGCGGCCGCCTTCCTCCCACGGCAGCTGGCGCAGGCCGAAGGGCGAGGCGACCTCGCGGCCGGGCAGGGGCGCGTCGAAGGCGTAGGCGGGAGGCGGCGGCGCGGGCGGTTGCGGCGTCGCGGACGCGGCGGCGACCGGCTCCACGATCGGCGCCGGCGCGATCAGGTCGGCCAGGGCGCGGGCGGCCGGAACCGACGCGGCGGCGATGGCCACGGCGAAGCCGAGCGTCAGCGGCAGGGTCAAGTTGCGGGCGGGCGGGGCCTGGATGTCTGGCGCCAAGAAGGAAACCTCGTGGATCGGTCGCGTGCGGGGACCGGCGAGCCGCGCCGTCTTAGAGGCTTGGCCTTTCGCGATCGTGAACGCGGCTATCTGCCCGAGCGATCGGGCGGAAAGGCGGCAGCTGCGCCGTGAAGCGGCCCAGAGCTTGGCTGAGGGCTGTCGTGAATTCGTCAAACATTACATGAATTTTAGAACATTAAACCCAAGCAATACTATGAATACGGAGTCATGAACGACACTTAACGGGACTCTTCAAGTATCGTTCAGTACACCTTTGTCCATGGAGGCGCGGCGGACGCGCCCTGGAACAGAGGGAAGACCCAGATGCGCAAGTTCATGATCAGCCTCACCACCATCGCCACGCTGACCCTGGCCGCCGTGCCGCTGATCGGCATCACGCAGGCCGCCCACGCCGGCGAACGCACCGTGACCGTCCGGATCGGCGACCTGAACTTGGCCAATCCGGCCGACGCCGCCGAGTTCGAGGCTCGCTCCAACCAGGCCGTGAAGCAGTTCTGCGGCGTGCGCGCCAGCAAGGAACGTCTGGATCTGCTGTCGCGCCGCGCCTGCGCCATCGAGGTTCGCGCCGAGATCAACGACAAGCTGTCGGCCAGCCAGCGCAAGGCCCTGGCCTCGACCGGCCATCAGGCCCCGATCGCGGTGGCGGCCTACTGAGCAGCCCATGCCGATCGATCCGCCGCGGAGGCCCCGGTGAAAACCGGGGTCTTTGCTTTTCTACCCTCTCCCTGAAGGGAGAGGTGTCGGCGAAGCCGACGGAGAGGGAAGACTCTCTGGCGTCGCGAAAGCTGAAAACGGCCCCCTCCGGCCCTTCGGGCCACCTGCCCCAGAGGGGGAGGATCGGAACGAAAAAAGCCCCGGCCTTGCGACCGGGGCTTTCGTCTGTCCGAAGGGGAGGGGCTCAGAGGCCCTTCACGATGCCTTCGACCATCTTCTTGGCGTCGGCGAACAGCATCATCGTGTTGTCCTTGAAGAACAGCTCGTTCTCCACGCCGGCATAGCCCGAGGACATGCCGCGCTTGACGAAGAGGACGGTGCGGGCCTTCTCGACGTCCAGGATCGGCATGCCGAAGATGGCGCTGGTCGGGTCGGTCTTGGCGGCCGGGTTGGTGACGTCGTTGGCGCCGATCACGAAGGCGACGTCCGCCGTCGAGAACTCGCTGTTGATGTCTTCCAGCTCGAACACCTCGTCATAGGGGACGTTGGCCTCGGCCAGCAGCACGTTCATGTGGCCCGGCATCCGGCCCGCGACGGGGTGGATGGCGTACTTCACCTCGACGCCCTCTTCCTTCAGCTTGTCGGCCATTTCGCGCAGGGCGTGCTGGGCCTGGGAGACGGCCATGCCGTAGCCCGGGACGATGATCACCTTGCTGGCGTTCTTCATGATGAAGGCCGCGTCGTCGGCCGAACCCTGCTTGACGGGGCGCGTCTCGACCTTGCCGCCCGCGCCGGCCGCCGCGGCGTCGGCGCCGAAGCCGCCCAGGATCACCGAGACGAACGAGCGGTTCATGCCCTTGCACATGATGTAGGACAGGATGGCGCCCGACGAGCCGACCAGGGCGCCGGTGATGATCAGGGTCGTGTTTTCCAGCGTGAAGCCCAGCGCCGCCGCGGCCCAGCCCGAATAGCTGTTCAGCATCGACACCACGACCGGCATGTCCGCGCCGCCGATCGGGATGATCAGGGTGACGCCGATCAGCAGGCTGAGCGCGAAGATGCCCCAGAAGGCCCACTTGGCCTGGCCGCCGGTGATCACCAGCACCACGATCAGGGCGACGATGGCGGCCGCGATCACGATGTTCAGCAGGTGGCGGGCCGGCAGCAGGATCGGCGCGCCGCCCATGTTGCCGTTCAGCTTGGCGAAGGCGATGACCGAACCGGTGAAGGTGATGGCGCCGATGGCCAGGCCCAGCGACAGTTCGATCAGGCTGTTGAGGTGGATGTGCCCGTCCTCGCCGACGATGCCGTAGGCGGCGGGCGTGTAGATGGCGGCCACGGCCACCAGGCAGGCGGCCATGCCGACCAGCGAGTGGAAGGCGGCGACCAGCTGCGGCATCGAGGTCATCGGCACCTTGCGGGCGATCACCGCGCCCACGCCGCCGCCGACGGCGACGCCGCCGACGATCAGGCCCAGGGTGACGGCGTCCAGCGCGCCCTGGCTCCAAAGCGTGGCCAGGGTGGTGACGACGGCGATGGCCATGCCGACCATGCCGTAGGTGTTGCCCTTGCGGCTGGTCTCGGGGCTGGAGAGCCCGCGCAGCGCCAGGATGAACAGCACCCCGGAGACGAGGTACAGGACGGCGGCGAGATTGGCGTTCATGATGTCATTTCCCCCAAGTGGCGCTCGCCGCTCACTTCTTTTCTTTCTTCTTGTACATGGCCAGCATCCGCTGGGTGACGAGGAAGCCGCCGAAGATGTTGACCGCCGCGAAGGCCGCGGCGACCGCGCCGGCCCCCTTGGAGATCCACACCGAACCGGCGTCCGGCGCACCGGCCGCGCCGTGCGCGGCGGCCGCGAGCAGCGCGCCGACGATGATCACCGACGAGATGGCGTTGGTCACGGCCATCAGCGGCGTGTGCAGCGCGGGCGTCACGCTCCAGACGACGTAGTAGCCGACGAAGATGGCGAGCACGAAGATCGCCAGGCGGAACACGGTGGGGTCTACGGCTTCCATTTACGGCTCCTGAGACGTGGCGGACGGCGTGGCGAGTTGAATGTCGAAGCGGGCGTGCCGGAATCCATCCCTGATGGTGACCGGGATCGCCGCGCCGACCGTGTAGCGGTTGGTCTCGACGAAGCCGGTCGGCAGGGGATCGGCGCGCAGCAGGGTCTCGACGTTGCGTCCCAGGGCGTTGCCGGCGCCGGCCAGCACCTGGAAGTGCACGTTCATGCCCATCTTCTTGTAGACGAGGGCGTTGCGGTTCTTGGCCTCGACCATGTCGTCGGCGGAACCGGCGCTTTCGATCACGCGCCCCTGGGCGAGCAGGGCGCCGGTGGCGGCGTCCTCGATCCGCAGCTGCGCGCCCAGCTTGGGCACGAACAGCGGCAGGGCCGGCATCAGCGGCATCTTCTTGGACGCCGGAAAGTCGGCCTGATCGATCTTCAGTGACAGCTTCACGCGCCGGGCGTCGGGCGCGGCGCCGGCCGGGCCCAGGCGGGCCAGGATGTTCTCGCCGATCAGGAACTCGGCCAGGCGCTCGGCGGCGAGGTCCTTGGACATCTGCCGGTCGGCGACGAAGCGCGTGAACTGGGCCTTCTGCTCTTCGGGCGCCAGCTTGGTGACGTACTCGTAGGCCTCGACGTCGCTGTTCTCGCCGATCACGCCGTCGACGACCAGGACCTCGACCCGCTCGACAACGAGCTGGGGGCCGAGCGCCTGCATGACCGGGTTGGGCGCGGCGAGGGCGGTCGAGGACCCGCCGGCCAGGGCGATCGCGGCGCCCAGGAGAAGGGCGGCGCGGCTCATCCCTGCAGGTTCGGGTGCACGATCGCCCCGCCCCTGGTGACGACCGCGGCCTGCAGGATCTCGTCCTCGAAGTTGGGCTCGAATGCGCCTTCCTTGTTCAGGAACAGGGACGACAGGGCGAACAGGTTGCGCGAATAGAGCGCGCTGGCGTCGGCGGCGATGCGGCCGGGCAGGTTGGCGTGGCCGAGGATCTTGGCGCCATTGGCGGTGACCACGGTCTCGTTCAGCTTGGCGCCCTCGACGTTGCCGCCCTGCTCGATGGCCAGGTCGACCAGGATCGAGCCGGCCTTCATCGACGCTGCCTGGGCGGCGCTGACCAGCTTGGGCGCCGGGCGGCCCGGGATCAGGGCGGTGGTGATGACGATGTCCTGCTTGGCGATGTGGCTGGAGACCAGCTCGGCCTGCTTGGCCTGGTACTCGGCCGACATCTCCTTGGCGTAGCCGCCGGCGGTCTGGGCGTTCTTGAACTCCTCGTCCTCGACGGCGAGGAACTTGGCGCCCAGGCTCTCGACCTGCTCCTTGGTGGCGGGACGCACGTCGGTCGCGGTGACGACCGCGCCCAGGCGGCGGGCGGTGGCGATGGCCTGCAGGCCCGCGACGCCGACGCCCATGATGAACACCTTGGCCGCGGCGACGGTGCCGGCGGCGGTCATCATCATCGGCAGGGCCTTGCCGTAGGCCTCGGCGCCCTCGATCACGGCGCGATAGCCGGCGAGGTTGGCCTGGCTGGACAGCATGTCCATCACCTGGGCCCGCGTGATGCGCGGGATGAATTCCATGGCGATGGCGCTGGCGCCCGCTTTTGCAAGCGCGTTCAGCGTGTCCTTGTCCTGGTACGGATTGAGGGCGGCGGCGACGATCGCGCCGCTCTTCAGGGCCGCGATCTCGGCGGCCTCGGGGGCGCGAACCTTGAACAGGACGTCGGCGTCCTTGATCGCGTCCTTGGCGGTCTTGGCGAGCTTGGCCCCGGCCGCCTCGTAGTCGGCGTCGAGGTAGGAGGCGGCGGTTCCCGCGCCGGCCTCGACCACCAGCGAGAAGCCGGCGGCGGTCAGTTTCTTGACGGTCTCGGGCGTCGCGGCGACCCGCGTCTCGCCTGCGCGGGTCTCTTTCGTGACGGCGATGACGGCCATCGGCATACCTCCCCCGTGAGCGTTGTTCGCTCCCTGAGCCCACGGGGGTCCCGCAGGCTCAAGATCCTAAAGTTGGAGCGATGTTCGGCGAAAACGCTAGCACTTTCGTCGAACGCCGCTCCAGCAGCTTGGGGCGCTCTTTAGGGGAGGTTCTTGCCCTTTGTCGAGGAGTTCCCTCGCGCGGGGCGCAAAAAATTACCGATGTCTACCGGTGTCAGTGAGCCGGGGCGGCCTTTTCCCGAAGGAACACAACGCCCAGAACGGCCAGCACCACGGCCGCGCCGGCCGCGCCGATGAAGCCGGCCGGGGTGCAGAACAGCAGGGTGATGAAGGTGAGCAGCACGGCGATGGCGAGCGAGCCCCACTTGGTCATCTTGCCGAACGCGTCATAGGTCGCGACCTGCTCGTGGATGTCCATTTCACCGCGGTGGTAGTCGCCGGCCATGCTGTTTCGTCCCTGTGGAAAGATTATTGGCATATCGCCGATACAACGCCGCGGCTCGGGGCTCAAGCGTCCACGACGGACCGATTGTCCCAGGCCTCGGTCGCGAAGCGGGCGCGCACGGCGTTTACGGCCTGGTCGACGGTGATGTCGGTGATGCGGCCATTGCCGCCGTCGAGGATCGACAGCCAGCGCGAATAGGCCGGCACGGGGCTGGTGCCCATCAGGCCCACGGCCGGGCGGCCGACGGCGGCGGCGACGTTCAGCGGCCCCGAGTCGTTGCCCAGGAACCCGGCCGACAGGGCGATCAGCGCCGCCGACTGGTCGAGCGTTAGGTCGCAGGCGACGACGTTGCCCGGCAGATCGCCGATCGCCGCCCCGGCGCGTTCGGCCTCGTGCGGGCCGCCGATCCAGAACACCGTGCCGAACAGGTCCGAAAGCGACGCGGCCGCCTGGGCGAAGCGTTCGGCCGGCCAGGTGCGCGGCAACTCGCTGGCGCCGATTCCCAGGGTCAGCCACGGACCGGGGCGGTCGGCGTAGCGGGCGGCGACGGCCGCCAGGGCCGCGGGGTCGAGTTTCAGTTCCGGTTCGCGGCTGGTCACGACCAGGCCGTGGGCCTTCTCGAAGGCCTCCAGCTTGGCGATCCGGTGCGCGGGCCGCATGGACTTCGGCAGGTAGGGGCCGGTGTTCAGCCAGCCCTCCTGGCCGTGGCCCAGGCCAAAGCCCCGGCGCTCGGGCACGCCGGCCAGGGCCGCGGCGATGGCGGGACGGTCGATCTTCTCCAGGATCCACACCGCGCGCGGCTTCACGGTCCGGCAGATCCGCAGGAAGTCGAGCACCTCGCGCACGCCCTTGAGCTTGTCCTTGTAGTTGGGCGCGTCGACCACCTTGGCCACCGTCGGTTCGACGGCCAGCACCTCGGCGGCGCGGCTGGCGGGGCGGGCGGCCAGCACCACCCGGCCCTCGGGCGTGGTCGCGGCGATCGCGCGGATGGTCGGCAGGTGCCACATCAGGTCGCCGATGCCGCGATCGGGCGTGTAGACCAGCACCGGTCCGTTCGACTTGCCGCTCACGGTCAGGCCCAGGCGGCCAGCAGTCCGCGGAGCCCGGCCACGAAGGCCAGGGGCTGGTCGAGCATCACGTGGTGGTCGGCGTCGGGGATGGGCAAGCGCAGCACGTCCTTGGGCATCTGCGCGATCATATAGTCCAAGGTCTCGGCGTGCATAAGCCCGGACCGCTCGCCCCACATCAGGGCGGCGGGGCAGGCGATCTCGCCGAGCAGCTGGCCAAGGTCGGGCATCGAGAACCGCTGCCAGATGGCCGGGTCGAACTTCCAGGTCCAGCCGCCTTCGACTTCCTTCAGCGAGCGGCGGGCGATGACGTCGGCGATGTAGAGGTTCTCGCAGGGCTGGGGCGGGGCCAGCCGGAAGCGCGCCAGGGCCTCCTCCAGGGTCGGATAGACCCTGGTCCCGAAGCCCGAGCGCGGCGGCGGGCCCTTCCAGCGCTTTTCCGGCGGCTGGATGCTGGTGTCGACCAGGATCGCCCCGCGCAGCCGCTCGGGATGACGGGCGGCGCAGAACAGGGTGGGAAAGCCGCCGAACGAGTGGCCGACGAAGATCGGCTTGTGTCCGCCGGCCTCGAGCTGCGCGGCCTCCACCGCGGCGAAGGCCTCGGCCGCGAAGGTGTCGGCGCTGTAGGCCTGCCGCCAGCCGCTGCCGCCCATGCCGGCCCACGAGATCGCCGCCACCCGCCAGTCCCCCCCGAGAGAAGAATGGGCGAAGAACGGCGCGATGAAGCTCCACCAGTCGGCGTGGGCGCCGTTGCCGTGCAGGAACAGCAGGCCGGGCTTGCCGACCTCGCCCCAGGTCAGAAGCTCGATGTCGACGCCCTCGACCGCGATGGTCGAGCGCTCGGGCTCGATGGCCATCGCCGCCTCGAACCAGGCCGGGGCGGGCGGGGGCTCGCCGTGGAACGGGCCGAGCAGGGAGGTGGACAGGGTCTGGTCGTCGGCCATGGCTCAGGCCTCCTCGCGGAAGGCGATCTCGCCGGGGCGCGGCTTGCGGGGGGAGAGCGCCTTGAAGATCCCCGTGCCGGTCATCAGCGTGCGCTCGCCGGTCCAGATGCGGCCGCGCACGGTGAACACCAGGTCCTCTTGGGCCAGCAGCTCGCCCCGGCCCTCGACGAAATCGCCCAGCTGCGCGCCGGACAGGAAATCGGTCATCAGCCGCACGGTGACCCAGCTGTAGGACTTCTGCAGCGAGATGATCCGGCCCCAGGCCATGTCGGCGAAGCTCATCAGCATGCCGCCGTGGCAATTGCCCAGGCCGTTGGTGTGGTGCTCCTCTACCCGGAAACCCAGGGTGGCCTCGCCGGGACCGTCGGTGCGCTCGTACAGCGGCCCGATCTGTCGGCCAAAACCCCGCGTCCAGTTCAGCTGGGCGTAGCCGGGCGGGATGGCGGCGCTCTGGGCCTCGGTCAGGTCGTCGGACATGGGTGAAGTCTAACGGTCGTTTGAATGGGTGGGCAAGTTCCTTTGAGTACGCCGTTCTTGCTCCTCCCCCGTGCAACGGGGGAGGGGGACCGCGAAGCGGTGGAGGGGGCGAGGCTGGGCTCGGCGCTCTGTCACTCGCCCCCTCCGTCACGGCGCCGATGGCGCCGCGCCACCTCCCCCGTTTCACGGGGGAGGAGCGAAGAGTTGTGGCGAAGGGGAGTGTCTTCGAAATCGGCCGATATCAGCGGCGGTTGAAAACGGCCCCCCCCCGCCCCCCCGGGCCACCCCCCCCAGAGGGGGAGGATTTATGAACGCAGCGCCGGGCCAGATGCTCCCCCTCCGGGGGAGCTGTCGCGGAGCGACTGAGGGGGCTCTACGCCCTCACCTCGCCGAACTTGCCGGCCTGATAGTCCTGGATCGCCTGGACGATCTCTTCGCGTGTCGTCATCACGAACGGCCCGTGCGAGACGACCGGTTCGCGGATCGGGTCCGCGTGGCCCAGCAGCAGCACCGCGCCGTCGGCCGACGACAGGTCCAGACCCTCGCCGTCGGTCAGCTCGACCAGGTTGAAGGCTTCCGCCCTGCGGTCGCCGATCGCGATCGCGCCGCGCACCACATAGAGGAACACCGCCCGCCCGGCCGGGATGGGCAGCGACAGGGCCGCGCCCGCCTCCAGCCGCACGACGCTCATGGCCACGCCCGTCAGCGACTCGATCGGGCCGGTCACGCCGTCGACCTCGCCCGAGATCAGCTCGATGCTCGCGCCGTCCTTCTGGACCTTCGGGATGTCCGGCGCCTGCAGGCCGACATAGTGCGGGGCGGTCATCTTCAGGCGGCTGGGCAGGTTGACCCACAGCTGCAGGATCTCCAGCGGACCGCCGCTTTTCTTGAAGGCCTCGGGCGACAGCTCGGCGTGGACCAGGCCGCTGCCGGCCGTCATCCACTGCACGCCGCCCGCGTCGATGACGCTCTCGTGGCCGCCGCTGTCCAGATGCGACAACTGGCCCTCGAGGATGAACGTCACGGTCTCGAAGCCGCGATGCGGGTGCGGTCCGAACGGCAGGCCGCGATTGCCCGGCCGGTAGGTCTGCGGGCCGTGGTGGTTGAGGAACAGGAACGGATCCAGCTGGCCGATCGCCGGACCGGGCAGGGGGCGGCGGGTGGTGAGGTCGCCGATGTCGTCGCGATAGGCGCCGTGCAGGCGGGCGATGGTGCGGGTGGTCATTACGCTTCCTTACTCCTCCCCCGCGACGCGGGGGAGGTGGCGCGGCGCTATCGGCGCCGTGACGGAGGGGGCGACCGCAAGCTCAGCGCCCAGTCTCGCCCCCTCCACCACTTCGTGGTCCCCCTCCCCCGCAAGCGGGGGAGGAGCGGTTATGCGATCCCAGCCGCCCCCAGCACCGCCTTCTGCCGTTCCGCCAGCCCCTCTTCCGAGAAGCCCTCCAGCGAGGCCTCGAACAGCGCGCGCCAGTTGTGGCGGGCGCCCCGGTGCAGGAAGGCCGCCCCCAGGCCGATGGCGGCGCGGTCCATGAACACGAACTCGCGCGGGATGACGATGCCGCCGACCGACTTCAGCGCCTGGCGCACCTTGAAGGCCTCGCGGCGGCCGTACTCGCCGGGCGGCACGTCGTCGGCCACGGTGCGCACGCGGTCGTCCAGCAGCGGGCCGTAGATGAACCGGGCCCAGACGTTCAGCACGTCGACCAGCTCGTCGGTCAGGTTGGAGAAGCCCCAGCTGCGATAGGCCTCGACCTGGCCGGCGCGGTCGTCCTCCGACAGGGCGCGGTAGAGCCGAACCACGCCGCCCACGAAGTGCGGCGGGAACACCCGGATGCAGCCGAAGTCGAGCAGGTTCAGGTGCGCGGCGCCGTCCTCGCCGCCGCCGAAGGTGTAGTTGCCCAGGTGCGGGTCGCCGTGGATGACGCCGATGTGGGTCATCGGGCCCCACCAGGCCTCGAACAGCAGGGCGGCGATGCGGTCGCGGGTCTCCTGCGGGGCGCTCTTGAAGGCCATCAGTCCCTGGCCGTCCAGCCAGGTCATGCTGAGCAGCCGCTTGGTCGAAAGCTCGGGGACGGGCAGGGGCGTGCGGATGTCGTCGCGACCGGCGAAGAAGCCGCCATAGACGGCCATCATCCGGGCCTCGCGGTCGTAGTCCAGCTCCTCGCGCAGGCGGTCGCCGACCTCCTCGATCATCTGGGTGGGGTCGATCGAGCCGTCCATGCGCTTGAAGAGGCCGATCACGGCGCGCAGCTGGCCAAGGTCGCTTTCGACGGCGCTCTGCATGTCAGGGTACTGCAGCTTCACCGCCAGGGCGCGGCCGTCGGGCGCGACGGCGCGGTGCACCTGGCCCAGCGACGCGGCGGCCGCGGCCTCGTGCTCGAAGCTGGTGAACCTGCTCGCCCAGTCCGGGCCGAGCTCTGCGGCCATCCGTCGGCGGACGAAAGGCCAGCCCATGGCCGGGGCGTTGGTCTGCAGCTCGGCCAGTTCCTTGGCGAACTCGGGCGGCAGCAGGTCGGGCACCGTGGCGAACATCTGGGCCGCCTTCATCAGCGGACCCTTGAGGTTCCCCAGCGCCGCCTTCAGCGCCTTGGCGTTGCGGGCGCCGGCCTCGTCGCCGGCGAAGACACGGTTGGCGCCATAGCTGACGGCGGCGCCGGAGAGGCCCGCGCCGACCTTGGCGAAGCGGGCCAGGCGGCCGGACAGGCGGTCGCGTTCTGGGTCGTTACTCACCGGGAAAACCCCCTCCGGCCCTCTGGGCCACCTCCCCCAGAGGG
>LNIY01000123.1 GCA_001449105.1 Caulobacter vibrioides | reverse complement strand
CGCCCTCACCCTCCCACGCCTGCGGCGCGGGCCCCTCCCTCTCCCCACGGGAGAGGTTTTAAATGTTCGTCCCGCCCACGGTCAGGCCGGTGATCTTCAGGCTGGGCTGGCCCACGCCGACGGGCACGCCCTGGCCGGCCTTGCCGCAGACGCCGATGCCGGGATCGAAGTCGAAGTCGTTGCCGATCATGGTCACGCGGGTCAGGGCGCTGGGGCCGTCGCCGATCAGGGTGGCGCCCTTGACCGGGGCGGTGATCTTGCCGTCCTCGACCAGATAGGCCTCGGTGCACTGGAAGACGAACTTGCCGTTGGTGATGTCGACCTGGCCGCCGCCGAAGTTGGCGCAGTAGAGGCCCTTCTTCATCGAGGCGATCATCTCGGCCGGGTCGTCATTGCCCGCCAGCATGCCGGTGTTGGTCATGCGCGGCATCGGCATGTGGGCGTAGGACTGGCGGCGGCCGTTGCCGGTCGCCTGCATGCCCATCAGCCGGGCCGACATGCGGTCGTGCATGTAGCCCACCAGGATGCCGTCCTCGATCAGGATGGTGCGCTCGGTCGGCGTGCCCTCGTCGTCGATGGTCAGCGAGCCTCGGCGGCCGGGGATCGAGCCGTCGTCGAACACGGTGACGCCCTTGGCGGCCACGCGCTCGCCGATGCGACCCGAGAAGGCGCTGATGCCCTTGCGGTTGAAGTCGCCTTCCAGGCCGTGGCCGACGGCCTCGTGCAGCAGCACGCCGTTCCAGCCGGGGCCGAGCACCACGTCCATCTCGCCGGCCGGGCAGGCGACGGCGTCGAGATTGACCAGCGCCATGCGCAGGGCCTCGTCGACCTGGCCCTGCCACTTGTCGGGGCTGATCCAGGCCGAGAAGCCGGCGCGGCCGCCGGCGCCGGACGAGCCGGCCTCGCGCTTGCCGTCCTTCTCGACGGTGACCTGGACGTTGAGGCGCACCAGCGGGCGCACGTCGCGGATCAGCTTGCCGTCGGCGCGCAGGATCTCGACCACGCGGCGCTCGCCGGCCAGGCTGGCCAGCACCTGCACCACGCGCGGGTCGCGCTGGCGGGCGAAGGCGTCGATCTCCTGAAGCAGGCTGACCTTGTCGGAGAAGGCGGGCGAGGAGACCGGGTCGTCCTCGCCGTAGAGCTTTTCGTTGGTCGAGCGCGGGCCTTCGGCCGAGATTCCGGCGTAGCCGCGCTTGGCCAGGCTGGCCGAGCCGGCGGCCCGGCCGATGGCGGCCTCGGAGATTTCCGAGGCGTGGGCGTAGCCGGCCGTCTCGCCGGCCACCACGCGCAGGCCGAAGCCCTCGCCGGAGTCATAGGAAGCGGTCTTCAGCCGGCCGTCGTCGAAGACGAAGGCCTCGCTCTCGGACCGCTCAAGGAAGAGCTCGCCGTCATCGGCTCCGGCCAGGGCCTCGCCGAGGATGGCGCGGGCGCGTTGCGGGTCGACGCCGGCGGCGTCCAGCAGGGAAGGGGCGGAGAGGGGAGCGGTCATTCCTGTAAGGTAGGCGCTTGCAGGCCCCGCGTCATCTCCCTCCGCCCCGGGATCGATCACCAGCTTTCGTTGATGTCGCCCGAGCCGGCGATCGACCGGGACAGGCGGGCCGGGCGCTCGGTCAGGGTCACGTCGCCGCTGCCGGCGATGTGGACGTCGGCCTCGCCCGTGGGGCCGAGCTTGGCCTCGCCGCTGCCGGCGATCGCGACCTTGGCGTCGGTGATGGCCAGGGCCGTCAGTTCCGCCTCGCCCGAGCCGGCGATCTTCAGGTCGACCTTGCCGGCCTTGCCCGAGGCGTAGGCCTCGCCGCTGCCGTTGAGGGTCAGCGCCAGGTCCGGCTGGTCGTAGGACTGGATGTCGAGATCGCCCGAGCCGTTGAGGGTGAAGTTGCGCACGCCCGGGGCGGTGACGCGGATGATCAGGTCGTCGCTGTTGGCGAACACCCGCACGCCGCCGCGATCGAGGCGGAAGCCGCGGCCCTCGCCGTCGCCGTCGAAGTGCAGGCGCCCGTCGGTCAGCACCACGCGACGGGCCAGGCCCTCGGGGCCCTCGACCGTGACGTCGGCCTTGTCGCCCTGGGTGAAGATCACGCGGGCCGGCAGGTCGATGCGCAGGACCTCGCCGCCCGTCCAGGCGAGTTTGCGGCTGGTGTTGGGACCGTGGTCCTCGATGGTCACCTCGCCGTTGCGGATCGTGACCTTGCCGTCCTCGTCCTCGACGTTGAAATGAAGGTTGGCGGGGATGGTCCAGCCGCCGCGGGCGACCATTTCACGGCCGCCGATGGCGAAGGCGGTTCCCAGGCAGGCCACGGCCAGGACGAAGCTGGCGACGGCGATGATGGTCAGGTTGCGGATCATGGCGCGACCTCAGGCTTGCGGTTCGATGGCCGGCTTCAGAAGCCGGTAGTGGAGGCGGCCGTACCAGACCAGGCCGTTGACCAGGGCGATGGTCACCAGGCCAGTCACCGCGCTCAGCGCGGTGGCGGCGGCCATCAGGCCGATGCCGCCCAGGATGGCGACGGCGGGGCCGCCCGGCGGGTCGAAGAACGGTCCGGCCGAGAACACGAAGCCGCCGGCGATGAAGATGCCGATCCCGGCCATGAAGAAGCCGAACAGCGCCCCGATCACGCCCATCAGGATGGGCAGCAGGATCAGGATGTCGATCGCGCCCAGGCCCAGCACCGCGAACACGGCGCCGGCGGCGGCCGACGGGTTCTTGGTCTCTTCCCAGCGCTTGAGGCCGGCTTCGGCGCGCAGCTCGCGGGCCAGGCGGTCGGGGTCGCCCAGGGCGGCGGCGGTCTCGGCCTCGGTGCGGCCGGCGGCGATGGCGTCGTCGAAATGGGCTTCGTAGTCGGCCGCCGCGTCGGCGATGGTGGTGGCCGGCAGCCCGGCCAGGCCGCGCTTCAGGCGGGTGACGAATTCGGCGCGGGTCATGCGGCGGCTCCCAGGATGTCGTTCACGGCCTTGGCGAAGGCTTCCCATTCGCTCTTCTGGGCGGCGAAGCTGTCGCGGCCGGCCGTGGTGAGGCGGTAGTATTTGCGGGGCGGGCCGCTGGTCGACTCGACCAGATAGGTCTCGACCAGGCCGTCGGACTGCAGGCGACGCATCAGCGGGTAGATGGTCCCCTCGCCCATGTCGATGTCCTTGGCCAGCTGGCTGGCGATCTCGTAGGCGTAGCTGTCGCCCTTGGACAGCAGGGCCAGCACGCACAGCGCCAGCACGCCTTTCTTCAATTGTGTTTCGATGGCTTCAGGCACGGCTCTCGTTTCCTGTTGGTGAGAACCTTGTACGGCCAGGTAGTGTGTGATGCAAGGTAGCTGTCATTACAAGTTATCAATGTTCGAGGATCGACGTGATTCGCCTCGTGGTCGTGTGGATGAAATTGGCGAAGTTATTGAGAATGCTTCGCAACTGACGCGATTCCCCTGTGCCGCGTGTGGTTTCGGGTGCTTGGCAACAGGGATTGAAGCGCGTAAGCACGCCTGCGACCGGCCGGCGCCGTGGGGGGAGTGCTTTCGACCGTTTCAAGTCGATTGCATAAGTCCGCGTAACCGGTCGTATTGTGCATGTCGGCGCGGAGACACGGCTGAGTAACAGCCGGTCGCCGCCGTAACGGGCCGAGAGGGAAATGAAGGCACAAGTTCAGGGGATGGGACGGAAGGGGTTTGGCTTTGCAGCCGCCGCCGTCATGACGACGCTCGCGGGCCAGGCTTTCGCCGAAGACCTATTGGGTCAGCCGACGCCGGGGGGCATCGCCCTCCAGCCCGCGGCATCCGTGCTCAAGCACGACGCTATCTGGTTCCACGACTGGGTTCTGCTGCCGATCATCACGCTCATCACCTTGCTGGTGCTGGGCCTGCTGGTCTGGATCGCGGTGCGCTACAACAAGAAGGCGAACCCGGTTCCGGCCAAGTTCAGCCACAACACGACGATCGAGATCATCTGGACGATCGTTCCGGTGCTGATCCTGATGATCATCGCCATCTTCTCGTTCCGGCTGTTGTTCAAGTACAACGACATGCCCAAGCCCTACATGACCGTGAAGGCCACGGGCTATCAGTGGTACTGGGGCTATGAGTATCCCGACCAGAAGGTGCCGGAGATCATCTCCAAGGTGCTGAGCGAGGAAGAAGTGGCGGCCAAGGGCCTGCCGCACAGCCTCTATCGCCTGGCGGCCGACAACGCGATGGTCGTGCCGGTCAACCAGGTGGTGCGCGTGCAGGTCACCGCCGCCGACGTGATCCACGCCTTCGCCCTGCCGGCCTTCGGCCTGAAGACCGACGCCATCCCGGGCCGCCTGAACGAAACCTGGTTCAAGGCCGAGAAGGTGGGCACCTACTACGGTCAGTGCTCGGAGCTCTGCGGCATCGACCACGCCTTCATGCCGATCGAGATCAAGGTCGTCACGCAGGCCGAGTTCGACGCGTGGGTGAAGGCCAAGGCTCCCGCCGAGGCGCCCGCCGCCCCGGCGGCCGCCGAAGCCGCCCCGGCCGCTCCTGGCGCGGCTCCGGCCGCTACGCCCGCCGCCGCCCCCGTGGCCGGTTCGGCCGCTCCCGCTTCCGCTCCGGCCGCGGCCCCCGCCGCCGCGCCGGCGGCCTAAGAACGCTTTAGGATATCAGTCCGATGGCTCACGCCGCTGACATCGATCACCACGACGGCCCCCACGACGCTGGGCACGCCGACGAAAAGCCGCCCTTCTTCGCCCGCTGGTTCTTCTCGACGAACCACAAGGACATCGGCACGCTCTACATCCTGTTCGCCATCATGGCGGGCATCGTCGGCGGGGCCCTGTCGGGCCTGATCCGCTGGGAGCTGATGCACCCGGGCATCCAGATCTTCTCCGAGACCGGCCTGCTGGCCGAATGGGGCGTGTTCAAGGGCAAGCACGGCTACAACGCCGTGGTCACCGCCCACGCCCTGATCATGATCTTCTTCATGGTCATGCCCGCCATGATCGGCGGCTTCGGCAACTGGTTCGTCCCGATCATGATCGGCGCGCCGGACATGGCCTTCCCGCGGATGAACAACATCTCGTTCTGGCTGCTGGTCGCCGCCTGGATCCTGCTGTGCACCTCGATGTTCGTCGACGGCGGCCCGGGCCACGGCTTCGGCGGCGGCTGGACGATCTATCCGCCGCTGTCCACGACCGGCCACACCGGCCCGGCCATGGACCTGGCGATCCTGTCGCTCCACCTGGCCGGCGCTTCGTCGATCCTGGGCGCGATCAACTTCATCACCACGATCTTCAACATGCGCGCGCCGGGCATGACCCTGCACCGCATGCCGCTGTTCGCCTGGTCGGTGCTGATCACCGCCTTCCTGCTGCTGCTGTCGCTGCCCGTGCTGGCCGGCGCCATCACCATGCTGCTGACCGACCGCAACTTCGGCACCCACTTCTTCGATCCCGCCGCCGGCGGCGACCCGGTGATGTTCCAGCACCTGTTCTGGTTCTTCGGTCACCCGGAAGTGTACATCCTGATCCTGCCGGGGTTCGGCATCATCAGCCACATCGTCTCGACCTTCTCCAAGAAGCCCGTGTTCGGCTACCTCGCCATGGCCTACGCCATGGTCGCC
The DNA here is from genome assembly GCA_001449105.1 of Caulobacter vibrioides. Lineage (GTDB taxonomy): Bacteria > Pseudomonadota > Alphaproteobacteria > Caulobacterales > Caulobacteraceae > Caulobacter > Caulobacter vibrioides_C. The sequence continues at coordinate 16,959 of LNIY01000123.1, read as the reverse complement.
ATCGGCTTCGTCGGCTTCATCGTGTGGGCCCACCACATGTACACGGTCGGCATGAGCATCAACCTGCGCGCCTATTTCGTGGCCGCCACGATGATCATCGCCGTCCCGACCGGCGTGAAGATCTTCTCGTGGATCGCCACGATGTGGGGCGGTTCGATCAGCTTCAAGACGCCCATGCTGTGGGCGATCGGCTTCATCTTCCTGTTCACGGTCGGCGGCGTCACCGGCGTCGTGCTGTCGAACGCCGGCATCGACTACAGCCTGCACGACACCTACTACGTGGTGGCCCACTTCCACTACGTGCTCAGCTTGGGCGCCGTCTTCGCCATCTTCGCGGGCTTCTACTACTGGTTCGAGAAGATGTGGGGCGTGAAGTACAACGAGTTCCTCGGCGCGACCCACTTCTGGATCATGTTCGTGGGCGTGAACCTGGTGTTCTTCCCGCAGCACTTCCTGGGCCTGGACGGCATGCCGCGTCGCTATGTCGACTATCCGGACGCCTTCGCGAAGTGGAACTACGTCTCGTCGGTGGGCTACATGATCACCGTCGTCGGCGTCGGCGTCTTCATGCTGGTGCTGCTCGAGGCGGCCATCCGTCGCCGCAAGGCCGAGGCCAACCCGTGGGGCGAAGGCGCCACCACGCTGGAATGGACCCTGTCCTCGCCGCCGCCGTTCCACCAGTTCAGCGAGCCGCCGGTCATCAAGGCCGACGATCACCACTGATCTCTGGTAATCTGATAGCGTAAGCGCGGGGGCGCGGATCGGACAGGCAGTCCGGCCCGCGCCCTTCGCCCATAAAGACCACGTTTCGAAGACCTGAATTCCATGGCCAAGCCCGCCGTCCTCTCGCCCGACACCCCCGCCGACACGGTTCGCGCGGCGCGCTGGCAGGACTATTTCCAGCTGCTCAAGCCGCGCGTGATGTCGCTGGTGGTGTTCACGGCCGCGACCGGCCTGGTGGCCGCCCGCACGCACATCCACCCGCTGCTGGGCGCGGTGGCGGTGCTGTGCATCGCCGTCGGGGCCGGGGCCTCGGGCGCGCTGAACATGTGGTACGACGCCGACATCGACGCCAAGATGCGCCGCACGCGCGGCCGTCCCGTGCCGGCCGGCCTGGTCGAGGGCTCCGAAGCCGCGACCCTGGGCGTGGTGCTTTCCCTGCTGTCGGTCATGCTGATGGGCATGGCCATCAACTGGCTGGCCGCGGGCCTGCTGGCCTTCACCATCGTCTTCTACGCGGTGGTCTACACCATGTGGCTCAAGCGCTGGACGGCCCAGAACATCGTCATCGGTGGCCTGGCCGGCGCCTTGCCGCCCGCGATCGGCTGGGCGGCCGCCAGCGGCTCGGCGCCGCTGAACGCCTGGCTGATGGTGCTGATCATCTTCCTGTGGACCCCGCCGCACTTCTGGGCCCTGTCGCTCTACATCAGCACCGACTACGCCAAGGCCGGCGTGCCGATGCTGCCGGTGGTCAAGGGCGCCAAGGAGACCCGCAAGCAGATCCTGCTCTACAGCCTGGTCTTCATTCCGGTCTGCCTGGCCCCGGCGGCCACGGGCCTGGGCGGCCCGCTGTACCTGGCCGTTTCGGCCCTGGGCGGCCTCGTCTTCCTGATCCTGGCCTGGCGGGTGTTCCGCAGCGACGCCGGCGACGCGGCCGACCCGCGCACCGGCGACCGCGCCCTCTACGAGGTGCAGGCGCCCGAGGCCGCTCCCGCCGAGGCCGAAGCCGCTCCGGGCAAGCGTCCGCCGCCGGTGGGCGGGGCCAAGGACGCCCGCAACCTGTTCGCCTTCTCGATCCTGTATCTGTTCGCCCTGTTCGCCGCGCTCCTGGCCGAGGCCATGATCGGGATCCGGGCCCTGGAGCTTGCGCTTTGACCGATCCGAAGAAGACCGTTTCCGTAAAGCCCGACGCCGACCAGGCGCTGAAGGCCCGCAACGGCCGCAACATCGCCCTGGCGCTGGGTCTCGTCGCCTTCGTCGCCCTGGTCTTCGTGGTCACCCTGGTGAGGCTCGGCGCCAATGTCGGAAACCGGTTCTGATCGGAAGCCGGCGGTGAAGGCCGGCGACAGCGTCCAAGGCCGCCGCAACAAGCGCGTGGCGCTGATCTGCGTGGCCGCCTTCGCCGGCATGATCGGCGCGGCCTACGCCTCGGTGCCGCTCTACAAGCTGTTCTGCCAGGTCACCGGCTTCGACGGCACGGTGCGCCGCGCGCAGGCCGCCCCGACCAAGGTGCTCGACAAGAGCGTCGCCGTCCGCTTCGACGCCAACATCCGCGGCCTGCCCTGGACCTTCACGACCGAGCAGGTCAGCCAGGACATCAAGCTGGGCGCCTCGGGCCTGGCCTTCTTCAAGGTCACCAACAACAGCGACAAGCCGCAGACCGGCCGGGCGATCTACAATGTCGTGCCCGAGCAGGCCGGGGCCTATTTCCAGAAGATCGAGTGCTTCTGCTTCTCGAACCAGACGATCGAGCCCGGCCAGACCGTCGAGTTCCCGGTCGTCTACTTCGTGGATCCCCGCTTCGCCGAGGATCCGGAGACCAAGGGCAAGTCCGAGATCACCCTGTCCTACACCTTTTTCCCGGCGGTCGAGGGCGACGACGGCGGCCAGCAGGCCGACGCGACGCCGCGTATCGTTCAACCACTTGGCGGAACACCGTCCAAGGGACTATAGCAATCCACAAGGGAGTGCGCGGGCCTTGGGGGACCTACGCGACGCGTACTTCAAATAATCAGAGGGTTCGCAACACATGGCCCACGGCGCCGTCAAACACGACTACCATATCCTGCCGCCTAGCCCGTGGCCGTTCGTCGGCTCGATGGCGGCCACCGTCATGGCCATCGGCCTGATCGCCTGGATCAAGGGCGGCGTGTTCGGAATCGAGAAGGGCCAGTGGTGGCTGTTCGCGGCCGGCCTGGCCGGCGTGCTCTACACGATGTTCGGCTGGTGGCGCGACGTCATCAAGGAAGCCAATGCCGGCGACCACACCCCCGTCGTCTCGATCGGCCTGCGCTACGGCATGGTGCTGTTCATCGCCTCGGAAGTGATGTTCTTCGTGGCGTGGTTCTGGATCTTCTTCGAGATGGCCCTGTTCCACGGCCACCGCACGCTTTCGAGCATCGAGGAAGTCCGCACCGCCTGGGCCGCCTGGCCGCCGGCCGGCGTCGAGACCGTCTCGCCCTGGCACCTGCCGCTGGTCAACACCCTGACCCTGCTGCTGTCGGGCACGACCATCACCTGGTCGCACCACGCCCTGCAGCAAGGCGACCGCAAGGGCGCCAAGTGGGGCCTGATCCTGACCATCCTGCTGGGCGCGCTGTTCACCTGCATCCAGGTCTATGAATACGCCCACATCAACCACGAGAACCTGTTCTACAGCGAAGCGGCCGCCAATTCGGGCCTCTACGGCTCGACCTTCTTCCTGGCCACCGGCTTCCACGGCTTCCACGTCTTCGTGGGCACGCTGTTCCTGATCGTCTGCCTGATCCGCCTGATGAACGGCGCCTTCACGCCCAAGCAGCACTTCGGCTTCGAAGCGGCCGCCTGGTACTGGCACTTCGTCGACGTGGTCTGGCTGTTCCTGTTCGCCTTCATCTACGTGATCTTCGGCGCTTCGGCGCACTGAGGTCTCGGAATTCCAAGAGGCCCGGAGCGCCGCCAGCGCTCCGGGCCTTTTTCGTTTTCGCCCGTGCGTCGTCCTCGTCCTTCGACAGGCTCAGGATGAGGACGATGTGCGACGCAGTAGAAATCCTCTTCCTGAGCTTGTCGAAGGACGAGGGTTTCGGACCAAGGACAGCGAATGCCCAAGACCAACCCCTACGCCGCCGGCGCCGCCGGGCGCTGTCCCGTCTGCGGCGAGGGCTTCCTGTTCGAGGGCTTCCTCAAGGTGGCCCAGCGCTGCGAGGCCTGCGGCTACGACCTTGGCAGGCACGAGACCGGCGACGGCGCGGCGACCTTCGTCATCCTGATCGCCGGCTTCCTGTGCGCCTTCGGGGCGCTGTTCTCGATGTTCGCCTGGAACTGGCCGGTGTGGCTGCTGCTGGTGGTGTGGCTGCCGCTGACCCTGGTGGCGTGCCTTGCGCTGATGCGGCCGGCCAAGGGCCTGATGGTCGCCGCCCAGATCGCCAACCGGGCCAGCGAGGCGGGGCGCGACGATGTCTGAGACCGGCAAGTCCAGGGGCCGCTTTCCGATCGTCCTGACGATCGCGACGCTGATCGCCTTTTCCATTCTCTGCGGCCTCGGGGCCTGGCAGATGCAGCGTCTGCGCTGGAAGGAAGACCTGCTGGCGCGGATCGAGACGCTGAAGACCGCCCCGGCCGTTCCTCTGGCCGAGGTGCTGGCCCGCGCCGACCGGGGCGAGGACGTGGACTTCGTGCGCGTGGCCGCCGATTGCGCCCCGGGCCCGACCGCGCCGCTGCCGCTGGTCTATGGCGTGCGCGACGGCGACATGGTCTGGCGCGCCATGGCCGCCTGCCGCCTGGCCGGACAGGCGCACGGCGTGGTGCTGCTGGATCTCGGCCTCGTCGACGCCCTGACCGGCCAGATCCAGCCCAGCCCCCGGACCTTCGCCGCGCCGTCGCGGGCGGTGGGCGTGCTGATGGCTCCCAAGGCGCTGGGCGGCGATCGCGAGAAGGCCCTGGCCGCCTTCACCGCCGACAAGCCCGCCTCGCACATCCTGATGGTCGAGACCGCCACCCCCGCCGTCGCCGGCGTGACCCCCGCGCCGCTGCCGGCAGAAATTTCCAATCGGCACCTGGAATACGCGCTTACGTGGTTTGGTCTTGCCGTGACCCTGCTGTTTATCTATGCCGCCATGCTCTGGCGGAAGATGAGATCCTGATGCGCTACGTCTCGACCCGGGGCGAGTCCCCTTCGATCGGTTTCCTGGACGCGGTGCTGGCCGGCCTGGCCCCCGACGGCGGCCTGTACGTGCCCGAAGCCTGGCCGGCCTTCACGGCCGACGAGATCGCCGCCTTTGCCGGCAAGACCTACGCCCAGGTGGCCGCCGCCGTGCTCGGCAAGTTCGTCGGCGACGACATCCCGGCCGACGACCTGGCCCAGATGTGCGACGAGGCCTATGCCAGCTTCACCCACGCGGCGGTGACGCCGCTGAAGCAGCTGGCGGCCAACCGCTATCTGCTGGAGCTGTTCCACGGCCCGACCCTGGCTTTCAAGGACGTTGCCATGCAGCTCCTGGGCCGGCTCTACGACTACGTGCTGTCGCGCCAGTCGCGGACCATGACCATCATCTGCGCCACCTCGGGCGACACCGGCGGCGCGGCCGTCGAAGCCTTCCGCGGCCGCAGCAACGCCCGCATCGTCGCGCTCTTCCCCGAAGGCCGGATCAGCGAGGTCCAGCGCCGGTTCATGACCACGGCGCAGGACGCCAACGTGTCGTGCGTGTCGGTGCAGGGCTCGTTCGACGACTGCCAGGCCATCGTCAAGCAGGCCTTCCAGGACGACCAGTTCCGCCACGCGGTGGACCTGTCGGGCGTCAACTCGATCAACTGGGCGCGGATCGCGGCCCAGAGCGTCTACTACTTCACCGCCGCCGTCAGCCTGGGCGCACCGGCCCGCGAAGTGGCCTTCGTCGTGCCGACCGGCAATTTCGGCGACGCCTACGCCGCGTTCGTCGCCAAGCAGATGGGCCTGCCGATCGCCAAGGTCGTGGCCGCCACCAACAGCAACGACATTCTCGCACGCGCCTTCGAGGACGGGCGCTACGCGCGTGGGGCCGTGGCCGCCACCCAGAGCCCGGCCATGGACATCCAGGTCGCCAGCAATTTCGAGCGCCTCTATTTCGAGGCCGTGCGCCGCGACGGCATCGAGACCGGCCGGGCCTTCCGGGGGTTCGCCACCACCGGCTCGCTCGACATTCCGCCCAGCGCTCACGCGATGATGCGCGAGCTGTTCGCCGGCGCCTCGGTCAGCGAGGCCGACACCGCCAAGACCATGCTCTCGACCCTGAACGAGACGGGCGAAGTGGTCGACCCGCACACCGCCGTCGGCCTGGCCGCCGCCGCCCGCGTGCGCCTGGACGATCCCACGACCCCGGTCGTGGTGCTGTCGACCGCCCACCCGGCCAAGTTCCCCGAGGCCGTGCTGGCCGCCACCGGCCTCGTCCAGGGCGTGCCGCGCGGCGCGCCGGACCTGTCGTCCAAGCCCGAACGCTTCGACCGCCTGCCGGCCGATGCGGCCGCCGTGAAGGCCCACGTGCGGGCGTTCGCGGGGAAGTAGGAAAAAGGCCCTCCCCCTGAAGGGGGAGGTGGCCCAGAGGGCCGGAGGGGGAAGTCCCTGCGGATGCCCAGGGTGAGGTAAGCTCACAGGCCACTACCCCCTCCGTCGGCTTCGCCGACACCTCCCCCTTCAGGGGGAGGGTCGCTTTCGCGCGCTTAGGCGGCTACACGGAGGGAAATGAGCCTTCCGATCCTGCACACCCTGAACAATGGCGTCCGCGTCGTCTGCGATCCCATGCCGGGGCTCGAGACCCTGGCCCTCACCGTCGTCGCCGGGCGCGGCGCGGCCTATGAGGATCCGGCGCGGTCGGGCTGGGCGCACCTGCTCGAGCACATGGTGTTCAAGGGCGCGGGCGGGCGCAGCGCGCGCGACATCGTCGAGGTGATCGAGGCCGAGGGCGGCTCGATCAACGCCGCCACCGGCTACGAGCGCACCAGCTTCCAGGTGCGCGCCTTGAAGGGCGGGGCGGGCCTGGCCATGGCGGTGATCGCCGACCTGGTGCGCCGGCCCACCCTCGACGCCGGTGATCTCGCCCGCGAGAAGCAGGTGGTCGCCCAGGAGATCGCCGAGGCCGCCGACGCCCCCGACGACTACGTCTTCGACCTGCTGCAGAAGGGCGCCTGGGGCGACCACCCGGTCGGCCGGCCGATCCTGGGCACGGTCGAGAGCGTCGAGGCGGCCACGCCGGAAGCCCTGGCGCAATGGCGCGCGGCGCTCTACGCCGCCGACCGACTGGTGATCAGCGCCACGGGCGCGGTCGACGAGGCCGAGATCCTGGCGCTGGCGCAGGCGGCTTTCGGCGACCTGCCGGCAACGCCGGGCGCGCCGATGCCCGATCCCGCTCCGTTCGTGGGCGGCGCCTTCGCCGAGGCCCGCAAGCTGGAGCAGGCCCACCTGGTGCTGATGCTGCCGGCCGCCGGCTCGCGCGACGACGATTATTTCGCCCTGCGCGTCTTCGCCGAGGCCCTGGGCGGGGGCATGTCGTCGCGCCTGTTCCAGGAGGCTCGCGAGAAGCGGGGTCTGGCCTACAACATCGACGCCTACGCCGACACCTATGCCGACATCGGGGGGCTGGGCATCTATGTCGGCTGCGCGGCCAAGGACGCGGCCGAGACCGCCAAGGTCTGCGCCGAGCAGCTGCTGGCCCTGGCCGCGCGCATCGAGCCGGCCGAGCTGGCCCGCTGCAAGGCCCAGCTGAAGGCCCATATGTTCATGGCCCGCGAGCAGCCCCTGGCGCGCGCCGAACAGAACGCCGGCCAGGCCCTGACCTTCGGCAAGCTGTTCTCGCCCGCCGAGCTGGCGGCCGGGGTCGAGGCCGTCACCGCCGAAGACATCACGCGGCTGGGCGAGCGCATGCTGGCCCCGGCGCGGGCGGCCACCGCCGTGCTGGGCGCCAAGACCGCGCTTTCGGCCGGCGAAATCTTCCGGCGGACGTTGTTCGACGGTCGATAAGCCGCGATGGTGCTCGGATACTGTCTTCCGAGCGTGGCGGGCGCGAAAACCGCTCGCACTTTCGGCCGCCACGCTTCGCTTCGAGACCGACTGCTTGTCCGCCATCCTCCGCCTGCTCCGCATTGACCATGGCCCGCGCATCGACGCCGAGCGGATCTATCTGCGCCTGCCGCGGCTGGCCGATCACAAGCCGTGGTCGCAGCTGCGGGCGGCCTCGCGCGGCTACCTGACGCCGTGGGAGCCCAGCTGGCCGGCCGACGACCTGACCCGCACGGCCTTCCGCCAGCGCCTGGCCGCCTACGCCCGCGAACTGGAGCTGGGCGAGGCCTTTCCGTTCTTCGTGTTCCGCAAGGAGGACGACGCCATCATCGGCGGGGTGCGGCTGTTCAACATCCGCCGGGGCGTCTCGCAGACCGGGGTGCTGGGCTACTGGGCGGGCGAGTCGTTCGCCGGCCGGGGCTATACGACCGAGGCGGTGAAGGCCGTGGTCGAGTTCGCCTTCGGGCCGCTGGGGCTTCACCGCCTGGAGGCGGCCTGCATGCCGCACAACACGCGTTCGGCGGACCTGTTGTCGCGCTGCGGGTTTTCCGAGGAGGGATACGCCCGCGCTTATCTCAAAATTAACGGCGAGTGGCGAGATCATCGTCTGTTCGGGTTGATCGCTCCCACCTAGCGCTCGCCCGGGCTGTGACGCCGGCTTTCTCGGCGTGGGAACGGGCATGTCATTCAAGGTTGCCGAGCGACGCATCTGGGACGCGACGACCACGCTGGAAGCGCTGGGCGCGGCCGAGGTCGCGCTGTGGCACTGGGAGCCCGAGGCCGACCGCCTGCGCATCAACGGCGCGGCCCGGGCCCTGGGCCTTTCGCCGCTCGCCCCCGAATGTTCCTCCGCCGCCTTCCGGGCGCTGGCCCTGCCGCAGGACCGCGCGCAGGCCGAGGAGCTGCTGCGCGTTCGTGAAGCAGGGGCCGAGATCGTCGTGCGCCTGCGCATGCGCAGCGGCGGCGTCTGCATCTGGCGGGGCGTGTGGCTGGAAGAGGGGCTGCGCGCGGCCGGCGTCATCGCCCCGGAAGTGAAATTCGCCGCCTCGGGCAAGGACGAGCTGACGGGCCTGCTGGACCGCCGCAGCTTCATCGGCCGCGCCCGCGAACGCCTGACCCACGACGGCATGCACGAGCTGGTCGTGGCCGACCTCGACCGCCTGCGCCGCCTGAACGAGGCCCTGGGCCACGAGCGCGCCGACCTGGTGCTGGCCGCGCTGGGCTCGCGCCTGGCCGCCGCCTTCCCGGAGGGCTCGATCCTGGGCCGCATCGGCGAGGACGAGTTCGCCGTTCTGTGCGAGCCGAAGGGCTACGAGCCCGCCGAGCTGCTGCGCACCGCGCTGGAACAGCCGCTGCGCATCGCCGGCTTCGACATCCACCCCACCCTGACCATCGGCGCCGTCTCGGCCGAGGGCGGCGAGGACGCGCCCGAGGCCGCCGAGCTGGTCCGCCGGGCCGAGCTGGCCGTCGAGGCCGCCGCCGCCAACGGACGCGGCTCCGCGGCCGCCTACGGCCGCTCTATGGAGACCGACGGCCTGTCGCGCCTGGCGCTGGAAGCCGACCTGCGCGGCGCCATCGGCCGCGGCGAGATCATTCCCCACTTCCAGCCGGTCGTGCGCCTGTCGACCGGCGCCCTGTCGGGCTTCGAGGCCCTGGCGCGCTGGATCCACCCGCGCCGCGGCCTGCTGCCGCCCGACGAGTTCCTGCCGCTGATCGAAGAGATGGGCCTGATGGCCGAGCTCGGCGAGCACATGATGCGCAGCGCCGGCAAGCAGCTGGCCGCCTGGCGCCGCAGCCACCCGGCCGTCGGCGCCCTGACCGTCAGCGTCAACCTGTCGACCGGCGAGATCGACCGTCCGGGCCTGGTCCACGACGTGGCCCAGGTCCTGCGCGAGAACGGCCTGCCGCGCGGCGCGCTGAAGCTGGAAGTCACCGAAAGCGACATCATGCGCGATCCCGAGCGGGCCGCGGTGATCCTCAAGGCCCTGCGCGAAGCGGGCGCGGGCCTCGCGCTCGACGACTTCGGCACCGGCTTCTCGTCGCTGTCCTACCTGACGCGCCTGCCGTTCGACACGCTGAAGATCGACCGCTACTTCGTGCGGACCATGGGCGGCAACGCCGGCTCGGCCAAGATCGTCCGCTCGGTGGTCAAGCTGGGCCAGGACCTCGACCTGGAAGTGGTCGCCGAGGGCGTCGAGAACGCCGAGATGGCCCACGCGCTGCAGAAGCTGGGCTGCGACTACGGCCAGGGCTTCGGCTACGCGCCGGCCCTGTCGCCGCAGGAGGCCGAGGTCTATCTCAACGAGGCCTATGTGGACGGCGCGGCGCCGGTGAAGGCGCGGGGCTGAGCCTCACCCCTTCGCCCCTCAGCCTTTCGCCAGGTCGCCGTACCACCAGGCGGCGGTCACACCGCCGTCCATCAGGATGTCGCTGCCGGTGATGAAGCCGCCGTCGGGACCCATCAGGAGGGCGCCGACCGCGCCGACCTCGTCCGGCGTGCCCGCGCGCTTGGCGGCCGATCCCTCGATCATCCTGCGATAGCCCGCGCCGCGCGGGCCGGTCAGCTCGTCGCGAGCCAGGGGCGTCATGACGATGCCCGGGCTGATGGCGTTGATCCGCGCCCCGCGCTCGCCCCAGCGTACGGCCTGGGCCGCCACCCGCAGGGAATTGCCGCGCTTGGACAGCTGGTAGGCCTTCAGCGGGTCGGTCACCTGGTCGGGAGCCAGGAAGGGCAGGGCCAGCAGCGCCTCGGTCGGCGTCGTGGCCAGGGCGTGGTTCTGCTCGACGCTCAGCGGCGGCAGGCGGTGGCCCGACTGCGAGGCGATGACCACGCCCGAGCCGCCGGGCGCGATCACCTCGCCGAACAGGTCCAGCACCAGGGCGGTCCCGTAGAGGTCGACCTTCAGGATCACCTCGGGCGGCGCCTGGCTGGGCGAGACGCCGGCGGCGTGGATCAGGCCGGTGACGTCGCCGAGATCCGTGGCGGTCGCGACCAGAGCCTCGACGGAGGGACGCGAGGCGACGTCGACGGTGGCGACGTGGGCGTCGTAGCCGGCGTTGGCCAGCACCTCGGCGGCGGCCTTAGCGTTCTCGCGGCGCATGTCGGCCAGCAGCACGCGCTTGCCGACGCCGACGCGGCGGGCGATGGCCTGGCCGATCTGGCCGGCCCCGATGACGACGATGACCTGGCTCATGGCCTCTCCTTGCTCAGGAGGGCGTCATAACGCCGTCGGGCGGCCGGGATTAGCCGGAGCCTCGTCCACGGCCTGCTGAGCGATCCTCAGCAGTCAGATGGGCATGCGATAGCCGAAGAACTCGTGGTCCTCGTTGTAGCCGCCCTGGCCGGCGCCGAGATCGGCGAAGTCCTCGACGAATTCGATGGCGGCGATCCACTTGACCATCTTGAAGCCCAGCTCGTTCTCGCAGCGCAGACGCAGCGGCGCGCCGTGCAGAACGGGCAGGGGCGCGTCGTTCATCTCGTAGGCCAGGATGGTCAGGTCGTGGGCCATGTTGGCGACCTTGTGGACGTCGTAGTAGCGTCCGCCGTCGCCCCCGTCGGCCAGCGAGTAGAAGACGGCGTAGCGGGCCTGGGGCGAAGGCCGGACGCGGGCCATGACCTCGCGCATGGGAACGCCGCCCCACTTGGCCACGCCCGACCAGCCCTGGATGCAGAAGTGGGTGGTGATCTGCTCCTGTTTCGGCATCGCCTTGAGGTCGGCGAGGGAGAACTCGGCAGGAGCCTCGACCAGGCCGCCGACCCGCAGGTGATAGTCGGCGAAGCCGCCGGCCAGCAGGGCCTCGTACTCCGGCGAGGCGGGCATCGCGCCGTTGGGCCAGAAGTGGGGCGAGATGTCCTTCTCGGTCAGCTGCGAGCGGGCGTCGACGCGCTCCAGCAGGCCCTTGAGCCCGCCGACCATGAAGCGGCCCACGCGCTGCACCAGGCGGGCGCGGCGCAGGGTGAAGGGCGAGGCCCACAGCCAGGCGATCGTCAGGCCCGCCATCATCGCGAAGAACCAGGGAAAGCCCGCCCAGGTCTCGTCGTGGACGCCGGCGAACATGTGGTTGGTGTTGTCGCGCAGGCCGGTGACCAGGACCATCGCCCCGTGGGCGGCGATGAACAGCACGAACCAGCAGAACGACACGAAGTGCGCCGAGCGCGCCGCCTGGCGGCTGAACACCCGGCCGAGCCGGCCCGAGGCGTTGGAGATCGCCGGCGACTGCATCAGGCCGGTGACGATCGACACCGGGGCGGCGACGAAGACGGTGACGAAGTAGGTCAGCTGCTGCAGGCCGTTGTAGCGGGTCCAGCCCTCGTCGACCGGGAAGTTCAGCGAGGCGTACTGGATGGCCGTCGAGACGGCCGCGGGAAACACCTCCCAGGTCAGGGGTACGATCCTGCGCCACTGGTCGCCGGCGAAGATCAGGACGTAGAAGGCGATCCCGTTCAGCAGCCACAGCAGGTTGACCCCGAAGTGCCACCAGCGGGCCAGGCCGATGGTGTGGCGAAGGCCCGGGATGCCCAGCCAGCCGGGCAGGGTCACCGCGTCGTCCTTGGCCGTCCAGATGCGGTCCTCGGGCACGTCGCTCTGGAAGCGGAACCACTCGGTTCCCGGCGTGCAGTCTCGCCGCCAGTAGAGGCGCGGGTGGTCGGCCAGGATCTGCAGCCCCGCCCGCATGATGAACATCATGAAGAGCATGTTGAGCGCGTGCTGGATGCGCAGCCACCAGGGAAAGCCGCTCTCGACCCTGGGCGCGGCGGCGGGAACGCCCGGATGGGCGGCGATGAAGGCCTGGATCGCGGGCAGCTCGCGCAGGGCCTGGGCGGCCGCCACGGCGGCCATCAGGGCCACGGCGCCGGCGGGCAGCAGCCACAGGGTGTTGATCCAGCGCTTGCCGATGCGGATGTGCGGCAGGATCCCCTGGCGGGGCGGCAGCCAGTGCGACAGGCGCACCCGGTCGTCGGCCCCGCTCAGAGCCTTGGCGAGCGGATCGTGCTGCGTGGCGTCGCGCGGGGCCTGGCTCACGGTCGCTCTCCCGATACGGTCGAGGCGAAGCCTAGCCCGTTTCTCGCCAGAGGCGAGCGCCGGTTGCGCGTTCGGCCTAGCGGCGGGCCTCGGTGGCCATCCGCACGGCAAGTCCGCCCAGGACGCTGGCCATCAGCCAGCGCTGGACCAGGGCGAAGCTGGGGCGCGTGGCCAGGAAGCCGGCGATGGTCCCGGCCGCCAGGCAGATCGCGGCGTTGACCGACAGGCTGACGGCGATCTGGGTTCCGCCCAGCAGCAGCGACTGGGTCAGCACATTGCCGTGCGCCGGATCGATGAACTGCGGCAGCAGCGACAGATAGAGCATCGCGGCCTTGGGATTGAGCAGGTTGGTCAGGAAGCCCATGGCCATCAGCTTGATCGGCGGGTCCTTGGGCAGGTCGCGCACCTGGAACGGCGAGCGGCCGCCGGGCTTGATCGCCTGCCAGGCCAGCCAGCCGAGATAGAGCGCGCCGCCGAAGCGCAGGATGTCGTAGGCGATGGGGGCGGCCATCAGCAGGGCGGTGATCCCCAGGGCCGCGCAGACCAGGTAGACGACGAAGCCCGCCGCCGTGCCGGCCAGCGAGACGATGCCGGCCCACCTGCCCTGGCAGATCGATCGGCTGACCAGGTAGAGCATGTTGGGGCCCGGCGTCAGGGCCATCCCCAGGCAGACCAGCGAGAAGGCGATCCAGGTCTTGGCGTCGGGCATCGGGGGCTCCGGTCAAACGGGCATGAAAAAGGGGCCGGAAGCTTTCGCCGCCGGCCCCTCGATACTTTTCGGATGATCCGAAAACGATCCTTAGTGGATGTCTTCGTTGATCAGGCCGACCTTGTACCAGCCAGCGGTCTGCAGCTGGTTCAGGACGCCCATGAAGTCCGAGTACAGCACGTCGGCGTCGGCGCGGATCATGACGCGCTGATCGTCCTTCGGACCGGCTTGACCCTTCGAGGTGAACGAAGCGTCCAGGTCGATCGGCAGGTTGTCGAGGCTGGTTTGCTTGTCCGCAATGAACAGAGCGCCCGACTTCTGGATCGAGATGAACACCGGCTCCTTCGGCTTCGGCGCGTTCGGCGGCGGCGGGACGGCCGGCGGCAGATCGATCTTGATCGAGGTCACGGCCATCGGCACGGCGACCATGAAGATGATCAGCAGAACGAGCAGAATATCGACGAAGGGCGTGACGTTGATTTCGGAATTCTGGTTCAGCGAGTAGCGACCGCCGCCGCCGCCAGCAAGTTTAGCCGCCATAGCCTGACTGTCTCCCGGGGACCGCCCCCAGGCGGTCCAGAAATTGTTAGATGCCACGTCTGGCGCAGACGAGCGCGGAAGTAAAGCCCGAGGACGCGCCGCAATGGCAACCCCTTTTGTGAGTCTTTTTGACCTAACGTCGTTCAGGCGCCGGATTCCCGGGCCGACCTTCGCGCAAGACGCGACTAGCGCCGGCAAACGGGCCGCGCTAAGCCCCCGCGCATGATCTTTTCGTTCGACGCCTACGTCACCGCCGCCCTGTTCGATCGCGCTGGACGCGCCGGATTCGCCCTGGGCGACGGCACGGTCCGATTCGAGGCCGAGGGCGGCTTCGTCACCGTCGAGGCCCATGGCGGGCCGATGGGCGGGGCGGCGCTGTCCGCCTGCGTCCACCCGTCGGGCCGGGGCCTGGTGACCGGCGGCGACGACGGCCGCGTGGTCTGGAGCCGGCTGGAGGGCGACGAGCTGGTCGCCACCCTGCTGGCCGAGGTCAAGGGCAAGTGGATCGAGCACGTGGCCGCCAGCGCCGCCTCGGGCCTGATCGCCTTCACCGCCGGCAAGGAGGTCCACGTGCTGGACGCCGCCGACGAGGGCTTCCGCCGCGTCTACACGCACGAGAAGACGGTGTCGGGCGTGGCCTTCGATCCCAAGGGCAAGCGCCTGGCGGCGGCCGGCTACGGCGGCGTCTCGCTGTGGTGGAGCCGCATCGCCGACCAGAAGCCGACGGTGATGAAGTGGGCCGGCAGCCATGTCGGCCTGGCCTACAGCCCGGACGGCAAGTTCCTGGTCTCGGCCATGCAGGAGAACCAGCTGCACGGCTGGCGCCTGTCGGACGGCAAGGACATGCGGATGGGCGGCTATCCGGCCAAGATCAAGAGCATGGCCTTCTGCGACAAGGGCGCGCTGCTGGCCACGGCCGGCGCCAACGGCGCGGTCGTCTGGCCGTTCGCCGGCGCCAGCGGTCCGATGGGCAAGGAAGCCGCCGAGATCGGCTTCTCGCGCGACTCCCTGGTGGTGCAGGTCGCCGGCGTCGACGCCCTCCCGGTAGTGATCGCCGGCCAGGACAACGGCCGCATCTGGGCCTGTCACCTGCGCTCGGGCCGCATCGAGACCCTGAAGGCCGAGAAGGGGGCTGCGATCAGCAGCCTGGCGGTCAACGCCGACGGCTCGCGCCTGGCCTGGGGCGACGAAAGCGGCGAGGCGGGCGTGCTGGCCGTGCCCGATATTTCGGTGCGGAATTTCTGAGAAAGCCCTCTCTCTGAGAGAGAGGGAGGGGCCCGCCGCGAAGCGGTGGGAGGGTGAGAGGGTTCACCGCTGGCAGGTCAATCCCCGCCCATAAGCCGTCATCCCGGGCGGAGCGCAGCGAAGACCCGGGACCCAGGGGGCGTCGCAATGCGTCGGCGTCCGCGGGGGCGCCTGAACCAGCCACAGAGCCCAATCCTCCTGGCTCCGGGACAAGCCCTGCGGGCTTTCCGGGATGACGATGATTTAGTGCGCTCAGCCCGTGCCGCATCCGGTGAGATTGTAACCTCTCACCCTCCCACGCCTGCGGCGTGGGCCCCTCCCTCTCTCAAAGAGAGAGGGTCAGGTCAGGCGGGCCAGGTCTCTTCGCTCGCGCCCAGCACCTCGCCGGCCAGGTAGAGCGAGCCGCAGATCAGTACGTGCGGGACCGGATCCAGCGCGAGCGCCCGTTGCAGCGCGTCGTCGAGGCTGTCGCAGGCCGCGGCGCGCAGGCCGGCCAGTTCGGCGGCGGCGGCGGTCTGAGCGGCGCTGGCGGCGGCGTGGCCCTCGAAGGCGACCGTGAAGACCTTGGTCGCCACGCCCCGGAAGGCCTCGAAGAAGCCGGCGGCGTCCTTGTTGGCCAGGAGGCCCGAGATCAGCGCCACCGGGCGGCCGTCGCGGGCGGCCAGATCGGCCACGGCGCGGGCCACGGCGCGGCCGGCGTGCGGGTTGTGGCCGCCGTCGAGCCAGAGGTCGGCGCCCGCCTTCAGGGCCGTCTGCGCGTAGGGACCGGCCGTCAGGCGCTGGAAGCGGGCTGGCCACACCGTACCGGCGATCCCTCGTCCCATGGCGTCCTCGTCGATCCTGGGGTCGTCCAGGGTCAGCAGGGCGGCGACGGCAAGGCCCGCATTGGCGAACTGGTGCTCGCCGGGCAGGGCGGGGGCGGGCAGGTCGAGCAGGCGGTCCTGCATCTGCACCAGGAGGCGGCCTCGCTCCTCCCAGGCGTCGAAGTCGCGGCCCATCAGGGTGAGATCCACCCCGGCCATGGCCGCGGCGGTCTCCAGCACGCCGTCGACGGCGTCCTGCTGGCGGGCGCTGACGGCCGGCGCGTCGGGCTTGATGATGCCGGCCTTCTCGACGGCGATCTGCTCGATGGTGTCGCCCAGGAACTCGCGGTGGTCGAGATCGATCGGGGCGATGACGCTGACGGCCGGGGCGGAAATGACGTTGGTGGCGTCGAGCACGCCGCCCAGCCCCACCTCGACGATGCAGAGGTCGGCAGGGACCTCGGCGAAGGCGACGAAGGCCGCCGCCGTGGTGATCTCGAAGAAGGTGATGGCCTCGCCCGCATTGGCCGCCTCGACCCGCTCCAGCACGTCGGCCAGGTGTTCTTCGGTGATCAGCGTCCCGGCCAGGCGGATGCGCTCGACGAAGCGCACCAGGTGCGGCGAGGTGAAGACGTGGACCTTGAGCCCCGCGGCCTCGGCCATGTGCCGCAGATAGGCGACCGTCGAGCCCTTGCCGTTGGTGCCGGCCACGTGGATCACCGGCGGCAGGCGGTCCTGCGGGTCGCCCAGGGCCGCGCACAGGCGGCGCATGCGGCCCAGCGACAGGTCGATCTTCAGCGGATGCAGCGCCCGCAGGCGCTCCAGCGCGGCGTCGTGGGCGCGGAGGTGGTCGGTCATTGATCCCAAGATCCTCCCCCTCTGGGGGAGGGCTGTCTCTTATACACATCT
>LNIY01000122.1 GCA_001449105.1 Caulobacter vibrioides | reverse complement strand
TGTGTCTCCACGACTCACATGTTGTTATGTTTTTTTTTTTTTTTTTAAAGGGAGAGGCCACCATCGGTTTTTTGTCGTCTTCTGGGGGGCCGGAATTTGTTAAAAAGGGCCAGCCTTAGGGGGGCGCCCCCCAAACCAACCCTCCCCCTCTGGGGGAGGTGGCCCAGAGGGCCGGAGGGGGCCAGCGCCGGCGCCCGTCAAGTGCAAGGAGTCCCCATGACCATCCCCTCCATGATCGCCGCCGACTACGGCGTGATGGGCGACATCCTGCGTGAGCGCGCGACTGAGGCTCCCGACCATCCCGCCGTGATCATGGAGACGGGCGAGACCATCACCTACGCCGCCTTCGACGCCCTGGCCGATCGCGTCGCCGCGGCACTGCAGCGGGATGGCGTGGCGCCCGGCGAGGCGGTCGCGATCTGCGCCCTGTCGTCGATCCCGTACGCGGCGGTGTTCCTCGGCGGCCTGCGGGCCGGCGTGGCGGTCGCGCCGCTGGCGCCCTCGTCCACGCCCGAAGCCATCACCGGCATGGTCGCCGACAGCGGCTCGAAACTGTTCTTCGTCGACGCCGGCGTGGCGCAAGCCCAGAAGCCGGCCCCGGTCTCCGCCCGCGTCATCGCCCTGGACGGCTCGGACGCCGGCGAGGCCTTCGAGGCCTGGCTCGCCCCCGAAGGCGCGCGCCCCGCGCCGGTAGAGATCGCCCCCGAGCATCCTTTCAACATCATCTATTCCAGCGGCACCACCGGCGCGCCCAAGGGCATTGTCCAGTCGCACGGCATGCGCTGGAAACACGTCTTCCGCGGCGACGCCGTCGGCTACGGACCCGATGCGGTGTCCCTGCTGTCGACCCCGCTCTATTCCAACACCACGCTGGTCTGCTTCTTTCCCACCCTGGCCGGCGGCGGGACCGTCGTGCTGATGAAGAAGTTCGACGCCGGCCGCTTCCTGGAGCTGGCGCAACAACACCGCATGACCCACGCCATGCTGGTGCCGGTGCAGTACCGTCGCCTG
The DNA here is from genome assembly GCA_001449105.1 of Caulobacter vibrioides. Taxonomy (GTDB): domain Bacteria; phylum Pseudomonadota; class Alphaproteobacteria; order Caulobacterales; family Caulobacteraceae; genus Caulobacter; species Caulobacter vibrioides_C. The sequence goes on along the minus strand of LNIY01000122.1, from coordinate 21,786 downwards.
ATGGCGCACCCCGACTTCGACCACTTCGACCTGTCGTCCACGCGCCTGAAGTTCTGCACCAGCGCCCCTTTCGCGGCCGAACTGAAGGCGCAGGTGCTGAAGCGCTGGCCCGGCGGCCTCGTGGAGTATTTCGGCATGACCGAGGGCGGCGGCACCTGCATCCTCATGGCCCACGAGCACCCGGACAAGCTGCACACGGTGGGCCAGCCCGCCCCCGGCCACGACATCCGCCTGATCGACGAGGACGGCGTCCAGGTCGGTCCCGGCGTCGTCGGCGAGATCGTCGGCCGCTCCGCCGGCATGATGAACGGCTATCACGGCCAGCCCGGCAAGACCGCCGAAGCGACCTGGACCAGCCCCGAGGGCCTCTCGTTCATCCGCACCGGCGACGTCGGCCGCTTCGACGCCGAGGGCTTCCTCACCCTGATGGATCGCAAGAAGGACATGATCATCAGCGGTGGCTTCAACATCTATCCCAGCGACCTTGAAGCCGTGATCGTCCAGCATCCGGACGTGCTGGAGGCCGCCGTGGTCGGCGTGCCGTCCGACGCCTGGGGCGAAACCCCGGTGGCCTTCGTAGCCCTGCGGCCCGGCGCGAGCGCCGACGCGCAGACCGTCCGCGCCTTCGCCAACGAACGCCTGGGCAAGACCCAGCGCCTGGCCGACCTCGTCCTCGTCGACGCCCTGCCCCGCAGCCACATCGGCAAGGTGCTCAAGCGCGAACTGCGGGACGGGTGGAACCCCAGAATCCCTCTCTCATAGAGAGAGGGATCACACCGAAAACCCGGAAAAACCGCAATCTCCGCCGCGACGGCGCGCCGCATCTGGACAGGCCGAGTCAGTCGATACGTTCGGTTAACCATAAAGGCGTCGTCGGGGTTGTCGGCGCCGGTTCGTTGCGGAAGCGTCTCGCATGTCCAGCCTTTCAGCCGCCGTCCTGGCGTCGCAGCCGAAGTCCGCCGCGCCCGCGTCGAACGCACCGCTCGACTTCGACGCCTTGGGCAAGGCGTTCGGCGGCCCGGCCTGCGACGACCTGAACGGCCGTCTGGCCCAGCGCTTTTCCCGCACCACCGCCGTCCGCGCCTGCGCCGACCGCGCCGCCGCCACCGCCGACCTGCTGGCCGCCCAGGGCGCGCGCCCCGGCGGGGTCTGCATCGTCTCGGCCCTGGCCGGCCGCGAGACCCTCGAAGGCGTCGCCGCCGCCGGCCTGACGCCGTGGCTGGTCGACGTCGATCCGTTCACCTGGATGGTCGACACCGCCCACCTGCGCGAGCGCCTGAGCGAAGCGCCCTGCCCGCTGGAAGCCATCGTCACCACCTGCGCCTTCGGCCGCGCTCCCGACCTGCTGGCGCTGGCCGCGTTCCAGGCCGAGACCGGCCTTCCGATCGTGGTCGACGCCGCCTTCGGTTTCGACGTGATCATGGACGCCCCCGTCCCCGTGGTCGTCGGCCTGCCCGGCGGAGCGGGCGTGTTCGTCGCCGCCGAGGACGCCGATCTGATCGGCCGTCTCACCGCCCCCGCCTTCGAGGGCGACGACGGCCTGGACGGCTGGCCCCTCAAGCGCCAGCAACTGGCCACCAACGCCCAGCGCCTGCGCATGCTGCTGCTCGGCTCGCCCGTCGCCTTCCAGCCCGGCTGGGGCCTGTCTTGGGTGTCGAGCGCCTGCGTCGTCAGCGTCGCCGAGGGCTGCGCCCCGGCCGTCGCCGCCCTGCTGGCGGTCGAGGGCCGCTTCGTCACCTGCGTCGGCGTGCGCGACCCCGACGTCCAGGCCGACAGCGTGCCCGTCGTCGACCATCTGGCCGGCAAGATGCTGGGCCTGCCCTTCGCCGCCGACCTCGACATCGCCGACCTCGACGACCTGGCCGAAGCCGTGCGGCGGGCCGTGGCGCAGGTTTGACTTGTTGATCCTCCCCCGTGAAACGGGGGAGGTGGCGCGCTGCGGATACGCAGCGTGACGGAGGGGGCGACCGCTTCCTCGGCGCCCAGTCTCGCCCCCTCCACCACTTCGTGGTCCCCCTCCCCCGTTTCACGAGGGAGGAGTTCGAATAGAAAAGGCCGGAGACTTTCGCCTCCGGCCCAGAGGACGACCGGTCGGAGGAACAGCCGGCCGCCGCGCCTTCCCGAGGCGGGGAAGCCCTAGAACTTCTTGCGCAGGCTGAACTTGTAGGTCCGGCCCAGCGGGTCGCCGGTGAACGGGTCGTAGCCCAGGTCCAGGCGAGCGTAGGACGGGTCCTGGTCGAAGAGGTTGGTGATCGCCACCGTCGCCGTCGTCTCTCGCGGCAGCAGCACCCGATAGGCCAGGTCCGTCAGCACCTGGGCGTCGATGGTCTTGCCGTTGGAGACGGTCACCGCCGCGCCGGTGGTGTCCTTGTAGGCCCCCGTGGCGAACGGCGCGGTGCGCTGGTCGTCGTACTTGCCGATATAGTGCACCGTCAGGCGCAGGTTGTGGATCCCGCGGCTCCACTCGGCGAACACGTCGCCCTTCCACTCCGGGATCGGCACCACCGTGGTCTGGTAGTTCAAGAGGCCCACCGCGTCGAAGGCCTTCTCGACCACCACGCCCTCGACGGTGGTCGCGCCCACCTCGTACTTCTGGACCCAGGTCGCCGTGCCGCCCACGGCAAGCTCCCCGCCCAACACGCCGGCGAAGCTGTAGTCGGCCGAGAAGTCGAAGCCCGAGTTCTCCACCGGCGCGCCGTTGATGTAGAAGGTTTTCAGCCGGGCGATGTTGGCGGGCGAGCCGCAGGCCCCGTTGAAGGTGAAGCGGGCCACGAGGGCCGCATAGGCCGGATCGGCGCAGTTGTTGGCGCCGGCCACCCCGTTCGGATAGATCGCATTGGTGATCCCGGCCACCGGCTCGGCGACGATCGGGTTTTTGAAGTCGAACCGGAAGTAGTCGACGCTGGCCTTGAAGGCGCCGGCCTTGAACAGCAGGCCGACATTGTAGGTGTTGGCCTTCTCGGGCTTGAGGTTCGGGTTGCCGAAGATGTCGACCGCCCGGAAGACGCCCAGTATTCCCTGCAGCGAGGTCACCGAGGTCGTCGTCGTCAGCGGATCCGGCGGCCCGCGGAAGGTCGAACCGGCCGAGGCCCGCACCGCCATCCACGGCAGGGCCTGCCAGCGGACCGAGGCCTTGGGGTTGAAGGTCGAGCCCACCGCGCCGCCGTAGTCTTCGTACCGCGCGGCCAGCTGGGCCTGCACCGTTTGCGTGATCGGCAGGCTGAGCTCGCCGAAGGCCGCCACGACGTCGCTCTGATTGTCGGACGGCGTGCCGACGCCCAGGAACATGAACGGCCCGTTGCGCGCCGAGCCCGTGCAGGTGGTCACCCCGAAGTCCGGCGTGTTGACGCACGGATTGATCAGGGCGTTGGAGATGTCGTTGTAGGTCGCGGTGAAGTAGCTGCGGCGATACTGCACGCCCGCCGCCCAGGCGATGTCGCCGCCCGGCAGGGTGATGGTCGTCTTGCCGTTCAGCACCGCCTCGGCCACGAACAGTCGCGAGGTCTGCTTGGTCGACAGCTTCTGGAAGAACCAGCCGACCAGCTCCTTGCTGTTGGCCAGGCTCGAGACGTAGCCGGGATTGGCCACGCCGGTGATGGCGTTGCTGGGCAGGGCGCTGGCGAACGGGTTGAAGTACAGGCAGCCGCCCACGCCGGGAGAGCCCTGGATGCCGGGGGTCGAGGGGTTGCTGTCGCAATTGGGACCGCCCAGCCCGCGCAGCGCCAGGGCGTAGCGGTTGACCAGGGTGTCGTACCCGGTGCGGATGCCCACCTCCTGCGAGTAGGTCACCGCCGCCTCCCAGCCGATCCCGTTGCCGAACTCGCCCTTCAGGTCGGCCGACACGCGATAGACGTCGAACGAGCGCGAGCCGATCGACGGGCCATAGCCGAAGGCCGGATTGCCGCCGATGCCGAACGGCCGGTTGGCGACGTTCAGCGCGCCGCCGGCGAAGATGGTCCCGGGCGCGGTGGTCTGCGCTCCGGTGCCCAGGTTGGTCAGCACCACCGTCGGATTGGCGGCCATGAAGGCGATCAGGCCCGGATTGGTCGCCGGCACGAAGTAGCGCCCGGCCAGCTGCGGGATCGGCGCGACCTCGGCCGTCGGCACGGCCAGCGCCGCGTAGGAGGGCGAGGTGTTCCAGTCGGGCACGTCGGTATGGGCGTACAGCGCCTCGACGTGGAACCTGGTGGTCTCGTTGAGCTGGGCGTTGATCTCGCCGTAGACCTGAACGGCGTTGGACTTTTCCACCAGGTTGTCGAACGGCGTGTAGTGCCAGTAGCAGACCGGCGTCAGGCCGCTGAAGCCGGGATAGCCGCCCAGTCCCGCGCACGCCGGATCGCGCAGGCCGCTGGTGGTGCTGGCCACCGGGATGAAGCTCGAGGGACTGCCCGCCGCCGACCAGCCCGCCTCGGGATTGGACAGGTAGGGCTGGTTGGCCCAGTCGCGCTCGGCGACGCTGAGCTTGGAGCGATGCTGCCAGCCGACGCTGAGCAGCATGTCGCCATGGTCCCATTGCTTGCCGTAGGTCAGGTTCAGGCCGTAGTCGCCGTCCGAGCCGTCGATGGCGCGATAGTCGGCCCCGACCTCCAGCCCGTCGACGTTCTTCTTGGTGATGAAGTTGACCACCCCGGCGATGGCGTCCGAGCCGTAGGTCGCCGCCGCGCCGTCCTTCAGCACCTCCAGCCGGCCGATGGCGGCGGCGGGGATGATGTTGGTGTCGACGATGCCGGCCCCGGCCGAGGCCAGCGGGTTGATCGCCAGGCGCCGCCCGTTCAGCAGCACCAGCGTCCGCTGCGAGCCCAGCCCGCGCAGGTTGACCGAGCCCGACCCCTCCGAGCCCTGGGCCCGGCTGTCGAACTGGTTGGTGTCGCCCAGCACGCCGCTCGACACCGACAGCGACTTGATCAGCTCCACCGTCGAGGGCGAGCCGCGTTTCTGAAGCTCCTCGGCCCCGATCACGTCGACGGGCAGGGCCGCGTCCTCGGGCGTGCCGCGGATGAAGGAGCCGGTGACCACCACCTCCTCGACCTGCGTACTTTCCTGAGCCTGGGCCTTGGCCGCCCCAGCCGCCGCGGCGAGCGCCGCCGCCAACGCGCAGGCCGAGCCCGCGCGCAGATAGGTCTTCCTGGTCATCTTCCCTCTCCCGGTCTCTCTTCTTTTTCGGAGCGCTTGGGCGAGGGCGGATCTCTCTCAGGTCTCGGCTGGATCCTCCGGGCGTGAGCCCGCAACGCGGCCGTCCGCCGCGCCAAGGTCACGCTTTTCGAAAGTGGAAGATGCGAACTTGCACGCCGACACCTTGGGATCCCCCTCTCGCCGGATACTTTGTACGCAAAGCTTTTATACTGCTCGAACTCGGGGCGAGCCGCCTCGCCGGCAAGAGTCGAACGAATGTTTCGATGATTGGGTATGTTTTTGCGAAACGTCAACCGCCCGTAATCAGGGGCAATGCGCGCCGGCCGCCGGCGATGTCGAAAAACCGTCGCGTCCGGCTGCCAGGCTGCTGACAGATTCGGGGTGGCCGCCGTGCGAGCAAAGGCGCGACCGTCCTACGTAGTGACCGCAACCATGGGAAAATCAGCCTAGGTCTTGGCGAGACGGGCTTTTTTCTTGTGAATAGTCGCCCTAATTGAGCGAACGACGGTCCAGTTTGTCCGTTATGGGGCGGTCGTCCGGAAGTGGGGTAGGGTTCTTGATGAGTTTCGACGCGACCGCCGATCGCCGACGCCCGGCCGCGCGCCTGCTTGCCCGGATGGGCCTTGGCGCGGGCGCCAGCCTGGCCGTCCTGGCCCTGGCCGGCTGCAACGCCACGGCGCCGCGCACGCCCGACACCCGCCTGCCGGCCGCCTTCGAGGCCCCGGCCGGAACGCCCCTGCCCGCCGCCGCCCTCGACCAGTGGTGGACGCAGTTCAACGACCCGCAGCTGAACGGCCTGATCGCCACGGCGCTGGAAAAGAGCCCCGACGCCCGCAGCGCCGCCGCCGTACTGGAAGAGGCCCGCGCCGTGCGCAAGGGCCAGATCCGCCAGCTGTTCATCCCCTCGGGCCAGATCAAGGGCGCGGCCAGCCGCCAGCACACCGACATTCTCGATCAAGACGGCGAAGGCGCCTTCACCCTAGGCGGCAACGCTGACAACTACAGCCTGGGCTTCGACGTCTCGTGGGAGCTCGACTATCTGGGCCGCCGCAAGAACGGCCTGCAGGTGGTCAACAACGACCTGGCCGCCGCCCGCTTCGCCTACGAGGGCGCCCGCGCAGCGCTGGCCGCCAACGTCGCCCAGTCCTATTTCGAGGCCAAGGGCCTGGCGGTGCAGCTGGAGGACGCCCGGCAGAGCGCCCGGATCAGCACCGGCCTGCGCGACCTGGCGACCGAGAAGGCCCGCCGTGGCCTGTCGGCGGGTTCGGAGGCCGATAGCGCAGCCGCCACCCTCGCCCAGTCCGAAGCCCAGGCCGCCGACCTGGAAAGCCAGTTGCAGGCCGCCCGCCGCAGCCTGCTGATCCTGGTCGGGCGCGGGATCGACCCGCTGGCCAGCCTCAGCGTCGACGCCGCGCTGGCAGAGCCGCCGGCGATCCCCGCCGCCGTCCCGGGCGAACTGCTGGCCCGCCGCCCCGACGTGCGCGAGGCCCAGGCCCGCCTGGCCTCGGCCGCCGGCAACCTCAAGGTCAACCAGAAGGCCCTGTATCCGACCTTCACCCTGACCCCCGGCGTCGGCTGGGCCAAGAGCGTCTCGCCGGCCTTCAACTTCGGCGCCGGCGGCGCCGGCGGCGGCACGGTCTCAACCACCACCGGAACCTGGACGCTGGGCGGCAACGTCTCGATCCCGCTGCTCAACATCCCCCAGCTTCTGGCCGAGATCGACGCCCAGGACGCTCGGACCGAGCAGGCCGCAGTCGCCTACGAGAAGGCCATCCAGACCGCCTATGGCGAGGCCGAGAACGCCATGGCCCAACTGGCCTCCGACCAGCGCCGCGTCACCCTGCTGAAGGCCGGCGAGACCCGCGCTGCCAACGCCTACGCCGCCAGCCGCAAGGGCTACGCCGCCGGCCTCACCGACCAGACGACAAACCTGCAGAACGAGCAGAGCTGGCGCAGCGCCCGCACCGCCCTGACCGGGGCCCAGACCCAGGCCCTGCTGCGCGCGGTGCAGACCTACAAGGCCCTGGGCGGCGGCTGGTCGCCGAACGCGCCCGCCCCGCTGCCGCCCCGCGCCGCCAGCCAGCCCGCCGACACCGCTTCCGAACGCGCCTCGCGATGAGAACCCAAGCCATGACGATGACTTCCGCCCGCGCGCTCGCCCTGCTGACCGCGTCCGCCCTGGCCCTGACGGCCTGCGGCGGCAAGAAGGACGCCGACAAGACCGCCCCCGCCAGCCAGGCCCGCGCCGTCAGCGTCGGCCAGATCGAAACGCGCCCGCTGGGCGGCGGCATCGAGGCCTCCGGCGTGCTGCTGGCCCGCGACGAGGCCGTGGTCGGCTCGGAGCTCTCCGGCTACCGCGTCGCCCGCATCTACGCCGACGAAGGCGACTATGTCCGCGCCGGCCAGCCGCTGGTGCAACTGGACGCCACCCTGCTGCGCGCCCAGATCGACCAGCAGGCCGCCGTCGCCGCCCAGGCCCAGGCCGAAGCCGCCCGTGTCTCCGGCCTGGACGGCCAGGGCGTGCTCAGCCAGGAACAGATCGAGAGCCGCCGCTACACCGCCAAGGCCCAGGCCGCCTCGCTGAACGAGCTGAAGACCCGCCAGAGCCGCATGACCATCGTCGCCCCCGTCGGCGGCCGGGTCATCGAGCGCGGGGTCAAGCCCGGCGAAATCTCCGGCGGCGGCACGACGCCCTGGTTCCGCATCGTCCGCGACGGCCTCGTGGAGCTGGAAGCCGACGTCAACGAACAGGACCTCGCCGGCCTGTCCCCCGGCCAGCCGGCGACCGTCACCCTGCCCGGCGGCCAGCAGGTCTCCGGCGCCATCCGCCTGGTCAGCCCGCGCGTCAACGCCGACACCCGCCTGGGCAAGGTCCGCATCCGCCTGCCGGTGCGCGAGGACCTGCGGGCCGGGGGCTTCGGCAAGGCGACCTTCGGCGCCTCGGGTGCGGCGGTCACGGCCGTGCCGGAAAGCGCCATCCGCTACGACGCCTCGGGCCTGTCGGTGGTCACCGTCGACGCCAGCAATCGCGCCAAGCAGGTTCCGGTGCGCACCGGCCGCCGCGGCGGCGGCTGGGTCGAGCTGGTCCAGGGCCCCGCCTCGGGCACGCGCGTGATCATCGGCTCGGCCGCCTTCGCCGGTGACGGCGACCTGGTGAAGCCCCAGCCCGTCAAGGCTGCGAACTGATGTCCGAACTCCGCATCTCAGCCTGGTCGATCCGGAACCCGATCCCCGTCGCGGTCCTGTTCATCGCCCTGATCATCGCCGGCGTGGCGGCCTACCTGTCGCTGCCGGTCAAGCAGTTCCCGAACGTCACCTTCCCGGCCGTGACCATCTCGGTCACCCAGAGCGGCGCGGCCCCCGGCGAGCTGGAGACCCAGGTCACCCGTCCCATCGAGGACGCGGTCTCGGGAATCTCCAACATCAAGACCATCCGCTCGTCCGTCACCCAGGGCGCCTCGACCACCACGATCGAGTTCGAGCTCGGCGAGGACCTGCAGAAGGTCACCGACGAGGTCCGCTCGAAGGTCGACCAGGCTCGCGCCAGCCTGCCCAAGGAAATCGACGAGCCGATCGTCCAGCGGCTCGAGATCGACAGCGCCCCGATCATCACCTACGCCGTCGCGGCGCCGGCGATGAGCACGGCCGAGCTGTCGTGGTTCGTCGACGACACCGTCACCCGCGCCCTGCAGGGCGAAAAGGGCGTGGCCCAGGTGGCCCGCGTCGGCGGCGCCGAGCGCGAGATCAACGTCATCATCGACCCGGCCCGCATGGCCGCCTTCGGCGTCACCGCGCCCCAGCTCAACCAGGCCCTGGCCAATTTCAGCCTCGACGCTCCCGGCGGCCGGGCCGTGGTCGGCGGGCGCGAGCAGACCCTGCGGGTGCTGGGCGCGGCCAACACGCTGGACCAGCTCAAGCAGATCACCATCCCGGTCGGCTCGCGCTACGTGAAGCTGACCGACGTGGCCGACGTCGGCCAGGGCGCGGGCGAGGAACGCGGTTTCGCCCGTCTCGACGGCAAGCCCGTGGTGGCCTTCCAGGTCATGAAGACCCGCGAGTCCAGCGACGTCGAGGTCGAGGACCGCGTGAAGGAGGCCGTCCAGGCCCTCGAGAAGAAGAGCTCGGGCGTCGCCTTCACCAAGATCTACTCCACGGTCGACGAGACCCGCGCCAGCTTCAAGGCCACCGAGCACACCCTGCTGGAAGGCATGCTACTGGCCTCGCTGGTGGTGTTCCTGTTCCTGCGCGAATGGCGCGCCACCCTGATCACCGCCATCGCCATGCCGGTGTCGCTGATCCCGACCTTCGCCTTCATGGCCATGGTCGGCTTCTCGCTGAACGTCGTCACCCTGCTGGCCCTGACGCTGGTCATCGGCATCCTGGTCGACGACGCCATCGTCGAGATCGAGAACATCGAGAAACGGGTGTCCAAGGGCGAGCGGCCCTACCAGGCGGCGATGGAGGGGGCCGACGCCATCGGCCTGGCGGTCGTGGCCACCACCTTCACCATCGTCGCGGTGTTCGTGCCGGTGTCGTACATGCCCGGCATTCCCGGCCAGTTCTTCAAGGAGTTCGGCCTGACCGTCGCGGTCTCGGTGCTGTTCTCGCTGGTCGTGGCCCGCCTGCTGACCCCGCTGCTGGCCGCCTACTTCCTCAAGCCGTCGAAGAACCCGCACCCGCGTAAGCCGTTCGAGGGCTTCTATCGCAAGAGCCTCGACTGGGCGCTGGACCACCGGATCATCAGCTTCATCCTCGGCGGCCTGTTGACCGTCGGCTCCCTGGTCGGCGCCGGCTTCCTGGCCTCGATCGGCGTCCTGGCCGTCGGCTTCCAGCCGCCCGGCAACGCCAACTACTACTACATCAAGCTTCAGGGCCCGCCGGGCGCGACCGTCACCGACATGGACCGCACGGTCCAGGCCGTGACCAAGATGTTCAAGGCCCGCCCCGAGACCGAGCACGTCTTCGTCCAGGTCGGCTCCAACATCGCCAGCGGCTTCGGCGGCCAGAGCGGCGCCGACGTCCGCGACGGCACCGTCACCGTTGTGCTGAAGGGCGACCGCAAGCTGACGGTCACCGAAATCAAGCAGGAGATCCGCGCCGGCCTGCGCGACATCCCCGACGCCCGCGTCAACCTGCAGAGCGACTGGGGTTCGGCCGACATCCAGAACATCCTCACCTCCGAGGATGGCGAGGCTCTGGACAAGGCCGCCCTGCAGATCGAGCGCGAGATGCGCTCGCTGAAGACGGTCGCCGACCCGCGTCCGTCCTCGCCGCCCAGCGGTCCGGAGATCGTCATCCGCCCCCGCGCCGACGAGGCCGCCCGCCTGGGCGTGTCGGTGGCCGACATCGCCGCCATCGCCCGCGTGGCCACGGTGGGCGACATCGACGCCAACGTCGCCAAGATGACCCAGGGCGAACGCCGCATCCCGATCCGCATCCGCCTGCCCGACGGCGCGCGCTCGGACCTGGCGGCCATCGGCGCCCTGCAGGTGCCCACCGCCAGCGGCGGCGTCACCCGCCTCGACAGCGTCGCCGACATCGACTTCCAGGCCGGCCCCGCCAAGATCGACCGCTTCGGCCGCAAGCGTCAGCTGACTATCGAGGGCGACCTCAACGGCGGCGCCCAGCTGGGCCAGGCCCTGGCCGAGATCAACGAGCTGCCGTCGATGAAGAAGATGCCGGCCGGCGTCACTCCGGCCTCGGCCGGCGACCAGGAGGCGTTCACCGAGCTCTTCAGCGGCTTCGCCGTCGCCATCCTGTCGGCGATCGGCCTGGTGTTCGGCGTGCTGGTCCTGCTGTTCCGCAGCTTCTTCAAGCCGATCACCATCATCTCGGCCCTGCCGCTGGCCATCAGCGGCGCCCTGGTGGCCCTGGTGGTCTGCGGCCAGCCGCTGTCGATGCCGTCGCTGATCGGCTTCCTGATGCTGATGGGCCTGGCGGCCAAGAACTCGATCCTGCTGGTCGAATACGCCATCGAGCAGGAGCGCGCCGGCATGACCCAGCGCGAGGCCCTGATCGACGCCTGCCACGAACGGGCCCGCCCGATCGTCATGACCACCCTGGCCATGATGGCCGGCATGCTGCCCACCGCGCTCGGTCTCGGCCAGGGCTCGGAGTTCCGACAGCCCATGGCCGTGGCCGTGATCGGCGGCCTGATCACCTCGACCATCCTGTCGCTGGTGCTGGTGCCGGTGGTCTACGAGGTCATCGACGACTTCGAGCGCTGGATCACCCCCAAGCTCTCGCGCATGACCACGCCGCGCGAAGCGCCTGGGGCGACGGTTTCGCCGGTGGATCGGCTCTGAAAAACTCCTCCCCCGCTCGCGGGGGAGGGGGACCGCGAAGCGGTGGAGGGGGCGAGACTGGACTCAGCGCTCTGTCCCTCGCCCCCTCCGTCACGGCGCTGATAGCGCCGCGCCACCTCCCCCGTTTCACAGGGGAGGAGCAGACTCCAACACCGTCGTCTCGGGCCCGACCACCCCGCCGCAGGCCGCGCACTTCACCACCGCCTCCAGCCGCTGGCCGCACGGCGTGTGGGTCAGCACCTCCGGCGCCCCTTCCGGCCCGGACAGCCAGCGGTCGCCCCAGGCCATCAGCGTCACGATCAGCGGGAAGAGCTCGCGCCCCTCGTCGGTCAGCCGGTACTCCCAGCGCTCGGGCCGCTCCTGGTATCGCACGCGATCCAGCACCCCCAGGCTCACCAGCCGCGCCAGGCGGTCCGACAGGATGTTGCTGGCCGCGCCCAGCTCGGCCTGCAGGTCGGCGAACCGGCGCAGGCCGTAGAAGCTGGCGGCCACAAGGTGCGAGGTCCAGCGATCGCCCAGCACCACGATGGCCCGCTCGGCCACCGGCGGGACGCCGCCCTCCCCTTCCACGATCGAGCGCCGCTGGGCGCGCGGTCCCGGGGCGGGATCCAGGCCCGCCCCGGGCCCCGGGGCCACAGTCGTGTTGCGCGCGGTCACCGCCTCGCCGCAGGCCTTGCAGGCCAGCTCGGCCACCAGTTCGCAGCCGCAGGTGCGATGCACGACGCGGTGAGCCGGATCGCCAGAGACGTCGACGGCCGCATCGCCGCGCTTCTGGTCCCAGCGCAGGATCATCAGGGCCGCGTCGAACAGGTCCAGGCCCTTGGCCGTCAGGTGATAGCCGTGCCGGACCGGCCGCTCCTGATAGGGCCGCCGCTCCAGGATCCCCGCGCCCTCCAGCCGTCCCAGGCGGTCGGTCAGCAGCGAGCGGGCCATGCCGGTATGGGCCACGAAGCCGTCGAAGCGGCTGACGCCCCGGAACGCCGCGTACAGCGCCAGCAGCGTCCAGCGGTCGCCGATCAGGTTCAGCGCCCGCGCCGCCGAGCTGGCCCTGACCATGCGGAAACTGTGGTTTTCAGGCGACATCTTCCCCTTGGTGCGAGCGTTCGCGGCCGCCTGTCAATCTTGGCCGATTGCCTCGCCGACCGGTAGCTTTTATAACGAGACTAACAAGAGCGGGGACGGGTAATCTCGCCGGCGCGGAGGCAGCCATGGTCTACATCCTGGGGGGATGGCAGAGCGACTTCTCCGCGAACTGGTCGCGCCGGGGCTGGGGCCTGGCCGACGCGTTTGGCGAGGCGGTGGCGCAGGGACTTGCGGCCACCGACCTCGCCCCTTCCGACATCGAGACGGGCCACGTCGGCAACTTCGCCGGCGAGCTGTTCGCGGGCCAGGGCCTGCTGGGCGGCTTCTTCGGCCTGGTCCATCCCGACCTCGACGGCCTGCCGACCATGCGCCACGAGGCCGCCTGCGCCTCGGGAAGCTGCGCCGTCCTGGCCGCCGCCGCCGAGATCGAGGCCGGCCGCTACGGCCTGTCCTGCGTGGTCGGGATCGAGCAGATGCGCAACGTCCCCGGCCAGACCGCCGCCGCCAACCTCGGCGCGGCCGCCTGGACCGGCCACGAGTTCCAGGACGCCCGCTTCCTGTGGCCCGCCGCCTTCTCCGACCTCGCCGAGGTCTACGACCAGCGCTTCGGCCTGCGATACGAGCACCTGATGGCGATCTCGGAGACGAACTTCGCCAACGCCCGCCGCAATCCCAACGCCCAGACCCGCGACTGGCGCTTTCCGCCCGAGGCCTTCACCGCCGACGACGTCGCCAATCCGGTCGTCGAGGGGCGCACCCGCAAGCAGGACTGCGGCCAGGTCACGGACGGAACCGCCGTGATCTTCCTGGCCTCGCCCGAGCGCGCCAAGGCCTATGCCGACGCCCGTGGCATCCCGCTGGAGAGCCTGCCCCGCCTCAAGGGCTGGGGCCACCGCTCGGCGCCGATCCCGCTCGACCGCAAACTTGCCGCCAGCCGTGAAGGCGGACACGTCTTCCCGCAGGTGCGCCGCGCCGTCGAGGACGCTCGCGCCCGGGCCGGGATCGGCCGCCTGTCGGAGATCCACGCGGTCGAGACCCACGACTGCTTCGCCATCACCCAGTACATGGCTGTCGACCACCTGGGCCTGACCGCCCCGGGCCAGGCCTGGAAGGCGATCGAGGCCGGCGACACCGCCATGGGAGGACGCTTGCCGATCAATCCCTCCGGCGGCCTGATCGGCGCGGGCCACCCGGTCGGCGCCACCGGCGTGCGCATGGCGCTGGACGCCTTCAAGCAGACCACCGGGACGGCCGGCGACTATCAGGTCGACGGCGCCCGCACGGTCCAGACCCTCAATATCGGCGGCTCGACCACAACCACGGTCAGCCTGGTGATCGGAACCTGACATGCTGCAGATCCTGCTGGTCGACGCCGCCGCCTCGGCCGCCGCTTTCCTGGCGCTATGGCTGGTCGGGCTGAGGCTGCGCGACGTCAGCTTCATCGACGCCTGGTGGGGCCTGGGCATGGCGCTGATCGCCTGGACCGCCTTCCTGCAAGGTCCGCCGACGCCGCGCGGCATGCTGCTGACGGGCCTGTGCACCCTCTGGGCCGTGCGCCTGGGCGGCTATCTGCTTTGGCGCTGGCGCAAGCACGGCGCCGACCGTCGCTATGTCGCCATGCTCGGCCATGCGCAGACGGTGCGCGGCTGGAGCTTCGCCAAGGCCTCGCTGCTGCTGGTCTTCGCCTTGCAGTACGTCATGCAGTTCATCGTCGCCCTGCCGGTGCAGCTGGGCCAGGCCCCGGGGCCGCTCGGCCTCCTGGCCTTCGGCGGCGCGGCCCTGGCTTTGATCGGCATAGCCTTCGAGACCATCGGCGACGCCCAACTCGTCGCCTTCAAGGCCGATCCCGCCAACGCCGGCAAGGTCATGGACAAGGGCCTGTGGCGCTATACCCGCCACCCCAACTATTTCGGCGACGCCTGCACCTGGTGGGGCCTGTTCCTGATCGCCACCGAAGCCGCGCCCTGGGGCGTCGCCTCGATAGTCGGCCCGATGCTGCTGACCTTCACTCTGATCCGCTGGAGCGGCGTGCCCACCACCGAGGGACGCCTGAAGAAGACCCGGCCGGACTACGCGGCCTATGTGGCGCGGACGTCGGGGTTCGTGCCGTGGTTTCCCAAAAGCGCCCCTCTCCCATAGGGAGAGGGAGGGACCCATGGCGAAGCCATGGGAGGGTGAGGGGTTAGGAACCCTGACCGCCCTGCCCGAGATCGTACCGGCACGCCGGCCGACCGCGTAACCCCCCATCCTCCCACGCCTGCGGCGCGGGCCCTTCCTTCTCCCTCTGGGAGAAGGTCTAGCGAAGCTCCCCGCGCCCCGCCCAGACGCTGTGCGTGCCGCTGCTGATCTTGTGCGGCAGCGCCACCCGGCAGGTCACCGCCATCGTCCGCGCGTCCACCACCAGGCACTCGGACGTCCCGCTGTTCTCGTCGATGATGAAGCTGACCAGCCAGCCGTCGTCCTCGTCGGTCGCTCCCGGCCGCGCCGCAAACGGCGCCTCGCTGGCGTAGCTGCCCTCGGGCAGCTTCAGGCTCCAGCTCTCGCCGGTGACCAGGTCGTGCTTGACGAAGCCGTCGAACAGGAACCAGCCCGGCCTCGCCGTCGTCGAGTACGCATAGCGATAGGGCTTGCCCGCCCAGGCCTGGTTGAACATGCCGAACTCCAGCACCCGGTCGTCCAGCCGCTGCTCGACCGTTTCGCCGGTCGCCAGGTTGAACCGCCAGCGATGCAGCTTGGGCCGGAAGCTATGCTCGTCCAGATAGGCCATCAGGTGGGCGTACTGCTCGGGCGCGTCGGCCAGCGGCCGGGGCGTCGGATTCTCCTGGAAGTAGCCGTCGACCACCACCTCGTCACCCTCCTCGTAGGCGTTGAGGAAGTGCAGCACATAGGTCGGCGCGGCTTCGAACCAGCGCGGCTGCCCGCCCTTGCGCGGCACGAGCGCGAAGCGCGACGGCAGCCCCTTGTGCAGGCGCACCGCATGGATGTCGCGCTCCAACAGGCCGGCGTCCCAGAACACCGGCAGGTCATTGAGGATCGCCCAGTTCTGGCTGAACGCCATGTCGTGCGGCAGGCGCGGCCCCGGCAGCGGTACGGGCTGGTACAGCGTGCGACGGCCGCTCGCGCCGACCACGCCGAAATGCATGTAGGGCGCGTGCTTGGAGTAGTTGAAGAACAACAGCTCCCCGGTCGCCGGATCGACCTTGGCGTGGGCCGACACCCCGTCCAGCGGCGCCCAGGGCGCCGGTCCCAGTGTCTCCAGGGTCAGCGGGTCGAGCCGATAGGCCTCGCCGCACTGGTAGAAGGTGGCGATCGCCTCGCCGGCATGGACGACGATGTCGGTGCTGGCGGCATCCTTCAGGCCGCCATGCGCGCCAAAACCCGGCCGCAGCGACACCCCCGGCCCGTCGGCCAGTCCGCCCCACAGGCTTTGCCCCGCCTCCTGCTCGGCCTCGAAGCCGCGCGTGCGGATGAAACGGTTGCGATACCGCGCCTTGCCGCCCTGGAACTCTATCTGATGGACCATGCCGTCGCCGTCGAACGGATGGTAGCGCCCCAGGGGCTCGTGCGCCGGATTCTCGGTGTTGCGCAGGTAGACGCCGTCCAGCTCCGGCGGGATCGCGCCTTCCAGCACGATCAGGTCCTCGGCGTCGAGTTCCTCGTGCTGCGGCGTCCAGGCGCCGGTCATGTAGGGATGGTCGGTGACCCCGAGCGAGGTCCTCACCGACGGTTGGCGCGCGACTTTCATGCCGTCCTCCCCAGGCTGGCCAAGGAAGCTTAGACCTTAAGTCTCGTTATGCAAGCCTCTTTGACGAACGCCGATTGCTGCATCGCACCCAAAAGAAAGGCCCGCGAGCCGGAGCGCGCGGGCCATTTCCTCGTGGGTCCCGAAACCGGGACGACCGCGGCCAGTTACAGGGCGGCGCGGTTCTTGTAGGCCGAAACGGCCAGAGCGATCAGGCTCAGCATGGAAGATCCAGTCATCTGTCGTCGCCGGGACCGGATTGCCCCGACGCCAGCGATATAGGATGACAACGTTGTCAAATCAAGGCCGAATGCTGCGGCGCAACAACGCACGCCCCGCCGCTAAAGCAGGGATTGGGCGAAGACTTGATCGAAGAATGACGGCCCGGCGCCGCCGAGCCCCGCCCTATTCCAGGTCGCCCGGCCCGAAGGCCTCGGGCAACAGGCTCCAGAACGGGGTGCGCACGGTGGCCTGACCGCCCTGAACCGAAACGATCTCGCAGGTCTTGCTGGCGAACTCGCCGATGCGCTGGCGGCAGGCGCCGCAGGGCTGGACCACCGCATCGGAGCCGGCGGCGATGTAGACGCGCTCGATCCTACGACCGCCGGCGGTGATCATCGCGCCGATGGCGGTCTGCTCGGCGCAGGTGCCCGACGGATAGGCCGCGTTCTCGACATTGACGCCGAAGTGCACCTCGCCCTGGTCGTCGACGACGGCGCTGGCGACGGTGAAGTTCGAATAACGGGCGTAGGACCGCGCCAGATAGTCCGGCAGCCGCGCGGCGATGGCGGCTTCGTCGGCGCTGGAGAAATCGGAAGAAAGTCGTGCGGCGCTCATGCCATCCCTCGGGTCCCGGCAGGATCGCGCCGGGAACCGAGGCAATCAGTCGCGGGGCGGTTATGCAAGCGCAAACCGCACGCCTGGGGTCAGCTTTCGCCCGGCGCCAGGGCGACGATCGACAGGGCGTGCACGGGCCCAGCCATCTCCTCGCGCAGGGCCTGGTAAACGAGTCGCTGGCGCATCACCCGCGGCTTGCCCGCAAAGGCCTGCGCCTCGATGGTCAGGTTGAAGTGACTCTCGCCGCCTTCCCGGTGACCGGCATGGCCGTTGTGGCGATCGCTGTCGTCCACCAGCTCCAGCCGGGACGGCGAAAAGGCGGCGTTGAGCTTGGCTTCGATGGTGTCCGCGACGGCGCCCATGGTGATCTCCGGCATGTCAATCCTTGAACGGAAATAGCCTGCGCTTACTCTAAGCGCCATGAGCCGCGCGTTCGAGTATCGCCCCAAGTTCTTCGACATCCGAGTCCGCCCGCCCAAGCCGGGTGAGGAGGAGGGTCCGCGCGCGGACGACGTCTACAAACTCAAGCCCGGCCAGAAGCGCTGCGAGCACCCCGACTGCCTGCGTCCGGCCGAGGCCAAGGCGCCCAAGAGCCGCGACCTGCCCGGCCAGTATTACAACTTCTGCCAGCAGCACGCGGCCGAGTACAACAAGAACTGGAACTTCTACGCGGGCATGAACGAGGGTCAGATTCGCGCCGAGCAGGAACGCGAGAAAATGACCGGCGGCCGCCCGACCTGGAGCATGAAGGCCGACGCCGGTTCGCGCGAAGCCGCCGCCGCCGCCGCCCGCGACGCCCGCAACATGGCCGACCCCTTCGGCCTGTTCCGCGCCCAGCAGCGACGGGCGGAATCGGCCCCCTCGGGCCGGGCGATCGGCAAGCTGGAACGCCAGGCCCTGGCCGACATGGACCTGGACGTCGACGCCGACGCCCAGGCCATCCGCACGCGCTACAAGGAACTGCTCAAGCGCTGCCACCCCGACATGAACGGCGGCGACCGCAGCGCCGAGCACAAGCTCCAGCGCGTGATCAAGGCCTACAAGACCCTGCAGAAGTCCGGCCTGGCGAAATAGGCGCTCAGCGCGCCAGTCGGCGGTAGCCCTTGCCCTCGAAGTAGCCGGGCTCGTCGTCGGCCTCGGGCGTCACCGCCCGCACGGGCCGTGGCGCGTCGGGCGGGGCTTCCAGTCGCCAGCCTCCGTCGTGGACGAGCATGGCCCGGGCCGACTCGCCGGCCTGGAACTCACAGACCATCTCCAGCCGATCCCGTTCCAGCCAGCGCGCCGGCTGACAGGCCTCCTTGCTGTCGGCGACGAACTTCAGTCCATCGGGCTCGACCGCGAACACCGACAGGCTCGAGCCGTAGTCGTCGTGGCCGGCGATCACCAGCCAGCGTCCGTCCGGCGAGACGCTGGGCAGGCCCTGTCCGAAGGCGACGAGTTCGCCCCGGGCGTCCACCAGCATGGTGATCTCGTCGCCCTCGCCATGGAAAAAGCTGAGATAGGGATAGCGGCGCGGCCCCAGGGCCAGCTCGCCCAGGAAACGCCAGCGGCTGCAATTGTCGAAACCCTCGCAGAGGTTGGCGTCGGCGAACGAGGCCACGTCGCGCCCGTCGTGGCGGATGAAGAGGACGTCGCCCTCGCGGCGGGCCAGGCCCGGCGTCGCAGCGATGTGGCGAGCCTCGGCCTCCCTGCCCTCGCCCAGGCTCTCGCGCAGCAGCCGCCGCTCATCGATCGCCATTTCGGCGTAGACCAGCGCGAACTCTTCGGAGGGCGTGGGGACGTAGGCCGGCGCTTCGGCGGCCAGCGCGCGCTCGCGTCGAACGGTCAGGCCGCCGGCGACGGCGAGGCTCCCCGCCAGCACGGCGAGCGCGATCAGCCAGCCTGAGAAGTGTCTGGAAGCCATGGCCCAGCTTTAAGCCGGGCCGGATGCGAAGGCGAGCCCACAAGCAGGCTCGCCCTGGGATTTAGCGAATACGGATGCGGATCGGCACGTCGATGAACGAGCCCGCGCGGCTCTTGCCGTCCGGGCCCAGCAGGTCGACCTGGATCTGCGAAGCCATCTGCAGGGCGGCGTCGCCCACGCCCAGGTCATTGGGGCTCTCGGCCTGGACGCTGCAATCGGTCAGGCCGCCGTTGCTCTTCACCATGCAGCTGAGCAGGGCCACGGCTTCGCGCGGCTGCGCCACCTGGACCACGCGGGCTTGCGGCTCGGCCGGCAGGACCGGAGCGGCGGCGGTGACGGCGGCGGCGAGAACGAACGAAGCGATCACTGTATCTTCCCTATGGTCTTGTCGGATGTCCCGTCAGGGCGTCCGCGTTTCATTTCGGGTCAGGCGGCTTTCGCCTGACTGATGCGCTGCAACCCCTGGGCCGCCAGGTCGGTCAGCGAGCGCAGGCCAAGCTCGGCGAAGACGTCGAAGGCCACGGCCAGGGCGGTGGCGGCCCGGTCGAGGCGACCGTCGTCGCGGCCGGTGATCTCGACCCGGGCCTCGTAAAGGCGGGCCAGGTTCATCTGGGCCACGGCCCAGCCGGCCGGATCGCGGGCGCCCGGCTGCTCGGCCAGCTCGGCCTTGAAGGCCATCTCGGCGGCGTCGAGCACGGCCAGGTCGGCGGTCAGCTCGGCGCAGCGGGCCAGGCTGAGGGCGCGGTTGTTGGCGACGGCGGCGCGCAGCGACAGCGCCGGCTGCACCTTCACGATGTGGGTGGCGCGGTCGTAGCAGGTGACGGCCTGCTCGAAGCAGCGCTCGGAGGTCGTCGCCTCGCCCATGGCCTGCAGCGCCTCGCCCAGCGAGGCCTGGGCGCGGGCCCAGTCCAGCGGGCTGTGGCCGGGGTCAAGCGGCTCCAGAGCCTGGGTCGCGGCCTCGACGGCGTCGGCGATCAGCGACAGCTCGCCGTCATAGTCGCCCAGGCGAGCCAGGGCCTCGGCGCGCAGCAGTTCCAGGCGCGACCAGGTCAGGGGTTCGAAATCGGGATCCAGCGCGGCCAGGGCCGTGCGGGATTCGGACAGGGCGACCTCGACCAGGGCCCGGTCCTTCAGGCGCACGGCGCAGGCCAGCAGCAGGTCGATGCGGGCGGCGCGCTGGTCGGCCAGTTGCAGGCGGGCCCCGCCGGCCTTGGCGCCGCGCTCGCCGGCCAGCGTGGCCAGCGGCGTCTCGAATGCCTGGGCCGCGGCCAGGGCGCGGTCGACGTCGTTTTCGGACAGGGCCATGCGGCCGTCGACGGCGGCCAGCAGGGCGGCGGCCAGGGCCGCGTGCGGGCCGTGCGTGGCCTTGGCCAGCGACAGCGTGGCGCCGGCGGCGGCGTGCAGGCCCTCGTCGCCGAACAGCTCGGCGCCCAGCATGGCCAGCACCGCCTGCTCGCAGCGGGCGGCGCAGACCAGATCGGGCTTGCGTTCGGCATCAGCCAGCTTGGCGGCGGCCTCGGCCTGGGCCGCGCCCTTGCGCAGGGCCGCGGCGTCGCCGGTGCGGCGGGCCACCTCGCGCCAGACCACGGCGGCTTCCAGGAGGCGCACCGCGCGGTCCTTGCAGCCGATGCGGCCGGCGGCCACGTCGGCGGCGCGGGCCTCGTTGGTCAGCAGGCGCAGGTCCATCAACTCCAGCAGCGCGGTGTCGCCGCCGGTCAGGCCCTCGCGATGCGCCGCGGCATGGGACACTCGCCCCTGGCCCTCGACGCCCAGCAGCCGCTTCAGATCGCGTCCCACGAATTCGAACATCGCTCGCGTACTCCGCACAGGGATCGTCCCACCTCGGCACGGCCGGGATGGATTTAACGCGAGATCAGCAAAACCGGAGCCAACGCTCTTAACAAGGGGTTAACAGGTCTGAATCGTCCGTTAACCACGAATATTCAGATCACATTAACTTTGATCGCCGCTCGGGCCTGGAAATCGGCGATTTTGACCCATTTTGGCACGCTTTTTGCTTCACCCGGTCCCAGCCGGCGGAAGGTGCGAACGCACAATTTATAACCGCGTTCACTGAAGTAAAGATGACGTTAACTCTAAGATTTAGGACCTTGTTTACACTTTGTTCAGGGTCGTTACCGCGTGGAGTGGCGGATCACGACGCGAGGCGCTAGGAAACCGCCCATGACCAGCCCCGCCGTGACCCTCTGGACCGCCGCCCTCTGCAAGCAGGACCCCGGCTATGGCGGCTGGGCGTTCGTCAGGAAGCTGGACGGCGAGTCGGGCGCGGCCGCGATCAAGGGCGCCGCCGGCGGCGAGCGCCGCACCTCCCTCGCCAAGATGAGTCTGTCGGCCGTGATCGAGGCCCTGACCAGCCTGTCGGATCTGCCGGCCGACACGCCCGTGACGCTGCGCTTCGCCGATCCGGCCCTGGCCGGCGAACTGGTGGCCAGCGACGGCGCCTACGCCACGGCCGAGCCCGAGGCCTGGGCCGCCGCCCGCGCCCTGGTCGCCGCCCGCCCGGTGCTGAACCTGGTCCCGCTGACGACGAGCGCGCCACAGGCCGGCTTCCTGGCCGCCTGGGCCGAGTTCGGGCAGGACACGTCCAAGAGCCGCGGCAGCTTCAAGGCCGCGATCCCCAAGCCGAACCTGATGAAGTTTCCGGGGTAGGCGCCTGCGGCGCCCCCTCCGGCCCTCCGGGCCACCTCCCCCGGAGGGGGAGGATCTTGGCGCTTTGGATGCTCCCCCTCTGGGGGAGCTGTCGCGGAGCGACTGAGGGGGTC
>LNIY01000121.1 GCA_001449105.1 Caulobacter vibrioides | reverse complement strand
ATCGGGAGCTTGCCTGATTAGGCTCCCGCCCGCCCAAGGGTCCGCGCCGCCATGCACGCCTGGCCGCCAAGAAACGGGGCGCACTGCATGGGGAAGGGGTTAAAGGCGGAAAAGGCCTGCGCGCCCCAGCCTGAGGACAAACGATCGCGCGGGGCGTTCTGTCTCGTCGAAACGGTACTTGAAACTCACACATCCGGGCGAGGCCCGGACGCCCCGCGCCCTCTCCATCAGCTCAGCGGCTAGCCGCGTGAGGCGGGAAAGCCGTGTCCGCCTTCGGCGGCCCCCTCAGTCGCTCCGCGACAGCTCCCCCAGAGGGGGAGCATCTTGGCCGCGCCAACGAAAAAGGCCGCCCCTGCGGAGCGGCCTTTCCGTCATTTCAACAGACCAAAACCCCTACCAGGCGCCGATCTCGTTGGCTTCGGCGTGGCTGATGGGGTGGTGAGCCTTCTTGTGATCTTCCTCGGCCAGGAACCGCACCGCTTCCAGGGCGGCCATGCAGCCCATGCCGGCGGCGGTCACGGCCTGGCGGTAGACGTCGTCGGTGACGTCGCCGGCGGCGTAGACGCCTTCGATGGCCGTCGAGGCGGTGCCCGGCTTGACCTTCAGGTAGCCGCCGGGGCCGACTTCCAGCTGGCCGGCGAACAGTTCAGACGACGGCGCGTGGCCGATGGCGATGAACACGCCGTCGGTCTTCAGCTCGGTCGTCTGGCCGGTCTTGATGTTCTTCAGGCGAACGCCGGTGACGCCGGCCGGATCGCTGTCGCCCAGAACCTCGTCGATGACGCTGTCCCAGACCACCTCGACCTTTTCATGGGCCAGCAGGCGCTCCTGCAGGATCTTCTCGGCCCGCAGCTCGTCCTTGCGGTGCACCAGCGTGACCTTGCTGGCGAAGCTGGTCAGGAACAGGGCTTCCTCGACGGCGGTGTTGCCGCCGCCGACCACCACGACTTCCTTGTTGCGATAGAAGAAGCCGTCGCAGGTGGCGCAGGCCGAAACGCCGAAGCCCTGGAACTTGCTCTCGCTCTCCAGGCCCAGCCACTTGGCCTGGGCGCCGGTGGCGATGATGATCGTCTCGGCGATCCAGTCCTGGCCGCTGTCGGTCTTGACGACGAACGGGCGCTTGGACAGGTCGACCGACATCACGATGTCGCTGACGAACTCGGTGCCCACGTGCTCGGCCTGGGCGCGCATCTGGTCCATCAGCCAGGGACCCTGGATGACGTCGGCGAAGCCCGGATAGTTCTCGACGTCGGTCGTGATGGTCAGCTGGCCGCCCGGCTGGATGCCGGCGATGAGCACGGGCTTGAGCAGCGCGCGGGCGGCGTAGATGGCGGCGGTGTAGCCGGCGGGGCCCGAACCGATGATCAGGCAGCGCGTGTGGCGGGGAGCGGTCGTGGACATGGCGGATATCTAGGCGCGATTCCGCTCCTGCGCTACATTGCACGCCATGAACCCGCTGCTGGAACGCATCACGATCGATCCTGGCAAGGCTGGAGGTCGCCCCTGCATTCGCGATCTGCGAGTGCGGGTCCAGGATATTCTGGAAATGCTGGCGGCCGGAATGACGGCCGCCGAGGTGTTGCAGGAGTATCCGTACCTCGAAGCCGACGACGTTCGAGCGGCGCTGGCCTATGCCGCCGCCGTCGTCGCCGATACCGCCGTCGTCGCTGCTTGAAGCTGCTGGTCGACGCCCAGTTGCCGCCGGTTCTGGCGGAATGGTTTCGCAGCCAAGGCTTGGAGGCCGACCACCTTTCCGAACGCGGACTTTTGGCGGCGTCCGATGGCGAAATCTGGGATCTGGCGGTGCTCGAAGGCTATGTCATCGTCACCAAGGATCGCGACTTCGTCGAATGGTCGCGGCATCGAACCCCCAGGGCCCGGGTGCTGTGGGTGCGGTTTGGAAACATGCGTCGCGATGTTCTGCTGACGCGCATGGATGGCGCGCTGGTCGAACTTCGCCGGGCTCTCGAAGGAGACGCGGCCGTCGTCGAGATCGGTCGCTGAGTTGAAGGAAGGGGCGCCATGAAGGGCGGATTGAACATCGGGATCGGCATCGGAACGATGATCGGGGTCGTGCTGGGACTGGCGCTCGACAACCTGGCGATCGGCATCGGCGTAGGCATCGCCATCGGCGCCGGCCTGGGCACGGCGCTGCAGGCGGCCAAGCCGGCCGAGGCCAAGGCCGGCGGCAAGAAGGGCGACGGCGGCGACGGCGGTTCGACCCACTCTTTCGACAGCTCGTCCTCGTCGTCCTCGTCGGACTGCGGCTCGTCCTCGGACGGCGGCAGCTGCGGCGGCGGCGATGGCGGGGGTGGCGGCGGCGATTGACGCCTCGTCCACGATTTCAGGGTTAATATGGAAGAAGTATCCAGACCGACTGTCTGGATGGAAACTCCACGAGTTCGCCCATGACCGCTTCGTCCGAAATCGAGATCGCCGGCCGCAAGATCGGCGCGGACCATCCGCCCTATGTGATCTGCGAGCTGTCGGGGAACCACAACGGCAGCCTCGACCGCTGCCTTGAGATGGTCGACGCCGCCGCCGACACCGGTTGCGACGCCATCAAGATCCAGACCTACACCGCCGACACCATCACGCTCGACGTCGACCGGCCCGAGTTCAAGATCCATGGCGGCCTGTGGGACGGGCGCAGCCTGTACGAACTGTACGAAGAGGCCCACACCCCGTTCGAATGGCACGCGGCCATCTTCGAGCGGGCCCGCAAGCGCGGCGTGACCATCTTCTCCAGCCCGTTCGACGAGACGGCGGTCGACCTTCTGGCCGATCTGGACGCGCCCGCCTACAAGATCGCCTCGTTCGAGGCCGTCGACCTGCCGCTGATCCGCTATGCCGCCAGCCGGGGCAAGCCGCTGATCATCTCGACCGGCATGGCCAACCTGGCCGAGATCGAGACGGCCCGGAACACTGCGCTGGAAGCCGGCGCGCCGGGCGTGCTGCTGCTGCACTGCGTGTCGAGCTATCCGGCGACCTTCGCCGACGCCAACGTGCGGACCGTGGCCGACATGGCCGCGCGCTTCGGCTGCCCGATCGGCCTGTCGGACCACACGCCGGGCACGGCCGCCTCGGTGGCGGCGGTGTCGGTCGGCGCCTGCGCGGTCGAGAAGCACTTCACCCTGGCCCGCGCCGACGGCGGTCCCGACGCCGCCTTCAGCCTGGAGCCGGCCGAGTTCAAGGCCCTGGTCGACGACACCAAGAACGCCTGGGCCTCGCTGGGCCGCGCCCACTACGACGTGTTGGGCGCCGAGCAGGGGTCCTTGCTGTTCCGCCGCTCGCTCTACGTCACGGCCGACGTGCCGGCCGGCGCGCCGTTGACCCGCGACAACGTCCGCTCGGTGCGTCCCGGCAACGGCCTGCCGCCCGCCGATCTCGACAAGGTGCTGGGCCGCCCCGCCGTCCGCGCCCTGACCCGCGGCGAGCCGCTGGCTTGGGACATGGTGGGCGGCTAGGGCGCGACCAGCGTCTTCAGGCCGTCCCAGCCGACGTTCATCAGGGCGTCGACGAAGCCCATATAGGGCGTGAAGGTGGGCCGTCCCTGCGAATATTCCGCCAGGTCGCAGGCCTTGAAGCGAACGGGGAAGCCGGCGGCGGCGAACACCCCGTCCTCTTCCATGTAGTCGGCCGATCCGGTCGGCGAGACGTACTCGGTCGCAGCCACCGCGCGGCAGATGGCCAGCAGGTGCTCCGAGCGCGAGCCCGTCGCGGCGAGGCTGGAGGCGCGGACGAACTGGGTCTCGATGCCGATCCTCTGGGCCGCCGCCTGGGCCATGCCGCAGGTCAGGTCGGCCAGGGCGCCGTCGGGCTCGCGAGCCAGCTGCTCGGACACGAAGGCGAAGCCCTCGGCGAAGAACGGTCGCTTGCCGTAGGCGTGGCGCATGGCGGCCAGGTGCTTCTCGCGCCAGGGCTGGCCATCGTCGATGCGGATGGCGTGGATCGGCGTGTCGCGGTCGTGCTTCTTGACGGGGACCGTCAGCATCAGCTCGCCCTGGGCGGTGAGGATCCGGTTGCGCGACTGCCAGGAGCGGCGGGCGAACTGCACGTCGTCGAGAAAGACGAAGACGTCGCTGGTCGCCATAAGCTGGAAATAGCCCAGATACGGCAGATAGGTCGGCTGCATGATCGCCGCCGTTCTCGGGGGCGAGGCCAGGCTCATCCGGCCAGCGCCAGGCCACCGGCGGCCGGGGCGGCGCGCGCCTGGGCCAGGGCTGCGTCCACCTCGGCCAGCTTGGCGCTCTTGCCGTAGGGCTCCCAGGCCCCGCAGACGAAGGACGAGCCGAAGCGCTCGGCCAGCTTCCGGCGCAGGTCGCCCAGGCCGGCGATGGCGTCGCGCGAATGATAGATCCAGCGCGGCTGGGCGCCCGAGTGCAGCAGCGCTCCGGTCCTCAGCGAGCCGAAGCCCGACAGCAGGCCGCGCATCTCGCCGGGCAGGGCGCGCAGGTCGGCCTCGCGCACGCACTCGGCCACCACCAGGGTCTTGCCGCCGCTCTCGTACAGATAGGCGCGGAAGCAATCGCCCCTGGCCGTGAAGTTCTGGACATAGACCGGGCAGGGGCCGTCGAAGTCGGCCTCGAAGACGTAGGTGAAGAAGCTCTTTTTCACCAGCGACGGCGTCGAAAGGCCCAGGGGCTTGAACAGCGGCGTCGGATTGGCGGCCCAGACCACCGTGTCGCCGGCGGCGTGCTCGGCCATCACCTGGCGGGGCGAGATCAGGCTTTCGAAGCGGATGTCGACGCCCAGGGCCTCCAGCGAGCGGCGGCAGGTCTCGAACAGCGCCGTGAAGCCGCCGGCCGGCAGGCTGGCGGTGACGTTGGCGGTGCGGCCCGACAGGCCGCGCGGCACGCCGTACAGCTCGTCGGCCCATGGGTTCGAGGCCTTCAGGGCGACCAGGGCCGGGGTCTCGGCTCCGGCCGGATAGACGCGGTTGATGGCCAGTGGAATGGCGGCGTCGCCGTGCACCGCGCCGAGATCGGCGTCCAGGTGCCAGCGGCAGTATTCGGCCAGGGTCTCGGCGATGGGCGAGGGGTAGGCGGCGATGCGGTCGGCCAGACTGTCGCCGGCCGGGCGGGCGATCCTCAGGCTGGCGCAGTCGACGGCGGGGCCGCCGAAGTCCCAGGTGAAGACGCGCTTGCCGGCGCCGTCCAGGCTGAGCGAGCCGAAGCGGTTGTCGAAGGTCTCGAAGGCTCCGCCTTGCGCCTTCAGGCGCTCGACCAGGGCGTCGCCCTCGGGCCCGAAATAGACGCAGCCGTCGCGCATCTCCGCGCCGCCGACGACCTTGGGTCGGGCCACGCCGCCCAAAGCGTCGAAGCGCTCGTGCAGCTCGATGTCGCGCCAGCCCAGGCGATGGGCCTCGAAGGCGGCCATGATCCCGGTCAGGCCGCCGCCGACGATGCGGATGCGGCCGCTCACGAGGCGGCGCCCCAGACCACCAGGTCGCTGTTGCCCGGCACGCGGACGCCGGCCTGGACGTTGTCGAATCGCACGCGGAAGATGTCGGGCTGGCTGACGCCCAGCTCGTCGCGCAGGCGGTTCACCAGGGCCGCCTCGGTGTAGAACAGGTTGAACAGGCCTTCCTCGCCGGTCTCCGGCGTAGCCAGGCGGAAGCCGTCCGGCTCCTCGGCGACGCCGCGGCCGTAGCGATAGTCGTCGACCAGGCGGGTGCGCACGAAGACCTCGGCGTTCGGCGCCAGCTTCTCGCGCACGGCGGTCAGCACCCGGTGGGCCTGGGCGTTCGTCAGGTAGCAGAGCAGGTTGGGAATCAGCAGGACGTCGATCGGCCCCTCGATCCCGTCGGGCAGGCCCAGCGACAGGTCGGCCTGGATCAGGGTCGCGGCCTCGTCCAGGTTCCAGCGGGCGTCTTCCAGCGCCGCGGCCGAATAGTCGACATTGGTCAGGGTCCAGCCATAGGCGGCGTAGAGCGACAGGTTGTTGCCCGTGCCGCCGCCCAGCTCGACCACCTTGCCGGCGCGCTGATGCAGGCCGCGCTTGAAGAAGTGGCGGGCGATGAACTCGTCGGGGTACTTCAGACCCCGGATGTCGGGCAGGGCGCGCATGTCCGTCCGCCCCCGAACCGGGGGCCCCTCAAAGCTGGCGCGAACCGGTGGAGCGGTCGCGCGTGCAGCCTGGGGCCGCTTTGCCGAATACTTTGTTAACCCTGTCCTTAAGGGATGCGGCGCGATTGTCGCACCCGCGCTTTAAGCGCGGGGGTCGCCGCCGTAGTTCAGCAGGTCCTGGCGGCCCTTCACGAAGGCGCGGACGTCGTCGGAGGTGAAGGCGCGATCGGCCGGATAGAGCGCGTCGTAGACCGCCGCCACGAAGGCGTAGTCGTCCGGACGGTCTACGGTCCAGCGCACCTGCGCCTGTCCCGGCGCGTCGCGCAACCAGGCCAGGTTCCAGCGGTCGGGATGGTTCCAGACGTCCCAGGTGACGTGCTCGCGGGCCTCGGGGCTGTCGGCCTGCGCGGCGGCGCGGCGCAGGCCCGCGGCGGTGATCACCTCGACGTCGAGGCCCTTGGGATAGGCCGCGCCCTCGGGGCTGTTGCTGGTGTAGTCGGCGCCGGACGACAGGTGCAGGTCGATGGTCGCGTCGATCACCGTCGGGTCGGCCAGCGGGCAGTCGGCGGTCAGGCGCACCACGTGATCGGCCGGGTGAGCGTCCAGCGCGCCGACGAAGCGTTCGAGCACGTTGTCCAGCGGACCGCGATGCACGGCGATCCCGTCGCGACGCACGACCGCCTCGATGGCGTCGTCCAGCGGATCGGTGCTGGTGGCGACCACCAGCTTGTCGATGCGACGGGCGCGGGCGACGCGTTCGATCTGGCGGATGATCATCGGCGCGCGGACGATCGGCATCAACACCTTGCCCGGCAGGCGGGTGGAGCTCATGCGGGCTTGCAGGACGGCGAGGATCATCCGGCCAGGCTAGGCTTTGGCGTTCCGGGCGTCCATCCGCGCCAGCACCTCGGCGGCGGCGCGGCCGGTCTCGTCGACCGGTTCGTAGGTCCAGCCGTGGAAGGCGCCGCCGTAGGGACGGGCCGCGCCCTGGCGCTCCAGCTCCTCGTGGAACAGGCGGAACTTCAGGCTCTGGCCTTCCATCTTCAGGATGAAGACGGGCTTGCCGGTCGAGGCCGCTTCGGTGGCCATGTTGGTCGAGTCCTCGGTGACGAGGATGTAGTCGGCCGCGGCCAGGAAGGCGAAATAGGGGTTGGGGCCTTCGCCGTCCCAGATGATCCCGGGCAGGTCGCGCAGGCGGGCGGCCAGCAGGGCGCGGGCCGGCTCTGGCGTGCGGCGCGAGAAGGTCATCAGCAGGCTGCCGCCTTCCTGCTCCAGCGGCAGCTGGATCTCGTGCGCCATCTGGGCGGCGCGCTCGACGGGCAGGTCGAAGGCCTTGGACTTGCCGCCCAGCAGCACCGCGACGCGCGGATGGGGCAGGGCCTCGATGGCGTCCTTGAACTTCTCGTACTCGGCGTCGAGTCGGTCCTGGCTGACGCGGTGCGGCGAGCCGGTGATCGGCACGACGTTGTCGCCGGTCAGGCGGTCGTGCTTGGGTGGTATAACCAGATCGAACATGTGGGCCGGGACGCGCGGGTCCTGGATCTGCACGACATAGGTCTTGCCGCCCGACCATTTCCGGGCGCGGATCGACAGGGGCAGGGTGGCGCGGCCGGCGGCGACCCACAGGTCGGGCCAGGGCGGGGTGATCTCGCTTTCGGGAGTCAGCCAGCGGCGCGGCAGCCAGGCCAGCCACCAGGGCAGGCGGCCGGTGCGGCCCTTCCAGCCCACGCGCTTGACGACGATCCTGGCCGGACGCTTGCGCGCGATGGCCTCGGCCAGGCCCACGGCCTGGGCCTCGATGCCGGCGCGTCCGTCGGAGACCGCCCAGATGGTCAGCGGTTCGGAACCAGGCGTCTGCTTGGCGCTCATCGCTCCAGCCCTCAAAACGGCGAACGCCGCGGAACCGCCCTCGACAGGCGACTCCGCGGCGATTGGCCGGACTTTATGGCGTTGTCAGGGCTAAGCCCTAGACCCACTCGACCTTGAGGATCTCGTAGGCCTTCACGCCGCCGGGCGTGTTGACCTCGACCACTTCGCCGACCTCCTTGCCGATCATCGCGCGCGACAGCGGCGAGCTCAGCGAGATGCGGCCCGACTTCACGTCGGCCTCGTGGTCGCCCACGATCTGGTAGCGGGCTTCTTCTTCGGTGTCCTCGTCGACCACGCTGACCGTGGCGCCGAACTTCACCTGCGAACCCGAAAGCTTCGACACGTCGATGACCTGGGCGCGGGCGATCTTGTCCTCGATCTCGGCGATCTGGCCTTCGATCCAGCCCTGGCGTTCCTTGGCGGCGTGGTATTCGGCATTTTCCGAGAGGTCGCCGTGCGAGCGCGCCTCGGCGATCGCGGCGATCACGGCGGGCCGTTCGATCGTCTTCAAACGCTTCAGTTCTTCGTCGAGGGTTTGATAACCCACGACGGTCATCGGCACTTTTTCCATAGTGGATTTTAGCTCGGTTCGCCCTAAGGGGAGGAAGACTTCCAGTCGCTGGCGAGCGCGACCGGGGGCTGAGAGGATAGGCGCCGCATTCCGGATAAGCAAGCCTCACGCGCCGCAAGGGTTGCGTGGCCAAGCTAGGGAAGGCGCCAGAGCTTCAGACCCGCCTCAGGCCCGCTTCAGGCCGCGCGTCGAGGTGCCGACCGCTCGATCGCCAGGCAATTGGAATTGGCCGACCAGCCGGGCCAGCTCGCCGGCGTCGTCGTTCAGCGCGTGGGTGGCGGCGGCGGTCTCTTCCACCAGGCCCGCGTTCTGCTGCAGCACCTGGTCCATCTGATTCACCGCCGTGTTGACCTGCGTCAGGCCTTGAGCCTGATGCTGGGCGCTGGCGGCGATCTCGGAGACCAGTCCGTCGATCTCGGCGATCTGCGAGACGATGCGCTCCAGCGCCTCGCCGGTGCGGCCGACCAGCTCGACGCCCTCGCCGACCTGGCGGGTGGAGGTGGTGATCAACTGCTTGATCTCCTTGGCGGCCTCGGCCGAGCGCTGGGCGAGAGCCCGCACCTCGGAGGCGACCACGGCGAAACCCTTGCCGGCCTCGCCGGCGCGGGCGGCCTCGACCCCGGCGTTCAGGGCCAGGAGGTTGGTCTGGAAGGCGATCTCGTCAATGACGCCGATGATGCGCGAAATCTGGGTGGCCGAGGTCTCGATCGCGCCCATGGCGTCGACCGCCTCGCCGACCACCTCGCCCGAGCGGCGGGCGTCGTCGCGGGCCCGGGCCACGACGGCGGCGGCCTTGCGGGCGCCGTCGGCGGTCTGGCCCACCGTGGCGGTGATCTCGTCCATGGCGCTGGCGGTTTCGGCCAGGTTGGCGGCCTGCTGTTCGGTGCGGCGCGACAGGTTGGCGGCGGCGTCGGCGATCTGGTCGGAGCCGTGGCGCACGCCCGAGGCGCGCTCGTCGATGATGGCCAGGGCCCCGGCCAGCTTGCCGGCCGCCTGGTTGAAGTCGGCCCGCAGCTGCTCGTACGACTCGGAGAACTGCTCGATCAGACGCACCGAAAGGTCGCCCTTGGCCAGGCGCGACAGGCTTTGGGCAAGGGCGTCGACCATGTCGGCGCGCTGGCGCTCGGCGTCGGCTTGGACGGCGGCGTGGGCGACGCGGCCTTCCTCCTCCGAGCGGCGGGCGCTGTCGGCGGCGGCGTCGGCCTCGCGGGCCTCCTGCATGGCGGCCTCGGCCTTGCCGCGGGCGCGTTCGGCCAGGCCGATGACGCGGTGGATGCTGAAGGTCACCGCGATCAGGGCGCCGGCCTCGACCACCAGGATGACGGCGTGGACCAGCACACGGCCCAGGCTCGCCGAGCCCGGAAACACCGCGGAGGGCAGCAGGTAGCTGAGCGCCAGGTGATGCACGGCGACCGTGGCGGCCGCGGCGGCGATGACGGTCCAGTCGCAATAGACCACCAGCAGGGCCAGGGCCGCGAAATAGGCCATGTGCATGTCGATCTGCCAGCCGTGACCGCCCAGGGCGGCGACCAGCAGCGAGACCTGGGCCATCAGCGCCACGCCCGACAGGATCCGGCCGGTGGCCGTCTCGCCGCGATGTAGGACGGCGCCCGCCGCCAGGGCGGTGACCATGACGGTGGCGACGGCCATGCCGGGCACGGGTTCGCCGACCATGAAGCGGGCGGCGATGACGATCGGGGCCATCAGCGCGGTCAGCAGCAGGATCAGCCGGCCGCCCGAGCGGCGCTGCGCGTCGAGGTTCGAGGGCTTCGTGCTCATGGACGGGGCTCCAGGACGGTCTTGGCGCAGACGCCGGCGGCGTCGGGGTCGAGCAGGACGATGGCGCCGGCGGCGCGCAGGCGCCGGCCGAGCGTGGCCGGGTCGCCGCGCAGGATCAGGATGAAGGGGACGGCTCCGGCGCCGGCGATATCGCCGGCCGAGGTGGCCGCGCCGGCCGCGCGGGCGGGCGTCCACCAGGGCGGGAACACCGCGGCGACCCGGCCCGGGTCGCGCGGCGAGGCGCTGGACAACGTCACGGCCAGTAAAGTGAGGATGATCGCGGAGGTTGCGGCCAGT
Source organism: Caulobacter vibrioides (assembly GCA_001449105.1). Lineage (GTDB taxonomy): Bacteria > Pseudomonadota > Alphaproteobacteria > Caulobacterales > Caulobacteraceae > Caulobacter > Caulobacter vibrioides_C. The sequence goes on along the minus strand of LNIY01000121.1, from coordinate 12,772 downwards.
GTCCGACCCAGGGCGTGAAGCAGATCACGCCAGGTTCGAACACGCGACAAGGGCAACCTCGGTCTCCGGGCAATCGGCGCCACGAACATGTGGCTTCGAGGGCGAGGTTTTGCGCATCCGTGGTGTTGGAAGTCTTAAGACCAAAGTCGAGCGTCGCCATGTCGCAGGCTGAAGCTTGACCATGAGTTGCGAGGCCGCCTTCTAGTCGGCGTAGGCGTACTCGCCGCCGCGTTGCAGGGCGGCGCGATAGGCCGGGCGGGCGTGAACGCGGTCGAGGAAGGCCTTGACCTTGGGCCGTGACCCGGCCCCGGCCCGCGAGACGGCGGCCTCGAGCGGAAAGCTCATGATCACGTCGGCGGCGGTGAACTCGGGGCCGGCGAACCATTCGGACTTGCTCAGCTCGGCGTTCCAGTAGTCGATGTGGCTCTTCAGCTGCGGATCGACGAAGCCGGACTGGGCCTTGGCGGCGATGGTCTTGACCAGGCCTTTCAGCAGGCCGGGCGCCCGGGCGGGCAGGGCGCTGAACACCAGCTTCAGCAGCAGCGGCGTCATGGCCGAGCCTTCGGCGTAGTGCAGCCAGTAGGTGAAGCGAAGCCGTTCGGGCGTACCGGCCGGCGGAATCAGCCGGCCGTTGCCGTAGGTGTCGAGGATGTACTCGATGATGGCGCCGGTCTCGGCGATGGTCTTGTCGCCGTCGGTGATCACCGGCGACTTGCCCAGCGGATGGATCGCCAGCAGCTCCGGCGGAGCCAGCATGGTCTTGGCGTCGCGCTCATAGCGCTTGACCTCGTAGGGCACGCCCAACTCTTCCAGCAGCCACAGCACGCGCTGGCTGCGCGAGTTGTTCAGGTGATGGACGACAAGCATCAGGTTTCCCCCTATCGATTTGTTACAGCATGGCGCGGCGACGCGCGCGTCAGTCAAGCCTCGTCACAGCACGCTTTCGACGATGTGCGCCCGGTAGAGCACCGCGATCAGGTCGGTCTGGGTGATCACGCCCACCAGCTTGCGGTCGCGGTCGACGACCATGGCCTCGTGGGTCTGGCCGCTGGAGAGGATCGGCAGCAGGGCGGCGATCGGCGTGCCTTCGCGCACCCGGTGCACGAACGGATCCAGCGCCGCCTCGACGGTGCGGCGGCGGTTGGCCTGCAGTTCGGCGCGGCGGGCCATGCCGATGACGCGGCCTTCCTCGTCGACCACGGGCGCGGCGCGCAGGTCGTGGCTCTGCAGGAAGGCCAGAGCGCTTTCCGCCGACTGCGACCGGTCGAGCCGGATGACGTCGCGCGACATGATCTCGCCGCAGCGGATCTGCGAATGCAGGCGCTGGTGGGCCTGGATCTCGACCTCGCGGAACAGCACGTCGAGGTCCTCGCGGCTGACGTCGAGCAGCTCGCCGTAGCGGGCCAGGGCCTTGTCGAGGTCGCCGGTGCTGTAGCCGATGCGCGAGGCGGGCAGGGGATCGGCGGTGCCGTGCGGGCTGGGCGGCGGAGCGGGGGCCCTGTGCGGATAGGAGCGGCCGACCAGGCGGTTCCAGGCCATGCCGGCCAGCACCAGCAGGATCGAGTCCACGGCCACCGGATTGAGCGCGAACAGGTAGCCGGCCTTGGTCACGGCCGGGCCGCCGATGACGGTGATCAGCGCCACCGCGCCGCCGGGCGGGTGCAGGCAGCCCAGCAGGATCATGGCCGAGATCGCCAGGGCCACGGCCAGCGGCGCGGCGATCAGCGGCTGGGTCGGCAGCAGCATGGCCACGGTGATGCCGATGAAGGCCGAGACGAGGTTGCCGCCGATGACGCCGCGCGGCTGGGCCAGGGGGCTGGCGGGCACGGCGAAGACCAGCACCGCCGAGGCCCCGATTGGCGCGACCAGCAGAGGATGCAGCCAGTCGCCGCCGCCGACCGCGAAGCGGCCCAGCACGCCGGCGAACAGCAGGCCCAGCAGCGCGCCGCCGCCGCCCTTCAACGCGTCGAGGGGGCGGATCGGGGTCTTGCCGCGAAGAAGGGTCAGCAGGCGGTCTGTCATGGCGCTTGATAGGCGATGATGACGGGGTATGGCGCCGAATTTCGCTGGTTCATGGCTCAGCCGCGCTGGAATGCCAGGGCAATGAGGCCGGCGACGGCGCAGGCCTGGGCGAAGACGATCAGGGTCAGCCAGGCGCCGAACGGTTGCTTGCGGGTCTTGTGGCGCAGCCAGCGCTGGGCCAGCAGCGCGCCGGGCGCGGCGCACATCGCCGCCGACAGCAGCAGCACCCGCTCGGGCACCCGCCGCTCGCCGTGCACGGCGGCGGCCTTGTCGTGGGCGAACAGCAGGAAGCAGAAGAGGTTGGCCGCCAGCAGGGCCAGGCCGAGGATCAGGCTCACCGCACGTGCTCCGGCGGCATGTGCGCCAGCGGCGCGAGGTCGGGATCGACCCAGCCCCGGCGGGCCGCCACGCTGAACAGCCGCTCGCGCGACCAGAAGGCCAGCGGCCAGGCCCTGTCGCCCAGCGGCGTGGACAGGAGGTGCTGGGCGGCCTCGCCGTCGTCCATGTCGGCCGGCAGGGCGGCGGCGAAGGCGCGGATGGCGGCCAGATAGGCCTGGGTGATGGTCTCGTGATAGCCGCCGGCGTCGTCGTTCACCCCGCCGACGGCCTCGTTGTAGGCGCGGATGACGCCCGGAAGCTCGCCCTCGAGGTTCTCGTCACGGGTGCGCACCAGCCGCAGGGTGGCGACCAGATGGGCCGCATGGGTCCACTCGGCCTTGGGCAGGCTGCGGTCGAGCAGGCTTTGCGCGAGGCGGGCGACGTCTTCGCTGGAGTAGCCGGTCACGGTCAGAAGCTCGGCCTGGCCAGCATCAGCCAGACGATGGCCAGCACGGCGGCGAAGGCGGGGAAGCCCAGCACGAACCAGGCGCGGAACAGGCGGTGGTAGCGCTCGGGCAGGGGCTGGCCGGCCTTGGCGGCGGCGTCGGCCAGGTCGCGCAGGCGGATCTGGATCCAGACGACGGGCAGCCAGCACAGGCCGGTGACGACGTAGAGCACGAGACTGAGGCCGATCCAGCCGCTCAGCAGCGGATAGCCGACGACGTGCGCCAGGGCCGCGCCGGTGATCGGCTGGATGACCACGGCGGCAGCGGTGAAGACGGTGTCGGCGATCACCACGACGCGGGCGGTGTGGGCGATCAGGGCCGGCTGGCCGGTGCGGTGGGCCATCAGCATGAAGAAGGCGATGCCGGCCCCCGTGCCCAGCAGCACCGTGGCACCGACCACGTGGGCGGCCTTCAGCAGGAGGTAGAGGTCCATCAGCGTTCGTCCAGGAGGGCCAGGGCCGCCAGGGCCAGCACGGCGGCGGGTATGCTCTTCACCAGCGGACCCAGCGGATCCAGCCAGAGGTCGGGGCGCACGATCGCCCCGCCGGTCAGGTAGGCGGCGGTCACCGCGATCATGCCCAGCAGGGCCAGGCGCGCGGTGCGACGATGGGCGACCATCAGCGCCAGGGCGACGTCGACGATCCCGCCGCCGACCACGAAGGCCTGGGCCAGGGGCTGGGCCAAGGGCTGGGGCATGTCGGCGCTGGTCAGCAGGGCGACGGCGGCCGCGCGGCCGACCGTCAGGCCGATCAGGCCCGAGACCAGCCAGAAGGCGCTCAGGGTCGCCAGGATCAGCGGCTTGGCCAGCCAGGCCTTGGCGAACCAGCGTTCCTGCACGCCCGACGGCATGGCCGCCAGGATCTGGTCGAGCGACTTCGGTTCGAGATCGAGGCGAGCGGCGTCGGCGGCGTTTCCGGCCACGCCCAGCCGCAGCTGCTGGAGGGCGGCGCTGCGCATCGGGCTGCGCCAGCCGAGGAAGGCCAGGGCGTCGGCCGCCTTGGCCGGAATCGCCGCGACGGCGGCGGGCAGGGCGACGACGGGGGCCGGCCCCAGCCCCAGCCAGCCACGCAGCCGCGTCAGCAGGTCGGCCAGCGCCACGGGCTCGGCGTGGACCAGGTCGAGGCTCTGTCCCGGCGGAGTGTCGGGACGCACGGCGATCGACACGGCGGCGGCGACGTCGTCGGCGGCGACCACCTGGACGCGGGCGTTCGCATGGACGGCCGGAATGGCCAGCGGGAAGGCGGCCAGCGCCCGCAGCAGGGCCGTGCCGCCATAGGCCGCCGGCGCGATCACCAGTCCGGGCTTCAGCACGATCCAGTCGATCCGGCTTTGCGCGATCAGGCTTTCGGCCAACTGCTTGGTGGCGCCGAACGGATCGACGCGGCCGGCCGCGACCCCGGCCGCAGAGATGTGGACCAGGCGCGCGCCGGTCGCCTCGCAGGCCTCGACCAGCCGGGCGACGGCGTCGGCGTGCACGGCCTTGAGGTCGTCGCGCGGGCCGTCCTGCAGGGCGCCGGCGCAGTTGACCACCGCATCGGCGTCGGCGAGCAGGGCGGTCCAGTCGGCGGCGGTGGCGGTGCGCAGGTCGGCTGCGCGCCAGTCGACGGTGGGAAAGCGCCGGCGGGCCTGGACGAGATCGCGGCCGACCCCGACCACCCCGTGGCCGTCGGCCAGCAGGCGGGCGGTCACGTAGGACCCGATCAGCCCGTAGGCTCCGACGACGACGATGCGCATGGCGGTTTGTTAGCGGGGGAAAGCACGGCAGTGAAGGGCCGGAGGGGGTCGGCGCAGGCATGTGCTCTCACACTCCCGTGGAAGTCCACGAAAGCTGATGGGGAGGCGCGGAGCGGCCGGGCGGAGCCCGGAGTATGACCCGGGGTTGGGCGCGTCTGATAAGTTTGGCTGAGAAAGTTGTAGGGCGTTGAGTTCGTTGGATTCTGTTGGCGATGCGCCGGGGATACACGCTGCTCTGTCCCCGTCCGCCTTCCTGATCCTTCTCCCTGGAGGGAGTAAGGTGGCCTGCGAAGCAGGTCGGATGAGGGGTTAGGGACCGGAGACGGCGTGCCGGCACGACGGCAGGCGCCGTAACCCCTCACCCTCCCACGCCTCGCGCGGGCCCCTCCCTCTCCCTCTGGGAGAGGGCTTGGGGGTGACCCCGGGGCGTTTCGGAAGCTGAAAACGGCCCCCCTCCGGCCCTCCGGGCTGCCTCCCCCAGAGGGGGAGGATCTTGGCGCCTTCGCCCTCAGTGCGCCGGCTGCCAGAACTCAAGGTTGCTGATCTGGCGTTCGAGGATGGCGATGCGGTCGCGCAGGTCGCGGGTGGCGGTCAGGCTGGCGGCGGTGACCGGTTCCTCGCGCATGGCCATGAGGGCGCGCTGGGCGTCGCCGACCTCGACGATGGCCTCATAGCAGGCGGCCCACAGGGCGCGGGCGCGCTCGCGCTCCATCTTCGGGTCGAGGAACGGCGGCTTCAGCGTGAGGGCCAGGCGGTCGAGCTCGGCCAGTTCCTCGCCCCGGCCCTTGCGGATCAGGATGTCGCGGAAGGGCGTGTCGTCGCCGATGTCGTCGATCAGGGCCTCGAATATCTCGTGGGCCAGGCCCTTCAGGCGCGCTTCGCCGAAACCGATCCGCTCCAGGGCCTCGTCATAGGGACGCGCCCAACCCGGATGGTCGACGGCGGCGATGGCCACCGCGGCGTGGAAGGGATTGAGACGGCGGCCGATCTGCTCGCGAGCGACGCCGCGAATGCCTGGGTCGGGCGGACCGCGCTCGCGGCCTTTCCAGCCACCACCACCGCCGCCCCCACGCGGCGTGAACGGGCGATCACCCTGGCCGCCGCCTTGCCCGCCGCCATAGGCCGGCTTGGGGAAGAGGAGGTCGAGCTTGGCGTAGAGGTCGTCCTTGTAGGCGGCGGCCAGGTCCTTGTCGGCGATGGTTCCGGCCGCCGCGCGCAGGCGCTGCTTCAAACCCGCCTTGCGCTCGGGGGTGTCGAGCGGCTCCAGGTCGCGCTCGCGCACGAACAGCGCCTCGACGAAGGGCGTGGTCTGGGTGACCTGGGCCTTCAGCGCCGCCGGGCCCTGCTCGCGCAGCACGTCGTCGGGGTCCTTGCCGCCGCTGACGATCGAGAAGCGGAACGAGCGCCCAGGCTTCAGCAGCGGCAGGGCGCGGTCGATGGCGCGGCTGGCGGCCCGCTGGCCGGCCTTGTCGCCGTCGAAGCAGAGCGTCGGCTCCGGGTGCAGGCGCCACAGCGCCTCCATCTGCTCCTCGGTCAGGGCCGTGCCCATGGCCGCCACGGCCGACAGGTTCGCCCGCTGGCAGGCGACGACGTCCATATAGCCCTCGACCACCAGCAGAGGCGTCTGCTCGTTGGGCGCCGCCGCCTGGGCCGCGTGCAGGATCTTGCGGGCGTCGTAGAGGCCGTAGAGCACGCGGCTCTTGTGGAAGAGGCTGGTCTCGGGACCGTTCAGGTACTTGGCGCGGGCGTTGGGATCCATGGCCCGGCCGCCGAACGAGACGACCTTGCCGCGCGTGTCGGTGATGGGAAAGATGATCCGGTCGCGGAAGCGATCGTAGGGCGCGCCGCCGTCCTCGGGCGCGATCAGCAGGCCCGCCTCCACCAGGTCGCCGGGCTTGGCGCCCTTGGCGACCAGATAGTCCTTCAGCGCCGTGCGGCCGTTCGGCGCGAAACCGATGCGGAAGCGGCTCCACTGGTCCTCGGGCAGGGCCCGGCGGTCGAGATAGGCGCGGGCGTCCTTGCCGACCGGGCGGCGCAGCTCGGCCTCGAACCAGGCCGCGGCCAGCTCCATCCAGTCGCCCAGCCCCGCGCGCTTGCGGTCGTCCTGGGCGGCGCGGGCGTCGGGCTCGGGCAGGGACATGCCGGCCTCGGCGGCCAGCCGCTCGACCGCCTCGGAGAAGGTGAGGCGCTCGGTCTCCTGCAGGAAGCTGATGATGTCGCCGTGCTTGCCGCTGGAGAAGCAGTGGTAGAAGCCCTTGTCGTCGTTGACGAAGAACGACGGGCTCTTTTCCTTGGTGAAGGGCGACAGCCCCGCGTACTCGCGACCCTGCCGCCGCAGCTTCACCGTCTTTCCGACCACGTCGGAGGGGCGAAGGCGGGACTTCAGTTCTTCAAGGAAGCGGTCGTCGAAGCGCATGGCGATAGGGGCCCAACATAAGCTTTCCCACGCGGGAAGGCACGCCTTGCTCACCGACAAACTACAGGGGGCGTGGGACTTATCCCTGCGTCTTCCACAGCTAGCGTCGCTGAACGCAAAGAAGCGTCGCATTAGGAACAGGCCTTTCGGCCCCTCCGTTGTCAGGGCCAGGACGCCTCGACGCGTCCACGGATCACAGACGCCACGGAGAAGACACGATGCCCGAGTCCCGCTGGAACGACCGTGAAGGCCGCTTCGAGATCGACCGCGACCGAGATTTCGACGAGGAGCGCGGCTACGGCTACGACGCTTCACGTCGCCAGGAACGCCATGAAGGCGGCGACTGGCGCGACCGCTACGCCGCCCGTGAGCAGCGCAGCTACGGCGAACCGCGCCATCGTTCGTCAGGCCATCGTTCGTCGGGAGGGGCCGAACTGCGCCGGGCGATCAGCCAGGGCGGCGACATCGGCTATGGCGGCATCCGCTCTGGCTCGGACTACGCCTCGGGCCGGGGCTACCGCGCGCCGGGCGACTACGGCCAGGTGGGCGGCTTCGACTTCGGCGGCTCGACGGCCGACTATGGCGGCGGCGGCTATCGCGGCGACGCGCCGGACTATGGCGACCGGGCCTATTTCGACCGTCGTCACGAACGCGAGCGCAACTACTACACCGATGGTCCCCATTCCCAGGGTTTGGGACGGGACCGTCATGACCGCGAGCACTGGGCCTACGCCCGCCATCCGCGCGATCGGGACGATGATCGCGGCTGGTTCGACCGGGCCCGCGACGAGGTCTCGGCCTGGATGGGCGACCACGACGCCCAGCGCCGGCGAGAGCACGACGCGGCCGTGCGCGCCGACCATCGCGGCCGGGGCCCCAAGGGCTATCGCCGCTCGGACGAGCGCATCCGCGAGGACGTCAGCGATCGGCTGACCGACGACGGCTGGCTGGACGCCTCGGCCATCGAGGTGGCGGTCAAGGACGGCGAGGTGACGCTGAGCGGCACGGTCCACGCCCGCGACGACAAGCGCCGGGCCGAGCTGCTGGCCGAAAGCGTCAGCGGCGTCGACAACGTGCAGAACAACCTGCGCCTGGATCGCGGGCCCGAGGCCAAGGCCGGCGACTGGACCCTGCAGGGCAACGCCCCGCAGCAGGGGCTGAGCGGCAAGGCGTAACGTTCCTTCAAGCTCCCACACATCGTCATCCCGGAAACGGCGCAGCCGTTATCCGGGACCCAGGGGACTGGTTGCGGCGGTCGATGCCGCGCACACGGTGGCAGCCAACAACGTTGCGGCCGCCCCTGGGTCCGGCTCTGCGCGCTTCGCGCTTCGGCCGGGATGACGACTTTCGGTGTCTAGTGACCCTAAGTGATCATCCCTAGCTTGGCTGGCGCTCCGCCAGGGACCATCTAGGGCCCATGTCCGAGTCCGCCCTCAAAGAACCGACCTTCACCGACGCCGAGATCGACGCCCTGGTGGAGACCTTCTACGCCAAGGTCCGCCGCCATCCGCGCATCGGGCCGGTGTTCAACGGCACGATCGCCGAGGAGGCCTGGCCGCACCACATGGCCACGCTGAAGGACTTCTGGGCCACGGTCCTGCAGGGCTCGGGGCGCTACAAGGGCTCGCCGATAGCGGTGCACCAGCGCATCGAGGGCTTTCAGGAATGGATGTTCACGCCCTGGCTCAATCTGTTCCACGCCACCTGCGTGGAGCTGTTCGACGCCCCGCGCGCGGCGATCATCGGCGAGAAGGCCGAGCGCATCGCCCGCTCGCTGAAGCTCGGGCTCTTCTTCCGTCCGGGGGCGCCGGCGTGAGCGGGATTTCCGAGAAGATCGAGGCTGAAGGCTTCGCCATCGTTCCCGCCGCGCAGACGCGCGACCTGCTGGGCGGCCTGAGCGACTGGGACCTGTTCGCCGACAGCTGGAACGACCTGGGCGTCGACGGTTTCATGGCCGACGGCGGGCGCTATCGCCGCCGCCGCTTCGCCGCCTTCGCCGCGGGCGCCGACGGGACGATCGCGCGCAAGCCGCACCAGCCGCATTATCAGAGCCGCGACTACAACGCCCTGAACGGCGGCGTGCAGCGCTGGTTCGAGCCGGTGACGCAAGGGGTCGCCGAGCACCCGGTGACGCAAGGCGTGCTGAAGGCGGGGCTGGCCCTCTTCCAGCCGCTGACCGCAGATCCGCCGGCGGGCGCGTCTTCCGATTGGCACGTGGAGCTGCACCAGTTCCGCATCGAGGCCCACGACGGCGAGGCCGGCCTGCCCACGCCCGAGGGCGCGCACCGCGACGGCGTCGACTGGGTGATCGTGATGCTGGTCGAGCGTCACAATGTGGCCAGCGGCGTCACCGACATCTTCGACCCCGACGGCCGCGCCCTGGGCTCCTTCACGCTGACGGAGCCGGGGGACGCGGTGTTTCTCGACGACCATCGCGTCCTGCACGGGGTGACCGCGATCTCGCCGCTCGAAGCAGGGCAGGAGGCGCGGCGCGACGTACTGGTGGTCACCTTCCGCCGGGAGGACTGAAGGCGCTTCGACGAAGAGGCGGGGCGCGACCGTTTGTCTCACTCCACCTCTGGAGGTGGGCGTGCAAGCCTGCCGCTCCTTCGCGAAACGAGCGCCGTAATCCATGACCGACGACGCCCCTTCGCCCTCTCATGCCGGCCGACGGGACACGTTCTCTGCGACCATGGCCGACGCCGTGCCGATCCTGATCGGCTATGTCGACGCCGACCGCCGCTACCGCTTCGTCAATCGCGCCTACGAGACCTGGTTCGGCGTCCGCCGCGAGGACATCGAGGGCCGGTCCCTGCTCGAGGTCATGGGCGCGGACGCCTACGAGCGGGTGCGCGACCATGTGGACGGGGCCCTGGAAGGCCAGAGCCTGACCTTCGAGGGCGAGGTGCCCTACCAGGCCGCCGGCCTGCGCCATGTCGAGGCCAAGTACGTGCCGGACGTGGCCCCCGACGGCGCGGTGCTGGGCTACTACGTGCTGGTCACCGACATTTCCGCCCGCAAGCGGGCCGAGGCCGAGCTGGCGCGCCTGCTGGTGCGCGAGCGGCGGCGGGCCCTGATGCTGGATCTCGGCCGCCAGCTGCGCGAGGAGGGCGACGTCGCGGCCATCGCCGACAAGGCCTGCGCCGTGCTGGCCGCTCAGCTGGGCGCCCAGCGGGCCGGCTACGCCGAGGTGGATCTGGCCGGGGTCTCCACCCAGATCGTCGGCGAGTGGGGCGAGAAGGGCGTGCAGCCCCTGGTCGGACCGCTGTTCGTGCTCGACGACTTCGGCCCGGCGATGAGCGACGACCTGCGGGCCGGCGTACAGGTGGTGATCGACGACGTCCGCGAGGACGTGCGCACCCGCCACAGCCTGGACTCCTACGGCGCGCTCGACATCCTGGCCTTCGTGGCCGTGCCGCTGGTCAAGGCCGGGCGGCTGGTGTCCTACCTGTTCATCTGCCAGGAGCGGCCGCGCACCTGGGGCGTCGACGAGGTCGCCTTCGTCGGCGACGTGGCCGAACTGATCTGGGCGGCCAGCGGCCGGGCGCGCGCCGACGCGGCCCTGCGCCAGGCCGAGGAGACCGAGCGCCTGCTGATCCGCGAGGTCGACCACCGGGCCAAGAACGTGCTGGCGGTGGTGCAGTCGCTGGTCCAGCTGACGCCCTTCGTCGACAAGCGCCAGTACGTCACCGCGCTCAGCGGCCGCATCGGCTCGCTGGCCCGCTCGCACAGCCTGCTGTCGACCACCCGCTGGACCGGGGCGGTGCTGCGGGCGCTGCTGGAGCAGGAGCTGGAGGCCTACAGCGTCGAGCACGAGAGCCGCGTGGTGCTGGACGGCCCGCCGGTGCTGATCCGCGCCGAGGCGGCCCAGTCGCTGGGCCTCGTCGTCCACGAACTGGCCACCAACGCCAGCAAGTACGGCGCCCTGTCGGCGCCCGGCGGCGTGCTGGAGGTGCGCTGGGCCTGGGAGGCGGGGCGGCTCGTCGTCGACTGGCGCGAGAGCGGCGGTCCGCCGACGGTCGCGCCGGTCCGGCGAGGCTTTGGCTCCACCCTGATCCAGAACGCCGGCAAGCAGCTGGGCGCGCAGGTCTCGCACGACTGGCGGACCGAGGGCCTGCATTGCCGGATCGCGCTTTCCAGAGGCGCGCTGCCCCATGCGAGCGGCGGCGAGCGTTCGACCGCTACGACCGGCGCCGCGCCCGACGGCGGCCTGCAGGACCAGCGGGTGCTGGTGGTCGAGGACGAGGCCCTGGTGGCCATGGAGCTGGCCCGCGTGCTGGCCCTGGCCGGCGCCCAGGTGGTCGGCCCGGCCGGCGACGTCGAGGAGGCGCTGGAACTGATCGAGAACAGCCTGATCGACCGCGCCGTGCTCGACGTGAACCTGGGCGGCCGCATGGTCACGCCGGTGGCCAAGGCCCTGGCCGAGCGGGCCATCCCCTTCGTCTACCTGACCGGCTACCAGGAGCCCGGCTTCGACGACGGCCCCGTGCTGCACAAGCCGGCCGCCCCCGACGCCCTGGTCAGCGCCCTGGCGGGGCGGCGGGTGGAGCGGGTCTGAAACACCTCCAGATCCTCATTCTTCGTCATCCCGGCCGTAGCGAAGCGAAGAGCCGGGACCCAGGGAGAGCCGTGATGCGCCGGCCACGGCTTGGGCGATGAAGCCGGCGCGGAGCCCAGTCACCTAGGTCCCGGATAAGCCCTGCGGGCTTTCCGGGATGACGACGAGGGGTGTGGCGGCGACGCCCCGTCGCACCCAGCGACCTTGACTCCCGCGCCCATCAGGATCAGAACAAAATGGGAACGGAGGTCGCCATGCCCGGCTCGCGCGAGGCGCGTATCGAGGCCCTGAGAGGTCGGATCGCCGCCATCCAGGCGGGGACTCGGACTCCGACTCCGGTCTTGCCGTTCGGCGATCGGCGTATCGACAGCCACCTGCCCGGCGGGGGGCTGCCGAGGGCCGGCTGGCACGAGGTGGTCGGCGAGGGGCTGGAGGGCGAGAGCGGGGCGTCGACGGCGGCCTTCGCCGCGCTGCTGGCCCGGCCGAGGGCGGCCAAGGGGGCGGTGGTCTGGGTGCTGCGGCGTTCGGATCTCTATGCGCCCGGCCTGGTCAACCTGGGCTTTCCGGTCGAGCGGCTGGTGGTGGTGCGGGTGCGCGACGAGGCCGAGGGGCTGTCGGTGCTGGAAGACGCCCTGGGCACGCCCGGCGTCTCCGTCGCCATCGGCGAGGCCGAGGCCCCCGACCTGGTGGCCGGCCGCCGGCTGCAGCTGGCCTGCGAGCGGGCGGGGGGCTTCGGGGTCGTGCTGCATCGCCGGCCCTATGGCGGAGCAGCCAAGGGCGCGACCGGCTCGGCCGCCTTCAGCCGCTGGCGAGTGGGGCCGGCCCCGGGGCGTGCGCCGCCGGATGGGCAGGGCCTTGGCCCGCCCGCCTGGCGCGTGGCGCTGGAACGCTGCCGAGGCGGACGCCCGGGGGCGTGGATCCTGGAACATTCGGAGGCCGACCATGGCCCGCATCCTTTCCGTGTGGTGTCCGAACTGGCCGATCACGACCTGGCGCAGACACCACCCGAACGCCTTCGCAGAGCCGGGTGAGGGGGAGAGCAACCAGACCCCCCCCCTGAAGGGGGAGGTGTCGCCGCAGGCGACGGAGGGGGAAGGGATTTCCACCTCAGCAACGTCTTCCCCCTCCGGCCGCTTGGCGGCCACCTCCCCCTTCGGGGGGAGGGCCTTGAGCTCCAGATCCTCCCCCTCTGGGGGAGGTGGCCCGGAGGGCCGGAGG
>LNIY01000120.1 GCA_001449105.1 Caulobacter vibrioides | reverse complement strand
GCCTACAAGCAGGAGCGCCGCAACCCGCGCCGCACGGCCACCGGCACCAACCACGGGGCGGCCACCCACCCCGAAGGCGACATGGAGAAGTACGGCCTGTTCGCCCAGGGCGAGGTCACCTACGGCATGGCCAAGCTCGTCTTCGGCATGAACCAGTCCCTCGACGGATATGTCGACCACATGGGCTTTGGTCCGGATCCCGTGCTGTTCCAATACTTCGTCGACCAGGCGCGGAGCCTGACTGGCAGCCTGTACGGCCGCCGCCTCTACGAGATCATGAGCTACTGGGACGACGAGCACCCGGAGTGGGACGAGGCCAGGCGGGACTTCGCGACGGCGTGGCGCGGTTGCCCCAAATGGGTGGTGTCGCGCTCGCTGAAGTCCGTCGGCCCGAACGCGTCGTTGCTCGAGGGCGATCTTGCGACGGCCGTTCGCGCGCTGAAGGATCGCCACGACGGGGTGATCGAGGTCGGCGGACCGCACCTGGCCCGCAGCCTGACCGCGCTGGGTTTGATCGACGAATACAAGATCTACCTGCACCCCGTGGTGCTGGGCGAGGGTTCCCCGTTCTTCGCGGGCTCCAAGCCCAAGCTGCGCCTGGTGGACAGCACCCGCATCGGCGACGGGGTCGTCAGGCTGACCTATGTGCCGGCTTAACCGGGGCGGATCTGGTTCGCGTTCAGTGTTCACTCGTCATCCCGGATAAGCCCTGCGGGCTTTCCGGGATGACGAGCCGTTTGGGTGAGAAGGCGCTCTGGGGAGCGCTACCCTCAATTCCCCTTCCACTCGTCGATGACCGAGGCCAGCACGTCCAGCGGCATGGTGCCGGCGGTCAGGCCGGTGTCGTGGAAGCCCTTCAGGCTGAACCTGTCGCCCAGGCGCTTTTCGGCGCGGGCGCGGCTGTCGGTCCAGGTGCGCCAGCCCAGCATGTAGCTGGACGCCTGGCCCGGCTGGACGCAGTAGCGCTCGACCTCGCGGGTGACCGAGCTTTCGGCGTCGCCCAGCGTCTCCGACATGTAGGCGATGGCCTTCTCGCGGCTCCAGCGCTTGGCGTGGATGCCTGAGTCGAGCACCAGCCGCGCGGCGCGAAACAGCATCGAGGCGACATAGCCCAGCTGGCCCAGCGGGTCGTCCTTGTAGGCGCCCATCTCGTCGGCCAGCTGCTCGGCATAGAGCGCCCAGCCCTCCGAATAGCCCGAGAAGATCGGCAGGCGGCGCAGGGTGGGGATGCCCGGCGCCTCCATCATCAGGGCGTTCTGCAGGTGGTGGCCGGGGATGGCCTCGTGGAACACCAGGGTCGGCAGGTCGAAACGGGGCTGCTCGGCGGTGTCGCGCAGGTTGACCGAGAACAGGCCGGGGCGCGAACCGTCCAGGCTGGGCGGGGTGTAGTAGGCGCCGGGCGCTCCGTTCTCGATCGACGGCGGGATGCGCTGGATCTTCACCCCGGCCTTGGGCAGGCGGCCGAAATAGTCGGGCAGGCGCGCGCGCATGGCCTGCGTCCTGGCCTCGAGGTCGGCCAGCAGGGCCGCGCGGCCGGCGTCGTCGTTGGGATAGAGGTTGGCCGGGTCACGGCGCAGGGCGGCGATGCGGGCGCCGACCGAGCCCTTCGTCAGGCCCCGGGCCTTGAGGATGGCGTCGGCGCGGGCGGAAAAGCGGGCGACCAGTTCCAGGCCCAGGCGATGGATCTCCTCGCCCGCCAGGTCGGTGGTCGTCGCCGAGCGCACGGCGTAGCGGTAGTAGGCCTCGCCGTCGGGCAGGCGCCAGACGCCGGCGTCATGCGTGGCGGTCGGCAGGGCGGCGGTCAGCAGGTCGGCCTGGCGGCGCAGGGCCGGATAGACCTCGGCCTCGACGATCCTGGCGGCGCGGGCCTCCCACTCGCCTGGGATGGCGGCGGTGCGGCGGGTCAGGCCGGTGACCAGTTCCGACTTGGCCGGGGCCGGCGCCAGCAGGGCCGAGAACTGCGAGAGGGTGGTGCGCAGCACGAAGTCGGGCGGCGTGGCCCCCTTGGCGAAGTCGGCGCGGGCCCGGTCCGTCTCCTGGTCCAGCAGCACCGCGAAGGCCGACAGGCGCGACAGGTAGGCCTCGGCGTCTTCCCTGGTCTTCACCGGATGGGTGTCGGCCAGGAAGCTGGGCACGGCGCGATAGGCGCCCGACAGCTGCGAGACGATGTAGGGTACGGCGACGCCGACGTTCGGGTCGCCGAACGGCATGGCGTAGCTTTGCAGGGTGGTGTCGGCCAGATAGGCGGCCGAGCGGTGGTTGACCCGGTCCATGCCGCTCAGGGCCTTGGCGTCGAAGGTCGCGAGCTGGGCTTGCAGGTCGACGAACAGCTGGCGGGTGCGGGCTATACCGGCCGGCGAGCGGTCGTCCAGCCTGCCGCGCGCGGCGGCGTTGGGGCCGGCGTCCATGCCGGTCAGGGTCATCAGCTGCGGCGAGTCGA
The DNA here is from genome assembly GCA_001449105.1 of Caulobacter vibrioides. Lineage (GTDB taxonomy): Bacteria > Pseudomonadota > Alphaproteobacteria > Caulobacterales > Caulobacteraceae > Caulobacter > Caulobacter vibrioides_C. Next base: position 21,528 of record LNIY01000120.1, on the reverse strand, counting down.
GCATCGCCTTCTGGATCAGCCCCTCCAGCACGGCGGTCAGGCGCTCGCCCTCGGTCTCGCGGGCCAGGGCGGGAACGGGCGCGGCCAGGGCGGCGGCGGACAGCAGGAAGGCGCGACGGTCGATCATGCGTCTGGTTGTACCCTGCGTCGCGTTTCGCGCCAGGGGCGACAGCCCTTGGACGGAATGACCAAGGACAAGCCGCGCCGCTTGAGCTAAAGCCTGGAGGGTGACCCGGCCGACCTTCCATCGCTGGATGAACGCCCGCGCCGTCTTCATGACGCTCGCGGCGCTGGCGGTCGCGTTGAAGGTGCTGATCCCCGCCGGCTTCATGACCGCGCCGGAACAGCGCAACGGCCTGCCCTTCGCCCTGGTGCTCTGCACCGGCCAGGGGGCCATGGTCGTCGCGCCCGGCGAGCGCCTGGATCACCAGAAGGACGGTTCGGACGAGAAGCCCGCCGACGCCCCCTGCGCTTTCGCGGCTCTGGGCGTGCCGATGGGCGCGCCGCCGGCCGACCTGGCCGTCGCGCCGGCGGAGTTCGTCGCCTACGCCGCCCAAGCCCGGCCGGCCCGCGTCGTCCACCTGGCTCCCGGCCGGGGCCTGGCCGCCCCGCCGCTTCCGGCCCGAGGTCCTCCCAGCCTGCTGATCTGACCGCCGGTCGCTTGACCGGTGGAGCGTCCGGCCACGCGCCGGGCTCGTGACGCCGCGCGCAGCTTCGCGCCCGGCCAGATCCGCCTGCTGATGGCCGCGCGAGGCGTGGCCCCTAGGACCCGAAGACGATGAAATCCGTACTCCTGGCCGCCTGCGCGCTGTCCGCGCTCGTTCCGGCCGCCGCCCTCGCCGAGACGCCCGACGACGCCGAAGCCTCCGTCTCCTCGGTGATCGTCACCGCCCGCCGCAACGCCGAGGATCCCTCCGTCGTCGCCGAGGCCCGCAAGCGCCTGTCGGAGACCCCCGGCGCGGTGTCGGTGATCTCGCAGGAGGCCTATGCCAGCCGCCAGGCCCTGGCGCTGGACGACATGCTGCGCGACGCCCCGGGGGTCTACGCCCAGCGCAAGTGGGGCGGCGACGTCCGCATCTCGATCCGTGGCTCGGGGATCGGCAACGCCAACCACAACCGCGGCCTGCTGCTGGCCCAGGACGGCGTGCCGCTGAACGAGGCCGACGGCTATGGCGACAGCCAGATCGCCGACCCGCTGAACACCCGCTACGCCGAGGTCTATCGCGGCGGCAACGCCCTGCGCTTCGGCGGCGCCTTGCTGGGCGGGGCGGTGAACATGGTCACGCCGACCGGCAAGGACGCCGGGTTCAACGCCCGGGTCCGCGTCGACGGCGGCTCGTTCGGACTGATCCGGGAGCACGTCGCCGTCGCCGGCCAGTCGGGCGACTGGGACCTCTATGCGGCGGCCACCAACCAGACCAGCCAGGGCTGGCGCTCGCAGAGCCAGCAGAACATCCAGTTCGCCACCCTGAACCTGGGCCGCAGCTTCGGGCAGGACCGCGAGGTGCGCTTCATCCTCAACGGCTCGAACATCAACCAGGAGATCCCCGGGGCCCTGACGCTGGCGCAGTTCCAGGCCAATCCGCGCCAGAGCGCCGCGGCCAGTCTGGCCGCCGACCAGGGCCGCAACCAGCGCGGCCTGCGCGGCTCGCTGCGCACCAGCTGGCGGCTGGACGAGCACACGGTGTTCCAGGGCGCGATCTACGCGGTGTGGAAGGATCTGGACCACCCGATCTTCCAGGTCATCGACCAGCAGAGCCGCAACTACGGCGCCTTCGGGCGGCTGGACTGGGACGGCGAGGTCGGCGGGCTGAAGGCCGACGCCTACCTGGGCGCCTGGTATCGGCAGGGCGATCTGGACTCGGCCTTCTACACCAACGTCCGGGGCGGGCGGGGAGCGTTGCAGTCGCTGTCGTTGCAGAACGCCAAGGCCGCCGACGTGTTCGCCGAGGGCCGCCTGTTCGTCACCGACCATCTGATCCTGGTCGGCGGCCTGACCTGGGGCCGGGCCGAGCGCGACTACCAGAGCTTCCGGGTTCCGGCCGCGGCCTCGACCTTCAACCTCGTGGCCGACAAGGACTACGAGTGGGTGTCGCCGCGCGTGGGCGTGCTGTGGCAAGGCGACGACGGCTCGCAGCTGTTCGCCAACGTCACCCGCTCGGTCGAGCCGCCCAACTTCAGCTCGCTGTCGCCGACGGGCACGGGCTTCGCGCCCATCCAGGCGCAGGAGGCCTGGACCGCCGAGGCCGGCGCGCGTGGCCATCGCGGGGCGTTCACCTACGACCTGACGCTCTATCGCGCCAAGCTGAAGAACGAGCTTTTGCAGTTCGCCGTCGACAGCCTGCACCCGGCCGCCACCTTCAACGCCGACGACACGATCCACCAGGGGATCGAGGCGGCGCTGGACTGGGCCTTCGCCCCGCGCTGGCGCCTGCGCCAGACCTACACCTTGTCGGACTTCCGCTTCGACGGCGACGCCCAGTACGGCGACAACCGCCTGCCCATCGTGCCCAAGCACTTCTACCGGGCCGAGCTGCGCTACGACGCGGCGGGCGGCTGGTTCCTGGCCCCGTCGGTCGAGTGGTCGGCCAGCGACCAATGGATCGACTACAAGAATACGAAGACCGCGCCGTCCTACGCCATCCTCAACCTCAACGCCGGCTGGAAGGCGACCGACAAGGTCTCGCTGTTCCTCGACGTCCGCAACCTGACGGACGAGGCCTATGTCTCCAACGTCCAGGCGGCCACCACCTGGACCGCCGCCACCGCCGCGGTCTGGCCCGGCGACGGCCGGTCGGTGTTCGGCGGCGTGACGGTGTCGTTCTGAGCATGGCGGCGGCGAGCGAAACCCCGGCCGGCCAGGTCTATCGCGCCTTCTGGCGCTGGCACTTCTACGCCGGCCTGCTGGTGCTGCCGGTGCTGATGCTGCTGGCCCTGACCGGCGGGCTCTACCTGTTCAAGGACGAGCTGACCGCCATCGTCCAGCGGCCGCTGGCGGTGGTCGCCGACGGGCCGGGGGCGACGCGGCCCTCGGCCTGGATCGCGCAGGCCGAGGTGGCGGCGGGCGGCAAGGTCCGTCAGCTGGTCATCCCCGCGCGGGGCGACCGCGCCGTGCAGCTGTCGCTCGACACCGACGACGGCGCGCGGACGGCCTATGTCGATCCGCATACCGGCCAGGTGCTGGGCGTCGGCGCGCCGGGTGGGCTGATGGGGCTGGTCAAGCGCCTGCACAGCCTGGACATCGCTGGCCCCCTAGCCAACCTGCTGGTCGAGATCGTCGCGGGCTGGGCCATCGTGCTGGTCGCCACGGGGATCTTCCTGTGGTGGCCGCGCGGGCGAGGCGGCGGCGTGGTGACCGTGCGCGGCGTTCCGGCCAGGCGCGTCTTCTGGCGCGACCTGCATGCGGTGACCGGGATCTTCGCGGGGCTCGTCATCGTGTTCCTGGCGGCGACTGGCATGCCGTGGTCGGCCGTCTGGGGCAAGGAAGTCCGCCAGCTGACCACCCAGGCCGGCTGGGGGCGTCCGCGTCCGCCGGTCGTTCAGCCGCACCATGCCGGCGAGGCGCCCGCCGAAGGCGTGCCGTGGGCGCTGCAAGCCCACGCCGCGCCGGCTTCGGGCCATGGCCACATGAGCCTGGGCGTCGACGCGATCGTCGAGCGGGCGAAGGCCGCCGGCCTGAGCGACGGCTTCACCCTGACCCTGCCCAAGACCCACGGCGGAACCTGGACGGCGGCCTACATGCCCGACCAGGTCGAGCGCACCCGCACCGTCTATCTCGACGGCGGCGACGGCCGGGTGATCGCCGACCTCGGCTACCGCGACTTCGGTCCGGCGGCCAAGGTCATCGAGTGGGGCATCGCCGTTCACCAGGGCCAGCAGTTCGGCCTCTTCAACAAGCTGGTGATGCTGGCCGGTTGCATCGCCGTCTGGCTGCTGGGCGTCTCGGCGATCGTCATGTGGTGGAAGCGCCGACCGAAGGGACGGCTGGCCGCCCCGGTCCCGCCCGGCGATCGCCGCGCCTATCTAGGGCTTCTGGCCCTCGTGCTGCCCCTGGCCGTTTTCTATCCGCTCGTCGGCGCCTCGCTGGCGGCGGCCCTGTCTGTCGATCTCATCCTGCGTCGCCTGTCCCCCCGGCGGCGCCTCGAGGCTGGAGCCTGACCATGAAGACCCCTTATCTCCCGATCCTGGCCGTCGCGGCGCTGGCGGGCGCCGCCCAGGCCGCGCCCGCCAAGGTGGCCGTCGAGGGCGCCTGGTGCCGCGCCGCGCCCAAGGGCGCGCCGGCCGGCGGCTGCTACCTGACCCTGAAGGCCGCCGCCGCCGACCGCCTGGTGTCGGTCGAGACCCCGGTCGCGGCCCGGGCCGAGATCCACACCATGTCGATGGACGGCGGGGTGATGCGCATGCGCAAGCTGACGGACGGCGTGGCGCTGCCGGCCGGCCAGGCCGTGGCGCTGAAGCCCGGCGCCGAGCATCTGATGGTGATCGGCCCGAAGATCGATCTCGTGGCGGGCGCCAGCGTGCCGCTGACGCTGCGGTTCAAGTACGCGCCGCCGGTGGCGATCAACGTCCCGGTCAAGGCCGTGGGAGGCAAGTAGACGTGCGTTTCCTGTCCAAACTCGTTCTCGCCGCGCTGATCTGCGCCGCGCCCCTGGCCGCCTGCGACCGCACGCAGGAGCACGCCAAGGCGAATTCTTCGGCCAAGGTCGGCGGGCCGTTCCAGCTGGTCGACCAGAACGGCAAGGCCGTCACGGAGAAGGACCTGCTGGGCAAGCCCACGGCGATCTTCTTCGGCTTCACCTTCTGTCCGGAGGTCTGCCCGACCACCCTGACCGAGATGACCGGCTGGCTGCGGGACCTGGGCCCCGACGCCGACAAGCTGAACGTGGTGTTCGTCTCGGTCGACCCCGAGCGCGACACGCCCGCCCAGCTGAAGCTCTACCTGTCGAACTTCGATCACCGTATCCGCGGCCTGACCGGCACGACGGCCCAGACCGACGCGGCGGCCAAGGCCTATCGCGTCTATCACCGCAAGGTGCCGGTCGAGGGCGGGGAGTACACGGTCGACCACTCGTCGGCGGTCTATCTGTTCGACGCCAAGGGCGATTTCGTCGAGCCGATCGGCTATGGCAGCCCGCCCGAGCGGGGGCTGGCGCAGCTGAAGGCGCTGCTGAAGTAGGCTCAAATAGTTCGTCATCCCGGCCGCAGCGAAGCGAAGGGCCGGGACCCAGGGGCGACCGCAATACGCCGGCTCCTGGGTCCCGGATAAGCCCTTCGGGCTTTCCGGGATGACGAAATTGGAAAGGCCTTACGGCCGCAGCAGCACCTTGCCGGTCTTGCCCGGGGTCAGCGAGGCCTTCACGGCGTCGGCTGCCTGGTCGAGGCCGTAGACGCCGTCGGTCGGCAGCTTCAGCTTGCCGGTCGCGACCTGGGTCAGCAGTTCGCCGATCAGCTTGCGGCGCAGGTCCGGGGCCATCTGGGCCGAGACCGTCGAGCCCCAGAAGCCCTTCACGGTCAGCTGCTTGAAGATCACCGTCCCCGACGAGATCTGCATCGGCTCGCCGGTCATCGAGCCGAACGAGACCAGGAGGCCGTTCTCTCCGAGGAGGTCGGCCATGTCGCCCGAGGCGGCGCCGCCGATGGAGTCGACGGCGGCCTTGATCGGCGCCCCGCCGGTCAGTTCGGCGACCGTCTTCTTCCAGTCGGGGTCGGCGGTCGAGACGGCGTTGTCGATGCCCAACTCGGCCAGCTCGGCCACGCCGGCGTCGCGGCGAACCAGGTTGACGACGTTGACGCCGCGGGCCTTGGCCAGCATGGCCAGGGTCTTGCCGACCGCGCCGTTGGCGGTGTTTTGGGCCACCCAGTCGCCGGCCTCGACATTCAGCGTCTCGAGCAGGGTGATGGCGCTGAACGGCATGGCGATCAGCTGGGCGGCGGCCTCGTCGGGGATGGCGTCGGGCACGGGGACCAGGCCGGCGGCCGAGGCGATGAAGAATTCGGCCCAGCTGCCGTGCACGCCGGCCACGGCGAAGCGCTGGCCGACCAGGCCCGCATCGACGCCTTCGCCCACGGCGTCGACGATCCCGACCGCCTCGCTGCCGCCGATGGCGGGCAGGGCGGGCTTGTAGCCGTAGTTGCCGCGTACGGTCCAAAGGTCGTGGTTGTGGATCGGCGAGAGCAGGGTGCGCACGCGCACCTTGCCGGGGCCGGGCTCGGGGATGGGGCTATCGGCCAGGACCAGCACCTGGGCCGGATCGCCGAAGGTTTCGTGGATCGCGCTGCGCATGGGGTTTCTCCTTTTTCGTTTTCGGGGAAAGCGGCCTCAGGCGGCCGCGAGCATGGTCTCTGTGGTGGCCAGGGCCTCGCGCAGCGGGGCCTGGGTCTTGGAAAGCTTGGCCAGGATCGCCGCGCCCAGCCACAGGGCGTACATCGCCCTGGCGGTGGCCATGGGATCGCCCGAGCCGGGCAGGGAGCCGTCGTCGCGGCCCTCGACGATGACGGCGGCGATGCGGCGCACCAGGCGTTCGACGCCGGCGTCGAGGATCAGCCGCATGTCCTCGGAAAGGTCGGAAATCTCGGCGGCCAGCTTCACCACCAGGCAGCGGTCGGCCATGCCGCAGGCCGCGTCGCTGTCGAGCCAGACGTTCCAGTAGGCCATCAGCCGCTCGCGGCCGCTGGCGGTGGTGTCGAACAGGGCGGCCAGCTTGACCCCATACTCGGCGCAGTAGTCTTCCAGCAGGGCGCAGCCGAACGCCTCCTTGGAGGCGAAGTAGTAGTAGAACGAGCCCTTAGGCACGCCGCTGGCGTCCAGCAGCTCCTTCAGCCCCATGCCGCCGAACCCTTGGCGCAGCACCAGCTCGCGGCCGACCGCCAGGATGTGTTCGCGGGTGATCTCGGATTTCTTGCGGGCGGTCATGATCGGCTATGTAAGAAATAATAGACCGGTCGTCTAGTTCTTGGACTTACGAATTTTCTCGCCCTTAGGTTGGATGTGCGGAATCTCACATCTTAAAGGAGTCATTCTTACATTAACTGCCTAGGGTTGTGTTTTTGCGATCCGGGGGACGCACGTGACCGGTCAGACTTTCATGGCCTACTGGCTCGGCTACAACGAAGGCGGTCCGTCGCTGGAGGCGACGCCGGCCTCGGTGGGCGTCGTGGCCCTGGCCTTCGCCGTGAACGCGCCCAGCGACCAGGGCGACACCATCACGCTCGACTTCCTGACCAGCAAGCACAGCGCCGCCGAGATCCGGGCCGGCGCCAAGGCCCTGCAGGCGCGGGGCGTCAAGGTGCTGATGTCGATCAACGGTCGGCCCGACTGGGACGGGCATCCCGGCGGCTGGGGCAATCTCGATCCGCAGACCTACGCCGCCAACGTCAAGGCGATCGTCATCGACGACTGGGGCCTGGACGGCGTCGATCTCGACAACGAGGACCGCTCCTACACGCCCGACGACAACTTCGTGCAGGTCATCGCCGCCCTGCGCGCGGCGCTGGGTCCGGACGCCCTGCTGACCGTGCCGGTCTATCTGGGGATCAAGCGCGACGCCTATCTGGCAAAGGCCCGGGACGACATCTCGTTCATCGCCACCATGGCCTACTGGAAGACCGTCCCTCAGCAGCAGGCGCTGTTCGCGGACTATGCCGGCCTGGTCGGGCCGGAGAAGGTCGCCATCGGCGTCGCCGACGCCGCCAACGCCGGCCAGAACACCGCCTTTTCCGACCTGGCGCCGCTGGCGTCCTGGAACCCGGCCGGGACGTCCAAGGCCGGGATCATGCTCTGGAATCTCAACGCGGCGCCGCCGGCCGAGACGGCCGAGTGGTGCGCCGAGATCGCCGCCAATTTGTCCTGAGTGCGAGTTCGTAGCCCGACTTCAAATCAAGGAGGAAACACCATGAACGCCATCGTCTCCACCGACACCGCCGCCATCGGCCTCGTGCTGGGCGCCGCCGTCTTCAACACCTCGCCGCCGACCACGCAGGGCCTGTCGATCACGGCCCTGGGCGGCACGCCCGCCGGCGATCACCAGCGCCTGGGCAACAACCAGGCCGTCACCGTGCAGTTCAACCTGGACGCCAACGCCTTCACCAAGACCCTGGCGGTCCGGGTGACGGGCCTGGTGTCGCGCAACGGCGCCCAGGACGGCTTCTCGCCGATCTCGGTGCAGGTCAACGGCGGCCAGATCGTCTCGGGCTTCACCATTCCGGGCGGCGGCTTCGGTCCCCAGGACGCGATCTTCCCGATCCCGGCGGCCCTGCTGAAGGCCGGCGCCAACGCCCTGCAGCTGCAGGTGGACGGCAACGCCCAGACCTTCTTCTGGCTCTACGGCCTGGAGATCGACTTCGTTTCCGGTCCCTATGTGGGCAAGGCGCTGGCCGCCAACCTGCGGGTCTCGCCGGTCGCGCTGAGCCCGGGCCTGTCGATCACCACCAACGGCGGGACCTTCGGGAGCGACCACTACAAGTACCCCCAGAACACCAGCTTCGGCCTGCAGTTCTCGTTGACCGACCTTGGTCCCGGCGCCCAGGTCAGCGTCGCCCTCTACGGGCTGGTGTCGCGCAACGGCAACCAGGACGGCTATTCGCCGATCTCGCTGATCTTCAACGGCAAGCCCATCCTGGCCGACTACACCGTGCCGGGCGGCGGCTTCGGGCCGCAGTGGGTGGAAGTGGCGGTGCCCGCCGAGCTCTGCGTGGCCGGCGCCAACACCATCGTCCTGACGGTGTCGCCCAAGGCCACCACCTTCTTCTGGCTCTATGACTTCGCCGTCTCCAAGGGCCAGTTCTACACGCCGGTCGCCACGGCGGACTTCTCGGTCTCGCCGCCGAAGACCAATCAACTGGCGGTCTCGCAGAACGACGGCAGCTTCGCCGGCGACCACGTCAAGATCGCCCAGAACGGCGTGGTGGCGGTCACCTACCAGGCCGCCTCGGCCTCGGCGGCGCTGATGTTCGAGTTCGACGGGCTGGTGTCGCGCAACGGCAACCAGGAAGGCAACGCCCCCGTCAGCCTCAGCGTCAACGGCACGCAGATCATCGCCAACTACGTCGTGCCCGGCGGCGGCTTCGGCTACCAGGCCAACTACTTCGTGGTGCCGCCGCAACTGGTGAAGGCCGGCGCCAACACCTTCAGCCTGCAGGTGGCCAGCTCCGGCTCCACCTACTTCTGGCTCCGCGGCATGGCCGTGCGCACGCCGACCTAAGGTTACGGGCAGGCTCGCAACCGCGCCCCGGCGTTCACCGCCGGGGCGTTTTGCGTTCTAGATGGCCACGCGCTTGGCGATGGCGTCGCGGCGGGCGCTGGTTTCCTGCTGGGCGCGCTCGACGGCCTCGGTCTCGGTGGCGTGCAGCAGGTGCTCGATGACCCGTTCGAGGTGGTCGCGCATGGCCTGGCGGGCGGCGGCGGGATCGCGGGCCTTCAGGGCGTCGACCACCCGGCGGTGCTCGGCGATGCGGGGCTCCAGGCCCATGCCGCGGGCGCGGGTCAGGATGTTGCGGGCCAGGGGCGAGCGATTGCGCCAGTCCCACAGGTTCTCGATCGTGGCGATGATCGCGCCGTTGCCGGTGGCCGCGGCGATGACGAGGTGGAACTCGCGGTCGGCGTCCTCGCCCCGGATCTCCTCCTCCTCGTGCATGCGGTCGAGCAGGCTTTCCAGCTGGGCGATCTGCTCCTCGGTGATCGAGGTGGCGGCGAGAGCCGCGGCCTCGCCCTCGAACAGGCGGCGGGCCTCGATCAGCTCGAAGGCGCCGATCTCGGTCTCGCGCTCGGCGGCTTGCGGCGCCACGGGACGCACGTCGCCGGTGACATAGATGCCCAGGCCGTGGCGGGCCTCGATCATGCCCAGCATTTCCAGGGCGATCATCGCCTCGCGCAGGGTGGGGCGGGAAACGCCGAACTGCTCGGCCAGTTCGCGCTCGGTCGGCAGGCGGTCGCCCAGCTTGTACTGGCCCGCCTCGATGGCGTCGGCGACGGTGTCCGCGATCTTGCGGTAGAGCTTGACGTTGTCCGACATGGCTTCCTGAATCGACGCGCGGAACCTTGATCCCGCATCGATAGCATAACGCTTGTCGGACGCCGCCGCTATTTGGTCTGACAAGATCGCGGTAGCGATCTCACCACCTCACCAGTCGTGCATCGAGCCGTCCTCACGGCGGGCCACCGGCAGATAGGCGCGGCTGTAGGGGTATTTCGCCGCCAGCGCCTCGTCGATGTCGACCCCAAGGCCCGGAGCCTCGCCCGGGTGCAGCATGCCGTCCTCGAAGGTGTAGGCGTGGGGGAACACCGCGTCGGTCTCGGCCGTGTGGCGCATGTATTCCTGGATGCCGAAATTGGGGATCGACAGGTCGAAGTGCAGGGCCGCGGCCATGCAGACCGGCGACAGGTCGGTGGCGCCGTGGCAGCCGGTGCGCACGCCGTAGAGGTCGGCGAAGGCGGCCACGCGGCGCAGGTGGGTGATCCCGCCGGCGTGCACCACCGTGGCGCGGATGTAGTCGATCAGCTGTTCCTCGATCAGCTGCTTGCAGTCCCAGATCGAGTTGAAGATTTCGCCGACGGCCAGGGGCGTGGTGGTGTGCTGGCGGATCAGGCGGAAGTTGGCCTGGTTCTCGGCCGGAGTGGCGTCTTCCAGCCAGAACGGGCGGTAGGGCTCCAGGTCCTTGCCCAGGCGCCCGGCCTCGATCGGCGTGAGGCGATGGTGCACGTCGTGCAGCAGGTGGACGTCCCAGCCCAGCTGTTCGCGGGCGGCTTCGAACAGCGGCGGCACGCTGCGCAGGTACTTCTCGGTCGACCAGACGCTCTCGCTGGGCAGGTCGGCGTCGGCCGGCTCGTAGAAGAAGCGGTCCTTGGAGACGCCGTAGACGGTCTTCAGTCCCGGCACGCCCGACTGCAGGCGGATGGCCTTGTAGCCCTGGGCGGCATAGACGGCGGCGTTGTCGAGGGTCTCCTCGATGCTCGCGCCGTTGGCGTGGCCGTAGACCATGACGCCGGTGCGGCAGGCCCCGCCCAGCAGCTGGTACAGCGGCAGGTTCGCGACCTTGGCCTTGATGTCCCACAGGGCCATGTCGACCGCGGCGATCGCCGACATCGTCACCGGCCCGCGCCGCCAGTAGGCGCCCTTGTAGAGGAACTGCCAGATGTCCTCGATCTGATGGGCGTCGCGGCCGATCAGGCAGGGAATGACGTGGTCGTTCAGATAGCTGGCCACCGCCAGTTCGCGCCCGTTCAGGGTGGCGTCGCCGATCCCGTACACGCCGTCGCTGGTCTCGATCTTCAGGGTGACGAAGTTGCGGCCCGGACAGGTGACGATGACCCTGGCGGCGGTGATCTTGAGCATCGGCGTCTTTCTGCGGCGGCGCCGGTAGGGCCGGCGACGAGGTCTTGGCGGGCGCTTTCGTCCGCGGGCGATCTTCCTCCTTTCGTTTAAACGCGGCGAGGAGGTTGTCAATCCATTGGTCAGACCAATAAGGTGACTGAGACTCGACCACCTCGCCGGGCAGACGGCGACAGCTTCAGGCCGCGAAGACGGCCAACCCAGATGATCGACGGGGAGAACCGATGCGACCCAGCCAACTGCTTCGAGGGCTCTGCCTGGCCGCCGGCCTGCTGCTGGCGCCGCTGGCCGCGCGGGCGGAGGACGGCTACGACCTGTGGCTCCGCTACCGCCCGGTGGAGGCCGGCGCCGCGACCGACTATCGCGCCTCGGCGGGAACGGTGGCGCCGGTCGCCGACACGCCGACCCTGAAGGTCGCCCGCGCCGAACTTGAACGGGGCCTGGCGGGCCTGCTGGGCGAGCGTCGCGACGGGGGCGGGGAGATCCTGCTGGGCACGCCGGCGTCCTCGCCGCGCATCGCCGCGCTGAACCTGCCGCTGAAAGCCGCGGGTGCCGAGGGCTACCGCATCCGCACCCTGAACGAGGGCGGCAGGCGCGTGACGGTGATCGCCGCCAGCACCGACGTCGGCGTGCTGCACGGCGTCTATCGCTACCTGTCGCTGATCCAGACCCGGCAGGCGGTCGACGGGCTCGATCTCGTCGACGCCCCCAAGGTCCGCTATCGCCTGCTGAACCACTGGGACAACCTGGATCGCAGCGTCGAGCGCGGCTATGCGGGCCAGTCGATCTGGGACTGGTGGCGGCTGCCCGACGTGACCGATCCGCGCTACGTCGACTACGCCCGGGCCAACGCCTCGATCGGGATCAACGGGGCGGTGCTCAACAACGTCAACGCCAAGTCCGACAGCCTGACCGCGCCCTATATCGCCAAGGCCGCCGCCCTGGCCGACGTGTTCCGGCCCTACGGGATCAAGGTCTATCTGTCGGCCCGGTTCTCCTCGCCGATCGAGATCGGCGGGCTGAAGACGGCCGACCCGCTGGACTCGGCCGTGCGGGCCTTCTGGAAGGCCAAGGCCGACGAGATCTACAAGGCCGTTCCCGACTTCGGCGGCTTCCTGGTGAAGGCCAATTCGGAGGGCCAGCCGGGGCCGCAGGACTATGGCCGCACCCACGCCGACGGGGCCAACATGCTGGCCGACGCGGTGGGGCCGCACGGCGGGATCGTGATGTGGAGGGCCTTCGTTTATTCCCACGAGCAGCCCGACGACCGCGCCAAGCAGGGCTATTCGGAGTTCAAGCCGTTCGACGGCAAGTTCGCGCAGAACGTCATCGTCCAGGTCAAGAACGGGGCGATCGACTTCCAGCCGCGCGAGCCGTTCCACCCGCTGTTCGGGGCCATGCCGAAGACCAACCTCGGCATGGAGTTCCAGATCACCAAGGAATATCTCGGCTTCTCCACCCACCTGGCCTATCTCGGTCCCATGTGGGAGGAGGTGCTGCAGGCAGACACCTTTGCCCCCGGTATGGGCGCCGCCGGCAAGGGATCGACCGTGGCCAAGGTCGTGGACGGCAAGCTGCACGGCTATTCCCGCACTTTGATGGCCGGCGTCGCCAATATCGGGACCGACCGCAACTGGAGCGGCTCGCAGTTCGACCAGGCCAACTGGTACGCCTTCGGGCGGCTGGCCTGGGATCCGGAAGCCTCGTCCGAAGCGGTCGCCCGCGACTGGGCGGCCATGACCTTCTCGCCCGACAAGCGCTTCACTGGGCCGGCCGTGGCGATGATGATGGGCTCGCGCGAGGCGGTGGTCGACTACATGACCCCGATGGGCCTGCACCACCTGATGGGCCGCAGCCATCACTACGGGCCGGGGCCGTGGGTCGCTGGCGGCGAGCGCGCCGACTGGACCAGCGTCTACTACCACAAGGCCGACAAGGCCGGGATCGGCTTCGACCGCACGGCCAGGGGCAGCGACGCCGTCGCCCAGTACGCTCCGCCGGTGGCGGCCGCCTTCTCGGACCTGGCCAGGATCGACGAGAAGGACCTGCTGTGGTTCCACCACCTGCCGTGGGGCTACCGCACCCGCTCGGGCCGGCCGCTGTGGGACGAACTGGTCGGCCGCTATTCGCGCGGGGTGCGGAGCGTCGAGGGCATGCAGGCGACCTGGACGGGCCTTGCGCCCTACGTCGACGCCGAGCGCCACGCGCAGGTGACGACCTACCTCGCCGTCCAGCGCCGCGAGGCCCGGTGGTGGCGCGACGCCTCGGTCGCCTATTTCCAGTCGATCAACGGCCTGCCCCTGCCCAAGGGCGAGGCGCCGCCGCCGCTGAGCCTGGAGGCGTATGAGCGGATGCAGTTCCCTTACACGCCGGGAATCTGACCCGAAGGCGCCTGTCCCCCAACGCTCGTCATCCCGGCCGAAGCGAAGCGTAGAGCCGGGACCCAGGGGCCGCCGGCATTGCGTCGGCGGCTTCTGTATGTTTCCATTTTGTTCTCATTTCGGGAGGGCGAAATGGAGCGGGTTTCGTACGTCTACATCCTGGCGAGCGCGCGCAACGGAACGCTCTATGTCGGCGTCACCAACGACCTTTCGCGCCGGGTTTGGGAGCATCGTGAGAAGCTCATGCACGGCTTCACCCACAAGTACGGCGTGACAAAGCTGGTCTGGTACGAGGTACACGACGAGATCGGCGCGGCGATCCTGCGCGAGAAGCAGATCAAGCGCTGGAGGAGGGCGTGGAAGCTGGATCTGATCGAGCGGATGAACCCGCTTTGGCTCGACCTCTATGAAACGCTGAACTGCTGAACGCTTTTGCGCGTGGCCCCTGGGTCCCGGCTCTCCGCTTCGCTCCGGCCGGGATGACGGTGATGGAGGGTGAAGGTCTGCTTGTGTGGCAGGCACTTATATCGATCCAAATAATATCGATACAAAAGAATTGACATATTTTCGGCGCGGACCCCAGCCTGGGGATCGACCCGCCTTCAGAGCGGGCGCTCTCATGCATGCACTGGGGAATGTTATGCGTACCGATCTGAGGATCCTGCTTTCCACCGCGGCCCTGGCCGCCCTGGTCGCGCCGCTGGGGGCGGCCGCCCAGACCACCTCTTCGTCCACCGCCAAGCCTGCGCCCGACGAGACCGTCGAGGAGATCGTCGTCACCGCGCTCAAGCGCTCGACCACCCTCCAGACCACGCCGATGAGCATCAGCGCCGTCACCGGCGACAGCCTGCAGAAGATCGGCGCGACCGGCCTGCAGGACTATTTCCGCTCGGTGCCGGGCGTGAACCTGACCCAGGGCCAGTTGGGCCAGAGCCGCGTGACCATCCGCGGCGTGCAGGGCTCCGGCGAGGCGACCACCGGTCTCTATTACGACGAGACCTCGGTCACCGGTCCCTCGGGCACCACCCAGGACCCGGCCAACAACGCCGCCGACCTCAACCTGTTCGACGTCGAGCGGGTGGAGGTGCTGCGCGGCCCGCAGGGCACGCTGTACGGCGGCGGCTCGATGGGCGGCACGATCCGGGTGATCTACGCCAAGCCCGACAGCAGCCAGTTCGGCGCCTCGATCGAAGGCCAGGCCAGCACCACCAAGGGCGGCTCGCGCGGCTCGTACCTGAAGGCGATGGGCAACATCCCGCTAATCGAGGGCAAGCTGGCCGCCCGCATCGTGGCCTACACCGAGGACCGCCCGGGTTTCGTCGACAACGTCCGCTCCGGCGCCAAGAACATCAACGACAGCCATGCCGACGGCTATCGCGCGATGCTGGGCTTCACGCCCACCGACGACCTCTCGCTGGTCGTCACCAAGATCCACCAGAACTCGTCGGCCGATGACCTGCAGGGCTGGTACGACCGCCTGGGCGACTACAAGACAGACAGCGCCGTTAAGCTGCCGCTCGACACCGAAATGGACATGACCAGCGTCACCGGCAAATGGTCGAGCCCGATCGGCGAAGTCACCGCCTCCAGCGCCTACTACAAGTACGACATGCTGCGGACGATCGACTTCACCCCGCAGTACAAGCCCTACATCGGCAGCGCCAACGGCGTGATCGGCTACCAGCCGGCCTATCTGGGGGCCTGGAACCACGAGCTGCGGCTGTCGTCGAAGGGCGAGGGCCAACTGCAGTGGACGGTCGGCGGCTACATGGAGCTGCGCAAGGACCACATCGACAGCAACACGGTGCTGACCAGCCTGACCACGGGCCAGCCCTACAGCCCGATGCAGTACCTGCAAGGCCGCTACGTCAACACCGGCGTCAAGCAGACCGCCCAGTTCGGCGAGCTGACCTGGACGCCGCCGCAGGTCGAGGGCCTGTCGCTGACGGTGGGCGCGCGGCACTACGACTACACCAAGACCACCGGCAGCGCCGGCACCCAGAGGAACGTGCTGACCGGCGCGGCGCCGGCCGCCTATTCCGAGCAGACCGCCGAAGCCTCGGGCTGGGTCTACAAGTTCAACGCCAGCTACAAGGTCACCTCCGACGTCATGGTCTACGCCACGGCGGCCGAGGGCTTCCGTCCGGGCGGGGCCAACAACGTGCCCGGCCTGAACAGCGCCCTGGTGGTCTACAACCCCGACAGCCTGTGGAACTACGAGGCCGGCGTGAAGACCACCTGGCTGGGCGGCAGGCTGACGGCCAACGCGGCGGCCTATCGCATCGACTGGAAGGACCGCCAGACCAGCGCCATCACGGCCGACGGCCTCTATTCCTTCATCACCAACGCCGGCGCGGCGCGGATCCAGGGCCTGGAACTGGAAGTGGCCGCCCGGCCGATCTCCGGCCTGACCCTCAACGGCTCGATCGGCTACACCAAGGCCGAGCTGACCGAGGACCAGGCGAACGCCAACATCCTGGTCGACGGCTCCACCGGCAGGAAGGGCGACCGTATCGCCAACGTGCCCGACTGGACGGCCTCGGCCTCGGCCCAGTACGTCTGGCCGCTGCCCGTGGCCGGCCTCAACGGCCTTGTGCGCGCCGACTACGCCTATACCGGCGAGATGGTCTCCACCTTCCGGCCGACCTACGTCTATTTCGACAAGTTCGGCAGCTTCTCGACCGTGAACCTGCGGGCCGGCGTCGAGGGCGAGGATTGGGGCGTCTACGCCTTCGTGACCAACCTCACCGACGCCGAGGGGATCATGAACAAGAACAGCAACGTCGGGTACCAGGACCTGCTTTATGGATTGACCCCGCGCACCGTCGGGGTGAACGCCAGACGGAAGTTCTGATCGGTCCTCACGGTCGTCATCCCGGAAGCCTCGTAGAGGCTATCCGGGACCCAGGGGCCGGCGCACTGCGGTCGCCCCTGGGTCCCGGCTCTCCGCTACGCTGCGGCCGGGATGACGCTTTAGTTTTTCGCGTAATGAAGAAGGGCGCGGCCCGCCGCGCGAGCAGCATGACCTCCAAGACCTTCACCCTCGCCGCCGCCATGGCCCTGCTGGCCGTCCCGGCGATGGCCGCCCCGCTGAACGTTCCGGCGACCAAGGCCGCCATCAAGGCCCAGCTCGATCGCGATTACCCCCAGCTCGACGCCCTGTACAAGGACCTGCACGCCCATCCGGAGGTCGGCTTCCAGGAGGTCGAGACCGCCAGGAAGCTGGCCGAGCAGATGCGGGCGCTGGGCTTCACCGTCACCGAGGGCGTCGGCAAGACCGGCGTGGTGGCGGTGCTGAAGAACGGGGAGGGGCCCAGCGTGCTCGTCCGCACCGAGCTCGACGCCCTGCCGATGGAGGAGAAGACCGGCCTGCCCTACGCCAGCCGGGCCAAGACCACCTGGAACGGCGCGGAGGTTTTCGTCGCCCACTCCTGCGGCCACGACATCCACATGGCCGCCTGGATCGGCGCGGCCCGCCAGCTCGTGGCCACGAGGGCCAAGTGGAAGGGCACGCTGGTGTTCGTCGCCCAGCCCTCGGAGGAGACGGTCAGCGGCGCCAAGGCGATGATCGACGACGGCTTCTTCCAGAAGTTCGGCAAGCCCGACTACGGCTTCGCGCTTCACGTCGGCCCCGGCGCGGCGGGGCAGGTCTATTACAAGGCCGGCGTGCTGACCTCGACCTCGGACGCCCTGGAGCTGACCTTCAACGGCCGCGGCGCCCACGGCTCGATGCCGGCCGCCTCGATCGACCCTGTGATGATGGCCGCCCGCTTCACCGTCGACGTCCAGAGCGTGATCAGCCGCGAGAAGGACCCGGCCGCGTTCGGCGTGGTCACGGTCGGCTCGATCCAGGCCGGCAGCGCCGGCAACATCATTCCCGACAAGGCCAAGGTGCGCGGCACCATCCGCACCCAGGACGACGGCGTGCGCGACAGGATCCTGGCCGGGGTGACCCGCACCGCCAAGGCCGTCGCCGAGATGTCGGGCGCCCCGGCGCCGGATCTGGAGATCGTCCCCGGCGGCAAGGCGGTGGTCAACGACGCGGCCCTGACCGAAAAGACCGCCGCCGTCTTCAAGTCCGCCTTCGGCAAGGACGCGATCGCGGTGACCTCGCCCGGCTCGGCCAGCGAGGACTATTCGGAGTTCATCATCGCCGGCGTGCCCTCGGTCTATTTCTCGATCGGGGGCCTGGATCCCAAGGCGATGGCGGATGCGAAAGCGGCCGGCAAGCCGATGCTGGTCAACCACTCGCCGTTCTTCGCCCCGGTTCCCGAGCCGAGCATTCGCACGGGCGTGGAGGCCATGACGCTGGCGGTGATGAACGTGATGAGCCGTTAGAAAACCTCTCCCTCCGGGAGAGGGTGATTTCAACCCTTCCGCAGATACCCCTCCAGCACGTCCAGGGCGTGCTGGAGCCTGGCCCGGCGCCATTCGGCCGTGCTCATGTCGGTGTCGAGCGTCACCGACAGCGACCAGCCGTTGGCCAGGTGGAAGCGGCTCATGGCCGCGATGGTGACGTAGATCTGGATGGGGTCGAGGTTGTCGCGGAACAGGCCCTGTTCCTGGCCGCTCTCGATCAGCCGCTCGATGGTGCGGCGCAGGGGGAAGGCCGTCTCGGTCACTTTCCGCGACTGCGCGACGAACTTGCCCTGCATCAGGTTCTCGTTGCGCAGCAGGCCCTCGAAGCGGGGGTTCTTCTCGAAATACTCGAAGGTGAAGCGCTGGAGTTCGAGGAACCCTTCGAGCGGCCGGTCGAAGTCGATCTTCAGCTCGGCCTCGCGGTTGCGCAGGTCTTCGTAGGCGGCTTCCAGCACGGCGACATAGAGGCCCTTCTTGTCGCCGAAGTAGTGATAGAGCATGCGGATGTTGCACTTGGCGGCCTTGACGATCCGCTCGATGCGCGCGCCCGCGAACCCCGCCTGCGAGAACTCCTTCAGCGCCGCCGACATGATCGCCTTGCGCGTCCGCTCGGCGTTACGCTTGCGCGGTACCGGGGCGTCGGGAGCGGCCTCGTGATCGGCGTCGGACAAGGGGGCTGTCTCCAGGGACGTCAGGGCAGTTTGGCCCCGGATTCGATCCAGGCGCCAAGCTTCGCGCGCTCCTCATCGGTCATATGGGTCTCGTTGCCAAGCGGCATGCTGGTGCTTTGCACCGCGCGCTCCTTGATCTTGGGCGCGTAGCGGACGATGTGCTCGGCGCTGTCGAAAGTGACGCCGTTGGGCGGGGCGCCGAAGCCGCGGTGCGTGGGCTTGGCGGCATGGCAGGTCACGCAGTGCTTCTGCACGATCGCCTGGGCCTCGAAGAAGCTGACCGGGCCGAGCACCGGCGCCGCCTTGGGCTTCTGGCTGGCGATCACGCTGACGGCGAACATCAGCATGGCTCCATAGAACAGGA
This sequence comes from Caulobacter vibrioides, assembly GCA_001449105.1. Lineage (GTDB taxonomy): Bacteria > Pseudomonadota > Alphaproteobacteria > Caulobacterales > Caulobacteraceae > Caulobacter > Caulobacter vibrioides_C. Next base: position 2,426 of record LNIY01000120.1, on the reverse strand, counting down.
AGTCGTGCCGGATGATCCCGTGATGGCGCAGGTTGAAGAAGTGGCGGATCGAGATCCCCGCCGTCCCCACCAGCGCCAGCAGCAGCCAGGCCAGCGGATGGCCGGTGACCATCGGATAGTGGTTGCTGATCATGATGAACAGGATCGGCAGGGTCATGTAGTTGTTGTGCACCGAGCGCTGCTTGCCCGCAGCCCCCAGGCGCGGATCGACCGGCCGGCCGGCCAGCATGTCGGCGACGATCTTTCGCTGGTTGGGAATGATCGTCAGGAAGACGTTGGCGGCCATGGCCGTGCCGATGATCGCGCCGACGTGGATGAAGGCCCCGCGGTCGGTGAAGAGGTGCTGCAGCGCATAGGCCGCGCCCGTCAGAGCCGCGAACCAAACCAGGCCGAACAGGCGTGGGCGCTCCACCAGGGGCGAGCGGCACAGGGCTTCGTAGACGAGGAGGCCGCCGAAGATGAAGACCAGGCCCACGCCCACCGCCTGCCAGTGGCTGAAGGCGTGCTTGGCCGGGTCGATCAGGTAGACCGGCGCGCCCCAGTAGTAGAGCACGAACAGCAAGGCGAAGCCCGAAAGCCAGGTGGTGTAGGCCTCCCATTTGAACCAGTGCAGGTGGCCGGGCATGTGGGCCGGGGCCGTCATGTACTTCTGCGAATGGTAGAAGCCGCCGCCGTGCACGGCCCACAGCTCGCCCTTCACGCCGTCCTTCGGCGGATCGGGAGCGCGCAGGTTGTTGTCGAGCCAGACGAAGTAGAACGAGGCGCCGATCCAGGCGACGCCCGCGATCACGTGCAGCCAGCGGAGCGCCAGGTTCAGCCAGGCGGCGAGGTCATAGTCCATCTAGTCGGTCACCGCGTCCCGGATGCGGAGCTTGGAGATCAGGCCGATCTGGGCGATCGCCTCGGCGATCTCGGCCTCGCGGTCGTTGTCGAGGCGCGTCTGCATCGCCCGCAGGATCGAGCTCTTGTCGTTCAGGCGCACGGCGATGATGAACGGAAAGCCGAAGCGCTTGCCGTAGGCGGCGTTGAGGTCGTGGAAGCGGGCGAACTCTTCCGGCGTCAGGCGGTCGAGGCCGGCGCCGGCCTGCTCGGCGGTGCTTTCGGCGGTCAGCGCCTTGGCTATCGCCGCCTTGCCGGCCAGTTCCGGGTGGGCGCGGATCAGGGCCAGCTTGTCGTCGAGCGGCGCGGCGTTCAGCACCGCCATCATCGCGCCGTGCATGGCCTCGACCGAGGCGAAGGGACGGGCGCTCCAGGCGCGTTCGACCACCCACGGCGACAGCTCGAAGGCGAAGCCGAGCGCGGTGACGAAGCCGGTCTGGTTCATGCTGTTGAGGCGGGCCAGGGTCAGGGGCGGGGCGCTCATGCCTTGGCTCCGTACGGATGCGTCGCGATCCAGTGGCGGGCGATGTCGATGCGCTTGGCCACCCAGACCCTGTCGTGGGCGGTCACGTGCTGAAGGAACCGGCGCAGGGCCATGATCCGGGCCGGCTTGCCGACGATGCGGCAGTGCAGGCCGATGCTCATCATCTTCGGCGCGGTCTCGCCCTCCAGATATAGGGCGTCGAAGGCGTCGCGCAGATAGGTGAAGAACTGGTCGCCGCTGTTGAAGCCCTGCGGCGCGGAAAAGCGCATGTCGTTGGTGTCGAGCGTATAGGGCACGATCAGCTGGGCGCGGCCGTGCTGGTCGTCCCAGTAGGGCAGGTCGTCGCTGTAGCTGTCGGCGTCGTAGACGAAGCCGCCTTCCTGGGCGATCAGGCGCGCGGTGTTGGGGCTGGTGCGGCCCTGATACCAGCCGAGCGGGCGCTCGCCGGTCAGCCGCTTGTGCGCCTCGATGGCCTTCTCGATGTGTTCGCGTTCCAGATCCTCGGGGAAGTGCTGGTAGTCGATCCAGCGATAGCCGTGGCTGGCGATCTCCCAGCCGGACTTCAGCATCGCCTCGACGACGTCGGGATGGCGCTCCATCGCCTGGGCGACGCCGTAGACGGTCAGCGGCAGACCGAACTCCTCGAACAGCCGCCGGATGCGCCAGAAGCCGGCCCGCGAGCCGTATTCGTAGAGGCTCTCCATCGACATGTGCCGCATGCCCTCGATGGGCTGGGCGCCGACCATCTCCGACAGGAAGTATTCGCTGACGGGGTCGCCGTGCAGCACGCTGCGCTCGGCGCCTTCCTCGTAGTTCAGCACGAACTGCACGGCCACGCGGGCGCCGTCCGGCCACCGGGCATGCGGCGGGTGTTCGCCGTAGCCGACGAGGTCGCGGGGGTAGGTCATGCGCCGCAGGCCCCCTCAGTCGCTTCGCGACAGCTCCCCCAGAGGGGGAGGCTCTTTTAGCACACCGCGCGGGCAGACAAGCCCCCCCCCTTGGGGGGGGGGGCCCGGGGGCGCGGGGGGGGCTTCACCACCATCACCCCTTCACCTGTTTTTGT
>LNIY01000119.1 GCA_001449105.1 Caulobacter vibrioides | reverse complement strand
CCCCCAGAGGGGGAGCATCTTGGCGCCGGCGCTTCTGGATCCTCCCCCTCTGGGGGAGGTGGCCCGGAGGGCCGGAGGGGGTCTTAAGCCAGAGCCTGGTCGATCGCCTTCTGCAGGTTCTCAGGGCTCTCGGCGCCAACCACCGCAACCTTGCCGGCGAAGATCGCCACCGGCACGCCGGTGACGCCGCCCTGCACGGCCATGGCGTGCTGCTGGACGATGACGTCCTTGTCGGCGCCGTCGGCCAGCAGGCCCAGCACGGCGACCTCGTCCATGCCGGCGGCCTTGGCGATCTGGCCCAGCACCACGGGATCGCCGATGTCGCGGCCTTCCTCGAAATAGGCGGCGAACAGGCCCTCGACCACCTCGTCCTGCACGGCCGCGCCGCGCGCCCAGCGGATCAGGCGGTGGGCGGCGCTGGTGTTGGGCGACAGGGCGATCTTTTCGAAGGCGAAGCTGATGCCTTCCTCGGCGCCGGCCTCCTGCAGGGCCTTGTGCACGGCCTTCAGCCGCGTCTGGTCCTTGAACTTGCCGGCCATGTAGGCGGCGCGATCGACGCCATCCTCGGGCAGGGTGGGATCCAGCTGGTACGGACGCCAGATGACGATCGGCTCGAGGTCGGGCCGCGCGGCCAGGGCGCTCTTCACCCGGCGCCAGCCGAGATAGCACCAGGGGCAGGCGACGTCGGCGACGACGTCGACGGTGATCGGCTGGCCCATGGGGGACTCCTCGGAACTGAAGCGTGACAGCCGAAAGTGTCGGCGGTTTCGGCGCCCGTCACGCGTCTGATTGACTTAGATGGCCTTCTGGAGGGCCAGCGAGGCGGCGCGCTCCAATGCATGGATGGCGGTCTCGCCCGGCTCGATCTGGGCGACGCCGATGTCGAACTCGCAGACGAACGGGCTGCGGTCCTCGCCGGCGTCGAAGGCGGTGCAGCCGATGACGGCGGCGATGCGCTCGGCGGCGGCCTTGGCGGCGGCCAGGTTGGTGGCCGGCAGGGCCAGGGCGAAGACCTCGGGCGCCAGGCGGGCGGCGGTGTCCTCGACGCGGACCAGGCGGCCGACCATCGAGCCGATCTGCGGGATGGCGCGGTCCAGCCAGCCGTTCTGGCGGGCCCAGACGACCTCGGCCTTGTCGGCCACGCGCAGCACGCCGATCGACAGCGGACGTCCGCGCTCGCGGGCGGCGCCGGCCAGGCGGGCCAGGTGGGCCGCGAACAGGTCGCGGGTGAACAGGCCCGTGGCCGCGTCCATCAGGCCCGAGCTGCGGGCCTTTTCCAGCGCGCCGCGAATGGCTTCGCCGCGACGGTAGTTGCGCGCCAGCTCGATGACCCGGCGGGCCGTGTCGCCCTCCGGCGTCTGGGGCGAGGCGACGTCCGAGACGCCGCGATGGAACGCCTCGGACATGGTCACGTAGCTCTCGGCGTTCATGTAGAGCAGCGCCGGGATGTGGAACAGGCGGGTGTTGCGCCGCATGCCGGCCGCGATCGACAGCGCCTCCTGCTGGTTCTCGCCGGCCCACAGCACCACCGCGTCGAAGGCCCGCTCGTGCAGGTAGTCGAAGGCGGTGTAGGCGGTGAAGGCGCCGACCACGTCCGCGCCGCCGCGGGTCAGGGCGTTGGACAGGGCCAGGAACTGCGGGGCCGGCTCGCCGATGGCCAGCACGCGATAGGGGGCCGCGGAGGCTTCCGGCAGGTCCAGTCGGCGGCCGCGATCGCCGAAGGTGGTCAGCCGCAGCTCGAACTCTTCTTCGGCGATGGCCGTGCGGACCAGGGATTCCAGGCGCAGCACCGCCTGCGAGGGGTGCAGCGGGGGCGACAGGGTCAGGTCGAAGGCGCTCTGGCCGACGTCCGTGCCTGGCTCGCCGATGGCGATCACCGGCAGGCGGCGCGGGGCCACGGCGGCCTTCAGCCTGCGGGCCAGCGTCTGACTGTCGGGGCCGGCGGCGTCCAGGTCGACGATCACCGCTTCGATCTGCAGGTCGCCCAGCGCGGCGAGGGCGGCGTAGGGGCCGCGCGCGGTGATGGTGCGCCAGCCCAGGCGGTCCAGCCCTTCGGACAGGGGACCGGCCCGCGTGTCGTCACGCGCCACGATCAGGATCCGGGCGTTCACCGCCAAATTCGTTCTCCGCTGGCGCAGGCCTTCGATTCGCGAGCCAACATAGCAGAGGCGAGGGTGCGGCAAAGGGATGCGTGGTCGCAGTCTTTACCTTGTCGACAGGCGATTTGACCCGGGCTTGCCTGACCGGGCGTCAACCGGGTCCTACTGCCTCCAACGAGATCGAAACGGGAGGAAGCGATGGGCCAGGGACCGCTGTCGGGGCTGAAGGTGCTGGAGTTCGCCGGGATCGGCCCCGGTCCGTTCTGCGGCATGCTGCTGTCGGACCTCGGCGCCGACGTCGTGCGCATCGACCGCAAGGGCTCTGGACGCTCCTCGCCCGCCGACGTCACCGCCCGCGGCCGCCGCTCGGTGGCGCTGGACCTCAAGCAGCCCGCCGCCGTCGAGACCTGCCTGAGGCTGATGGAGTCCGCCGACGCGGTGTTCGAGGGCTTTCGTCCCGGGGTGATGGAGCGTCTGGGCCTGGGCCCCGACACGGCGCTCGCCCGCAACCCCAGGCTCGTCTACGGCCGCATGACCGGCTGGGGCCAGACCGGCCCCTACGCCAAGGCCGCCGGCCACGACATGAACTACATCGCCATCACCGGCGCGCTCGACGCCATCGGTACGGAGGACAAGCCGATCCCGCCGCTGAACCTGGTGGGCGACTTCGGCGGCGGGGCGCTCTATCTAGCCTTCGGCCTGCTGGCCGGAGTGATCCATGCGCGCGAGACGGGCCAGGGCCAGGTCATCGACTGCGCCATGAGCGATGGCGCGGCCTCGCTGATGGCCATGTTCTACGGCTTCAAGGCCATGGGCATGTGGCGCGAGGGGCGGCGCAGCAACCTTCTCGACGGCGGGGCCCACTTCTACGACACCTACCGGTGCGCCGACGGCAAGTGGGTGTCGATCGGCTCCATTGAACCGCAGTTTTACCTGCTGCTGCTGGAGAAGACCGGTATCACCGATCCCCACTTCCAGGCCCAGATGAGCCGCGACGACTGGCCTGCCCTGCGCGAGAAGCTGGCCGCGGTGATCGCGACCAAAACCCGCGACGAGTGGTGCGAGATCATGGACGCCACCGACGTCTGCTTCGCGCCCGTGCTGTCGATGGACGAGGCCCCCGGCCACGCCCACAACAAGGCCCGCGAGACTTTCGTCGAGGTCGCCGGCGTGATCCAGCCCGCGCCCGCGCCGCGCTTCTCGGCCACGCCCGGGGTGATCCAGGGCCCGCCGCCGAAGATCGGGGCCGACAACGCCTCGGCGCTCGGCGACTGGGGCTTCGATGCAGAGGCTATCGTCACGCTGGAGGCTGCCGGGGCGCTGTAGACGTCTTGCGTGGTCCTCGTCCTTCGACAGGCTCAGGATGAGGACCATTTCAGGCCGCGCGGATCAGTAGAAAACCTCACCCTGAGCTTGTCGAAGGGCGAGGTTTTCGCCGCCTCCGCCAAGCTGACAACCGCGTTCAGATGCGGTTCAGGCGGCGAATCCTACCTTCGAACTGTGACCGGCCGCCGCGCCAACCCGTCCCTCGATGCGGCGGCCGGTTCAGGCAAGACCTGCGGAGACGCGTCGCTTTCCCTGAGGCGGCGCGTCTTTGACTTCCGGTGGTGACTTTCTGGACAGCGCCACAGTCCAAGGGTTGCTTCACCGGACGCGCGGAGGCAGTTTCCGCCGAATGCAGCCTCCCAAGGACCCCATTCGCTGGCGAGACCTCGATCTCGACCCGATCCACTGGGTTCAGGAGATCCTTCGCGTTCTCGGCCTGGCCCTGTCTCGGCTGTGGGGGCGCGACGTCATGCTCTATGTGGGCGGCGTCTCGTTCTTCGCTCTGCTGGCGGTGTTTCCGGGCCTGGCCATCCTGATCGGCCTCTACAGCCTGCTGCTGGATCCCAACACCGCCGCCCGCCAGGCTGACGCCCTGGCCTTCATGATGCCGCCGGGCGCGCGGCCGATCTTCCAGAGCGAGATGCAGCGCCTGGCCCATGCGCCGGTCTACACCGTCTCGCTGCAGAGCCTCGTCATCCTGGTCATCGGCGTCTACGCCGCCCATCGCGGCTTCAAGGCCCTGCTGGCCGGCCTGTCGTTCATTCACGACGAGGAGGACCAGCGCGGCTTCTTCGGCTTCAACCTGATGGCGCTGTTCGTGCTGATCGCGGCCTTCGGCATGCTGTTCCTGATGTCGGGGGTCTTCCTGACCTTCCGGCTGCTGGCCAGCACCCTGAACCTGCGGCCGCTCGAAGGGGTGTCGTGGATCCAGAGCGAGTGGACCTGGGCGACCATGGGTCTCGTCATCGGCATGACCCTGATCTACCGCTACGCCATGTCCCGCCAGCCCGTCGGCTGGCGCGCCTCGCTGACCGGCGGCTTCGCGGCCGGCCTGTTCTGCGTCTTCATGTCGTGGGCCAGCGCCTTCTACGTCGAGAAGGTGGCCCATCTGGGCGCGACCTACGGCTCGATCTCGGCCGTGATCATCTTCCTGATCTGGCTGTCGTGGAGCGTGAACGCGGTGTTCTTCGGCGGGGCGCTCGCCACCGAGGTCGAGATCGCGTTGGACGAACGACCTCAGGCCCTGGTGGACGGCCCCAAGGCCATCGCCCTCAAGGCGCCTTCGTCACCCGAAAGCTGATCGCCCCCGAGGGCAGGTCCTCGACGCCTTCCAGCGTCGCGCCCAGCTGGCGGGCGAAGTGCGGCACGTCGATGCGCGCCAGCGGGTCGTCGGCCAAGAGGCGCACCGTCGCCCCGGCCGGCGCATGCTCCAACGCCCGCCGCAGCCGCAAGGTCGGCACGGGGCAGCGATGCCCCCGCGCGTCGACCTCGATGTCGCTCACGAAAACACCTGCTCGGCTTCCTCGGCGGTGAGAATGCGGTGTCGGCCCGGCTCCAGGTCGGCCGGCAGCGTGATGCCGCCGATCCGTTCGCGGTGCAGGGCGACCACGTGGTTGCCCATGGCCGCGAACATCCGGCGCACCTGGTGATAGCGGCCCTCGGTGATGGTCAGCCGCGCGGTCTTCTCGTCGACCACGTCCAGCTGCGCGGGCAGCAGAGGCTTTTCCTCGCCCTCCAGCATCAGCGTCCCGCTGGCGAAGGCCTCGGCTTCCTTGCCCGACAGCGGGCGGTCCAGGCTCGCCAGATAGGTCTTGGCCACATGGCGCTTGGGCGAGATCACCCGGTGCAGGAAGTCGCCGTCGTCGGTGATCAGCAGCAGGCCCGAGGTGTCCTTGTCCAGCCGCCCCACGCTCGACAGCGCCGGGTCGCGGATCTGCCAGCGGCGCGGCAGGAGGTCGTAGATCTTGGCCCCGTCCTCGCGATGCGAGCACACCACGCCCAAGGGCTTGTTCATCAGCAGCACCAGCGGCGCGGGCGGATCCAACGGCACGCCGCGAACGAACAGATGCTGGGGCAGGTCGGCGGTCACGGCGATGCGCTTGCCGGCGTCCTTCAGCGGCACGCCGTCGAAGGTCACCTTGCCGGCGGCCACCAGGGCCTGGACCTCGCGTCGCGCGCCGTAGCCCAGATTGGCCAGCAGCCGGTCCAGCCGCGCCATCAGCGCCTTGGTCATTTCACGGCCTCGAGCACCTTGAAGCCTTCCTGGTCGACCACAGGACGCACGCGGGCGAAGTGGTCGGCCAGCACGGCCTCGTAGGGCAGGTGGCGGTTGGCCACCAGCCACAGCACGCCGCCCTTCTTCAAGAGGGCCGCCGCGCCGCGGATGAAGGCCTGGCCCAGGGCCTTGTCCTCGCCGCCGCCCTCGTGGAACGGCGGGTTGGAGACCACGAAGTCTAGGTTCGACAGCTCCGGCAGGCCCAGTCGCACGTCGGCGTGCGAGAAGCTGGCCCGATCGTCGCCGACGTTGCGGCGCGCGGCGTCCAGCGCCCGGCGGTCGATGTCGATCAAGGCAAGGCCCGTGACCTTGGGCGAGGCCAGCACCTGGTGGGCAAGCACGCCGATGCCGCAGCCGAGATCCGCGCCGGCACCGGAGAAGGCGGGCAGGGCCTGCATCAGCAGCGCCGTGCCGGTGTCCAGGCGATCCCAGCTGAACACGCCGGGCTGGGTCCACAGGCCTTCGCCGTCGATGCGGCGCGGCGCGCCCTCGGCCAGGGCCTCGGCAAGGCCCGTCGGCGTGTCTGGGCGCAGGGTCACGCAGATGCGATGGTGGCGACGGGCGTCCTCGCCGATCGTGCAGCCGAACGCCGACAGTTCCTTCTTCAGGCGCAGGCCGCCGCGATCCTTGGGCGCGGCCACGGTCAGCCGGCCGCCGGGCTTCAGCGCCCGCAGGGCCTGGGCCAGCACGTAGCGCCGCTCCACCGCGCCGGCTGGGGCCAGGATCACGAAAGCGTCCAGGGAAGCGTCGGCCAGGCCCTCCAGCGGCTGCGCGCCCGGCACGGTCGGCGCGGTCTGCACGGCGCCGCGCGGCGTCTCGATCACCTCGCGCTGGGGGAAGCCATAGACGGCGGCGGAGATGGTGTCGGTCATGAGCGGAGGATCTTGGGCCGTGGAACGCGAAGGACGGAAAGGGCCGTTGGTTACCTTGGCATGGCCCGCGACGCCAGACTTTCACGCTTGGCCTGCTCGTGGGCATTGCCTGGGGCGGGGCGTCGAAGCAAGGTTAGGCCATGAACGCCACGGCCCTCATCCTCATCGACCTGCAGCGCGGCATGCTCCCGGAGAACACCGGACCCCGCAACAATCCGCAGGCCGAGGACAACGCCGCCCACCTGCTGCACGCCTGGCGCACCCGCGGCCTGCCGGTCGTCCATGTGCGCCACATGAGCCGCTCGCCCGAAGGCTCGTTCTGGCCCGGTTCCTCCAATTGCGAGTTCCAGCCGAGGTTCGAACCCTTGCCGTCCGAGCATCGCCTGGAGAAGAACGTCCCCGACGCCTTCGCCGGCAGCGGCCTGGAGCGCTGGCTGCGCCTGCGCGACGTGCATCACCTGGTCGTGGTCGGGGTGGCCACCAGCAACTCGGTCGAAGCCACCGTCCGCGCCGCCGCCTGCCTCGGGTTCGAGGTCGTCGTGCCGGGCGACGCCTGCTTCACCTTCGACAAGGCCGACCTGGCTGGCGTCACCCGCGACGCGGCCGAATGGCACCTGATGAGTCTTTCCAACCTCGACGGAGAATACGCGGTGGTGACGCGGACGGATGAGATCCTGGCAAGACTGGGCTGAGGGAGAGCCCTCTCTCATCGAGAGAGGGAGGGGCCCACGCCAAAGGCGTGGGAGGGTGAGAGGTTACACCCTTTCAGAACCAGGCGCGGTCGTTTGGTCTGGTCAGTCCGAGCGTTCGATCGGCCTTGGCCGGGAGTGCATTTCCGGCCATCGCCGAAACCTCTCACCCTCCCACCGCTTCGCGGCGGGCCCCTCCCTCTCTCTCAGAGAGAGGGTGCATAGGCCGCCTAAGGCTCCCGCCGCTCCAGCAGCAGGATTCGCAGGTCCTTCTCCGGTCGCCAGTTCTTGCGGCGCACCTCGAATTGGGTCGGGCCGATCTTCTTCACGCCATCGGCGCAGAAGCTGACCAGGTTCTTCGCCGCGCCCTTGTCGACCACCAGCCGGAAGTCTCCGATCGGCTCGCTCCAGTTGCCGCCGGTGACCAGCACATAGTCGATCCACTTCTCGACATAGGCCCCGCCGTCGCCGCCGGCGCGCCTGACCGCCGCGACCATGCCCGGATCGACGCAGTATTTCGCCTCGGTCTCTGCCCCATAGGCGCTGCCCACCGAGGTGGCCACCGTCGCGCCGACCGAGGGCGTATAGGCGTGCTCGACCATGATCGGCTTGCCGGCCGGGAAGGTCTGGCTCCAGTGATAGGTGGTCTTCAGCACCCAGATCGGACCCTGGTCCTCGTCGTAGAGGCCAAGAGCCTGGGCTTCCTTCAGCTTGGCCGGCGGCAAGGCCTCCATGGCCTTGGTCGCCGCCTCCTGGTGCACGGCCAGCGGGATCCGGTTGGCGACCAGCCAGGCGGTGCGGTCCACGCCGCCGCCGAACGCCTTCTGCTCGATCTGCGCCCGCACGGGCTTGCCGTTGACCTTGGTCGAAAAGCCCAGGATGTTGGCCGGGTCGTCCACCGGGATCGACACGTCGCTCATGAAGAAGCCGTCGCCGCCGATGTCGGGCATCGGAAAGGCCACCCGCAGCGTCACGTCCTTGCCGCTGGTGTTTTCGAACACGTAGCGGACCCTAACGGCGGTCGGCGGGGTGTAGAGGTCCTCCGACCGCATCGCGACGGCGGTGGTTTTCGTCAGCACCAGCCCGCCGGCCGCCAGCTCGGCCGAGGTGTCGTTGGCCAGGGCGGGGGCCGCGCAGGCGAGGGCGGCGACCAGGGCGGCTGAGCGGAGGAGGGCGGAAAACGTCATGCCGCTGGGATATCACGGCGACGACGACGGGGAAGTGGCGGACAGGGTGGGATTCGAACCCACGGTAGGCTTTCACCTACGGCGGTTTTCAAGACCGCTGCCTTAAACCACTCGGCCACCTGTCCGGAGCGGGCGGCTATATCAGCGCTCGTGCTTCGGCTCCAGAACGATCTGTCGCAGTCATCCTTAACCAAGCCTAAAAACATCTGAACGAAGCTGAAACCATGATGGGGGACGAACCATCCGGAGTTTTGGCGACGTATGCGGCGCGAACACAGATCTGAAATCCGGGCGCTTAAGGTTCTGGGCCTGCTGGCGCTGGGCGCCGCGGGCCTGGCCGCCTGCGCCACGCCTTCGCCGCGCCTGCCGATCGCCAAGGGCGTTCCGAAGTCCACGCCGGACCGCGAGTATCACGGCCCGCCGCCGCCCGGTTACGGCCAGGGCCTGCGCGGCACCGAGAAGCCCTATCAGATCAAGGGCATCTGGTATTATCCGAAGGCCGACCCGAACTACGACGTGGTCGGGACCGGCTCGTGGTACGGCGAGCAGTCCCACAACCGCCGCACCGCCAACGGCGAAGTCTTCGACATGGACCTGCCGTCGGCCGCCCACAAGACGCTGCCGCTGCCGTCCATCGTCGAGGTCACCAATCTCGAGAATGGCCGCAAGATGCGCCTGCGCGTCAACGACCGCGGGCCGTTCGTCGGCGATCGCCTGATCGACCTGTCCAAGGCCGCCGCCGACGAGCTGGGCTATCGCGGCAAGGGGCTGGCCAAGGTGCGCGTGCGCTACATCGGCCCGGCGCCCAAGAAGGCCGCCGATCAGCCCCGCCGCTATGCGTCGGCGCCTGTCACGCCGTCGCCGGTCGCGCCCTATCGCCCGCCCGTGGCCCCGCCGCCGCGCGAGCCCGAGATCGTCAATGTTTCCGCCCCGCCGTCGGGCGCCTATCGCATCCAGGCCGGCAGCTTCGCCAATCGCGACAACGCCGAGCGCGCCGCCGAGCGCCTCTCGGGCGCCGGCCGCGTCACCGTCGAGCCGATGGAGCGTTCGGGCGGCACGCTCTATCGCGTGCTGGTCAGCGCCGGCGACGACGAGGGCCTGGCCTGGGGCGTCCGCGACCGCGTCGCGGCCCTCGGCTTCGGCGACGCCACGGTGCTGCGGCCCTAAGCGGGTCTGGACAAGGCGGGCGTTCCGGCCGATTTGAGGCCGATGGCCAGCGGAACGTTCATCAGCTTCGAAGGCGGCGAGGGCGCCGGCAAGTCAACCCAGGTGCGGCTGCTCGCCCAGCGCCTGGAGGAACTCGGTCGCGAGGTCGTGCTGACCCGCGAGCCCGGCGGCAGCCCCGGCGGCGAGGCGATCCGCGAGCTGCTGGTGCACGGCGCGGCCGATCGCTGGTCGCCGGTCACCGAGACCCTACTGATGTACGCCGCCCGCCGCGACCACGTGGAGCGGGTGATCCGTCCGGCCCTGGCGCGCGGGGCGGTGGTCGTCTGCGACCGCTTCGCCGATTCGACCCGGGCCTATCAGGGCGCCGGCGGCGACGCCCCGGCCACGCTGATCGCCAGCCTGGAAGAGCACGTGCTGGGCGGCACGGTCCCGGCCCTGACGCTGGTCTTCGACCTGCCCGCGACGGTGGGCCTCGAACGCGCTTCGGCGCGGGGCGGGGCCGCGCGCTTCGAATCCAAGGGCCTGGACTTCCACGAGCGCCTGCGCGCCGGCTTCCTGGAGATCGCCCGCCGCGAGCCCGAACGCTGCGCGATCATCGACGCCACCGCCTCGATCGACGAGGTATCGAGCGCCGTCTGGGCCGCCGTCGCCGAACGTCTGGACCTGGCATGAGCGACGTGCCTCCGCATCCCCGCGACGTCTTCTCGCTGGATGGCCAGGAGAAGGCCGAACTGTCGTTCCTCGACGCCCTGGGGCGCGGCCGCCTGCACCACGCCTGGCTGCTGACCGGCCCCGAAGGCGTCGGCAAGGCCACGCTGGCCTACCGCATGGCCCGCCGTCTGCTGGGCGCGCGCGAGGACAGCGCGTTCGGCGCGCTGGGCTCGGCCCCGTCCGACTTCGTCAGCCGGCAGGTCGCCGCCCGCTCGCATCCCGACCTGATGGTGCTGGAGCGCGCCACCGACGACGGCAAGGCCCGCAAGTCGATTCCGGTCGACGAAGCCCGCCTGCTGCCCGGCTTCTTCGCCAACTCGCCGGCGACATCGCCCTATCGCGTGGCGATCATCGACGCCGCCGACGACCTCAACGTCAACGCCGCCAACGCCGTGCTGAAGACGCTGGAGGAGCCGCCGGCGCGCGGCGTGATCCTCCTGATCAGCCATTCGCCCGGCAAGCTCTTGCCGACCATCCGCTCGCGCTGCCGGCGCCTGGCCGTGCCCGCGCCCGGCGTCGAGCGCGCCGCCGACATGGTCGAGCACCGCCTGGGCCTCGACCGCCGCCAGGCCGAGCGCCTGGGCCGCATGGCCCACGGCGCGCCCGGCAAGGCTCTGCAGCTGGCGGCCGCCAAGGCCCTGGAGGTCGACGACACCGCCGGCGAGATCCTGCGCAAGCTGCCTGAGATCGACGAGGCCGCGCTGCTGGCCCTTGCCGACACCTTCAAGGGCGCCGAGGGGCAGGCTCGCTTCGAGCTCCTGTTCGAGCGCCTGGCCGACCAGATCCACGCCATGGCCACGGGCATGGCCGGCGAGCGCACCCCGGCCGGTCTCGACCGCTGGGCCGCCGCCTGGGAGCGCGTCGTGCGCTGGCCCATCGAGGCCGAGGCGGTGAACCTGGATCGCGCCGACGTGTTCTGGACGGCGATTGCGGACTTGCGCGCCGCGGCCAAGGCCTCCATCTGACCGCATGCTCATCGACAGCCACGTAAACCTGCACGCGCCCCAGTTCGCCGAGGACCGCGACGCCGTCATCGCCCGCGCCCGCGAGGCCGGCATCGAAATGATGCTGACCATCTGCGACAAGATCCCCAACTTCCCGGCCGTCCACGCCATCGCCATGGCCGAGGCCGACATCTGGTGCACGGTCGGCGCCCACCCGCACGAGGCCAAGGACCACACGGACCTGACGACCGCCCACCTCGTGGAGCTGGCCGGCAAGCCCAAGGTCGTCGGCATCGGCGAGACGGGCCTGGATTTCCACTACGACCTGTCGCCGCGTGAGGTGCAGGCCGCCGTGTTCAGGCAGCACGTCGTCGCCGCCCGCGAGACCGGCCTGCCGCTGGTGGTCCACACCCGCGAGGCCGACGACGTCATGGGCCAGATCCTGGAGGAGGAGCACGCCGAGGGCGCCTTCAAGATCCTGATGCACTGCTACACCAGCGGCGCCGAGCTCGCCCGCCGGGCCGCCGCCTTGGGCGCCTGGTTCTCGGTCTCGGGCATCGCCACCTTCAAGCAGGCCGAGGACGTGCGCGGGGTGATCCGCGACATGCCGGCTGATCGCATCATCGTCGAGACCGACTGTCCCTACCTGGCCCCGGTGCCGATGCGCGGCCGCCGCTGCGAGCCGGCCCACCTGCCGCACATCGTCGACAAGCTGGCCGAGATTCGCGGCTGGACCCGCGCCGACGCCGAGAAGCGTTCGGAAGAGGCCTTCTTCGCCCTGTTCGACAGGATCCCGCGTCCATGACCGGCGGCCGGCTCGAGTTCACCATCCTCGGCAGCGGCTCCTCCGGCGGAGTGCCGCGGGCCGACGGCAATTGGGGCGACTGCGATCCGGCCGAACCTAAGAATCACCGCTCGCGCTGCTCTATGCTGGTCCGCCGGCTGTCGGGCGGCGATCCGCGCGGCGACACCACGGTCCTCGTCGACACCTCGCCCGACCTGCGGCTGCAGACGGCGCGCGCCGGGGCGGGCCGCATCGACGCGGTCCTGTTCACCCACGACCACGCCGACCAGGCCCACGGCATCGACGACGTGCGGCCGTTCTTCCTCAATCACCGCTTCAAGATCCCGACCTACATGGATCCGGTCACCTATGACGGGCTGTTGACGCGCTTCGGCTACGTCTTCGAGACCAAGGGCGGCTATCCGGCGATCTGCGATGCGCGCCACCTGCCGCCGCACGGCCAGGCCTGGAGCCTCGAAGGCCCCAGCGGCGAGATTCCGGTGGTCAGCTTCGACGTCGACCACGGCGAGATCCGCGCCGCCGGCTTCCGGTTCGGCGGCGTCGCCTACGCGCCCGACGTGCTGCAGATCCCCGAGGAAAGCTGGCCTGTGCTCGAAGACCTCGACGTCCTGATCGTCGACGCCCTGCGCTGGACCCCGCACCCCACCCACGCGAACGTCGAGCGGGCCCTGGGCTGGATCGAGCGCGCCAGGCCAAGGCGCGCGATCCTGACCAACCTGCACATCGACCTCGACTACAACGCCCTGGCCGCCAGGCTGCCGCCGGGCGTCGAGCCGGCCTATGACGGCATGCGCTTCGAGGCCGCCTTCTAGGGCTGATCGAGATTCAAAATCTGAGACGGAAACCTCGTCCTTCGACTGGCTCAGGATGAGGTTTTTCTACGGTCTGGGCCTGTAAATGGTCCTCATCCTGAGCT
Organism: Caulobacter vibrioides; assembly: GCA_001449105.1. Classification (GTDB taxonomy): domain Bacteria; phylum Pseudomonadota; class Alphaproteobacteria; order Caulobacterales; family Caulobacteraceae; genus Caulobacter; species Caulobacter vibrioides_C. The sequence goes on along the minus strand of LNIY01000119.1, from coordinate 11,582 downwards.
TGTCGAAGGACGAGGACCACGCTCCAGCCTTGAATGTCGATCCGCCCTGGAGCCGCTAGTGCAGCGTCGCCGTCTGAACGGGCGGGGCGTGGTCGGCCGGTTCGCCCAGCCTTACGGGCAAGGGCGCGCCGTCCAGGGCCAGGGCGTGGTTCAGGGCGCGGGCCAGCACGGCGGTGACGTCCGGACGCGCCACCAGCGACGACAGCAGCCGCGAGGCCAGGCCCGGTGCGGCGGCGGCCAGGCCGCAGGCGGTCACCAGCCGCTGCTCGTCGAGAGCGTAGCCGACGCAGTGCGGGCACTGGATGTGCAACGGGCGAACCAGTTCGCCCTCGATCAGCATCATGGTCTGCAGGAACAGCGAGGCCGTGCGGGGCGAGGCGGCCCGGGCGAAGGCGCTGCGGATCGTCGGATCGGCGGGTTGCCCCTGCAGCCGCAGGGCCGCCCAGGTGCGCACGCCCCACAGCAGCAGTCGCTCGCCGCGCGCCAGGCCCTCGGGGCCGGTGTCTTCGAAATCGAGGTCCAGTCCGCAGGCGCAGCTCATGAAAGGCTCCAGGCGGGAAGAAAAGGCGTCCGGCGGAGGGGAGCCCTGCCGGACGCAGTCGATGTGGGTGAGGGGAGGAAACCCGACATCGGATTTGAGAATTGATCGCAACAAGGTCTAGGTCGGTGGTTGTTGCGAGTCAATCGCATAAAATCATATACAGCCTATGCGCGAGTCTGTGTTTCTATCTCCGTCTTCCGGTCGTGTGAGGGGGTGGCATGGCGCGGCGATCGACGCTGCTTGGGTTGACGGCTGCGGCCGTGCTGGTCGCGGGGGAGGCCCGGGCCGCGGCCTGGACCCAGCCCAAGGGCGGCAGGGAGGTGATCGTCAGCCTCCATCGGCAGGACAGCACCCATGGTTTCGACCTGAACGGCGAGGCGGTCGACATCGTCGACTATCGCAAGACCGAGTTGCAGGCCTTCGCCGAGTATGGCCTGTCGGATCGCCTGACCGTCCGGGCGCAGGGCTCGGTGCGGCGGCTGCGCACGCGCAACGCCCAGGGCGCCGAGCCGGGCCACGTCGAGCTGGCCGCCCGCTACAGGATCCTGTCGGGCGAGACCTGGGTGCTGTCGAGCGAGAGCGCGGTGCGGCTGCCCGGCGGCGACGGCGATCCCGGAGCGGCCCAGCGCGGCTCGCCTGACGCCGAGTACGACAGCCGGTTCCTGCTGGGTAAGAGCGGGACCGTGGCCGGAAAGGCGGTCTTCCTCGACCTGCAGGCGGGCCTGCGCCGTCGCGACGGCGATCCCCCGGACGAGCGTCGGCTGGAGGTGACGGCCGGCGCCCGCCCGACCAGGCGGCTGATGCTGATGGCCCAGGTGTTCGACGTGGCGTCGGTCGGGGCCGGGCAGGGGGCTTTCGAGGCCTATCGCTATCGCAATGTGCAGCTGACCGCCGTCTACGACCTGCCGGCCGGCTGGTCCGTCCAGGCCGGGGCCGTCGCCACCGCCTCGGGCCGCAACGCCCTGCGCGAGCGCGGCGGCGTCGTCGCGGTGTGGCGGCGGTTCTGAGGCGTCAGGACGGAATGCGGCGGGCCAGCTCTTCCAGCCGGCGGGCGGGGGCGTCCGAGATCGCCGACCACAGCAGTCGCGCCAACTCCAGGCGATAGACGGCCGCGTAGCCGGCCGTGAACGGCGAGGTTGCGCTGCCGGGCGGTTCGGCCGCCTTGGCGTTGGTCAGGTCGCGACGGGTCAGCACAAGTTCGCGGGGAATCGGAACGTCGCCGGCCCCGGTCGCCACCCAGCGGTCGGCCTCGACGGCGGCCAGGGCGGCCGCCTGGACCAGGGCGCGCGCGCCGCGCACGTCGCCGACGGCGCCGGTCATGATCGGGGTCCCCACGGCCGGGTCACGCGTCAGCTTGAAGTCGAGGCTGGCCACGCCGCGTTGCAGCGTGACGGACCACTGGTCGTCGGGTTCGTTCATCATGAACGCTTTAGCGAGCGAGTCGCGTCGCGGGAAGACGGCGGCGTATCGCCGTTACACATTGCCGCGACCCTTTGATCCGCTGGGGCGGGCGACCTGCGACCTTTTGGCTGGTCGGGCCGAAATTAGGATCCGGTTAACCATGATTGGCGAGCCTGTGGACGTCTTCTTTTGAAGGCGCCCCACCATCACTCAACTTTTCACAGCCCGGCTTTCTGGCCGGGCTGTTTTTTTGTCAGAAGGCGCTTGCGCCGAGTCAGTGAGGCGGCTATCAACCGCGCCTCGACAGAGAGCGACCTGTTCCGCGGTAGCTCAGTGGTAGAGCAGCCGGCTGTTAACCGGCTGGTCGTAGGTTCGAATCCTACCCGCGGAGCCACCCTTCCTTCGGTCATATCGAAGGCGTCGCCGACGAGAATTCCTCCACAAGAACATATGCTTTTGTCCGAATGCGACGTTCGTGCGCCTTGCGCCGAGTCAGTTCGGCGGCTATCAACCGCTTCCTCAACTGAGAGCGACCTGTTCCGCGGTAGCTCAGTGGTAGAGCAGCCGGCTGTTAACCGGCTGGTCGTAGGTTCGAATCCTACCCGCGGAGCCACTCTCCTTCGTTCGTCGAAGGTTTCGTCGCCGGTGAAATCCCGAAGATATGGAAAGCGCGGCTAACCGTTCTTGGTCCGGCCGCTTTACATCGCCATCAGCTTTTGCAGTTCCCGATAGTAGGTCTCGGTGTACTGGTGCTGGCGATCCAGCGCCTGCAGCATGCCGGGGCGGGTGAACACCTCGGCGGGGATGGTCACGCCCTTGCGGCCGTGCCGCACGCACAGGCCGTCGGCGATCAGCGCGCCGACGTGACGGCGCACCGTCTCGGCCGGCATGGCCAGCGAGTCGGCGACCTGCACCACGGTGACCGGCCGCCTCTGGGCGTCCTTGGCCAGTTCGTTCTTGGCGTCGAAGCCGGCGTTGGGGCGGATGTGGGCGACATTGGCCACCCAGATCGTCGTGAAGACGATGGCGCGCACCGGATCGTCCTGGTGCAGGCTCTTGGCCACGTCCAGCGATCGCAGGAAATAGCCCGCCGATAGGCGGATCACCGCGCGCCGAACATCCGTGCTCATGCCTGCTCCCAGAGAAAGCCGCTGGGTGGAGGCTGGGGGTGAGTCGCTTCTGTGAGAAAATTCACCATGTCCCCATTTTGGGGACAGAGCGCTTTTCGGGGAGGCGCCGCGCCGCGATTTGCGTCATACGGGCCGCCGATTCAGGGGATGGTGAACGCGGGGGGCGCGTTGGGGCATGAGTGAGATTGAAGCCAAATTGCGCGACGCGGCGGCCGCCGTCGGCGTGGCCGAGCGGATCGAAGCGCTTCTGAAGAGCGTCGAGGAGGCTATCGACGCCTATCCCGACGACGCCGATCCTCGCTACCTGACCCGCCTGATCGACCAGCGCACGGCCTTGCTGGAGCCCGATCTGCCGCTGATCGCGCGCATCGCCGTGCAGCTCTGCGAGAACGACGCCTCGCGCGCCGCGGTGCTCGGACCGCCGCTCGCCACGGCCGCGACGGTCTGCCCGCTGATGAAGCCGGCGGTGAACCAGTTGCGCCGCCTGCTCGGCGAGACGGCCTGAGTCGGCCAAATCCTCGGCGCGATTGGTTGCACGGGCCTGATTGCCTTCCGGCGAGGCCCGGACCTATAAGCCTCTCGAACTGCTGTCCGAGGAAGTCCATGAGCTCCGATTTCGCGGCTGCCCGCCTGAACATGGTGGAAAGCCAGATCCGCACCGCCGACGTGACCGACCTGCCGTTGCAGGACGCCCTGCGGGTGGTTCCGCGCGAAAACCTCGTGCCCGCCGGCAAGGCCTATCTGGCCTATGCCGACGCCGAGGTCGAATACGCCCCGGGCCGCACGCTGATGCGCCCGCGTGACATCGGCAAGCTGCTGCAGAACCTCAAGCCGCGCGCCGGCGAGAAGGCCCTGGCGATCGCCGCGCCCTACGCCGCCGTCGTCCTCCAGACCATGGGCCTGGACGTCACGCGCCTCGACGGCGACGACCTGACGGCCGTCCCGGGCGGCGAATACGACGTCATCATCTGCGAAGGCGCGGTGCCGAAGGCCCCGGCCTCGTGGACGGGCGCCCTGGCGCTGAACGGCCGTCTCGGCGTCGTCGAGCGCGAAGGCCCGGTCGGCCGCGCCGCCATCTACGCCCGCGCCGAGGACGGCCTGGCCCGTCGCGCCGCCTTCGATTCGACCCCGTCGCTGCTGGCCGGCTTCCCGGTCGAGACCGGCTTCGCGTTCTAGTCTTTCGATACGGGGCGTCCGGGTGCTGAACCCGCCCGGACGCCTCCGCTTAAGTCCTTGAATTCAGGGACTGCTGCCCAGGGTTGGGTATTTCATCCAAGCTTGGCTGGCTCTAATCTGTCGTCCTCGGTGACAAGCGCGCGAAGTCCGCGTGAAAAAAGCTTAACTAGCGATGGTCCACCGTGGGCCTTACAGCGCTTGGATGTAGAGCGCGGACTTCGCGTGTGTTGGGGAATGAGGGATGTCGAAGAGCCGTCGGGCCGGTTTGCTGGCCGCTGCTTGCTGCATGGGTTTCCTGGCCTCGGCGGCTAACGCCGAGACGCTGACCGATGCGGTCGCTCTGGCGTACCAGACCAATCCCACCATCCAGCAGCAGCGCGCCGTGCAGCGCGCCGCCGATGAAGGCGTGGTGCAGGCCAAGACCGGCTTCCGCCCGACCGTGGGACTGGACGGCTCGATCTCGGGATCGCGCACCGATCTGGCCCACCCCCGCACCACCCTGGTCGGCGGCCAGGTGGTCACCGGCGCCGACACCACCAAGTCCGCTTCAAGCAACGCCACCCTCTCGCTGTCGCAACCGCTCTATACGGGCGGCCAGGCCAGCGCCCGGCTGTCGGCCGCCGAAGCCGACGTCCTGGCCGGTCGCGAAGACCTGCGCAGCGTCGAGCAGGGCGTGCTGACCAATGTCATCACCGCCTATGTCGACGTGCGTCGCGGCCAGGAAAGCCTGCGCATCGCCCAGGAGAACGTCTCCGTCCTGACCCGTCAGCTCGACGAGTCGAACGCCCGCTTCGAGGTCGGCGAGATCACCCGCACCGACGTCGCCCAGTCCCAGGCCCGCCTGGCCGCCGCCAAGGCCAGCCTGTCTTCGGCCCAGGCCACCCTGGCCGTCGCCCGCGCCAACTACGCCCAGGTCGTCGGCCAGAACCCGGCCGACCTGGCGCCCGAGCCGTCGCTGGCCGAGCTGCTGCCGGTCTCGGTCGAGCAGGCCTTCGACGCCGCCGAGGCCAACAACCCGACGGTCCAGGCCGCCCGCTACAGCGAACGGGCCGCTTCGGCCCGCGTCGCCCAGGCCAAGTCGGCCTACCTGCCCACCGTCTCGGCAGGGGCCAGCCTCGGCTACTCGGCCAACGAGGTGAACGGCGAGTACAAGCAGTTCGGCGAGTACGACCGCGCCGTCAGCGGCTCGATCACCGCCCGCGTGCCGCTGTTCACCGGCGGCCTGAACGCCTCGAACGTCCGCGCCGCCAAGGAGCGCGAGAACGCCGCCCGCATCGCCGTGGAAGGCGCCAAGCGCACCGTGGTCCAGCAGGTCTCGGCCGCCTGGAGCACGCTGCTGGCCGCCCGGGCCAACCTCGTCTCGAACGAGGAGCAGGTGAGGGCGACCAAGATCGCCTTCGAGGGCGTCCGCCAGGAGCAGCAGGTGGGCCTGCGCACCACGCTCGACGTACTCAACGCCCAGCAGGAACTGCGCGCCGCCGAACTGGCCCTGGTCACCGCCCGCCGCGACGAATACGTCGCCAGCGCCGGCGTCCTGCAGGCCATGGGCGCGCTGGACGTCGCCAAGCTGGCGCCCGGCGTCGAACGCTACGATCCGAAGACCTCGTACGATCGCGTGGTCAATTCGGGATCGGTGCCGTGGGAGCCCCTGGTCCGCGGCCTCGACAAGGTCGCTTCGCCCGCGGTCGCGACGTCTTCCGACGGCAAGTAATTCCGTCCATTCTCAGGACGAATCAACGCGGCGCGAATCCTTGGCTTGCTTAAGCCGTGCAAGTCTGCACCATCGGCGGCACGCGTCTTGCGAGGCGCCCAAGGATTCGTAGCCCTTTAATACGGCCCAGCCCATCATGTCCGACCAGAGCTCCCAAGAACCGACGATGGAGGAGATCCTCGCCTCGATCAGGCGGATCATCTCCGAAGACGACGCTCCGGCCGCCGAAGCGGCGCCGCCGCCCGCGCCCGAGCCGGTTCCCGAGCCCGAGCCGCTGATCGAGGACGACGTCCTTGAGCTGACCGACCCGATCGAGCCGCCGGCTCCGGTCGAGACGCTCGGCGACCTCGACGTCTACACCCCCGAACCCGAGCCCGAGCCGGCCTACGAGCCGCCGCCGCCCGCGCCGGAACCGGCCTACACCCCGCCGCCGGTGTTCAACCGCGACGAAGTGGCCGAGACCCTGGTCGGCGACCACGCCGCGGGCCTGGCCGCCAGCGCCTTCGGCAGCCTGAGCTCGGCCCTGCTGATGCCGGCCAACGGCCGCACGCTCGAAGACGTGGTCCGCGAACTGCTGCGCCCGCTGCTCAAGGAGTGGCTGGACCAGAACCTGCCGCGCATCGTCGAGAACAAGGTCGAGGAAGAGGTCCACCGGATCTCGCGCGGCCGCGGCGTATGATGCTGGCGTCGCGCCGTCCCTGATCGGGACGGTCGCCGGCGCACGGAAATTTGGAAAGGCGGTCGCTCAGGCGGCCGCCTTTTCCCGTTCAAAATCCCCGATAATCCCGCCGCCTGGTTTCGCCGGGCGGCCGCAGATGGCATATCCCCTCCGCCATGCTTGAAAAGACCTTCGATCCCAAAGCCGTCGAACCGCGCCTGTACGAAGCCTGGGAGGCCTCCGGGGCCTTCAAGCCGAGCGATGATCCGAACGCCGAGCCGTTCGTCATCGTGATCCCGCCGCCGAACGTCACGGGCAGCCTTCACATCGGCCACGCCCTGAACAACACGCTGCAGGACGTGCTGACCCGCTTCCACCGCATGCGCGGCAAGGCCGCCCTGTGGCTGCCGGGCACCGACCACGCCGGCATCGCCACCCAGATGGTGGTCGAGCGCCAGCTGGCCGCCGCCGGCAACATCGGCCGCCGCGACATGGGCCGCGAGGCCTTCGTCGACAAGGTCTGGGAATGGAAGGCCGAAAGCGGCGGCGCCATCACCAACCAGCTGCGCCGCCTGGGCGCCAGCTGCGACTGGTCGCGCGAGCGCTTCACCCTGGACGAGGGCCTGTCGGCCGCCGTCCGCAAGGTCTTCGTCCAGCTGCACAAGCAGGGCCTGCTGTATCGCGACAAGCGCCTGGTCAACTGGGACCCGCAGTTCCAGACCGCCATCTCCGACCTCGAGGTCGAGCAGAAGGAGGTCGACGGCGCCTACTGGCACTTCGCCTATCCGCTGGCCGACGGCGTGACCTACCAGCACCCGGTCGAATTCGACGACGAGGGCAAGCCGACCCAATTCGAGACACGCGACTACATCGTCGTGGCCACCACTCGTCCCGAAACGATGCTGGGCGACACGGGCGTGGCCGTCCATCCGTCGGACGAGCGCTACAAGGACCTGGTCGGCAAGGACGTCGTCCTGCCGATCGTCGGCCGCCGCATCCCGATCGTCGCCGACGACTACGCCGACCCGACCAAGGGCTCGGGCGCGGTCAAGATCACGCCGGCGCATGACTTCAACGACTTCCAGGTCGGCAAGCGCGCCGGCCTGCCGTCGATCAACATCCTGACGCCGGAAGCCAAGCTCAACGACGACGTCCCGGCCGAATATGTCGGCATGGACCGCTTCGCCGCGCGCAAGGCCATCGTCGCCCGCGCCGAGGAAGAGGGCTGGCTGAAGGAGATCGAGAAGACCAGGCACATGGTCCCGCACGGCGACCGTTCGGGCGTGGTCATCGAGCCCTACCTGACCGACCAGTGGTACGTCGACGCCTACACCCTGGCCCAGCCGGCCCTGAAGGCCGTCGAGAACGGCGACACCGTCTTCGAGCCCAGGCACTGGGAAAAGACCTACTTCGAATGGCTGCGCAACATCGAGCCCTGGTGCGTCTCGCGCCAGCTCTGGTGGGGTCACCGCATCCCGGCCTGGTTCGGCCCTGAAGGCTCGATCTTCGTCGAGGAGACCGAGGAAGCCGCCTATGCCGCCGCCCGCGCGAAGTTCGGCGCCGACGTCCAGCTGACCCAGGACGAGGACGTCCTCGACACCTGGTTCAGCTCGGCCCTGTGGCCGTTCTCGACCCTGGGCTGGCCGGAAAAGACCCCGGACGTCGCCCGTTTCTACCCGACCAGCACCCTGGTCACGGGCTTCGACATCATCTTCTTCTGGGTCGCCCGGATGATGATGATGGGCATCCACTTCATGGACGAGGTTCCGTTCAAGCAGGTGTTCATCAACGCCCTCGTCCGTGATGAGAAGGGCGCCAAGATGAGCAAGTCCAAGGGCAACGTCATCGACCCGCTGGCCCTGATCGACGAGCTGGGCTGCGACGCCGTGCGCTTCACCCTGACCGCCATGTCGGGCCAGGCGCGCGACATCAAGCTGTCCAAGCAGCGCATCGAGGGCTACCGCAACTTCGGCACCAAGCTGTGGAACGCCACCCGCTTCGCCCAGATGAACGGCTGCGTCCGCGTCGAGGGCTTCGACCCCGCCTCGGTGACCCAGCCGCTCAACAAGTGGATCCGCGGCGAGGTCGTCAAGACGCTCGGCGAAGTGACCAACGCCTTCGAGGCCCCGGCCTTCGACGAAGGCGCCAGCGCGCTCTACCGCTTCATCTGGAACGTCTTCTGCGACTGGTACCTTGAGCTGGCCAAGCCGGTGCTCAACGGCGAGGACGAGGCCGCCAAGGCCGAGACCCGCGCCATGACCGCCTGGGTGCTCGACCAGATCCTGATCCTGCTGCACCCGGTGATGCCGTTCATCACCGAAGAGCTGTGGGACAAGACGGCCGAGGAGGGCGGCCCGGCCCGCCAGTCCATGCTGATCTCCACCCGTTGGCCGCAGATGCCCGACAGCTGGATCGACGCCGAGGCGGCCGCCGAAATCGGCTGGCTGGTCGACACCGTCGGCGAGATCCGCTCGCTGCGCGCCGAGATGAACGTGCCGCCGTCGGCCAAGCCGGCCCTGGCCGTGGTCGGGGCGGGCGAGGGCACCCTTGGCCGCCTGGAGCGCCAGCGCGACCTGCTGGTCAGCCTGGCCCGCCTGGGCGAGGTCACGATCTCCGAAGCCGCGCCCGCCGGCACGGCGCCGGTGGTGATGGATGAGGCCACGGGCGCCCTGGGCGTCGCCGAGTTCATCGACGTCGCCGCCGAGAAGGCCCGCCTGACCAAGGAGATCGCCGGCCACGTGTCGGAGATCGAGAAGACCGGCAAGAAGCTCGGCAACCCCGACTTCCTGGCCCGCGCCAAGCCCGAGGTCGTCGAGGAAAACCGCGAACGCCTCGCCGAGGCCGAAGCGGCCAAGGCCAAGCTGGAAGCCGCGCTGGGCCGCCTGGCGGCGATGGGGTGATTGCGTGAGGGGGATCGGAAGGTCCCCCTCAGTCGCTTCGTGACAGCTCCCCCAGAGGGGGAGCATCTAACGGCGCGAACCAAGATCCTCCCCCTCTGGGGGAGGTGGCCCGGAGGGCCGGAGGGGGTCTTTCTCCGCCCCAACTAAACATTGTTCCCCTATCGTCCAAACGACCGTTTACATCGGCCGTCCGGGCGTGCTTACTCGACGGAAACGCGCCGCTTGAACGAGCGCGATCGACACCGGGAGAGTAACGATGACCCAGGCCGCTCACGCGCCTAACCCCGTTCCGTGGCCTGCCATGTCGGTGAAACAGGCCTATGCCCTGATCACCGCCCCCGGATCGCCCGCCGAGATGGAGGAGGTCGAGATCCGCGGCGTGCCGACGCGGACCTGGAAGAACCTTCCGCCCACGCTTCGCCACACCCTGCAGGTCGGCCGCACCCACGGCGACAAGATCTATCTCGTCCACGAGGATGAGCGGGTCAGCTTCGAGGCCTTCTATCGCGCCGTCACGGTCTTCGCCGCCGAGCTGGAGGCCAAGGGCGTCAGGAAGGGCGACCGGGTGGCGCTGATCATGCGCAACCTGCCCGAATGGCCGGTGGCCTTCTATGCGGGCCTGTCGATCGGCGCGATCCTCACCCCGCTGAACGCCTGGTGGACCGGGCCCGAGCTGGAATACGGCCTCACAGATTCCGGCGCCTCGGTGGCGGTGATGGACGTCGAGCGCTTCGAGCGCCTGGCCGAGCATTTCGACAACTGCCCCGAGCTCAAGCGCGTCTACGTCTCGCGCAGCAAGGAAGACATCGCCCATCCCTACGTCACGCGCCTGGAAAGCGTGATCGGCTGTCCCAACGACTGGATAAAGCTGGAGGAGCGTCCGCTCTCGACCGTCGAACTGGGCCCCGAGGACGACGCGACGATCTTCTACACCTCCGGCACCACGGGCAAGCCGAAGGGCGCCCTGGCCACGCACCGCGCGGTCAACAGCAACATCTTCGCCGCCGCCGCCGCCTCGGCCCGCAGCTTCCTGCGCCGCGGCGAGGCGCCGCCCCAGCCCGATCCCAGCCTGCCGCAGAAGGGCGCGCTGATCTCGGTGCCGTTCTTCCACGCCACCGGGTGCTTTGCGGTCATGAACCCCTCGCTGTTCGGCGGGGCCAAGATGGCCATGATCCGCAAGTGGGATCCCGAAAAGGCCATGCAGCTGATCCAGGACGAGAAGCTGACCCAGATGGGCGGCGTGCCGACCATCGCCTGGCAGATCATCGAACATCCCAGCCGCGACAGCTACGACCTGTCGTCGCTGGAAGCCGTGGCCTATGGCGGCGCGCCCTCGGCGCCGGAACTGGTCCGCAAGATCAAGGAGATCTGGCCCAAATCCTCGCCCGGCAACGGCTGGGGCATGACCGAGACCTCGGCCACCGCCACCTCCAACTCGGCCGAAGACTACGAGAACCGCCCCGAAAGCTGCGGCCCGGCCGTACCGGTCACCGACCTGAAGATCATGACCCTGGAGGCTCCCTATGAGGAGCTTCCGATCGGCTCGGTGGGCGAACTGTGGTGCAAGGGCCCGCAGGTCGTGAAGGGCTATTGGAACAAGCCCGATGCCACCGCCCAGACCTTCATCGACGGCTGGGTGCGCACCGGCGATCTCGCGCGCCTCGACGAGGAGGGCTTCTGCTACATCATCGACCGCGCCAAGGACATGCTGATCCGGGGCGGCGAGAACATCTACTGCATCGAGGTCGAGAACGTCCTCTACGACCACCCGGCGGTGATGGACGCGGCCCTCGTGGGCGTCGAGCACAAGACCCTGGGTGAAGAACCCGCCGCCGTGGTCACCCTGAAGCCCGGCGCGACCGCCACCGAAGACGAACTGCGCGCCTTCGTCGCCGACCGCCTGGCCGCCTTCAAGGTGCCGGTGAAGGTGATCTTCTGGCCCGAGACCCTGCCCAGGAACGCCAACGGCAAGATCCTGAAGACCGAACTGAAGAAGGTCTTCGTGACCGGGTGAGGGGGGCGACCGGCGCGCCAAGATCCTCCCCCTCTGGGGGAGGTGGCCCAG
>LNIY01000118.1 GCA_001449105.1 Caulobacter vibrioides | reverse complement strand
AGATGTGTATAAGAGACAGCTCTGGGGGAGGTGGCCCGAAGGGCCGGAGGGGGGTCGCCGCAACGCGGCGCTCCGGCCTCCCCCTTGCACCCTCCCGCCCATGCGACCGGTAACTGTGCCGTTTCGCGCCACACGGGAACGGGCATGGACGCGGCCGCGCCGGACAGGAACGAGGAGGAAGGCGGGCTCCTGCGCACGCTGGAAGCCTGGGCCTGCGGCTTCGTGCTGTTCATGTTGTCCAACGCCCTGATCGGGCCGTTTCTCGATCCGGAACAGGCCGGCGGCGAGGACATGCCGATCCTGCGCCTGATGTGGCTGCCGGTCTACGCGCTGATCCTGGCCCTGGTGCTGTGGCGCGCACCGCGGCTGATGAAGTTCTGGCTGCCCGCCGGCCTGCTCAGCCTGCTGGTGTTCTGGGTGTTCGCCTCGGCCTCGTGGTCGTTCGATCCCGGCACCACCAACCGCCGCGCCCTGGCGGCGGCCTTCACCACCCTGTTCGGCTTCTACTTCGCCGCCAGCTTCGACGGCCGCCGCATGGCCGAGATCCTGGCGACCACCTTCCTGGTGCTGGGCGCCGGCGGCCTGCTGGCCGCGATCGCCTATCCGAAGATGGGCGTGCAGCACGACATCAACGCCGGCGACTGGCGCGGCCTGTGGTTCGAGAAGAACCAGATGGGCGCTATGATGGTCTACGGCGCGCTGGGCGCGATGGCGGCCATCCTGGCCGGCACGAAGCACCGCAGGCTGTTCATCGGCGCCATCGTGCTGTGCGCCTTCATGATCGTGATGAGCAAGTCCAAGACCTCGCTGATGGTGCTGCTGATCGGCCTCGTCGGCTCGGGCCTGCTGGGCATGATGCGGCGCGGTCCGGCCACCGCCATCACCATGGTCTGGCTGGGCGTCACCGTCATCGGCGGCGCGGCCATCGTCATGTGGCTGGCCCCCGAACTGCTGTTCAAGGCCCTGGGCAAGGACCCCACCCTGACCGGCCGCACCGAAATCTGGGACGCCCTGATGCGCCAGTCGGCCAAGGCCCCGCTGACCGGCTACGGCTACGCGGTGTTCTGGCGCGACGACTCCGTGCCGGCCCTGTTCATCCGCAAGGAGACCGGCTGGAACGTGCCGACGGCCCACAACGGCTGGCTGGACGTGCTGGCCCAGCTGGGCTGGATCGGCGTGGGACTGTCGGCCCTGGTGCTGGGCCTGCCGCTGCTGGTCGCCCTGTTCCGGTTCGACAAGGTGCGCGACGGCTACTGGGCGACGCTGTTCCTGGTCATCTTCCTGATCACCACCTTCTCGGAAAGCTTCATCCTGGAGCGCAACGGCATCGCCTGGGCCCTGGCCTGCGCGGCCGCCACGCGTCTTCTGGGGCCCGCCTTCGGCGCGGCCCGAAACGCCCGCCCACAGCGCGAACGGCGCCCGCGCGAGGAGCCGCCGCTGACCTGGCGCCTGGCGCCGCCCGACCCCGCGCCGGAAATTTGGAGCCCCGCCCCTGCTTTCGGACGCCGGACGGTCTCGCCTTTGGCCGCGCGTACGACTATTGGAGCGGCATGACCGACTACACCCACCAGCAGATCGTCGCCCGCGGCGCGCGCGCCGACGCCGAAGCCGCCGCCGACGCCATCGACAACATGCCCGGCCTCGAAGGCGCGACCTACTCGATCCTGGAAGAGGACGAGGACAAGGGCGTCTGGCGCATCGACGCCTTCCCGACCACCGAGGAAGAAGACGCGGCCCTGCTGGAACTGCTGGGCGGCTATCCGCTGAAGGTCGAGCGCGAAGCCCTGGCCGACGCCGACTGGCTGGCCATGGCGCTGTCGGGCCTGCCGCCGGTGCGCGCCGGCCGCTTCTTCGTCTACGGCATGCACGATCGCGGCCGCCTGCCGGCCAGCACGGTCAACCTGCGCATCGAGGCGGGCGCGGCCTTCGGCACCGGTCACCACGGCACCACGGTCGGCTGCCTTCAGGCCTATGACCGCCTGATCAAGGCCAAGAAATTCAACAAGGTGCTCGACGTCGGCGCCGGCACGGGCCTGCTGGCCATCGCCGCCGCCCGCACGGGCGCCAAGCTCGCCGTCGGCACCGACATCGACAAGCCCAGCGTGCGGATCTCCAAGGAGAACGCCAAGGTCAACATGGCCAACGCCCGCTTCGTCCACGCCTCGGGCCTGTCCAACAAGCTGGTGGCGCAGAACGCCCCCTACGACCTGGTGTTCGCCAACATCCTGGCCCGCCCGCTGATCAGCCTGGCCCAGGACATCAAGCGCGCCCTGGTCCCCGGCGGCACGGTCATCCTGTCGGGCCTGCTGCGCACCCAGGAGCGGATGGTCAAGGCCGCCTACCTGTCGCGCGGCTTCAAGGTGGTGAACCGCATCCACCGCGACGCCTGGGCGACGCTGGTCCTGCAACGCCCCTAGGCTCTCGGCTCCGCCCCTCGGCGACGGGGGGCGGAACGCCCCCGCTTGCCTCCACGTTCTCTCGAACAACGCCGTTCGAGGAAACGACCATGACCTATACCGATCCTTCCCTGCACCCCGAGGCCCCGCGACAGCCCGAGCGCGTGGTCGAGGTCCGTCGCGAGTCGAGCCCGCTGGGCTGGCTGGTGGCCGGGGTGGTGGCCATCGTGGCGGTGATCGCCGTGGCCTTCATGCTGACCTCGCGCCCGATGGACGCCAGCTCCGACCAGATCGCCCAGGCCCAGGAACAGGGCCGCGTCGCCGGCCTCGTCGAAGGCGCCCAGGTCGGCCTGCAGACCGGCGCCGACCAGGCCCGCCAGGCCGCCGAGGCCTCGGCCCGCGAAGCCGCCTCCGCCGCCGAGAGCGTGCGCCGCCAGACCGAGCTTCAGGCCCAGACCGCCGCCGACGCGGCGCAGGACGCGGCCGCCACGGCTCCGGCCACGACCGACGGCACGGCGCCGTCGCCCCAGGCCGATCAGCCGCGATAACTCCCCTTCCAACTGCGGCGCATGGGGCCTAAATCGGTTTCCATGCGCCAGACCTTCGATGAATCCACCGATCCGGGCTTCGGCCCGCGCCACGTTCCGCTGATCCGCGAGGCCATGGCCCGCCAGGGTCTCGACGGCTTCCTCGTGCCGCACGAGGACGAGCACCAGAACGAATATCTGCCCGCCGCCAACGACCGCCTGGCCTGGGCCAGCGGCTTCACCGGCTCGGCCGGGGCCGGCGTGATCATGAGCGACCGCGCCGCCGTCTTCGTCGACGGCCGCTACACCCTCCAGGTCCGCGAGCAGGTCGACCAGGGCGTGTTCGAAATCCGCGACCTCGTCGAGGGCGGCGTGCCGGCCTATCTGGAGACCGCCCACAAGGGCGCGGTGATCGGCTACGACGCCCGCCTGCACAGCCCCGCCGCGCTCGACGCGCTGAAGGCCGCCGCCGCCCGCGCCGGCGCGACGCTGAAGCCCGTCGCCGCCAACCCGCTGGACGAGGCCTGGGCCGACCAGCGTCCGGCACAACCCCAAGCGCCTGTCGTGCCGCATCCCGTGCAGTACGCCGGCGAGGAAAGCTCGGCCAAGCGCGCTCGCGTCGGTTCCGGCCTCGGGGCCGATGCGGCGGTGATCACCGCCCCGTCCTCGATCGCCTGGCTGTTCAACATCCGCGGCGGCGACGTCATCCGCACGCCCCTGCCGCTGGCCCAGGCCGTGCTGCGCGCCGACGGCAGCGCCCGCCTGTTCCTCGACCCGGCCAAGGTCACCGAGGACCTGCCCGCCTGGCTCGGCAACGAAGTGTCGCTGGAAGCCCCCGAGGCCCTGGAAGGCGCCCTGGCCGAGCTTTCCGGCAAGTCGGTGCTGGTCGACCCGACCCAGTCCTCGGCCTGGTACTTCGACACCCTGGTCGCCGCCGGCGCCAAGGTCGTGCGCGGAATGGACCCCTGCACCCTGCCCCGCGCCTGCAAGAACGGCGTCGAGCTGGACGGCACGCGCGAGGCCCACCGCCGCGACGGCGCCGCCCTGACCCGCTTCCTGCACTGGCTGGCCACCGAGGGCCAGGTCAGCCCGCCGGACGAGAAGGAGGCCGTCGCCAAGCTGGAAAGCTTCCGCGAGGCCACCGGCGTGCTGAAGGACCTGTCGTTCGACACCATCGGCGCGGCCAACGGCCACGGCGCCCTGCCCCACTACCGCCCGACCGAGCGCTCCAACGAGCGCGCGGCGCTCGGCTCCCTGCTGCTGGTCGACAGCGGCGGCCAGTACCTGGACGGCACCACCGACGTCACCCGCACGGTGGCCATCGGCGAGCCGTCGGCCGAGATGGTCCAGCGCAACACGCTCGTCCTGAAGGGCCACCTGGCCATCGCCCGCCTGCGCTTCCCGGCCGGCACCACCGGCTCGGCCATCGACGCCCTGGCAAGAATGGCCCTTTGGGCGCACGGGCTGGACTACGACCACGGCACCGGCCACGGCGTCGGCGTCTATCTGGGCGTGCACGAGGGTCCGCAGCGGATCAGCAAGGCGCCCAACACCATCGCCCTGCAGCCCGGCATGATCGTCTCCAACGAGCCCGGCTACTACAAGGACGGCGAGTACGGCATCCGCATCGAGAACCTGGAAGTGGTCATGCCCGCCGAGCCCGTGGCCGGCGGCGACCGCCCGATGCACCGCTTCGAGGCCCTGACCCTGGCTCCCATCGACCGCCGCCTGGTCGACAAGGCGCTGCTCACGGCCGAGGAAGTCGCCCAGTTCGACGCCTACCACGCCCGCGTGCTCAAGGAGATCGGCCCGCGCGTCGAACCGGATATCCGCGCCTGGCTGGAAGAGGTGTGCGCGCCGCTTTAGCGCGAAAGACCCTCTCCCTGAAGGGAGAGGTGTCGGCCCGAAGGGACGACGGAGAGGGAAGTTTCAGCGGCATCGCCGCGATCGCTTCCCCCTCCGGCGCTTCGCGCCACCTCCCCCTTCAGGGGGAGGGTCCTGGTTCCTACCTCACCCGCGTCCAGGTCTGGGTCTTGCACAGCGGCGCGACCACGCAGCCCTTCAGCTTCAGGGTGTCGGCGTTGGCCATGGTGATGGTGCCCGAATAGGTCTTGCCGTCATCGGCCTTGTAGACCTTGCCGCCGGTCCACTCGGTCGGGCCGCCGCTGAAGCCCCACAGCAGTTGCAGGCCCTTCAGGGGACGCGTGCGCAGGGACGGGTCCTTGTTCTTCTCGTCCTTGAGGGCGGGGTTCTTCTTGATGTTGTCCGAGGTCAGCAGCTTGCCGCACAGGCTGTTGCCGCAGCGGCTGATCTCGACCTGGCCGCCGTTGGTCTCGGTCTGCCAGAGGCCGGTGATGTCCGCGGCCATGGCCGGCGCGACGAAGGCGGCGCTGGCGACGGCGGCGAGGATGGCGGTCCTGAGCATTCGGTTTTCGACTCCCTTGCAGCCTGCCCGCTTCGGAACAGAAGCGGATAAGCAGGCTCGCTGCTTTGACTCGCGCGTTTGGAACGCGCGTTTTATCCCTCGTCGCCTATCTCGCCGTGATCGGCAAGGCGATTTCAGGGCGCGTCATTCAACGCAGGGGCGTAACCATCGCTTGCGCCGCCTGGTTCCGCTCGCGCTTGCCGCCCCAGCCGGCCGTAGCCCGCTCCAGCCACGGCTTGATCCGGTCCTGGAGCGGCGCGTCGACCAGGCGCTCGAAGAGCCAGGCGAACACCAGGGCGGCCGGGAAGGCCATCGCCCAGATCGCCCAGTGGGCGGCCTCATGCAGCTCGACCTTCTGGTCCAGCTGGCGCTGGAGGGCGAACCACACCGCGCCGACGAACTGGTTGGTCAGGTAGAGCGAGAACGACAGCCGCCCGCCGGTCTTGGCCCAGCCCCAGCCGTTGCGGGCCGAGCCGCTGGCGGCGAAGATCAGCAGGCCCAGCAAAGCCAGGCTCGGATAGGCGTACTCGCCGATCACGTTCAGCACCACGAAGCCGACCACCGCGAAGATCGCCAGGGCGTCGGCCAGCTTCGGCCCGATCACCACCTCGCGGGCCAGGCGGGCGATCAGCACGCCCATCAGGAACAGCGGAATGGCGCGATAGAGGCCGTTCTTCAGGTGCAGATGGAACGACGGCATGCCGAACACCTGGCGCGAGAACACGTCCACGGCCACGAACACCGCGGCGCCGACCAGCAGCGCCATCCACGGCGAGCCGATGCGGCCGAAGGCGCGCCACAGGGTCGGGAACAGGGCGTAGCAGACCAGCAGCGCCGACAGCGTCCAGGTCGGCATGTTCCAGCCGGACGGGCCTTGGAACCCCCAGGTCTGAATGAGGAACACCTGCTGGGGCAGCTGGTCCCACTGGTACCATTGCGGATTGCGCGGCTGCATGCCCAGCGCCGTGGTGCCCAGCACTAGGGCCACGAAGGCGGCGATCATCACCAGGTGCGCGGGCCACACCCGGCCGATGCGCTTGATCAGGAAGGCGCCGTCGTGAATCCGGCCGTCCGAGACGCGCGAGCCGTAGGCCCGGCCCAGCACGTAGCCCGACAGCAGCAGGAAGAAATCGGTGGCCAGATAGCCGCGCCCGAACGCCGGATGGATGGCGAACAGCGAGACCGGCGCCTGCTCGGCGTAGTGATAGACCACGATGAAGAAGGCCGCGAAGAACCGAAGCGCGTCCAACGGCCCGCCGCGGGACAGCGGACGCGCGACCTTGGCCGTGTTTGCACCAGTATCGGACATGGCGGACTCCTTCGCGCGGGAGCGAGCAAGAGCCGGGCCAGCCAGCAGATCCTCCCCCTGAAGGGGGAGGTGGCCCGAAGGGCCGGAGGGGGAAGTTCCTGATGAGATCGGTAGATCCGCCACGATCGCAGCCCCTTCCCCCTCAGTCGCTCCGCGACAGCTCCCCCTTCAGGGGGAGCATCTGGATCAATCCCCCCGGTCGCCCTTCATCAGCCGCGCCTTGTCGCGCGCCCAGTCCCGCGCGGCTTCGGTCTCGCGCTTGTCGTGGTTCTTCTTGCCCTTGGCCAGGCCGATCTCCAGCTTGGCCAGGCCCTTCTCGTTCCAATAGAGCTTGAGCGGGATCAGGGTGCGGCCGTCGCGCTGCACCGCGCCGATCAGCTTCTCGATCTGCTTGCGGTGCAGCAGCAGCTTCCGGTGCCGGCGCGGCTCGTGGTTGAAGCGGTTGGCGTGGCCGTAGGGCGGGATGTCGGCGTTGATCAGCTTGATCTCCCGCCCTTCGACCGACGCATAGGACTCGGCGATGTTGGCCCGGCCGACGCGCAGCGACTTCACCTCGGTGCCGGTCAGCATGATGCCGGCCTCGAAGGTCTCTTCGATGAAGTAGTCGTACCGGGCGCGCCGGTTTTCCGCGATCGGCTTGGTCATCAGACCAGACCCGCCTCGCGCATGGCCTCAAGGATCGCGGGACGCACCGCCTCGCTGCAAGGCGTGATCGGCAGGCGCACGTCTTCCGTCGACAGGCCCAGCTGCGCCAGGGCGAACTTGGTCGGAGCCGGCGAGCTGTCGAGGAACAGGGCCTTGTGCAGCTTGATCAGGCGGTCCTGCCAGTAGCGTGCCGTCTCCCAGTCGGCGCCAAAGCAGGCGTTCATGAAGGTGGCGCACGCGTCCGGGGCGACGTTCGAGGTCACCGAGATCACGCCGTGGCCGCCGTGGGCCATGTAGCCCAGGGCCGTGGGATCGTCGCCCGAGAGCATGACCCAGTCCGCGCCGCAGGTGATGCGCTGCAGGCTGATGCGGGTCAGGTCGCCGGTGGCGTCCTTGATGCCGACGATGTTGGGCAGCTTGGACAGGCGCACCAGGGTGTCGTTGGAGATGTCGACGCCGGTGCGGCCCGGCACGTTGTAGACGAACACCGGCAGCTCCACGGCGTCGTTGATCGCCTTGTAGTGCTGGTACATGCCCTCCTGGCTGGGGCGGTTGTAGTAGGGCGTGACCACCAGGGCCGCGTCGGCGCCCACGGTCTTGGCGTGGCGCACCAGGTCGACGGCCTCGTCGGTCGAGTTCGACCCGGCGCCGGCGATCACCGGCACGCGGCCGCGGGCGGTCTTCACGCACAGTTCGACCACGCGCTTGTGCTCGTCGTGCGACAGGGTCGAGGTCTCGCCCGTCGTGCCGACCGGCACCAGGCCGTGTACGCCGCCGGCGATCTGGCGCTCGACCAGGGCGACGAAGCCTTTCTCGTCGACCTCGCCGTTCAGGAACGGAGTGACCAGGGCCGGGATGACGCCCTTGAACGGGGAATGGACCATGACTTGCAATTTGCCGTGAGCAGACGCCGCGAGAGTTGCGGCTGAAACGTGGGGGCGGACAATATGTCCCCGCCCCCATCGACCGCAACTGGTCGTTCCGACCTTTTCGTCGCTCTGCGGCGTTGAAAGGCGGGTCGATCCGTCGGCGAACCGGGCTATACGCCTCATACGGCCCAAAATCGGCCGCCGGACGCCCCCATCAAGGCGTCGAACCACCGCCTCGGCACTGAAGGAGACCGCGTTTTGGCTTTTGGGATTCGTCGGCTTCTTCTCGGTTGCATCAGCCTGACCCTGGTCGCGAGCGTCGCCGACGCCCAGACCGAGCAGCTGGACGACGAAGGTCTGCCGAGCGCGCCCCAGCCCTATACCGGCAGCGCCCGCCCCGGCCTGGTCAGCACCCCGATGACCGCCTACGCCGGCACGCTGAGCGAGACCGACGCGGCCAATCTGCGCGCCGCCGTCATGGGCCAGCGCTCGGCCTCGACCGTGCGCGCGGCGATGGCCAGCATCTCCGATCCGCTGGCCCGCAAGATCGCCCTGTGGGCCCTGGCCGACGTCGGCGCCGAAAGCATGAGCTTCTTCGAGCTCGACCAGGCGCGCCGCGACCTCAACGGCTGGCCCCGCAGCTCGCGCCGCGACCTGCCGGCCGAAAAGGCGCTGTCGACCTCGGGCCTGACGCCCGCCCAGACCATCGCCTGGTTCGGCGGGTCCGAGCCCCAGACCGCCGAAGGCGCCATGGCGCTGGCCGGCGCCTACCAGGCCAGCGGTCGAGGTCAGGACGCCACGAACCTCATCCGCCGTTTCTGGCGCGGGAAGACCTTCGAGGCCGACGCCCAGCGCGCGATGCTGGCCCGGTTCGGCGCGGTGCTCACCGCCGACGACCACGCCCAGCGCGCCGACATGCTGCTGTACGGGCCCCAGGGTCCGGCCGCGCGCGACATGGTCGCCCTGCTGCCCTACGACCAGCAGGCCACCGCTCAGGCCCGCATCGCCCTGCGTTCGAACGCCTCCAACGCCAACGACCTGGTGGCCGCCCTGTCCCCGGCCCAGCAGGTCTCGCCGGGCGTGGCCTTCGAGCGCGCGGCCTATCTGCGTCGCAAGGGCATGGACGTGATGGCGCTCGACCTCGTGCGCTACTTCCCGGTCCGTCCGCCGTCCGACGACACCGCCGCGCCCATCTGGCGCGAGCGCAAGCAACTGGTCATGTCGGCCATCAAGAACGGCGACAGCCGCGGCGCCTACGCCGCCGCCAACGCCGGCCTGCCCGGCGGCGCCGACGCGGCCGAGGCCGAGTTCTTCGCGGGCTGGATCGCGCTGTCGCGCCTGAAGGACGCCAACGCCGCGGCCGCCCACTTCGGCCGCATCAACGAGATCGGCGCCTCGCCGATCACCCGCGGCCGCGCTCTCTACTGGCAGGGCCGCGCGGCCGAGGCCCAGGGCGACGTCATCGCCGCCCAGGCCTTCTACGCCGAGGGCGCGCGCCACATCACCACCTTCTACGGCCAGCTGGCCGCCGAGAAGGCGGGGATCAGGGAGATCCGCCTGGACAAGGACCCGGTGGTCACCCAGGCCGACCGCGCCCGCTTCGAGAGCCGCGAACTGATCCGGGCCGCCAAGCTGCTGCGCGACGTCGGCGCCAACGACGCCTTCCGCGCCCTCGTTCTGTACATCGACGACCAGCTGCCGACCGCCCAGGAGCAGGCCCTGCTGGTCGACTTCGCCCGCAACACCGGCGACCAGGACCTGGCCATGCGCGCGGTCCGCACCGCCGCCCAGCGCGGCTTCATCCTGCCCGAGCGCGGCTACCCCCTGCTCGACCACCACTTCACGCCCATTCCGGGCGCGGCCGAGACCGCCTTCGTCTATTCGATCTCGCGCCAGGAAAGCAATTTCGACCCCCGCGCCCGCTCGTCGGTCGGGGCGCGCGGCATGATGCAGCTGATGCCGCCCACCGCCGCCGGCGTCGCCCGCAAGCTGGGCGAAAGCCACAGCGTCGATCGCCTGTTCGAGCCCGACTACAACATGCGCCTGGGCTCGGTGTACCTGGGCGACATGATCAACCGCTTCAGCGGCTCCTACATCATGGCCGCCGCGGCCTACAACGCCGGTCCCGGCCGTCCGCCGCAGTGGACGGCGCTGTGCGGCGACCCGCGCGGCGCATCCACCGACCCGCTCGACTTCATCGAGTGCATCCCGTTCAGCGAGACCCGCAACTACGTGATGCGCACGCTGGAGACCACCATGGTCTACCGCGCCCGCCTCAACGGCGGCGTCGCTCCCCTCACCCTCTCGGCCGACCTCAAGCGCGGCGGCTACAGCTACGCCCCCGCCTCGGGAACCATGGCGCCGATCGGGGGCAGGTAGGCGCACTTGGACCCTCTCTCTTTGAGAGAGGGATCTGAAGGCCTCAGATCCCCTTCTTCTTGGCATACGTCTCGAACAGCGTCGGCCAGGCCGCCACCGGCTTGCCGGCGATCGAGCGCAGGCCGAAGCCGTGGCCGCCTTCCTCGAAGACGTGCAGTTCGGCCGGGATCGCCTTGGCCTTCAGGGCCGCGAACATCATCAGGCTGTTCTCCACCGGCACGGCCTTGTCGTCGGCGGCGTGGACCAGGAACACCGGCGGCGTGCGGCCGCCCACGCCCGTCTCGGCCGAGTAGGCCTGCACCGCCTCGAATGACGGGGCCGCGCCCAGCAGCTGCTTGCGCGAGCCGGCGTGGGTGGTCCCGGCCACCATGGTGATCACCGGATAGATCAGGGCCGACAGGTCCGGGCGCGCGGAAAGATCGTCGGCGGCGTCGACGCGGTCGTAGACCTGGGCCTCGAAGCGGGTGGTCAGGCTGGCAGCCAGATGGCCGCCGGCCGAGAAGCCCATGATGGCGATGCGGCCGGCCTCGACCTTCATGCCAGGCGCCCAAGAGCGCACCAGGCGCAGGGCCCGCTGGGCGTCCTGCAACGGCGCGTCCGACCCCGCGCCCCAGCCGTCGCCCGGCAGGCGGTACAGCAGCACGAAGCAGGTATAGCCGCGATCGGCCAGCCACTGGGCGGTCTCGAAGCCTTCCTTGTCCATGACCACGCGCTCGTAGCCGCCGCCGGGGATCAGGATCACCGCCGCGCCGTTGGGCTTGCGCGGCCGGAACAGGCTCAGCGTCGGCTTGCGGGTGTGGGTCACGGCCCGGTCGCGCGGGCCCTTGCCGTCGCTGCGCTCCAGCACCGTCTCCTGCGCCGTGACGCCCGCCGAGCCCGGCGGATCGTTCGGCCACAGCGGGCGCACCTCGCTCGGCTCGGGCACGGCCGGCTTGCGCGCGGCGCTGGCCATGCTCGCGGTCGACAGGGCGGCCAGGCCCGTCAGCAGGGCGAAGGCGCTCCGGCGGTTCAGTTGCGGCATGACGTTTCTCCCGAACTCTACTGTTTGACGCGGACCTTAGAGCGCCCGGTAACCGGTGGACAAGCTCAGCGGCATCCGCCTGCCGAGCTTTAGGCGAACTTCAGGTGATGCAGCACGATCCCGCTGGTGGTCGCCACGTTCAGCGAGTCGAAGCCGTTGGCCATCGGGATGCCGATCCCCTGCGCCCGCGCGATGACGTCGGCCGACAGCCCCGGCCCCTCCGCCCCCAGCAGCGCGGCCGCCCGGGCCGGCGGCTCCAACTCGGCGAGCGTCCGCCCCGCCGACGGCGTCAGGGCCAGCGGCGTGAAGCCCGCCCCGGCCAGAAGGTCGACGGCGTCCTCGCCGCGTCCGATGTATCCCGTCGGCACGCTCAGGCTCGCCCCCACCGAGACCCGGATGGCCTTGCGGTAGAACGGATCGCAGCAGTCGGCGTCCAGCAGCACCGCGTCGGCCCCGAAGGCGGCGGCGTTGCGGAAGATGCCGCCCAGATTGTCGTGATTGGCGATGCCGAACAGCGCCAGCACCACCGCCCGCTCGGGCAGGGTCGCCAGCAGGTCGGCGGCCGGAATCGCCTGCGGCTTGCGCCCTACAGCCAGCACCCCACGATGCAGGTGGAAGCCGGCCACGGCGTCCAGCACCGCCTGCTCGACCAGATAGACCGGCGTCGTCTCGGGCAGGCCGTCGAACACCGCCTCCAGCTTGTCGCGCCGCTTGGGATCGATCAGCAGCGACTCCACCCGATCGGCCGCGTCGCGCACGAAGGCTCGCAGCACCGTCTCGCCCTCGGCGATGAACCGCCCTTCCCGGCCCACCAGGTCGCGTTCCTTGATGTCGCGATAGGCGGCCACGCGCGGGTCGGCCGGATCGGTGATGGTGACGAACTGCGGCACGGGGGCTCCGCTGAGACTCTAGCGCACGCCCCGTATCGGAAGGATCGCCAGACCGCCAGCCATGGCCAGCCCCGCCGCCACCAGGAACAGCGAATGATAGTCCGTCCGGCTGGGCCCCAGGAACCACACCGCCAGCACCGGCGCCAGCGCCTGGGGCAGCGTGTTGGCCAGGTTGATCACGCCCAGATCCTTGCCCGCGTCGTCCTGCGAGGGCAGCACCTGGCTGACCAGGGCGATGTCGACGGCGTAGTAGCAGCCCGCCCCGCAGCCGAAGACCACGAAGCCGGCCAGCACCACCGCCCAGCCCGGGGTCAGCGAGAAGGTCACCATGGCCGCCGCCAGGATCATCGCCGCGCCCGCGGCGAACAGCTTGCGCCGTCCCAGCCGGTCGCTCAGCATCCCGAAGATCATCGCGCAGATCACATTGGCCACGGTCGCCACCGTGGTCAGCAGCGCCAGCCCCTGCTCGGCCCTTCGGCCCGGGAACAGCGCCGGATAGTTCAGCGCGTCCTGCAGGTAGTAGAGCATGTAGCACTGGGTCAGGGTGATCGCGACCAGCACCATGAACCGGCTGACCCACGCCAGGGCGAAGTCGGGGTGCTTGCGCGGGTCGACCCACAGTCCTTTCAGGAACCGCGTCAGGCTGAAGCGCTCGGTCGCCTCGGCGGCGATCGGCGGATCCTTCAGGCGCAGGGCGAACGGCGCGATGGCCAGCACCAGCACCACGCTGATCGCCGCATAGCGCGAGGCCTCCGAGGCCAAGAGGCCGCCGACCAGCACCGCCCCGGCCACCGCCCCGATCGGATGGCCAAGGCTCAGGAACGCCGCCACCCTGCCCTTCTGGGCGTCGGGCACGCGGTCGGGCAGCAGCGCCAGAAGGGCTGCGAACAGCATGTTGAAGGCCAGCTGGAAGACGATGACGCCGAGGATCAGCTCCAGCCGGCTGTCAGCCAGCATGATCGCGCCATAGGCCAGCACGGTGCCGACGAGGCCGATCAGCAGCCAGGGCCGCCGGCGGCCGAAGCGCGAGGTCGTCCGGTCGCTGATCGCCCCGGCCAGCAGGTTGGCGACGCTGGCCGTCAGCGCGCCCCAGAACGCCGTCTGGCTCAGCACCAGGGCCTTCTGGGCGGGATCCAGCGCGGCGGCCTTCAGCGGCAGCAGCACCTGGATCAGCGGCATGAAGCTGACGAACGCGCCGATCTGGGCGAAGGTGAAGGCGGCGATGAAACTGGGCCGAACCGGTTCCACCGGCCGGCTGGCGCCGCTCCGCGACATGGCTGCTCCCTGTGACCGACGCGGTCATTGAAGCCGCCGCGTTCGCCTGCCCGGCGACCTTCGCCGCGCCGCCTGCGCCCGGCAAGGGGCCATCGGCGCCCGTCCCCGAGTTTTTTCGTCGCCGCCGGGGTCGCGTTCCGTGCGACAAATGCTCTAGGCTCGGACAGAGGGTTGAGTCCGCTTCGGCGGCTCGACGCGACGATTGAAGTTCGAAGGCGGGGGAAGCGGCAAACCGATGGCGTCGGTGACGATCTACGACGTGGCGGCGCGCGCCGAGGTTTCGATCAAGACCGTCTCGCGGGTCATGAACAACGAGCCGAACGTGCGTCCGATGATGCGCGAAAAGGTGCTCGAGGCCGCCCAGGCCCTGGGCTACAGCCCCAACCTGTCGGCCCGCAGCCTGGCCGGCTCCAAGAGCTTCGTCATCGCCGTCTTCGTCGACGCGGCCCTGACCATCGACCACTGGCGCAGCGAGCGCGGCGCCGACTACCTGTCGCGCATCCAGCTGGGCGCCACGCTGCAGTGCCGCGACGCCGGCTACCACCTGCTGGTCGAGCTGATCGACCACGAGGCTCCGCAGATCCGCCAGGAGGTCGGCGCCCTCCTGGCCGCGCTCAAGCCGGACGGCGTGATCCTCACCCCGCCCAGCTCCGACAACGCCATCGTGCTGGAACTGCTCAACAAAGCCGGCACGCCCTATGTGCGCCTGGGTCCCGAAGAGCCCGACGGCCCCGGCCCGCGCGTCCACATGGACAACTTCGCCGCCGCCCGCGACGTCACCGAGCACCTGGCCGGCCTTGGCCACAAGCGCATCGGCTTCGTCGTCGGCGAGCCGCGCCACGGCGCCAGCCAGGCCCGTCGCAAGGGCTATCTGGCCGCCATGCAGGCCCGCGGTCTCTCCGTCGACGAGGCCTGGATCCGCCAGGGCGACTTCACCTTCCAGTCGGGCCACGACGCGGCCAAGGCCCTGCTCGCCCTGCCCGACCGCCCCACCGCGATCTTCGCCTCCAACGACGACATGGCGCTGGGCGTCCTGGCCGCCGCCGCCGAGGCCGGCGTCCTGGTTCCCGGCGAAGTCTCCGTCGCCGGCTTCGACGACAGCCCCAGCGCCCGCTTCTCCCGCCCCCAGCTGACCACGGTGCGCCAGCCCGTCGTCGAGATGGCCGAACTGGCCACCCGCATGCTGATCAAGGGCCAGGTCAAGGGCGGCGCGGCCGGCGCCATGGCCGAACCGATCGACGAACTGCTGCCGTTCGAGCTGATCCACCGCGCGTCCACGGCCCCGCCGCCGGTGGGGTGAGGCGGTTGGCGCTCAGAGGCCCCACAGCTTGCTCAACCTCCAACAGCAAACACTGCCATATAACTCGCGCATTCCAGTTATCGAGAAACACCTGGCTTTGGGTTAGGTTGAGGTTCGCCAAGCCGCAGCAGCAGACAAAATCCCCGAAAGTCGGTACGAACAGAGAACGAGGGCGATTCAATGCCCGGCTAGGTACGGGGCTCAAATGGCGAAGACACTGAAGCACGAGGCTTCGCCGGAAACTATGGCGCCCGCATCCACCACAGCGGATCTCGACGAGGTGCGCGCTGAACTTGCCCGGGCGCGCCCGCTAGCTCGAGCTTGGGCCAGCAACATTCCGGAAGCTAACCGCCCTGAACACGCCGGGGCGTTCTCCATGTTGGCCTTGCTTAGCTACGCGGTGGTGGTCGCCCCCGACATGTTGGTAGGCACGGGGACCGTGGACTTCCGGGTAAGTCTTGATGACGCAGCCGCCGAACTCGCACGAAGCATCGGCCGTACGGCCGGGAAGCTTCCGCAACTGGAAGCATTGCATCACATCACAAGCCTGTACGCAGCCCTCTTGCCGGAACAGTACCGAGGCGCTGCCGGGGCGTTTTACACGCCGCCTTGCCTCGCCGCACGACTCTTGGACCAAGCAGAGCAAGCCGGACTAGATTGGGCCACCGCCAAGGTACTAGACCCGGCGGCCGGTGGGGGCGTGTTTCTCGTCCACGCAGCTACCCGCATGCTCCGGGCTATAGGGGACTGCGAGCCACGCCTCGCACTTCGCCACGTGGCAAATCGCCTGCGCGGACTGGAACTAGACCTGCAAGCTGCGGCGCTCGCGCAGGTCTCCATAGAGATAGTTTTAGCCGAAGCACTCAAGGCGGCGGGCGAAAGTGCGCCTAAGTTCATCGAAGTGTGCGACACACTGAGCAAGCCTGCAGAGGCGATCTACGATCTTGTAGTGGGCAATCCACCGTACGGCCGAGTGACGCTTTCCGAAGAAGCCCGGCAGCGGTATTCGCGAAGCTTATACGGCCACGCGAACCTCTACGGCGTGTTCACAGACGCCGCACTGAGGTGGACAAAAAAAGGCGGTCTTATCGCCTATCTGACACCAACCAGCTTTCTCGCTGGTCAATATTATTCGGCGCTCCGCAGCTTGCTCGCCAAAGAAGCGCCGCCTGTAGCAATCGATTTCGTTCACGCTCGCAAGGGCGTTTTTGAGGACGTACTACAAGAGACATTGCTGGCCGTGTATCGGAAAGGATCCACGTCTCAACGCACCCAAATACACCATCTCACCGTCTCGAACGAAGTCACCATAGAGGTGGTGCAGAACGGCACCGTGGGCCTACCCAAACAGGCCGCGCTGCCATGGCTTGCTCCTCGATCTCCAGAGCACAGCGGCCTCATCGCACAGGCTGAAGTCATGCCTCACCGGTTGGCGGATTGGGGCTACACCGTATCCACTGGGCCACTCGTCTGGAACCGCTTTAAGGACCAACTCCGCCAGCGGAGCGGCGGCCGGGGCGTGCATCCGCTCATCTGGGCAGAAGCTGTCACACCGGACGGACAGTTTGTTTTTCGCGCCGAAAAGAAGAACCATGCACCTTACTTCAAACTGAACGTGAAGGATCGATGGTTACTGGTGGAAGAGGCTTGTGTTCTGATACAGCGCACGACGTCTAAGGAGCAAGCAAGGCGCCTCATCGCCGCAGAAATGCCCGCTGAATTTCTTCAAAAGCATGAAGGGGTGGTGGTGGAAAACCACCTCAATATGGTCCGCGGAGTCTCACCGAAAGTAAATCCATGTGTTGTTGCGGCCTTAATGAACAGCGAAGTACTGGATCAATTATTTAGATGCATGAACGGTAGCGTGGCCGTCTCCGCTTTCGAACTGGAGGCGCTACCGCTGCCGCACCATGAGATGCTTGCGAAGCTCAGTCAATTGGTGGAGCAGCGCGCTGCTTTTACGGAGATCGAAGCCGAGTGCCGCCGCCTATATGGTCTAGATAAGTGAAACCGATGCTTCCCCCATACGCTACCCGGGACTTAGTGGGTGAGCGCCTTCATCTGATTTTCCCGGAGGGTACGCCTAACCGCATCTATTGCACCCGGGAATTAGCGGCCAGTACGGTCTTTACTGCGCTCTATATAGGAGCCGTCGAGGGAACCGGTCGCTTCCTCGGCCCTGTGCATGTCTATCGAATGACACACGAGCAGGCGGCAAAGCCCGACGATACCGCTCGCATGGATTACACTGCTGTGGTTCTGAGCAAGCACAGCGAGGTTCCTGGTCGACGCTGGTACCGAGACAACACTCGAGAGCCAATCCGGGATGAAACACTGCGCGACGGGCTAGTCGCCGTGGGTGCGGTGACACGCAGAGATGACCTGCCGACTACCTCGGGCGCGCCACGATATGCGCTGAAGGCGGAATTCGCCGCCCTTTTCACGCCCACTTTGAGTGGGAGTGCGCTGGAAAAAGCCATCAGCGACTTCCAAACCAAACATCTCAGCAAAGGCGCCCTAGCCCGCGTCAGTATTATCCGCGCCGGCGCTGCTCGCAGTTCTGCAGGCGTCTTGGTGACATTCCCAAGCGGCGAGACCCGCCAACTAGCGCCAGGCCCGAGCTCCGTCATTACCCAGGGTGTAGTCGAGGTATTCTCTAAACGATTTTTGGAGGACCCCGCCGTTCTTTGGCTTAGCGAAAGCGGAAACAAGGTCGTCATACGTGACGACAATATTTTAAATGCCTTGGGACTGAAAATTGAGGCAGACAAGAATCTTCCAGATCTCATCTTGGCCGACCTTCATGGGGAGGACACCCTCCTGGTATTTGTGGAAGTTGTGGCAACGGATGGCGCAATGCATGAGCGTCGAAGGGACGAATTCTACGGACTGACCGATGCCGCCGGTTTTAATCGAGAGCGCGTGGCGTTTGTAACAGCCTACCGGGACCGAGAGAGCGCGGGCTTTAAAAAGACCGCTCATCAACTCGCTTGGGGATCTTTCGCTTGGTTCATTTCTGAACCGGAGCAACTTCTCGTAATGCATGATGGAGCCAAAGCACACTCGCACCTTCGCAGGCTTATCGGCTTATAAATTTCGCCAACTCACCCAAAGCCACCCATCACGACCGTACCAATGCCCAACACCAGACACTAAGGTCTTCCACTACATTGACCCTCAGGACTGGCCGACAGCAACACTGGCGCGACCATCACAGCCGCGCCCCTCTCAAAACCTCAGAGCTAGAAGAGCCGCCCTCACCGCCCCGGTCGGGCGAAGGCGGCGACCTTGGCGCGGGCCGCGTGCACCGGATGCTCCGGTTCGGCGTAGCGCGTCGGCTGCACCGCCTGCGCCGCCCCGCCGATGCGGAAGCCGCCCACGTGGTTGGCCAGGTCCGCCGCCTCGGCGCGCAGGGCGCGGGTGGCGTCGGTGGAGCGCTGGGCCATGGCGGTGTTGCGCTGGGTGACCTGGTCGAGCTGGCCGACGGCGCTGTTGACCTCGGTCAGGGCGCTGGCCTGCTCGTTGGCCGAGGCGGCGATCTCGTTGACCAGGGTGTCGATGGCGCCGACCTTGTCGACGATTCCGCGCAGGGCGTCGCCGGTCTGGCGCACCAGCTCGACGCCCTCGCCGACCTGGCGGCTGGAGTCGGAGATCAGGCTCTTGATCTCCTTGGCCGCTTCGGCCGAGCGCTGCGCCAGGGCGCGGACTTCCTGGGCGACGACCGCGAAGCCCTTGCCGGCGTCGCCGGCGCGGGCGGCTTCGACACCGGCGTTGAGGGCCAGCAGGTTGGTCTGGAAGGCGATCTCGTCGATCACGCCTAGGATGTGGTTGACCTGGTTGGACGAGCTTTCGATCTGGCTCATGGCCTCGGCGGCGCGGGTCACCACCACGCCCGAGCGCTGGGCCTCGGTGGCGGCCTCGCCGACGCGCGAGGAGACCTCGCGGGCGCTCTGGGCGGTCTTGGCGACGGTCGAGGTCAGCTGTTCGACGGCGGCGGCGGTCTGCTCCAGGGTGGCGGCCTGCTGCTCGCTGCGCATGGCCAGGTCGTCGGCGGCGTGGGCGATCTCGTCGGCGCCCGAGCGGATGCCGCGGGTGGCGCGGTCGACCGCGCCCATGGCTTCGGCCAGGGCGGCGGCGGCCTGGTCGAAGTCGGACTTCAGGCTGACGAACTCGGGCGACAGGGCGCCGTCGACGCGGGCCGACAGGTCGCCGGCCGCCAGGCGCGACAGCGCGTCGCCGACCGCGCGCACGGCGTCGGCCTGGCGCTGCTCGGCGCTGGCGCGCTCGGCCTCCAGCTGGTCGCGCTCTTCCTGCAGCAGCTCCAGATAGGTCGAGATGGCCAGATCCATGTCCAGCATGACGGCCTTGTTCAGGGCCACCAGGCCGTCGGCCAGCTCGCCGTCGTTCTTGGCGCTGGCGAACAGGCCCTTGGCGCGCTTTTCGACCATGGCGCGGATCAGCTTCTCGGCCACCAGGGCGTAGCCGCCGATGTACCAGCGCGGCTCCAGGCCGATGACGGCGTGGGCCTTGCCGATGCGGGCGACGTCCTGCTGGTAGTCGGCGCCGTACTCGGCGGTGGCCAGGCGACGCCAGTGCGAGGCCTGGCGGCCCTGGGCGTTGCTGATGTGGCCGTCGTTGGAGAACATCCGGCGCGTCTCGGGATAGGCGCGCACCTGGGCGTAGAACGAGTCCAGCGCCCCGTTGATCTCGGCGTCGATGATCGGCTTGGCGGCCCGCAGGGCGGCGCGATCCTTGTGGTCGAAGCGCATGAAGCTCATGCGCTGGTCGAGCTGGTTCTGCGCGCTCATGCCGACACCCCTGGTCACTGGAAATCTAGTGAGAAGAGCCGTGACGGGAATTCGTTAACCAAGCTTGAAACCGGGGTGCGACAAGCCGTCAGGCGGTCACTTAAGTGATCGTCCGTCCACGGATTTCACCCTCTCGCCCGGCTCAGGCCGTCCAGAGATAGCGCCAGGTTTCCGAGATCGGCTTGCCGTCCCGGGTCAGGCGCAGGCTGAGCTCGGCCTGCTTGCCGGTGGGCTTGAGGCCGAAGGCGGCCCGGGCGGTGGCCGCGCGGGGATAGGGCGTGATGTTGCTCCAGGTGGTCTCGCCGCCCTTGGCCTCGATGTCGAGCTTCACCCCGTCCAGGCCGTCGGCCAGCATCGGGCCCGACAGGTCGATGGTGAACATCCGCAGGCCGTCCTGGGCGTCGGCGCCGGTGCGGGTGCGCACCACCCTGGCCTCGCCGTCGCCCAGACGCTCGCCGCCCCAGTGCAGGCGGTAGGACAGGTCCACGCGCGAGCCGGCCTCCCAGGCCTGCTCCGGACGCCAGAAGACGGCGATGTTGTCGTCGCTCTCCTTGCGGGTGGCCAGTTCGGCCAGCACCACCGCGCCCTTGCCCCAGGCCCCCAGGGGCTCGACCCACAGGCTGGGACGCAGGTCGTAGCGGGCCTCCAGGTCTCCGTAGTCCTCCAGCCGCCGCGCCCGCTGCACGAGGCCGAAGCCTTGCGGGTTCTCGTCCTTGAAGTACGACAGGCGGTGGGCGGTCGGGTTGGTCAGCGGCCGCCAGATCTGCTCGCCCGTCCCGGTCAGCATGGCCAGGCCGTCGCTGTCGTGCACGGCGGTGCGGAAGTCGTCGCCTCGCGGACCGTCCGAGACGTTGAACAGGAACATGCTGCTCTGGGCGGCCACGCCCATCTTCGTCATCTTCACGCGCGGGAAGATCGTGGCCGTGACGTCGAAGGTCACCGTCTGGCCCGGGCGGATCGTGAAGCTGTAGGCGCCGGTGCAGCTGGGGCTGTCCATCAGCGCGTGGACCACCACCGTCTCGGCTCCGTCGGCCGGACGCTCCAGCCAGAAGCGCTCGAAGCTGGGGAACTCCTCGTTGGGCTCGCCGGCGCCGATGGCCAGCCCGCGCGAGGACAGGCCGTAGAACTGGTCGCGGCCCAGGCTGCGGAAGTAGCTGGCGCCCTGGAAGACGGCGATCTCGTCCAGCTTGTCGGCCCGGTTCAGCGGCCACAGCAGGCGCAGGCCCGAGAAGCCGCCGACGGCCTTGGCCGCGTCGCCGTGCTCGCCCGGCACGTCGAACATCGCCGGATCGAACGGCACCGGCCGCGCGACCCCGCCCTCGACCTCGTAGATGGGAAAGACGCGCGGATAGAGATAGGCCGGCGGGAAGAACTCGGCCCGGAACGGCGCCGTGCGGTCGGCCCACAGGGCGTGCTCGCCGCGGAATCGGATTCGGAAATAGTCGTCGTAGGTCAGGCCCGCCAGGCCCTTGTCGCCGCCGGTGGCCGGCGCGCGGTAGGGCTTGCGGGCAAGGCTCTCGGCCAGGCCGCGCAGGATATCGGGCGAGAACGCTTCGCCCTCGACTGGCGCGGGTTGCGCCGCAGCAAGACGCGGAAGCATAGCGACCAGAGCCCCCAAGGATAGCCCGCCGAGCGCGCCGCGCCGGCTGATAGAATGCAATTCCATGCGGCCCTTCTATGCCGCGCGCCCATGCGGCGCTACAAACCGAGCGTTGGATTATCGCCAGTTGACGGCGCCTTTGCGGCGGCGCCGCATAAAGCTGCAAGCCAAATCATCCGTGCCGCGCCATGATCATGACGCAACAAGCTGCGCCTTGAAGCGTTTGAGCCGGCGACACAGTCCCTGCTAGTCTGGGCGTGAGTTGTAACGAGGGGTAAGCGCAGTAGATGGGCGTGCCGGCGGAATTCACCCTGGACGACAAGGACGGCGGCAAGTCCGTCGTGCTTTCCGGGGACTGGACGGCGCGCGGCATGGCCGACGCCGGCCTGCGACTCGCCGAGGCCATGAAGGGCTCCGAGTCGTTCGACCTCGACCTGACCGGCATGAATCGCTGCGACACGGCCGGCGCCTACGCCATCATCCGCGCCGCCGACGGCCGGCTGTCGCCCGGCCAGATCAAGGCCCGCAAGCAGACCCTGCGCCTGCTGGAGCTGGTCGGCGACGCCATCCAGGCCGAATGCCCGCCCGACCACCGCCTGCACGGCTTCGTCGCGCTGCTCGACCGCATCGGCCGGGGCCTGTTCGACCTGCTGCGCGACGGCTACGGCACCCTGGTCTTCCTGGGCCACCTGCTGACCGCCATCGCCCGCTGCGCCGTCAACCCGCGCAAGATTCGCTGGGCCCCGATCGTGGCCCTGTCCGAGCGCGCGGGCCTGGACGCCATGCCGATCGTGGCCACCACCACCTTCTTCATCGGCGCGGTCGTCGCCCTGCTCGGCGCCAACCTGCTGACCGACTTCGGCGCCCAGGTGTTCAGCGTCGAGCTGATCGGCGTGTCGGTGCTGCGCGAGTTCAACATCCTGATCACCGCCATCCTGCTGGCCGGCCGCTCGGCCTCCAGCTTCGCCGCCGAGATCGGCTCGATGAAGATGAACCAGGAGATCGACGCCATGCAGGTCATCGGCGTCGACCCGTACGAGGCCCTGGTCCTGCCCCGCTTCGCCGCCCTGCTGATCACCATCCCGCTGCTGACCTTCGTGGCCACGCTCGCCGGTCTGGCGGGCGGCATCGTCGTGGTCTGGGTGGTGCTGGACCTGTCGCCCGGCTTCTTCCTGCAGCGGATGACCGACTATGTCGGCGCCACCCACTTCTGGATCGGCATGTCCAAGGCCCCGGTGATGGCCATGGTCATCGCCGCCATCGGCTGCCGACAGGGCATGGAGGTCGGCAACGACGTCGAGTCGCTGGGCCGCCGCGTCACCGCCGCCGTCGTCCACGCCATCTTCGCCATCATCCTGATCGATGCGGTGTTCGCCCTGCTCTACATGGAACTGAACGTATGAGCGCCGCCGCTCCGGTTCACGCGCCCGCCGAGGCCGCCCCGCCGATCCAGGTCGACGGCCTGGTCTCGCGCTTCGGCGACAACGTCGTGCACGACGGCCTCGACCTCACCGTCGAGCGCGGCGAGGTGCTGGGCGTCGTCGGCGGCTCGGGCACCGGCAAGTCGGTGCTGCTCAACAGCATCATCGGCCTGAAGGCCCCCGACGGCGGCGTCATCCGCCTGTTCGGCGAGGACATGCAGGAGGCCTCGCGCCGCAAGTGGACCGCGCTGGAGCGCCGCTGGGGCGTGCTGTTCCAGCAGGGCGCGCTGTTCTCGAACCTGACCGTGCGCGAGAACGTCGCCGCCCCCCTGTTCGAACACACCCGCCTGCCCAAGAGCGAGATCATGGAGCTGGCCGACCTGAAGATCGCCCTGACCGGCCTGCCCCCGCGCGCGGGGGCCCTCAAGCCGGCCGAGCTGTCGGGCGGCATGCGCAAGCGGGCGGGCCTGGCCCGCGCCCTGGCGCTGGACCCCGAGCTGCTGTTCCTGGACGAGCCCACCGCCGGCCTCGACCCGATCGGAGCCGCGGCCTTCGACGAGCTGATCAAGGACCTGTCCGACAGCCTCGACCTGACGGTGTTCATGATCACCCACGACCTGGACAGCCTCTACGCCATCACCGACCGCGTCGCCGTGCTGGCCGACAAGAAGGTGATCGCCCAGGCCCCGGTCACCGAGCTCGAACACTCCGACCATCCCTGGATCAAGGAATACTTCCTGGGCCCGCGCGGACGCGCGGCCGGGAAAGGTGCTACGGCGAGGAGCCGCTGATGGAAAGAAACGCCAACTACGCCCTCGTCGGCGCGGCCTGCCTGATCCTGTTCATGGGTCTGGTGGTGTTCGTGGTCTGGCTGGCCAAGCTGCAGTTCAACAAGGACTACGACCTCTACGACGTGCTGTTCGTCGGGGCGGTGCGCGGCCTGTCCGAAGGCGGCGAGGTCCACTTCAACGGCATCAAGGTCGGCGAGGTCACCAAGATCGAGCTCGACAAGAGCGACCCCAACCGCGTCATCGCCCGCACCCGCCTGACCTCGGACGTGCCGATCCGCGTCGACAGCTACGCCACGCTGGAGCCGCAGGGCATCACCGGCGTCAACTACATCCAGCTGACCGCCGGCACCTCGACCAAGCCGCTGCTGAAGGACACCGTCAAGAACGGCGAGGTCCCGATCATCCGCAGCCAGCGCAGCGCCCTGTCCGACCTGCTGGAAGGCGGCGGCACGGTGCTGAGCCGCACCATCGAGGCGCTCGACCGCGTCAATCGCGTGCTCTCCGACCGCAACATCAAGACCTTCAGCGCCAGCCTGTCCGACGTCCAGTCGGTCACCGCCGAACTGCGCGAGCGCAAGGAGATCATCGCCGACGCCCAGAAGGCGCTGCAGAGCATCGACGCCACCGCCCAGGAAATCGCCAACCTGTCGCGCTCGACCCAGGGCGTGGTCGACGGCGACGGCCGCAAGGCGATCAAGGACCTCGGCGCGGCCGCCGACGAGATCAAGCTGGCCGCCAAGGACGTGCGCACCATGGTCAGCCGCCTGGAAGGCCCCACCAGCGACTTCGCCTCCACCGGCCTGCCGCAGCTGTCCTCGGCCATCGTCACCCTGCAATCGGCCGCCGAGTCGCTCGACCGCCTGGTCGGCGAGGTGGAACAGAACCCTCGCGGCCTGGTGGGCAAGGCCCCGGCCAAGGAAGTGGAGATCAAGCCGTGAGCGCATTGCGGATCAAGACCCTGGTCGCCGGCGCGGCGGCCCTCGGCCTGGCGCTCAGCCTGTCGGCCTGCATCAGCGTGTTCCCCAAGGCCGAGCCCTCGGGCATGTACCGCTTCGGCACCACGCCGCCGGCCGCTTCCAAGGGGCCGCCCGGCGCGATGTTCGGCGTGCTCAAGGCCCCGACCGTCTTCACCCGCCCCTCGGCCGGCGACCGCATCCTGACCACCGCCGCGGGCGGCGAGGCGGCCTATGTCGCCGGCGCCCGCTGGATCGCCCCGGCCAGCGTGCAGTTCGACGAGGCCCTGTCGCGGGCCTTCGACGCCGATCCGGGCCGCGCCCGCCTGATCGGCCGCGGCGAGGTGGCCAAGGCCCAGATGGTGCTGCGCCTGGAGGTCCGCACCTTCGAGGCGGCCTATGTGAACGGCCCCAAGGCCGCGCCCGAGGTGATCGTCCAGGTCCGCGGCGTCCTCAGCCGCACCGGCGACCGCGCGCTCGTCGGCGACCAGGTCTTCGAAGCCAAGGTCAAGGCCGCCGACAACCGCGTCGGCCCCATCGTCTCCGCCTTCGACGAAGCCAACGCCAAGGTCATCGGCGACATCGTCGGCTGGATCAACGCCGCCGGCGCCGGCCTGCCCGCGAGCGAGTAGAGGCTCCAACCCAAACCCTCTCCCGGAGGGAGAGGGAGGGGCCCAGGCGATAGCCTGGGAGGGTGAGGGGTTACGAGGTCAGCCGCCCACCCCCACCCCGCAAAATCCCCGCGAAAGCGGGGACCCAGGTGTTTTATCGTCGAGCGCCAGGCGTTTCAGAAAAAGCCTGGGTCCCCGCTTTCGCGGGGATTTCACGGAAGGTGGGTGCAGTCACGAAGATCCTCCCCCTGGGGGAGGCGGCCCGCGTCCCGAAGATCCTCCCTGTCTCTTATACACATCT
>LNIY01000117.1 GCA_001449105.1 Caulobacter vibrioides | reverse complement strand
GGGCCAGGGCGACATGCTCTACATGGCCGGCGGCGGCCGGATCACCCGCCTGCACGGTCCCTTCGTCTCCGACGGCGAAGTCGAGGCCGTGGCCAAGTTCCTGCGCGACCAGGGCATCCCCCAGTACCTGGAGGAAGTCACCGCCGGCGGCGACGAGGAGCAGGAAGAGGCCATCGAGGGCGCGTTCGCCGGCGAGGGCGGGGCCAACGACCTCTACGACCACGCCGTGGCCGTGGTCACCCGCGACCGCAAGGCCTCGACCAGCTACATCCAGCGCCGCCTGCAGATCGGCTACAATCGCGCCGCCTCGCTGATGGAGCGGATGGAGAAGGAAGGCGTCGTCGGCGCCGCCAACCACGCCGGCAAGCGCGAGATCCTCGCACCGCCCCCACCGCCGCTCTAGGGCGCGAAGACCACAAAAGGAAAACGCCGCGACGTCGTCCGTCGCGGCGTTTTTCGTTCTTGCTCTCAACTCGTCATCCCGGAAAGCGCGCAGCGCTTATCCGGGACCTAGGGGACTGGACTCGGAGGCAGGGTTCACTGCCCAGCGGTAACCGGCGCAGTGCGGCCGCCCCTGGGTCCCGGCCCTACGCTACGCTTCGGCCGGGATGACGATGGATTTGAGTCGGAAAGCCCGTCAGACCAGGATGTTCAGCAGCGATCCCGGGCGCAGGATCTTCTGCGGCTGTTCGGTCGGGGCGGTGAAGGCCTTGGGCGGCGCGGTGCGGCGGGCCTGGGGCTCGGTCTGGGCCTGCAGCTGCACGGTCATCGGCGAGGCCGCGGGGCGGGCGCTCGTCGCGTCGCTGACCGCCGCCTGGAAGAAGGCCGCCGCGCGCGACTGGCCGGCCGGAGTCACGGCGCCGGACGTGGGTCGGGCGGTGACGGCGGGCAGGCCGGTGGGGCGAACGGTGCTCATGACGCGCTTGATAGCATGGTTAATGCAGGGTGCGCGAGCGTGGTTAACGAGGCGCTAAGCCGAAAGGCGCGCGACGCTTCAACGCAGCTTGGAAACGAGTTCGTCCAGATCCTGCGGCGTGATCGGCCCGGTGTGCTTGGCCACCACCTGGCCTCGCGCGTCCACCACGAAGGTCTCGGGCACGCCGGTGACGCCGAACTCGACCCCCGCGCGGCCGTCGCGATCGACCAGCCGGGCGGCGAACGGATCGCCCAGGCGGCCCAGGAACGCCTCGGTGTTGGCCGGGGCGTCCTTGTAGGCGACGCCGACCACGCGCACGCCCCGGGCCTTCAGCGCCATCAGCTGCGGATGCTCGATCTCGCAGGGGGCGCACCAGGACGCGAAGAAGTTGACGAGCATCGGCCCGTCGCCGGGATCGCGCACCGGGGTCGGCGTTCCGCTGTCGAGGTCGGGCAACGACAGGGCCGGCACGGCCTTGCCGACCAGGGCGTCGGGGCTGACCTGCGGATTGCGCTTGAGGGCATAGCCGGCGAACAGCACCGCCAGGGCCGCCAGCACGATCAGCGGCGCGAAGGCCAGCCAGCGCTTCACTTGCGAGGATCCTGGACTTCGGCCTGCCGGCGCTCGGCCTCGGCGCGCCAGCGGCGGGCGGCCGACAGGCTGTCGAGGATCATCCAGGCGAACACCACCGCCGTCAGCGCGAAAGCGGGCCAGACATA
Source organism: Caulobacter vibrioides (assembly GCA_001449105.1). Taxonomy (GTDB): domain Bacteria; phylum Pseudomonadota; class Alphaproteobacteria; order Caulobacterales; family Caulobacteraceae; genus Caulobacter; species Caulobacter vibrioides_C. The sequence continues at coordinate 129,709 of LNIY01000117.1, read as the reverse complement.
GACGGCGTAATTGCCGGCGTCGAAATCGAAACTCCCAAGGGTCATCGGGGGATCAGGCCTCCGCCGCCTTCAGGGCCAGGCTGCGCGCCTTGCGCCGCCAGACCAGGGCCCGGATCCGCACCAGCCACAGCGAGCCGAACGCCGACAGATAGGCCAGCTGCATCAGCAGCATCGGCCAGGCGTAGACGACCGGCAGCCGGTTCTCCGGCTTGGCCAGCAGGGTCGACGAGCCCTGGTGCAGGCTGTTCCACCAGTCGACCGAGAACTTGACGATCGGCAGGTTGATGACCCCGACCAAGGCCAGGATGGCGGCGGCGCGGGCGGCCTTCTGCTCGTCGTCGATGGCCCCGCGCAGGGCCAGATAGCCGAGGTAGAACAGCAGCAGCACCAGCACCGAGGTCAGGCGGGCGTCCCACACCCACCAGGTTCCCCACATCGGCTTGCCCCACAGCGAGCCGGTGGCCAGGGCCAGCACCGTGAAGGCCGCGCCCAGCGGGGCGCAGGCCTGGGCGGCCGCGTCGGCCAGGGCGTGGCGGAACACCAGCGCCAGGAAACTGGCGATCCCCAGGCAGAGGTAGACGAACATCGCCAGGACCGCGGCCGGCACGTGGATGAACATCATCCGCACCGTGTCGCCCTGCTGATAGTCCTCCGGGACCGTGAAGGTCAGGATCAGGCCGGCCGCCGCCAGCACGCCGGCGATCGCGCCGAACATGGGCGCGGCCCAGCGCGAGAAGGCCATGAACCGCTCGGGGTTGGCCAGGAAATCGAACGGGTTCTTGTTTTGGTTGCGGGCGCCCATCGACCTTGACTTAGATCGGCCTGAGGACGCCCGCAATCGTCTCGCGTCCTTACGAGCCGGACTTGCGCTGGATGATCACCCGGCGTTCGCCGAAACCGCCCTTGGGACCACGGGTCTCGAAGCGGCGCACGGAGACGTTGGGACCGCCGGTCACTTCCGGACCGAGGGCGTCGAAGGCCTTCTTCTGGCTGGGGCTCAGGGCGTTGTAGAAGCTGCGCGTGGCGTCGGCGCGGCCCTTCAGGTCGGCGGCGATCCTGCCCATCCGCTCGGCCTGCTCGTCGAGGCGCTCCAGCGCGGTCGGCGGGGCCTTGTCCTTGGCGCCCTCGTCGCGGATCGGCTTGGGCTCGGGGCGTTCCTTCGGGCCGGTGGCGGCGACGTAGGCCTTCAGCGCGCCTTCCTGGCGGTCGGTCAGCTGCAGCACGTCGCGCAGGCGCTGGGCGCGGGCTTCCGGATCCTGGTGCACGCGCACCGGCCCGACGCGGTCGCGGAACACCATGTGGTCGAAGCTCGGCGGAGGCGGCGGCGGCTGCGGGGCTTCCGGCGGAGCGGGCGGGGGCGGCGGGGCTACGGGCTGGGCCGAGGCGGCGACGACGCCGGCCGCCAGGGCGGCGCCGGCGGCGAGGGTGAGAGACTTCAGGACGAGGCGCATGGCGATCTCCATCGAGATGGGGCGGAAACGAACTGCGGCCTAGGTTGGAGGCGGTTGTGGCGTGGAAATGTCTGAAGATGTGAACAATGTTACACGAATGAAGCGTTGCCAGGAGCGCTGATACGAAGTGCTTGCAAATCAAGCGCTTGATCCTGTTGCTCCAGCGCCGCGACGGACTGTCTTTCGAAAATTTCATCTTCGCGCGGGCCTTGCTGACAGGTCCTGACACGTGGCTGGGGGATATATCGGCCGCGCCGCCTCTCGCCAGGCGGCCGCGGATACGCCATGAGGCCCCCATGAAACGTGTCGCCTTCCTCGCCCTGATCCTCGCCGGCACGCTGTGGGGCCTCGGCTTCCCGCTGGGCAAGCTGATCCTGCGCGAGACCGACGCGGCCCACATGGTGCTGCTGCGCTTCATCGTCGCCGCCGTGGTCGCCGCGCCCTTCGCCCTGGCCACCAGGGAGGCGCGGGCCCTGTTCCGCTCGCCGGTGATGCTGGCCTCGGGCGCGCTCTACGGCGTGGCCTTCATGGTGCAGTTCGAGGGGCTGGCCCATGTCAGCGTCACCCTGGCGGCGCTGCTGGTCGGGGCCATGCCGGCCCTGATCGCCGTCTGCGCCAAGGTCATGGGCGAGAAGGTCAGCCGCGCCTCGTGGATGGGCGTCGGCGCGGCCACGCTGGGCGCGGCCATGATCGCCGGCAAGCCAGACGGCGCCGGTTCGCTGCTGGGCGTGGCCCTGTCGCTGGGGTCGCTGCTGATCTTCCTGGCCTGGCTGGTGGTGCTGAAACGCGCGCCCAAGCCGCCGACCCCGATGGCCATTCCGGCGGTGACCGTGATCGTCGCGGCCTTCACCGTGCTGCCGATCGCCTTCGCCATGCACGGCCCGCCCAAGCTCGACCTGTCGACGACCGCCTGGAGCGCCGTGCTGGGCCTGGGCGTGCTGTCGACCCTGCTGGCCACCGCCGCCTGGCAGTACGGCTCGTCCCGCGTCGGCAGCGCCAGCGCCGGGGTGTTCATCAACATCGAACCGCTGATGGGCGCCTCGATCGGCGTCCTGCTGTTCGGCGACCATCTGAGCCTGGCCCTGGCGGCCGGCGGCCTGATGATCATCGCCGGCAGCTTCGTGGTGGTCCTGGGCGAAAGGCGCGCCGAACCCGATAGCCTTCAGGCCCAGCCTGCGCCGGCGCCCTAGCCGAGCAGTACGACCACCCAGGCTCCCAGCCCGACCGCCAGGCACAGCCCCGCGACGCCGATCGCCACCGGCCGCATCCAGCCGCTTCGCCCCCTGCCGCCCAGCAGCAGTCCGGCCGTCGGCCCGAAAGTCGCCGCCAGGGCCAGGGCCGCGCCCGCCTTGGCCGTCGAGGTCGCCCGGCCGGGCGGGGCCGGATCAGCCGGTCGTTCGCCGCCGCGCAGGTCCGCGATCAGCCGCCGCGCCTCGTCGGCGTCGACCTCGGGCGTCCACAGCCGGAAGCCGCCCATGGCGATGCTCATCAGGTAGTCGCTGGCGCCCCAGTGCTCGTTCTGGATCAGGACCTGCACGCCTTCCGCGCGCAGGCGCGAGGCGGCGACCTGCGCCTCGATCAGGTCGGCGAAGCGGGCGATCTCGGTCAGGCTCATCGACCGGCCTCCTCAGCGCGGCTCGGATCCCAGCCGCCACAGATAAAGCTGCCGCGCCGGCGTGCCGACGCGCAAGCCCTCCAGTTCCTCGCGTTCGGCCTTGGTCAGCTTGAACCGGCTGTAGCCGCGTCCGGCCAGGCAGGTCTCGACCGCCCCGGTCGCCTGGCGACGCACCTCCCGCCAGTTACGGTTCATGTGCATCTTCTGCTGGTCGGCATAGGCGTACATGGCGTCGAGCCCGCCGTCGGGGCTGACCGCCATGTCCATCTCGAACACCACGTCCACCAGCGGCAGCTTCACCGGCGCCTGGGTCTCCACATAGTGCAGGCACTCGGCCGCGTCGGTGCGGTATTTCAGGTAGCTGACGCCCGGCTTGCCCCAGCTGTTCTTGGGGGTCGGGGCGGCCTGGACCGCGCCGGCGAGGAGCGCGGTCGCCAGCAGCGACAGGGCGGCGGCCTTCGTCGTCATCTCCGCGGACCCTCGGCCGGTTGATCGTTCGGATACCCATGTTACCGTCACCGCGACGGAAGAAAAGAGCGCCGCAAGGGGGGCCGCAAGGTGGACGTCGCCGATCTGATGCTCGCCGCCGGCCTTCTGCTGGCCGTCCAGGCGGCCGCGCCGCCGACCGCACCCCAAACCGCCGCCCAAACCGCGGTCGACGGCGTCGTCGTCACGCCCGGCGAGAGGGCCAAGGCCATGCCGCGCTGGGCTCAGAAGGTGCGGGGCGACGGCTGGCCGTTCTTCGCCGCCGGCGAGAACGGGGCGGTGCTGATGTTCGCCAAGACCGCCAAGGGCAACGACGGCCTGACGCCCCAGGGCAAGGTCTGGGTCCGCCACGAATTTCGCCAGCCGCGGACGGAAGCCGAGGCGCCGGGCGCACCGCCCTTCCTGTCCGAAAAGCTGCTGGTCGAGGTCGACTGCACGGCGGGTCGCTTCCGCAACGCCGCGGCCTTCCGCTATCCGGCCAACAATCTCGAAGGCGCCGAGGACGCCTATCGTTTCGAGCAGGGTTGGCAGGCCCCGGCCGCCGGGACGCTGGACGCCACGGTGGTCGAGGCCGCCTGCATGACGCCCTAGCCGGCCTTCTGGCTGGCGATCCAGGCGTCGACCTGGGTCTCCAGCACGTCGAGGGGCACGGAGCCGTTCTTCAGCACCGCGTCGTGGAAGCCCCGCAGGTCGAACTTCGGGCCCAGCGCCGTCTCGGCCCGCGTGCGCAGCTCGCGGATCTTCAGCTCGCCCAGCTTGTAGGCCAGGGCCTGGCCCGGCCAGGTGATGTAGCGGTCGACCTCGGCCTCGATGTTGGTGCGCGAGAGGGCCGTGTTCTCCACCATGAAGGCGATGGCCTGGTCGCGGGTCCAGCCCTTGGAGTGGACGCCGGTGTCGACCACCAGCCGGCAGGCGCGCCACATCTCGTAGGACAGGCGGCCCATATCCTTCTCGGGCGTGTCGTAGAGACCCATCTCTATGCCCAGGCGCTCGGAATACAGACCCCAGCCCTCGACAAAGCCGGTGAAGAAGGCCGCGTTCTTGCGGAACTCAGGCAGGTCCAGTTCCTGCTGCAGCGATATCTGGTGGTGATGGCCCGGCACGGCCTCGTGCACCGTCAGGGCCGGCATCTCGTAGAGCGGCCTCTGGTCCAGGTGCGTGGTGTTGACGAAGTAGACCCCCGGCGAGCCCGTGCTCGCAAAGCCCGCGTTGTAATAGGCCGTGGTGTTGCCCTCGGCGATCTCGGCCGGGATCTCGCGCACGGTGTAGGGCAGGCGCGGCAGGGTCCCGAACAGCTTGGGCATCCAGCCGTCGATGGTCTTGGCCAGGTACGTCGCCTCGCGCATCAGCTCGGCCGGCGTCTTGGCGTAGTATTTCGGATCGGTGCGCAGCTTCTCGATGAAGGCCTTGCGGTCGGGCGCGACGCCGCTCTTGCGGGCCACCTCGTCCATCTCGGCGCGAATGCGGGCCACTTCCGACAGGCCCAACTGGTGGATCTCGTCCGGCGTCTTCGCCGTCGTGGTCATCACCCGCACCTGGTAGGCGTACCAGGCCGCCCCCTGGGGCAGGGCGCCGGCCGCGACGCTGGTCCGGCACTTGGGCGCGTAGTCCTTCTCGTAGAAATCCGACAGCGCCTGGTAGGCCGGATTGATCTTGCCCGCGATCGTCGCCTTGGCCCCGGCCTGCATGGCGGCCCAGTCTGCGTCGGAGATCGTCGAGGGCTTCTTGCCCTTGAACGGCTTGTAGAAGGCCGAGGCCTCGGGATCCTTGGCGATGGTGGCGGTGATCGTCGCGCCGAACGCCTTCATCGGCGCGCACGGCTGGACGTAGCCCTTGTTCAGGCCGTCGCGCACGGTGGCGATCGAGGCGGCGTTGTAGGCCGGATAGAGATCGAGCCGCGTCAGGTAGCTGTCGTAGTCGGCCTTGGTGAAGAACGGCAGCATGTCGGGCAGGGCGGCGAAATACTGGTGCCAGCTGCCGATGCTGGAGAACAGCATGGTGCGCTGGCCGAACCGATTGCCCTCGACCTGTTCGGCGAGCATCCGGTGCAGGATCGCCTTGTTGACCCGGTCGGGCTGGGAAAGCGCCGCGTCGGGAATGGCGTCCAGGCGCTTCAGGAAGGCGGCGGCCTCGGCGGCGCGGCGGTCGGCGAAGGCCAGGGACGGATCGTCCAGCTGGTCGTCATAGGTGCGCACGCCCAGCAGGGTGGCCTGCACCGGCGCGCCCTTCAGCCACCAGGCCCAGTGCTCGTCGACCAGCGCCTTCAACGCGGGGGAAGCGATCCCGGCCGACGCGGTCGCCTTCGGAGCCTGAACCTTGGCCTGGGCCGGCGACGCCAGCGTACCGGCCAGCACGGCGGCCACGCAGGCAGCCCCCATCCACCGCTTGAACATGCTTCCCCCTCCCAGGATCATCGACAGCCTGGACGCAAGACAGCCATGCGTTGGGGATCCGGCGCAAGTCGCGCCCCCGTTTCGCCATCCGCCGGCGCGCACTATGTCTGGCCGCAAGCAGACGGAGGATCCATGGCCGCTTCGAGACCCGCCCCCGTCGCGGCTGTAGCCGCCCTGGCGCTCGCCTTCGCCGTCCCGGCCGTGGCCCAGACGCCCAGCGTCGAGCTGCAGCCGGCCGATCCCGGCAGCGCCGTCGTCGAGGAGCTGCTGGTCGTCGCCCGCCCGCCGGGGCCGGCCCTGTGGCTGGTCGAGAAGAACGGCGCCAAGCTCTATGTGCTCGGCTCGGCCGCGCCCCTGCCGCACCAGTTGAAGTGGGACAGCCCGCGCCTCAACCGCGCCCTCGACCAGGCCGATCTCGTGCTGGTTCCGCCGGAAGCCTCGGTCGGGCCGATGCAGGTGACCAAGTTCTTCCTCACCGGCGGCGGCGGCGTGCGCCAAGGCTTCGGCAAGAAGCTGGAGGAGCGCCTGCCGCCCGACCTCAAGGACCGCTTCGTCAAGGCCCGCACCCAGGCCCGCCGCACCGCCGTGCCCTACAAGGACTGGAAGCCGGCCGTGGCGGGCTTCATCGTGCTGTCCGACTTCCGCCAGGCCGCCGGCCTGTCCGAGGCCAAGCCGGTCAGCACCATCGAGCGGATGGCCAAGGCGAAGGGCGTCAAGGTCAAGGCCATGAGCCAGTACCGCCTGGGTCCCGTGCTCAGCGTGGCCGGAAAGCTGTCGGACGAGGCCAATCTGGCCTGTCTGCGCGACGCCCTGAACGAGATCGACTACGAGGCGCCGCGCTGGAACACCATCGGCACGGACTGGGCCAACGGCGACATCGCCGCCGTCCGGGCTCGCTATTCGTCCAGCGCCGCCCAGCGCTGCCTGCTGCGCGCCCCCGGCGGGGCGGGCCTTCTGAACGAACAGATCGGCCAGTCGGCCAAGGCCCTGTCCGAAGCGCTGGAACGCCCCGGCGTGACGGTGGCCGTGGTCGACCTGGCCTTCCTGCTGCCCAGCAACGGGGTGCTCGACCGCCTGAAGGCGCAGGGCGCGACGGTGACCTCGCCGGGGTGATCTTTTCACCGCCTCCAAGGTGCGTCATCCCGGCCGGAGCGAAGCGCAGAGCCGGGACCCAGGGGCCGCCGCAGCGAGGCTGCCGCGCTTAGGGCGTTTGATCTGACCGCGGAGCCCAGTCCCCTGGGTCCCGGATAGCCGCTGCGCGGCTTCCGGGATGACGAGCTTTGGGAGAGTAGGGGCCCCTACCGCCCGATGAACCGGCGCACGACGATCAGGCCGCCGCGGTATTCGTCCTGCTGGCCGTAGCGCTCGATCAGCGGGCTGTCGGCGGCCTCGCCCAGGATGCGCTCGTAGTTGGCGAAGGTGCCGACCGCGTACTTGTCGCCGATCGGGGTCATCATCAGGAAGGCCACGCCCACCTGGTTCAGGCCGCCCTTGGGGTCGTACTGCGTCAGGCTCGGTACGGCCGCCACGTCCTTGGCGTCGACGCCGTAGAAGGTGCGGTTGGTGTTCTTGTCGCCGCCGCGGGCATAGACCATCGACTGCAGCAGGCCCACCGGGGTCACGTCCTGGCGCGACACCGAGCCCCAGAAGTCCCAGCCGTCGGAGACGCCGGTGACGTCACGGCCGATGCGGCCGCCGACCACGAAGTCCTTCCAGGTGCGCTTGTAGGCGTAGAGCGCCAGGTCCGCGCCGGTGTCGGGGCTCTCGATGCCGCTGTCGGTATCGTCCGGGCCGCCCCAGCGCGGGCGCAGCTGGGCGCCGACGTGAAGGGTCTCGTCGTTGATGACGTTGTAGCCCAGGCCGTCCAGGCCGTTGGCGTAGACCTTGCCCTTCCAGTGGGCGCTGCCCCAGAAGGTGAAGTTGGTCTTGTGCGGGTCCTTGCCGCCGGGGCTGAAGCCGTAGACGGGACCGCCGCCGACATCGACCTCCCAGGTCGAGGGCGCTTCGATGTCCTTGTAGGGCAGGGCTTGAGCCAGGGCGGCGGCGGGCAGCAGGGCGAGAGCCGCCACGGCGGCGGACAGGAGCTTGGTCGACATGGAGTCCTTGCGAGCAGACCAGACGAAACGGGACCCCAATCCCTGACCGCATCCCGTCGAACGCGTTCGATGAAGCCCTTAATCCTCCGAACGCGGAAAGGCAAAGGGCTTCGTGCCGGCGCCCGCCCCTCGACGAACCCGACCCAACCGACTCGAAATCCTTGCATTTTCCACAGCGCTCCCGCATAAGCGCCCACTTCCGGCGCTTTATCAGCAGCGCCTCCACCGTCACGACCCCGCCCCGGTAGCCCGGGACACCATGCGGACGAGGACGGCGAGGACCCCCGTCGACGTGATCGTCCACGGGGGCTGATCGCGTTTGGAGCTTTGGTTCTTACCCAGGGTTTCGCATGTTCGACGGCCTTACAGAGCGACTTTCAGGCGTCTTCGACCGCCTCGGCGGTCGCGGCGTGCTGTCCGAAAAGGACATCGACGAGGCGCTGCGCGAAGTCCGCGTCGCCCTGCTGGAAGCCGACGTCGCCCTGCCGGTCGTCAAGGACTTCATCTCCAAGGCCAAGGAAAAGGCCGAGGGCGAGTCCGTCATCCGCTCGGTCAAGCCGGCCGACCAGGTGGTCAAGATCGTCTATGACGGCCTTGTCGAGATGCTGGGCGGCGACGTCCCCACCGGCCTGAACCTGGCCCTGAACCCGCCGACCATCATCCTGATGGCCGGCCTGCAGGGCTCGGGCAAGACCACCACCACCGGCAAGCTGGCGCTGCGCCTGTCCAAGACCGAGCGCAAGAAGGTGCTGGTCGCCTCGCTCGACACCCGCCGTCCGGCGGCCATGGAGCAGCTGGCGACCCTGGCCAAGCAGGTCGGCGTCGAGAGCCTGCCGATCGTCGCCGGCCAGAGCGCCCCGGACATCGCCAAGCGCGCCCTGACCGCCGCCAAGCTCAGCGGCTACGACGTCCTGATCCTCGACACCGCCGGCCGCACGACGCTGGACGAGGCGATGATGAGCGAAGCGGCGGAAATCGCCCGCATCGCCAATCCGTCCGAGACGATCCTCGTCGCCGACAGCCTGACCGGCCAGGACGCCGTGCGCACGGCCAAGGCGTTCCACGAACGCCTGCCGCTGACCGGCCTGATCCTGACCCGCGCCGACGGCGACGGCCGCGGCGGCGCCGCGCTGTCGATGCGCCACGTCACCGGCCTGCCGATCAAGTTCCTCGGCGCCGGCGAAAAGATCGACCAGCTCGACGTCTTCGACGCCCGCCGCGTCGCCGGCCGCATCCTGGGCCAGGGCGACGTCGTGGCCCTGGTCGAGAAGGCCGCCGCCGATCTCGACGCGGCCGAAGCCGAGCGCATGGCCCGCAAGCTGGCCAAGGGCAAGTTCGACCTCGACGACCTGTCGTCCCAGCTGTCGCAGATGCAGAAGATGGGCGGCATGGAAGGCATCATGGGCCTCCTGCCGGGCGTCCAGAAGGTCAAGAAGCAGATCGCCGAAAGCGGCATCGACGACAGCATCTTCCGCCGCCAGCAGGCGATCATCAGCTCGATGACCAAGGAAGAGCGCAAGAAGCCCGACATCCTGGCCGCCTCGCGCAAGCGCCGCATCGCCGCCGGTTCGGGCGTCGACGTGGCCGAGGTCAATCGCCTGCTCAAGCAGCACCGCCAGATGGCCGACATGTTCAAGTCGATGAGCAAGGACGGCGGCAAGGGCCTGGCCCGCATGGCCGGCATGCTCGGCGGCGGCGACATGGCTCGTTTGAAATCCCTCGGCGGCGGCAAGATGCCCGCCGGCGATCCCAACGCGACGGAAGGCCAAGGCCTTTCGGGGCTGCCCGGTCTGCCGGGCCTCGGGGGCGGGGCCAACCCGCTCTCCGGCCTGGGCGGCCTGCCGCCCGGCTTCAATCCGTTCAAGAAAAAATAGACTTTAGACCCAAGGACTTACGACAATGCTGAAGATCCGTCTCGCCCGTGGCGGCGCCAAGAAGCGTCCGTACTACTCGATCGTCATCGCCGACAGCCACTCGCCGCGCGATGGCCGTTTCATCGAGAAGGTCGGCACCTACAACCCGCTGCTCAAGAAGGATGACCCGGCGCGCGTCACCCTGAAGCTGGAGTCGATCCAGGAGTGGCTCAAGAAGGGCGCCCAGCCGACCGACCGCGTCGCCCGCTTCCTGGCCGCCCAAGGCGTCGGCGCCTGGACCGCCGGCAACAACCCGCAGAAGGCCGAGCCGGGCAAGAAGGCCAAGGAACGCACCGCCGAGCGCGCCCAGCGCGAAGAAGAGCGTCTGGCCGCCGAAGCCCAAGCCAAGGAAGACGCCAAGGCCGCTGCTGAAGCCGCCGCCGCGGCTGCCGCCGAAGCCGCTGCTGCTCCGGCTGCCGAAGAAGCCCCGGCTGAAGAAGCTCCGGCCGAAGCCCCCGCCGAAGAAGCTTCGGAAGGCTAATCCCTTCCCGAACTGTACGTGGTCCTCGTCCTTCGACAAGCTCGGGATAAGGACCATGTCACAGGCCGAAGCAGTAGAAACCCTCACCCTGAGCCCGTCGAAGGGCGAGGGTTTCGCTTCACCAACGACCCCGGCCTGGTCCGGAAAGCCTTCTGTCGATGCCGATTTCTCCCGATGACCCGATGATCCTGGTCGGCCGCGTGGCCGGCGGCTTCGGCGTGCGCGGCGAGGTGCGGATCTCCACCTATACCGAAGAGCCGCTGGCCCTGAAGGGCTTCAAGCGGCTCCTGCGCCAGGACGGTTCGACCGCCCTGTCGATCTCGCAGGCAAGAGCGGTCAAAGACGGTTTGATCTGCCGCTGCGCCGAGATCGCGACCAAGGAAGCCGCCGACGCCCTGCGCGGCCTCAAGCTCTACGTCCCCCGCTCGGCCCTGCCCGAGCCCGACGAAGACGAATTCTACCTGACCGACCTGATCGGCATGGCCGTGCGCCACATCGCCAGCGGCGAGGACCTGGGCAAGATCAAGAGCGTCCAGGACTTCGGCGCCGGCGACCTGCTCGAGATCATTCCGCCGCTCGGCGGCCAGACCTGGTACCTGCCCTTCACCCGCGCCGCCGCGCCGGAAGTGAAGCTAGCCGAACGCCTCGTCCTGGCCGACCCGCCGAACCTGGTCGGCGAACCCGAAGGCCCGCAGTCCGACGAGGACGCGGAAGATTAAGCCTCTCCCATAGGGAGAGGGAGGGCCCGCCGCGCAGCGGTGGGAGGGTGAGTGGTTACGCCGCCAACCGGCGTGCCGGCACGCCGTCTTCAGTCCCTAACCCCTCATCCGGCGCTTCGCGCCACCTTCTCCCTCCAGGGAGAAGGACGCTAGTTCCTCAACCGCAGCAGCGCCGAGCCGTGCGGCGGCAAGGTCCGCTCCACGCGGCCGCTCACCCGTCCCAGCGCCTCGCCAGTCCACAGGTCATGCGCCGACACGCCGCCCTCCAGGCCCAGTTCGCGCAAGGCTATCCCCACCGTCTTCGGCTTTCCGGTCGTGTTGAACAGCGCCAGGTAACGCTCGCCCGGGCGCCTCTCCGGCCGCGCCGACCAGATCCGGGCGCCGTCCTCGACGAAGTGCGGCTGGTTGGCCGTGCTGGCCTGGTTGACCGCCAGAACCTGCCGATTGGTCAGCAGCGCCAGGGTCGCCTCGTCCAGGTGGCGCAGGTCGCCGCCCATGATCAGCGGCGAGCGGGCGATCGACCACAGGGTCATCAGGGTGCGTTGCTCGTCGGGCGTGAACTTGCTGTCGCGCTTGCCCAGCGCCAACCGGCCTAGCGGCAGCATGTCGGCGTCGGGCCAGGCGCCCGGGGCGCGGAAGGCGTTCCAGTTCTCCAGCCTCGTGAACTGGGCCTCCAGCATCGCCCACTCGTCCCAGAAGTCGTCGGAGATGCGCCACATCTGGGCGTAGTTTCGCACGTGCTCGGCGCGCGGCACGGGCGTCTCGCCGGGCGACAGGCTGAGGATCATCGGCCGCCCCGAAGCCTGGATCGCCTTGTGCGCCGCCTCGATCTCGGCCGCATGGGCGTCGTAGGGCCGGCTCATGTCGTCCATCTTCACGAAGTCGACGCCCCACTGCGCGAACAGCCGGAAGACGCTGTCGTAATAGGCCTGGGCGCCGGGCTTGCGCATGTCGACCCCGTACATGTCGGGATTCCACGAACAGACGCTCGACGTATCGGCGACGTCGGCGGCGCGGACGCCGGTTCCCAGCACCGGCAGGTTCGCCTTCACCGCCGCGCGCGGAACGCCGCGCATCAGGTGCACCCCGAATTTCAGGCCCAGCGCATGGACCTGGTCGGCCAGCGGCTTGAAGCCCAGGCCGCCGGCGCTGGAGGGAAAGCGGTTGGGGGCTGGAACGAGGCGGCCATGGCCGTCCATCGCCGGCTCGGGCGCGCGGTTGTAGTCGTAGCCGACGGCCGCCGGCTCGTACCACTGGATGTCCACCGTGAAGACGTCGTAACCGAACGGCAGCAGCCTGGCGGCCATGATCCGGGCGGTCTCAAGCGCCTGGGCCTCGTTGATCGTGGTGGCGAAGCTGTTCCAGCTGTTCCAGCCCATCGGAGGACGCCGGGCCAGCAACGCCTTGCCGCCCGCCGGCGCGGCCGCGACGCCCGAGGCGGCCGCCATGCCGCCGCCCAATCCCGCCAGCAGCACTCCGCGCCGATCCATCGAGGGTCCCGTCATCGCCTGCCTCCCGCACCGTCGGCGTTCACGCCGATCCTCCTGAGCGGCGCTATTTGTCAGACAATATGATGGGTCGGCAAGCACCACCAAGAGGCGGCACGGCTCTCATGACACAAGCTTAACTGGCCTCCGGTCCGCGTCCCGTGGCCCATGGTCGCCGCCTACGAGGGACCCCATGCGCCGCCTGCTCGCCGCCACCGCCGCCATCGCCCTGCTGGTCGCGGCCCCCGCTTTCGCCGCCGACGGCGAGACCCTGTCCCTGGCCCAGTCACGCCAGGTCGTCGAAACCCTGATCCGCAGCCTCGACGGCTATTTCGACCGGCAAAAGGCCCGCGCCGTGCAGGAGGCCCTGCACGCCCGCCGCGCCCAGCTCACCGCCATCCACGACCGCGCCAAGCTGGCCGAGGCCCTGAGCGCCATCACCGTCGGCGTCTCGGGCGACCTGCACCTGAAGGTCTCGGTGACCACCGCCAGCGCCCAGGCGTCCGTCCTCACCGACGCCGAGCAGGCCCTGCTCGACCAGCGGCTGGCCTACGGGCTGATGGCCGCCCGCCGCCTGCCGGCCAACATCGGCTATCTGAAGCTGCGCTATTTCGAACAGAGCGACGCTGGCGCGGCGATGATCGACGCCGCGCTGGGCCTGCTGAAGGACACCGACGCCCTGGTCATCGACCTGCGCGAGAATACCGGCGGCGGCGGCGCGGCCGACGAGCGGCTGCTGGGCCACCTGTCGAAGACGCCGCTGGTGCTGGAGACCATCCGCTGGACGCAAGGCCACGGCCTCGTCGAGGTCGACCAGCGCAGGGTTCGCCAAGGCCCGGGCGAGCCGCTCTACGCCGACAGGCCGGTGTTCGTGCTGACCGCCGCCCGCACCTTCTCGGCGGCCGAGGCCTTCGCCTACAGCCTAAAGGCCAACGGCCGCGCCGTGCTGGTGGGCGAAAAGACCCGGGGCGGCGGCAACCCCGCCAACCGCCCCTCGCCGCCGCTGGGCTTCGGCCTCTCGGTGTTCGTGCCCAACGGCCAGGTAGTGCATCCCCTGACCGGCGCGGGCTGGGAAGGGGTCGGCGTGATCCCCGATGTCGCCCCCGCGCCCGACGCGGCCCTGACGGAGGCCTACCGCCGGGCCCTGGCCGTCGCCAAGCCGCTGGTCTCGACCCCGAAGTCGGAGAAGGAGCGCGCCGACGCCGTCGCCGATCCGGCCGGAACGCTCGCCGCCGACCAGAGGCTTTGACCTCCTAGGCTTTGAGCTGGCGCGGGAAGGCGTCTAGGTTGTCGGCATGATCCGTCTGTTCACCGCGATCGCCATTCCTCCGGAGATCGGCGCGCCGCTGCAAGCCCGGCAATCCGGCATCGAAGGCGCCCGCTGGCGGCCGCTCGAGGCCTTCCACATCACCCTGCGCTTCATCGGCGACGTGGCCGAGCCCGTCGCCGCCGATCTCGACGAGGCCCTGGCCGAGATCGAGGCTCCGGCCTTCGACCTGGAGCTCAAGGGCGCGGGCCATTTCGGCGAAGGCGCCGACATCCACGCCGTCTGGGCCGGGGTCGAGGACCAGCCGCTGCTGCGCCGCCTGCGGAAGGCCAACGAGAGCGCCGCCCACAAGGCCGAGCTGAAGCCCGAGACCCGCACCTACCTGCCCCACGTCACCCTGGCCTATCTGAAGCGCCCGGCCGTACCCGAGGTCGGCGCCTGGATCCAGCGCCACAACCTGCTGCATTCGCCGCCGTTCCACGTCGACCGCTTCGGCCTCTATTCCAGCTGGCAGACCAAGGAAGGCTCGGTCTACCGCCTGGAGCGGGAGTACGGGCTGAAGGCCTGATCGGGCGAACCGCAGCCGGAACATCCAAGCCGACGCCCGGCGCTTGCGCTTTGCTCCCGGAGCGCGCCTGATCGCGGCGACGCTCGGGAGTTCACGCATGACCCTCTACGTCCTCGCCCTGCTGATCGGCGTGATCGCCGGCCTGCGCGCCATGACCGCCCCCGCCGCCGTCGTCTGGGGCGCGCACCTGGGCTGGATCCCGCTGGCCGGCACGCCGCTGGCCTGGCTGGGCGGCAACATCGCCACCTGGATCTTCACGGGTCTGGCGGCGGTCGAGCTGGTCACCGACCAGCTGCCCTTCACCCCCAGCCGCAAGGTTCCGCCGCAGTTTGGCGCGCGGATCGTCGCCGGCGGCTTTTCCGGCGCGGCCATCGGTTTCGCCGGCGGCTCGTGGATCGTCGGCGCGATCCTTGGCGTCGTCGGCGCGGTGATCGGCACCCTGGGCGGCGCCGAGCTGCGCGGCCGGCTGGCCAAGGCCTTCAAGCGCGATACGCCCGCGGCCCTTGTCGAAGACGTGATCGCCCTTGGCGGCGCCTATCTGATCGTCTCGGCGGTTTCGTGAGCATGACTTTCGACGCCATCATCATCGGAGCCGGCCAGGCCGGGCCTTCCCTCGCCGGCCGCCTGACCGCCGCCGGATGGAAGGTGGCCCTGGTCGAGCGCAAGCTGTTCGGCGGCACCTGCGTCAATACCGGCTGCATGCCGACCAAGACCCTGGTGGCCAGCGCATACGCCGCGCACCTGGCCCGCCGCGCCGCCGACTACGGCGTGGCGCTGCAAGGCGAGGTCGGCGTCGACATGAAGGCCGTCAAGGAACGCCAGCAGACCGTCGTCCGCAACGCCCGCGGCAATGTCGAGACATGGCTGAAGGGCATGAAGGGCCTGACGGTCTTCGAAGGCCACGCCCGCCTGACCTCGCCCACCACCGTCGAGGTCGACGGCCAGGTGCTGGAGGCCCCGAAGATATTCCTCAATGTCGGCGGCCGGGCCAATGCGCCCGACATGCCCGGGATCGGCGACATCTCATATCTCACCAACACCGGCATGATGCAGCTGGACGTCCTGCCCGAGCATCTGGTCATCGTCGGCGGCAGCTATATCGGGCTGGAGTTCGCCCAGATGTACCGGCGCTTCGGCGCCCGCGTGACCGTGGTCGAGATGGGTCCGCGCCTGATCGGCCGCGAAGATCCGGAAGTGTCCGACGCCGTGCGCGAGATCCTGGAGGCCGAGGGGATCGCGGTTCGCCTCAACGCCGAGTGCATCAGCTTCTCGCCCTGCAAGACTGAAGGGGGCGACGAGGGCGTCTGCGTCCACGTCTCCTGCACGGAAGGCGAACCCGCCGTGAAGGGCTCGCACACTCTGCTGGCCGTCGGCCGCAAGCCCAACACCGACGACCTGGGCCTCGACGCCGCCGGGGTGGCCGTCGACAAGCGCGGCTACGTCACCGTCGACGACGCCTTGCGCACCAACGTCCCGTCGATCTGGGCCATGGGCGACTGCAACGGGCGCGGGGCCTTCACCCACACCGCCTACAACGACTTCGAGATCATCGCCGCCAACCTGCTGGACCCAGAAGCCCATGGGGACCCCCGCAAGGTCACCGACCGCCTGACCGCCTACGCCCTCTACACCGACCCGCCGCTGGGCCGGGTGGGGATGACCGAGGCCGAGGTCCGCAGCCAAGGCCGCCCGGCCCTGGTCGCAACCCGCCCCATGACCCGCGTCGGCCGCGCCATCGAGAAGGGCGAGACCAAGGGCTTCATGAAGGTGCTGGTCGACGCCGAGACCAAACAGATCCTCGGCGCCGCGATCCTCGGAACCTCCGGCGACGAGGCCATCCACGGCATCCTCGACGTCATGTACGCCAAGGCGCCCTATACGGTCCTGCAGCGCACCGTACCGATCCACCCGACGGTGTCGGAGCTGATCCCCACGGTGCTGGGCGAACTCAAGCCGCTGGCCTAGCGTTCCGCCCGTTCCTTGGCCAGCCGCGCCTCCAGTCGCGCGGCGTAGCGGTCGGCATAGGCGCGGCAGGCGCCAGGATCGACGAAGGGGTTCGGCTTGTCGCCGCGCCTGGCCCGCGCCAGCCGCTCGTCGCCGCCGGACTGGTCGGGATGGGCGCTGATCAGCACGTCGCATTTCAGGCCGCGCACCACCGCGAAGCTCCGGCGAAAGCTCGCCACGACCCCGGCGTTCTTCGGGTCGGAGAACCGGTAGCCGTCCGACGACACCGGATTGAGGCTGGAGCCGAACACCACCGCCTTGCAGTCGCGCCGCTCGCACGAGGTCCAGGTCCAGCTCATGCTGCCGGCCGTGTGGCCCGGCGTGGCGCGGGCGGTCACCGCCACGTCGCCCAGCCGGATCACCTCGCCGTCCTTGACCGCCCGCAGCCTGGTCACCGCCGGGAAGGGGACGAGGTCGCCCAGCTGCGGATCGTCGGCGCCGGGCCGTCCATGCCGCAGCGCCTCGGCCGCCGGGACGCTGGCCGCCACCGTCGCGCCGCTGTCGCGGGCCAGGGCGGCCAGACCGCCGGCGTGATCGTAATGCGGCTCGGTGCTGAGGATCAGCTTGATGTCCGAGACCTTGAAGCCCAGCGCCTTGATGTTGGCCTCGATGGCCGGCACGGCCTGGGGCAGGGCGGCGTCGATCAGGATCAGGCCCTGGCTGGTCTTGATCAGGCCCACGCCCAGCCCGCCGAAGCCCACAACGTAGCTATTGCCGTAGACCTTGATCGGCGCTTCGGGCTTCAGCCAGCGGGCGGCGTACTCCGGCTCGATCGGGGCCAGCAGCGGGTCGTGCGCCGCAGCCGCTCCCGCCATGAACAGCGTGCTTGCGGCCATGCCCAGCCCGGCGATCCATCTCGTCTTCATGCCGCTCTCCCCATTGGTTGGCGCGGCGAACCTGCCGGGCGAAAGCGACGCCGACAAAGCATCATATCTGGACGGAGCCATGAGCCTGGTTCATGCCTTGGCCATGGATCGCGCCCAGCTTCCCCTCAACGCCCTGCGCGCCTTCGAGGCCGCCGCCCGCCATCTGAACTTCACCCGCGCCGCCGCCGAACTGTGCGTCAGCCAGGGCGCGGTCAGCCATCAGGTCGCGCAGTTGGAGGCCCGCCTGGGCGTTTCCCTGTTCCGTCGCCTGCCCCGGGGCCTGGCCCTCACCGACGAGGGTCAGGCCCTGGTTCCGGTGCTGGTCGACGCCTTCGACCGCATCGGCGCGGTGCTCGACCGCTACAGCGACGGCCGCCTGCGCGAGGTGCTGACCCTGGGGGTGGTCGGCTCGTTCGCCGCCGGCTGGCTGTTGCCGCGCCTCGACGCCTTCCGCCGCGCCTGCCCGCAGGTCGACCTGCGGGTGATGACCAACAACAACCGCGTGGACCTGGCCGGGGAGGGGCTGGACCTGGCCATCCGCTTCGGCGACGGGGCGTGGCACGGCGTGCATGCCGAACCGATCCTGACCGCGCCGCTGACGCCCCTCTGCGCCCCGGCCATCGCCCAGCGACTGGCCGGCCCCGCCGACCTTTCCCGCGAGACCCTGCTGCGTTCCTACCGCGCCGATGAATGGACCCGCTGGTTCGCCGCCGCCGGGGCCGAGCCGCAGCCGCTGCGCGGGCCGATGTTCGACAACTCGGTGCTGATGGTCGCCGCCGCCGTCGCCGGCCAGGGCGTGGCGCTCGCCCCCGCCGCCCTGTTCGGGCCCGATCTGTCGGCCGAACGGCTGGTGCGCCCCTTCGCCGCCGAGGTGGTCACCGGCCGCTACTGGCTGACCCGACTGCATTCGCGCCCCGACGGCGCGGCCATGGCCGCCTTCCGCGCCTGGCTGCACGGCGAGATCGACCACGACTCTCCCGTTGCGGGCCCATAGCGCGCGGCGCAACCTTGGCCATGGCCATCGCCCCGCTGCTCATCGCCTTCGCCCTCCTCGCCGCCCCGGCCTCCGGCCCGGAGCCGCTGGAGGACTGGACCAACATCCGCATAGAGCAGGAGGTCGACGGCTCCTGTGCCGTCATTCGTGCCGGCCGGTCCGTCGACCATCCCGCGATGGTCATGGACGGCGTCTGTCACGGCTGGCAGTCCGAGACCTGCGGCGGCCGCGTCTGGTTCCGGGGCGAGGGCGTGGTGCAGGACCAGGCCAGGGTGCTGTTCGCCCAGCCCGACAGCGCCCTGGACGTCGCCCGGCTGATCGACGACGAGGTTGCCCGCCGCTGGCCCGGCCGCGAGGTGCTGCGGCTGGCCTTCGAAAGGCCGTCCTGCGGGGGCGAGGGCCTGATGGTGAAGTTCTCCGGCTCGCACGTCGCCGGCGAGGGCGGAGCCGCGGTCGACATCGCCGGCGAGGTGCGCATCGCCGGCCCTTCCGATCACGTCCTGGCGCTTCGCAAGACGCGCTGAGCCGCGTCGCCCTCAGGCCGCCAGCGGCAGCACCACGCTGAAAGCCGAACCTTGGCCAGGCCGGCTGTCGACGCCCAGCCTGCCGCCATGGGCCTCGACGATGGCCTTGCTGATCGCCAGGCCCAGGCCGTTGCCGTGGGGGGCGGCCGCTTCGCCCTGCCAGTTACGCTCGAACACCCGGGCCGCCTGCTCGGGGCTCATGCCCCAGCCGGTGTCGCGCACCTCGACCACCACCGCCTCGCCCTCGACCCGGCTGGACAGCGACACCCTCCCGCCCGGCTCCGTGAACTTGATGGCGTTCGACAGCAGGTTGGCCACCACCTGGCCGATGCGGCCGCCGTCGGCTTCGAGCACCGGCTCGGCCGTGTCGGGCACATAGGCGAAGTCCAGGCCCTTGCGGGCGGCCGACAGGGCGAACTGGTCGGCGATGTCGGCCAGCAGCCGGCGCAGGTCGACCGTCTCCCTGGCCAGCACCAGGCCGCCGGCTTCGATCTTGGAATGGTCGAGGATATTGCGGATCAGCCGCCGCATGGTCTCGGTGGCCAGCAGGATGGCCTCGACGCCCGACCGCACCTTGGGCAGCCCATCAACGCCCGGCTGGGCCAGCAGATTCTCGCTGGCGAACAGGATGGTGGTGATCGGGTTGTTGAGGTCATGGGCCACCACCTCGACCGCCTCCTTGCGGGCCAGCGAGATCGCCTTCTCGCGCTCGGCCAGCCGCGCGGCGACCTGGTCGTAGGTCCGCTTCTGCTCGACCAGCCGCAGCAGCAGCCGACCCAGGAAGGCGCAGAACACGAAGGCGCAGATCGAGGCCAGGGTCAGCACCCCGAACACCCCGCGCACCACGGTCTGGTTGCGCGTCCGCTCGACCTGGTAACGGGCGGCCGCCCGATCGGTGAATTTGTCGATGGCCGCATCGATGCTGCTGGTCAGCGGCCCGGCGTTCTTCTGGAAATAGGCGTTGGCGCCGCTCATCGTGCCGCCGTCCAGGCGCTGGGCGACGCCGGCCCTCTGCAGCACCAGAAGGCGGCGCTGCAGGGCCGCCACCGCGTCCAGGGCGGCGCGCGTCTCGTCGTCGCGCGCCAGGGCCTTCAGATCGCCGACGATGGCGTCGAAGCGCCGGTTGGACCGCTCCAGCTCGGCCAGCAGCCCCTTCTCGCCGTTGATGACGATCACCGGCACCAGAGAATTCTGCCGCATCTTCTCGCTGCGCAGGTCGTGGGCGAGGATCACGGTGCGGGTGTAGACGGCCTCCAGCCTGTCCTGGGCGACCGAGAAGCGGGCCAGGAAGAACAGCGACGCGGCCAGCAACGGCAGGAAGGCCAGCGCGATCAGCCCCACCAGCACCAGCAGCCTGCGTTCGTAACCGATCATCGAGCGCCCTTGATCCGCGGCGGTCCAGGATCCGGCCGCGAACCTGGTCAATCTAGCCTCGCGCCGGCGAGTTCTCCAAGACGCGCCGCCACGACCGCGCGGATGTCGGCCGGAACCTTGGCGTTGTGAGCCAGGGCCCGCAGCACGCCTTCGTCGGGATCCCCGGCCAGCCGTTCGAACAGGTCGCGGTCGAGCTTGCGCTTGACGGCCACGGCGCGCCGCACCCGACAGCCGGGATCGGCGGCCAGGACCCGCAGCACCTCCAGCGGGACGGTCTTGTTGTGCGCCACCCATTCGCGCATGTCCGGCCAGCCGGCGATCACCGCCATCCACACTTCGATGGGCGCCTCGTCATGGGCGGCGCGACCGTATTCGGCGGGATCCTGGCTGGTGCGCAGCCGGACGAACGCTTCCGGGGTCTCGATCAAACCGCGGCGTGGTCCTTCAGGACGCCCAGCGTCACGATCGCCAGGGTCTCCTCGTGGGTGGCCTCGAGGATCACCTGCGGCGCCATGCCGGCGTCCAGCGCCTCGCGCCAGCGGCCGGCGCACAGGCACCAGCGATCGCCGGGCTTCAGCCCCCGGAAGGCGAACTCCGGACGCGGGGTCGACAGGTCGTTGCCGGTGGACTTGGAGAAGGCCAGGAACTCCTCGGTCATCACCGCGCAGACGGTGTGCAGGCCAAGGTCGTGCGGCCCCGTCTCGCAGCAGCCGTTGCGGTAGAAGCCGGTCACCGGATCCAGCGAGCAGGGGACCAGTTCGCCGCCCAGCACGTTGCGGGCCGTCTCGTCGTAGCGCGTGGGGGCGGGTCGCGTGGTCATGGTCTCAGCTTAACCCCGTTTTCCCCTTTCCCGCCATGGCTTCGCCTGTCGCGATATCTCCGCTTCCCGGCCCTCGCGGCAGGTGCTTTACACTCGCGGTGTCCCTGCCAGGATGATCCCGCCATGACCGACCTCGCCCGGCCGCGCCGCAGCGCCCTCTACATGCCCGCCTCCAACGCCAAGGCGGTGGAGAAGGCCCGCACGCTCGACGCCGACGTGATCATCCTCGACCTCGAGGACGCCGTGGCGCCGGAGATGAAACTGGCCGCCCGCGAAGCCGCCGTGGCGGCGGTGAAGGCCGGGGGCTTCGGCCCGCGCGAGATCGTCATCCGCACCAACGGCCTCGACACCCCCTGGGGCGCCGACGACCTGAGGGCCGCCGCCGAGGCCGGTCCCGACGCGGTGCTGGTCCCCAAGGTCAACGACGCCGCCGACGTCCACGCCTATGACGCAGCCCTGCACGCCGCGCCGATCCACACCCGCCTGTGGACGATGATCGAGACCGCCAAGGCCGCCTTCCACCTGTGGGAGATCGGCGAGGCGGCCAGAACGACCCGCCTGTCGGCCTGGGTGATGGGCGTCAACGACCTGGCCAAGGAGATGCGCTCGCGGCAGACCCCGGGCCGCGAGGCCTTCCTGCCGATCCTGTCGCTGGCGGTCGCCGCCGCGCGCGGCCACGGCCTGTCGATCCTCGACGGCGTCCACAATGACATCGAGGACCTCGCGGCGCTGGAAGCCGTCTGCGGACAGGCGGTCGACTTCGGCTTCGACGGCAAGACCCTGATCCATCCCAAGCACCTTCCCATCTGCAATCGGGTGTTCTCGCCCGGCGACGACGAGATCGCCTGGAGCCGGGCGGTGATCGCCGCCTTCGCCGCGCCGGAGAACGCCGGCAAGGGCGCCCTGCGGGTGGACGGCAAGATGGCCGAGCGCCTGCACCTGGTTCAGGCCGAGCGGCTGGTCGCCGTTTCCGAGGCCATCGCCGCGAAGACGGCGGGCTGATAAGGACCCCCATGCGTCGTCTTCTCGCCGTCTCCCTGTCCGCCCTGCTGTCGTTTCCGGCCAGCGCCCTCGCCCAGGCGCCGGCCTCGGAGGTGGTGACGACCAATCCGCCGGCCCAGCCGGCGCAAGAAGCAGCGCTCCCGCTGGTGGCCGCGCCGCCGGCGGCGGTGCAGTCGACGCCCCCCGCCTCCGCCGTGCCGCAGGTCGCCGCGCCGCCGGCCGCGACCGATCCCCTGGCCGACCTGATCGCCGCCAGCGGTCCCCAGACCACCGACGAGGAGGACGAGGCGCCGGCCGCGCCCGCCCCCCGCCATAAGCCGACCATCCTGCCCATCCCGGCCCCCGAGACCGCCGCGCCGGCCCCGGCGGGCGGGGCGATGAGCGTCGAACAGGCCTATGAGCTGCGAGTGAAGGGCTCGATCGCCGCCGCCCAAGGCCTGCAGGGACCGCTCGACGGCGGCTGGGTGTTGCGCGGCGCCGACGGGTCGGCCCTCTATTCGCTGCAGATCGCCGACCCGGCTGGCGGCTACGGCCCGGTCGAGGGCGCCTGGCGCGATCTGCGGCGCCCCGGCGCGGTGGGCTCTACCGGCCTGATCGACAGCATCGAGCGCACCTATGACGGCGGCGCGGCCGTGCGGTTCATGGCCCGCCCCGGCGTCGGCTCGACACTGGCGCTCAGCGCCGGTCCCGACGGCGCCTGGAGCGGCCGCCTGACCGAGGACGGCGCGGCGCCGGCCACGGTCGCCATCGAACGCACCGGCGCGCCTGTGCTGCCGGCCGGCTACGCCGTCGCCGCGCGCGGCCCGGTGATCTGGCCACCTCGCGTCGCCCCCGCCGCGACCCGCACGGCCTCGCCCGCCCCTGCCCGCGCCGCCCCCTGCTCGACCCGAGGCAAGACCGGCAAGGCGCTGAGAGCCGCCAAGGCCAAGTGCGCCGCAGCCGCCAAGAAGGGCGGCGGAAAAGGCAAGGCCAGCGCCCGCTCGGGCAAGGCCGGCAAGGGCAAGGCGGTCAAGCCGGGCAGCCGCAAGAAGGCCGCCGCCGCCGGAGCCCGGAAGAAGCGGCGGTAGGCGACGCCCCTCTGCGACGTCCCTCTGCGACCGCCCGACGCCCACCGCGCGCCGCGCCGCGCCGGCAGGATCACCGGAGCAGCACCGCCACCAGCACCTCGACGGTGCATAAGCGCCGACCTCTGCGACCGCGGATCGTTACGGATCCATGGCTCGCCTTACGACGGCCTCCTGTCCATCCGACGCAGCCACTGACGCAGCACGGCCACCGTCTCTTCCGGACGATCGGTGAAGGTGGCGTGGCCGGCGCCGGGCACCACCGCCAGTTCCGATCCCCGGGCGCGACGGGAGAAGGCGATGGTCGTCGCCGGTCGGGCCTCGTCGTACTGGCCGACCATGAACAGGGTGCGCGGCCCGTCCAGCCGGTCGAGCAGGGGCTCGCCGTCATAGGCCTTCAGCGTGCCGGTCGCCGAAAACTCGGTCGCGCCCCACATCGTCTTGTAGAGCACCGGGTTGAAGCCCCGATCGCCGGCCGGGCGGTAAGCGCGATGCGCCGGCGACGGCGGCTCGCGGGTCAGGAAGGCCCCGTAGAAGGCGTTCGTCGCCGCGTCGCAGGCCACCGAGAAGGCCTTGTCGAGCGGCGACGGCGGCGGCGCCTCGCAGCGGGTCAGCTGGTCCTGCACAACGGGCGGCAGGTCGCCGCGCAACAGGTTGGCGTCTGCGATCCAGCTGCGGGTCGAGACCAGCGGGCTGGCCAGCATCAGGCTGGCCAGGGCCGGCGCGCGGCGCGCCCCGTATTCCAGGGCGACCGTGCCGCCCCAGCTGTGGCCCAGCACGTGCCAGCGCGGAATCTTCAGTCCCTCGCGCACCGCCTCCAACTCGTCAACGAAGCGGTCCACCGTCCAGTTGGCCGGGTCCATCGGATGGTCGGACAGCCCGCTGTCGAGCTGGTCGTAGAGGATCACCGCCCGCTCGTCCGACAGGGCCAGAGCGTCGAGGAATCCCGAATGCGTGCCGCCCGGCCCGCCGTGCACCATGACGATCGGCGGCCGGCCCGCGCCGCTGAGGGCGGCGTCGAGATCACCGTTGATCCGCGCATAGACCCGCCCGCCCGGAACCGTCAGCCGCACCTCGCGGTCGGGCCTGGGAAAACCGACCGGCCTCGACGGCGCCGGTTCCAGAACCGCGCGGCCCGACCCCTGCGCTCCCGCTCCGGAAGCCCCCGCTCCGGACGTCAGGGCGCTCGCCCCCGCGGCGGCGAACAGGCCAAGCATTCCTCGTCGATCGATCACCCGCATCGCCCCCAACCTTCTCTTCCCCACGCTTTCCGGGACGCACCTCGTGTCAGGCGTCCGGACACGGCGGAGCCCAGCCCCGGCCGCGCCCGGCCATCCGGCCGCCGGCACGACCGAACCTTCGCCCTTGGCCACGGGTAGAACCCGCGACTGTGACATGGCGCACGCGCGTTCGCGACGCCCCTGGTTTTCCTCAGTGCGCCTTGACCTGGCCGGCGTCCGGCTCATCGTCGCGCGAGGTCAGGCCGCCCTGGATCGGCGAGCTGGGACTGGCCAGCTCGTCGCGCATGGCCTCCAGCAGAACGTCGACCACCTCGACCGGATCGCGGCGATAATAGTCCGACAGGCCGCGACCGAGATGGCGCAGCAGGTCGGCCAGCATCATCCCCCAGGCCCTGGCCTCGTCGATCGGCGTCTCGTCATAGATCCCGATGCACAGGCCGCAGTGCAGACCATGCTCGGCCACCCAGATCCGCGCCAGCTCGGTGGCCGTCGGATCGCGCAGCGCCGCGTCCGGTATCGGCTGCTCCTTCATGCCTTCCCCCTGTCGCGCGAAATCAGCCGTTCCGGTCGGACCCGCGTCGCTCGGACGCGACGGTGCGGCGGCTCTGGCCCTCCTTCTGGCGACGCCAGTAGTCGGCGCCGTCGTCGGGCTTGAACATGGTGCGCGGCGCCCCGGCCCGGGTGACCACCGCAAAGACGTTGCCGGCCGGGTCGTAGATCAGGGTGTCGCCGTTCGACCGGGTCAGGGTCTGGACGCCGGCCGGCGGCCTGGCCACGAAGGCGTGGGTCTTGCGCACATAGTCGTCGACGTCGCGGGCCCCGAAGGCCTCGCCGAACCGCTCGAAGCCGCGCTGGGCGTTCTCTTCCGCCGAACGGGTGCGGTTGGCCGCCCACATCGGCTTGCCGGCGATCAACCGCACCGGCGCATCGCGCGGATCGGCCGCCTGCCGCGCCGCCGCGGAGGCCTCGGCGACCTCCGTCCCGGCCGGTGCGCCGCCGCCGCTGTTGACGCCCTCGGCCGAGGCGGTCTCGCCGCCCCTGGGGGCCTTCACCGCCGATGCCCCGCCGTCGCAGGCCGCCAGCAGCAGGGCCGGCAAGGCCAGAAGTCCGAAACGCCACGCTCCCGTCATGATCGTCACACCTCGCTGTTTACCACCTTAACGATTAGTGAACGAAAAAAGAACGCGAGTCGAGCCCCACCGTTAAGCTTTCACATCGCCGACGCGCGCGCCGATTGCCTGCGGGCGCGAGGCGCTCTATGCGCGGAGGGGAACCGGCGGACGAGAGGCCTTCAAGGTGAGCGACATCCCGGGCGGCAAGCGCGTGCTCCTGATCGTCGGCGGCGGCGTGGCGGCCTACAAGGCCCTGGAGCTGCCCCGCCTGCTGCGCAAGGCCGGCGTCGGCGTGCGGCCGATCCTGACCAAGGCGGGCGCCGAGTTCGTCACACCCCTGTCGCTGGCCGCGCTCAGCGAGGACAAGGTCTACGACGACCTCTTCTCGCTGACCGACGAGGCCGAGATGGGCCACATCCAGCTGTCGCGATCAGCCGACCTGGTGGTGGTCGCCCCCGCCACCGCCGACCTGATCGCCAAGGCCGCCAACGGCCTGGCCGGGGATCTCGCCTCGACCACCCTGCTGGCCACCGACAAGCCCGTGCTGATGGCCCCGGCCATGAACGTGCGCATGTGGCTGCACCCGGCCGTACAGCGCAACGTGGCGACCCTGAAGGCCGACGGCGTGACCTTCGTCGGTCCGGACGAAGGCGCCATGGCCTGCGGCGAGTTCGGTCCCGGCCGCCTGGCCGAACCGCCCGAAATCTTCGAGGCGATCGTGAAGATGCTGCAGGGCTCGGCGGCGCGGCCGTTGGCCGGCAAGCACGCCCTGGTGACGGCCGGTCCCACGTTCGAGGCCATCGATCCGGTGCGCGGCGTCACCAACCGCTCCAGCGGCCGCCAGGGCTACGCCATCGCCGAGGCGCTGGCCAGGCTGGGCGCCCGCGTCACCCTGGTCAGCGGCCCCGTGGCCCTGGCCACCCCGCCGGGCGTCACCCGCGTCGACGTCGAGAGCGCCCGCGAGATGCTCGCCGCGTCGCAGGCCGCGCTGCCGGCCGACGTCGGGGTGTTCGTGGCCGCCGTCGCCGACTGGCGGGTCGACGAGGTGTTCGGCTCCAAGCTGAAGAAGGACAAGGGCGGCCCGCCGGCCCTGACCTTCGTCGAGAACCCCGACATCCTGGCGACCCTGGCCGCGACCGGCCCCGACCGCCCGAAACTGGTGGTCGGCTTCGCGGCCGAGACCGACGACGTCGAGGCCCACGGCCGGGCCAAGCTGGCGCGCAAGGGCTGCGACTGGATCATCGCCAACGACGTCACCGAGCCGGGCGTCATGGGCGGTACCGAGAACGCGGTCCTGCTGATCGCCAAGGACCACACCGAACGCTGGGAGCGCGCGTCCAAGGACGCCGTCGCCCAGGCCATCGCCCAACGCATCGCGGAAGCCCTGACCTGACATGACCACCACGCCTCATATCCCCGTCGTCCAGCTCGCCCACGCCCACGGCCTGCCGCTGCCCGCCTACGAGACCGTCGGCGCCGCCGGCATGGACCTGCGCGCCGCCGTCGAGGAGGACGCGCCCCTGACGCTGAAGCCCGGCGCCCGCTTCATGGTGCCGACGGGCCTGGCCTTCGCCGTGCCGCAGGGTTTCGAGGCGCAGGTGCGGCCGCGTTCGGGTCTGGCGGCCAAGGCGGGGATCACCTGCCTGAACTCGCCCGGCACCATCGACAGCGACTATCGCGGCGAAGTGAAGGTGATCCTGGCCAACCTGGGCGAAGAGGATTTCGTCATCCGTCGCGGCGACCGCATCGCCCAGCTGGTGATCGCCCCCGTCGTGCAGGCGGCCTGGAACCTGGTGGCGGCCCTGGACGACACCGATCGCGGCGCCGGCGGCTTCGGCTCGACCGGCGGCCGGTAAGGTCTTTCGGCGCTCCGTCCTTTCCGCCGCGACGGCGGGAAGGACGGGAGCGATCCTACCGCGCGCCCAGGCCCACCAGCAGATAGCCGCCGAAGCCGGCTGTAAAGGCGGCCGCCGCCAGCCACAGCATGGGGCGGATCATGGGCAGGGGACGAGGGGCTTCCATCGGGACGTCCTTGCTCGGCCGAAAGCTCGGCCATGCTTGCAATACGCGCGGCCCCGCCCCCCGGTTGCGACCACGCCTCGTTCCTTATCTCATAGTTCTCGCCCTGCGCGTATAGAACGAAAACTCCCCGAAACGGCGACCGCATTCAGGGTATTCGCAAGTACTCTGTACACGGACGAATATCGCCGGTTCCGCCTTGGCGAGTCCAGCGATGCGGCGAGATGCCGCATCCACGCGTCTATCCCTATGTTGGAACGACTTCCTCGCCGGGAAACTGTCGAAAACAAGGGCCGGCGGCGATTTTCGCAGTCATGAATAACATCCATTAATCCGAAAATCCGAAACTCTTCCCAATTCTATCCTGGGAAGTTCTCGAATGCTCAGCAACTTTAAGGTGGCGCACAAGCTGGTCATCGCCTTCGCCGTCCTGGTGGCGGCGGTGGCGGGCGCCGGGGCCCTGGCCTGGAACGGCCTGTCGTCGATCCAGCGCGTCACCGCGCTGAACGCCGAGAGCTACGCCTATCGCGCGACGGTCGAGAAGGCCTCGGCCGAGCTGGTCGAGCAGCAGAACGCCGCGCGCGGCTTCGTCGCGAGCCTCGATCCGTCCTTCGTCGCCAAGTACGACGACTTTCAGGCCAAGTACGACGAGGCCCGGCAGACCCTGACCGACGGCGCCGACCGTGAGGACCAGAAAGCCCGTCTGGCGCAACTGGACCAGGCCGTGGCCGTGTTCCGCACCGAGACGCGGGCCCAGATCGCGACCGCCAAGGATCCGACCCAGCTGGAGACGGCCCGGGTCGGCGTCGGCAAGAGCGGCCGCCTGACCAATGTCCGCAAGGCCCTGAAGGCTATAGACGACGCCGAGAGCGCCGAACTGGCCGTCCGCATCGCCGCCCAGGACAAGGCCTTCACCGCCGCCGGACTGGCCCTGGCCCTGGGCGGCGCCGCAGCCGTGGCCATCGCAGTGCTGATGGGCTGGCTGCTGGCCCGCAGCATCGCCGCGCCGGTCGACGCCATGACCACCGCCATGCGCCGTCTGGCCGGCGGCGACAACGCCGTGGCCGTGCCAGCCCTGGGCCGTCGCGACGAGATCGGGTCGATGGCCCAGGCCGTGCTGACCTTCAAGGACGCCGCCATCGAAAAGCTGCGCGTCGAGGGCGAGGCCGCCGAGCATCGCCGCCAGGCCGAGATCGAACGCGGCGCCAACGAGGCCGATCGCGCGGCCGCCGCCCGCGAACAGGCCGCCGTCGTCGCCCAGGTCGGCCAGGCGCTGGAACAGCTGGCGGCCGGCGACCTGACCGCGCGCCTCGACCAGGCCTTCCCGCCCGCCTATCGCA
The DNA here is from genome assembly GCA_001449105.1 of Caulobacter vibrioides. Taxonomy (GTDB): domain Bacteria; phylum Pseudomonadota; class Alphaproteobacteria; order Caulobacterales; family Caulobacteraceae; genus Caulobacter; species Caulobacter vibrioides_C. The sequence goes on along the minus strand of LNIY01000117.1, from coordinate 100,873 downwards.
AGCTGCAGAGCGACTTCAACGCCGCCATGGACCAGTTGCAGCAGACCATGGCGACGATCAGCGGCGCGGTCGGCGGCATCCGCGCCGGCTCGGGCGAAATCAGCCACGCGGCCGACGACCTGTCGCGCCGCACCGAACAACAGGCCGCCAGCCTGGAAGAGACCGCCGCCGCCCTCGACGAGATCACCGCCACGGTGCGCCGGGCCGCCGAAGGCGCCGGCCGTGCCCGCAAGTCGGTCGACACCGCCCGCAAGGACGCCGAGGCCGGCGGCGAGGTGGTCGAGCGCGCGGTGGCGGCCATGACGCAGATCGAGGCCTCGTCGCGCGAGATCGGCAACATCATCGGGGTGATCGACGAAATCGCCTTCCAGACCAACCTGCTGGCTCTGAACGCCGGCGTGGAAGCGGCGCGGGCGGGTGATGCGGGTAAAGGCTTCGCGGTCGTGGCCTCGGAAGTGCGGGCGCTCGCCCAGCGCTCGGCCGAGGCCGCCAAGGAGATCAAGAGCCTGATCGGCGCGTCTGGCCAGCAGGTCGAGACGGGCGTGGCCCTGGTCGGCCAGACCGGCGAGGCCCTGCGCCGCATCACCGCCGGCGTGCAGGACATCAACCACACCGTCGCCGAGATCGCCGCCGGCGCCCAGGAACAGGCCACCGGCCTCGCCCAGGTCAATGTCGCGGTGAACCAGATGGACCAGGCCACCCAGCAGAACGCCGCCATGGTCGAGCAATCGACCGCCGCCAGCCACTCGCTGTCGAACGAGGCCGCCGAACTGGCGCGCCTGATCAGCCGGTTCAAGATCGGGACGGGCGCGAGCGCGGCGAGGCGGGCGGCCTGAAGTCCACCTCTCCCATAGGGAGAGGGAGGGGCCCGCCGCGTAGCGGCGGGAGGGTGAGGGGTTACACCCTCGATGAATTGCCCACGATCGCGCAGGCACGGCAGACCGCGTAACCCCTCATCCTCCCACGCCTGCGGCGCGGGCCCCTCCTTCTCCCTATGGGAGAAGGGCTTCCTGGGCGGGAGGATCTAGCAAAAACGCCCCGCCTGGTTTCCCAGGCGGGGCGCTCTCGTTTCAGCTCAGGTCAGCGGACCGATCACGCGCCCGGAGGAACCGGGAAGCCGCGGTCGCGCATCAGGGCCCCGATCTTCACGTCGCGGCCGCGGAAGGCGCGGAACTGCTCGGCCGGGTCGACCGAGTTGCCGCGCGACATGATGGTCTTGATCAGGCGCTGGCCGGTGGGCTTGTCGTAGAAGCCGCCCGGCGCCTCCTGGAAGGCCTCGGCGACGTCGGCGGTCAGGGTGTCGGCCCACAGGTAGCTGTAGTAGCCGGCCGAATAGCCGTCGCCCGAGAACACGTGACCGAACTGCGGCGTGCGGTGCCGCATGACGATCTCCTTGGGCATCTTCAGCTTGGCCAGCTCGTCACGCTCGAAGGCGTCCGGATCGATATCGACGCCGCCCGCGAGGTGCAGCTTCATGTCGATCAGGGCGCTGGCCAGGTACTCGGTGGTGTCGAAGCCCTGGTTGAAGGTCGAGGCCTTCTTGATCTTGTCCACCAGGGCCTGCGGGATCGGCTCGCCCGTCTTGTAGTGGACGCAGAACTTGTTCAGCACCTCAGGCGTCGACAGCCAGTGCTCGTTGAGCTGGCTGGGGAACTCGACATAGTCGCGGGCGACGTTGGTGCCCGAGACGGTCGGATAGGTGACGTCGCTGTTCAGGCCATGGATGGCGTGGCCGAACTCGTGGAACAGGGTGTTGGCGTCGTCCCACGAGATCAGCACAGGCTCGCCGGGCTTGCCCTCGATGAAGTTGGAGTTGTTGGAGACGATCGTCGAGATCGGCTTCTTGAAGCGCTCCTGGTTGCGATAGGCGTTCATCCAGGCGCCCGAGCGCTTGCCCTGACGGGCGTAGGGGTCGAAGTACCACAGGCCCACGTGCTTACCGTCGCGCAGCACCTCGTAGACGGTCATGGTCGGGTGGTAGACGGGCAGGCCGTCGACCTTCTTGAACTCGAAGCCGTAGACCTGGCCGGCGGCCCAGAACATGCCTTCGCGCAGCTTCTCCAGCTGCATGTACGGCTTCACCTCGTTCATATCGAGGTCGTACTTCGCCTTGCGGACCTTCTCGGCGTAGTAGCGGTAGTCCCAGGGCTCGATCTTGAAGCTCGCCCCCCCATTCGCCTTAACTTCCGCGTCGACGATGGCCTGCATGTCGGCCACGTCCTTGGCGACCTGCTCGATGGCGGGCGTCCAGACGGCTTCCATCAGGGCCATGGCCTTGTCGGGCGTCTTGGCCATGGCGTTCTCGAGGCGCCAGTGGGCGTGGGTCGCAAAGCCCAGCAGCTTGGCGCGCTCGGCCCGCAGCTTCAGGATCTTGGCGATCAGGGCGTTGTTGTCGGTCGCGCCGCCGTTGTCGCCGCGGTTGACGAAGGCCCGCCAGACCTTCTCGCGGGTGGCGCGCACCGGCGAGTTGGTCAGGTAGGGGTCCACGCTGGAGCGGGTGTTGACGATGATGTTCTTGCCCGGGAGCTTGCGCTGCTCGGCGCTGGAGGCCGTCGCGCCCTTGATGGCGTCGGGCAGGCCGACCAGGTCGGCCGGGGTCAGCTCGATATAGGTTTCTTCGTCGGCCAGCAGGTTCTGGCTGAACTTCGTGAACAGGCCCGAAAGCTCGGTGTTGATCGCGGCCACGCGGGCCTTGGCGGCCGGGGCCAGCTTGGTGCCCGAGCGCACGAAGTTGGTGTAGTAGATCCAGACGAGGCGCTGCTGCTCAGGGGTCAGCTTGGCCTTCTCGGGGCTGTTGTAGACCGCCTCGATGCGCGCGAAGAGCGCGGCGTTCTGGGTGATCTTGTCGCCGATCTCCGAGAACTTGGCGTCGATCGCCGGCTCGATGGCCTGGTACTCGGGCGAGCTCATGTTCGAGCCCCAGATGCCGTAGTAGCAGGCGACGTCGGCCAGGGTGCGGCCGGTGTCTTCCAGCGCCGCGATGGTGTTGGCGAAGGTCGGCGCGGCCTTGTTGGCGGCGATGGCGTCGACCTCGGACAGGTTCCGGGCGATGGCCGTATCGACGGCCGCCGTCAGGTCGGAGACCTTCATCTTGTCGAAGGCGGGAACGCCGCCGTACGGACCGGTCCAGGGGGCGAGCAAGGGGTTGGTCTCCGCGGCGAAGGAAAGGCCGGGCGCGGCGGCGCTCGCGGCGGCGGCCGCGGCGGTCGTGAGAAGGAAGGTGCGACGTTGCACGGAAGGCTCTCCGTTGAGTGTGGCCGGACCCTAGGCCAAGGTCGCGGCCCCGTCACATGACAGGACCGTAACCTTTTGCCGAAGCCGCCCCGGCGCATGGACGACGCACGCGACCGGGTCTAATGCTCGCTGCATGACCATCGGCGTCTTCGACTCCGGCGTGGGCGGGCTGAGCGTCCACCGCGCCCTCGTGCAGCGTCTGCCCCAGGCGGACTTCGTCTATCTGGCCGACCAGGCCAACGCCCCCTATGGCGGCCGTCCCGGCGAGGAGATCGTCGACCTGACGCGGGCCGGCTGCGAGCGCCTGTTCGAGGCCGGCGCCAGCCTGGTGGTCCTGGCCTGCAACACCGCCTCGGCCATCGCCCTTCGCCGCCTGCAGCAGACCTGGCTGCCGGGCTACCGCAAGCAGCTGGGCCGTCCGATCAACATCCTGGGCATCATCGTGCCGACCATCGAGGCGGCCACGGGCCTGCCCTGGGAACACGAGGCCGAGCGCCGCGGCGACAAGGTCGAGCAGCTCGACGTGCTGGGCGTGTTCTCCACCCAGGGCACGACCAACTCACGCGTCTACGAGATCGAGATCGACAAGCGAAAGCAGGATCTGGCGGTGTTCTCGCAAGCCTGCCCGGATCTCGTGCCGATGATCGAGGCCGACGCCGGCGTGGTCGAGCTGGCCAAGGCCGTCGAAGGCTATGTCCAGGCCCTGAAGACCCGCATCGGCCGCTATCCCGATCGCGCCGTGCTGGGCTGCACCCACTACGAGATCATCGCCGACATCTTCCGCGCCGCGCTGCCGGCCGGCACGCCGGTGATCCACCAGCCGGCCTCGACCGCCGACTCCCTGGAGCGCTACCTGGAGCGTCATCCCGAGTACGACCCGGGTACGGGCGGCGGTCGCGCCTTCCTGACCACCGGCCAGCCCGGCCCCCAGAACGGCCTCGTCCAGAGCTTCTGGGGCGGCCCGCTGGTGTTCGAGAAGGCGTAGAGTCAACGGCAGCTGTCGCTTGATTACGCCCTGAGGTTGTCGTCAAATTCGACCCCGGAGCGACCGCAAGGAAGTTGGCGTGGCGATAAGGGAGCATCCGGATACCGGAACCGTACTGATGTGCGATTTCGGTGGCGGCTTTCGCGTACCGGAGATGGTCAAGCGGCGACCTGTCGTGGTCATCAGCCCGAAGATCCGCGGCCGGCCTGGCCTCTGCACGGTCGTCCCTCTGAGCACCACCGCGCCGGCGCCCGCCATGGACTATCACTGTCGGATCGACCTCGACCCACCCCTGCCGGATAGGTGGGTGAGTTTGGGCCTCTGGGTCAAAGCGGATATGATCTGTGCCGTATCGCTCGATCGTCTGGACTTCATTCGAACTGGAAAACACGACGATGGGCGCAGAAAGTACTATTTTCATAAGCTGTCCAGACAAACGATCTCTGGAATTAGAGGCTGTGTTCTAGCCGGCCTCGGCCTGTCTCACTTGACAAAGCACCTCTAGAATTCTACATATGTTCTCGTTAGCGGCTCTGGTTTGACCATCCGCGTCTAAGACCCTCTCCGGGGGGCCGTCGTGGAGCGTGGCGATATCAAGCCATTTCACGGCGTAGATTCAGCCCCGCCTCGTGCGGGGTTTTTTCTTGTCTCCAATCCAACGGCGGCGCTTCATCGCGGAACTTCGGCCCCGGAGACGCGCCATGAAGCATGCCGCCACCGCTTTTGCTCTCGCCCTGCTGTCCGCCGGCGCCTCCAGCGCCGAGGTGGTCGACGCCCAGCCCAACGGCTTTGCGACCAAGCGCTCGGTGGTCGTCGCCAAGCCGGCGGCCGAGGTCTGGGCCGCGCTGGTGCAGCCGGCCAAGTGGTGGAGCAGCGATCACACCTGGTCGGGCTCGGCCGCCAACCTGTCGCTGGGCGCGGCTTCGGGGGCCTGCTTCTGCGAGAAGATGCCCAATGGCGGCTCGGTGCTGCACATGACCACGGTCAACGCCCAGCCCGGCAAGCAGCTGACCCTGTTCGGGGGCCTGGGGCCGTTGCAGCTGTCGGGCGCGAGCGGCCACATGATCTGGGCCCTGGCCGAGAAGGACGGCAAGACCACGGTGACCTGGAGCTACGACGCCGGCGGCTACATGAGGGGCGGCCTCGACAAGATCGCGCCCATCGTCGACCAGGTGCTGGGCCAGCAGCAGGACCGCCTGAAAGCCTATCTGGAAACCGGCAAGGCCGGGTAGGGCCTCAGCGCGCCGCCGGTTCGACCACGATCCAGCCCTCGGCATGGGGCTGGCTGGGCGAGGGCCGGCGCACCAGCTCGAAGGTCCGCGTCCGCGGCGTCCATTCGCCGGGCGCGATCCGAAGCGCCGTTTCGTAGTCGCATCGGAAGCGGCCGGCCTCGGCTGGAGCACAGCGAAGGCCGCGTACGCGGGTGCGGGCGGCGCGGGCCATGCCGGCGGCGTCGCCGACCCCGACGGCCTGGATGTCCTCGATCGCGGCGATGCCGGTTTCGATACGGGCGAGGGCCCTCGCGCTGGGCGGGGCGCCGGACGCGGAGACGCCCGAGACGCAGCCGCCCACGCACAGCACCATCGGCAGAAGCAGCCGCCGCATGACTATCCTCCCGTCCCCGCCGGCAGCTTAGCCGGCGCGGAAGGCTTGGCCAGCCTCAGTGCAGGCCGCGCAGCAGGTCGATGCGGCGCATCGCCTTGCCCGGCAGAGCCGACATGCGGCCCAGCGGCAGGGCTTCGGCGACCTGGCGCACGCCCCAGGCGGCCGAACGCACGAAGGTGGCCGGCGAGGGCGCGCCGTAGAAGCCGAACACCACGGTCTGGCGGGCGTTGGAGAGCTCGCGCTTGAAGCGGTAGTCCCCGGTGCCGAGATCCAGGCGATGGTACGACCCGGCGTGCATGCCCTTCAGGATGTCCTGGAACAGCAGCAAGCCCGGCGAATAGCGGTCGAACTTGGCGTTGTGGGCGATCAGCCAGCCGTGGATCGTGTGCTTGCCGCGCAGGTGCAGATGCACCGCCGCCAGTTCGTCGCCCAGATGCAGGGTGTAGAGCCCGCCGCCGAAATCGCCGTCGCGGCGCTCGAAGAGGTCGGTGACCAGCTTGGTGACCCAGTCGGTCTTGAAGAGGTCGGTCTGGCCGGTGGCCAAGAGCTGCTCGCGCTTCCAGGCGACCAGCTGGTCGAAGTCGGCGCGGCTGTCCGACATCGGCGTGTAGCGGCAGGGTCCGACCTCGCGCTCGGCCTTGCGGCGCTTCTTGTCGATGTCCTTGAGCACGCCCACCCCGGCCGTCTTGCGGTCGGCGGCATAGGCCTCGTAGCCGGGCGAGACGTCGACGATCCACGAGTCCGCCTGGCCGCGACCGTGCCGGGCCAGGGTCTCGTCGTCGGCCAGCATGTGGCAGAAGTCCAGGCGCTGGGCCTTCAGGGCGGCCAGCAGATGGCGCGGATCGACGGCCACGTCGGGCATCGAAACCAGGGCCTGATAGTCGCACATCGGCGCGCCGGCGGGCATGGCCACGCCAGCCTTGATGCGCGCGGGCAGGAAGGCCAGGGCCTGGCCGTCCTCGGCGCGGATCACGGCGACCTTCACGCGGTCGCCCTTCTCGCCCTGGGCGATGGCGACAGCCTTGGCCCATTCGGGCGACAGGAAAGGAGAATCCAGGCGCGGCTGCAGCGTCTGCAGGGCGGTCCAGCGGGCGCTGTCCTCCGGCGTAAGCTGCAGGGCGTCGACGACGTCGATCTTCACGGGCGCCCCCCGAGCGCTGATCCGAGCCTCCAGAAGGCCAGCTCGGATCATGACGCTCAGAGATTGCAGTCCGGTTTACGGACCTTGCGCGATCAGTCCATCAGTTTGCGGGTCAGATACGTGTACTCGAGCGACACCCGGCGGGCGGTCTCGGCGAGGTTGGCGCTGGCGGCATGACCGCCGTCGACGTTCTCGTAGTACAGCACCGGGTAGCCCAGGGCCTCCAGCCGGGCCGCCGCCTTGCGGGCGTGAGCCGGGTGGACGCGGTCGTCCTTGGTCGAGGTCTCGATGAACACCTCGGGGTATTTCTGGCCGGCCTTGAGGTTCTGGTAGGGCGAGTACTTCTCGATCACCGCCAGGTCGGACGGGATCTGCGGATCGCCGTACTCGCCCATCCACGACGAGCCCGCGCCGATCTGGCTGTAGCGAACCATGTCGAACAGCGGCACCTGGATGACGATGGCGTTGTAGAGCTCCGGACGCTGGGTCAGGGCCACGCCCATCAAGAGGCCGCCGTTGCTGCCGCCCATGATCCCCAGCCGGCGGGGCGAGGTGATCTTGCGGGCGATCAGGTCCTCGGACACCGCGAAGAAGTCGTCATACACCCGCTGCCGGTTGGCCTTCAGGCCCTGCTCGTGCCAGCTGGGACCGAACTCGCCGCCGCCGCGGATGTTGGCGACCACATAGGCGCCGCCGCGCTCCAGCCACAGCTTGCCCATGGTCGGCGAGTAGCCCGGCGTCATCGACGCCTGGAAGCCGCCATAGGCGTAGAGCAGGGTCGGGGTCGAGCCGTCGTACTTGGCGTTCTTCGGGCGGACCAGGAAGTACGGGATCTTTGTCCCGTCCTTCGACGTGGCCTCGAACTGCTCGACCACGTGGGTCGAGGCGTCGAACTTGGCCGGGGCGGCCTTGACCTGGTCGAGCTTGCCGGTGGCCGCGTCGGCCAGCCAGTAGGTCGTCGGGGTCAGGTAGCCGGTCACGCTGACGAAGATGCGGTCGTCCTTGTCCGAGGCCGAACCCAGGCTGACCGACGAGTTGGCCGGCAGGTCGAGCTTGCTGCGGGTCCAGGCGCCGCCCTTGAAGTCGTACGCATAGGCCGCGCCCTTGACGTTCTCGAACAACGCCACGACCAGGCGGTCGCGGGTGGTGTTGACGCCCTGCACCGACTCCCGGGCCGTCGGCCGCAGGATCAGGGTCGACCTGGCTTTCAGCGGGTCGGCCTTCAGCGCCGCCAGGTCGAAGGCGGCCAGATCGCCGGTCTTCAGGCCCTGCTCGGCCCAGTCCTGCTCGACGCTGAACACCAGCTGGCCCTTGATCAGGGCCTGGATCGAAGACTTCAGCGGGAACGGCAGCTTCACCGTCGTCTCGCCGACCACCAGGTGGGTCTCGGCGTTGAAGGTGTCGAGCGGGCGCAGCACGAACACCGCCCGCACCACGCCGTCGTGGTCGCGCAGGGCGTAGGGGCTGACGCCGTAGCCGCCGTCGTCCTTGGCGCCGCGATAGACTTCCTTGGCGGCCGACAGGGGCTGACCGCGTTTGACCAGCTTGACCACGTAGGGATAGCCCGAGGTGGTGACCTCGCCCGGGGTCCAGTCGGTGGCGACGATCAGGGTGTCCTTGTCGATCCAGTCGAACCGGTGCTTGCCCTCGGGCAGCTCGAAGCCGCCGGCCACGAAGGTCCTGGTCTTGGTGTCGTACTCGCGCACGACCACCGCGTCCTTGCCGCCGTTCGACAGCGAGACCAGGCAATACCGGCTTTCCGGCGCGAGGCAGTCGGCGCCCTTCCAGACCCAGTTCTTGCCCTCGGCCTTGGCCAGGGCGTCGAGGTCGAGGATCGTCGACCAGGCCGGCTGGGCCGTGCGGTAGCTGGCCAGGGTGGTGGTGCGCCAGACGCCGCGCACGTGGTCGGCGTCCTGCCAGTAGTTCCGCAGGTCGTCCTCGGCCACGAACGACACGCCCGGGATCCGGTCCTTGGCGTTGACGATGGTCAGGGCCGCGTCGTGCAGGCCGGCGTAGCGCGCATCGCCCTGCAGCACCGGCAGGGTGCGGTCGTTCTGGGCCTTGGCCCAGTCGAGCGCGCGTTGGCCCTCGATCTCCTCCATCCAGATGTAGGGATCGTCCTTGCCGAGTTCGGCCAGCGGGGTGCGGGCGGCGGCGGGCGCGGTGTCGGGAGCGGCGTGGGCGGATACGGTCATGAGGCTCGTGGCGGCGAGTAGGGCCAGGGTCAGGTTACGCATCTAGTGATCCATCAGCTGGCGCGACAGGTAGGTGTAGTGCAGCGCCCAGCGCTTGGCGTTCGCCGCGGGGTCAGCCCCGTTGGCGTGACCCCCGTCGGTGTTCTCGTAGTACATGTAGGGCTGGCCCAGGTCGGCCAGGCGAGCCGAGAACTTGCGGGCGTGACCCGGGTGCACCCGGTCGTCCTTGGTCGAGGTGGTGATGTAGGCCAGCGGATACTTCACCCCGGCCTTCAGCTTCTGGTACGGGCTGTAGGTCTCGATCCAGGCGCGTTCCTGCGGCTTGTCCGGGTCGCCATACTCGCCGATCCACGAGGCCCCGGCCGGCAGCTTGGTGTAGCGGATCATGTCCAGCAGCGGGCTTTCGACCACCACGGCGTTCCACAGGTCGGGCCGCTGGGTCAGGGCCACGCCCATCAGCAGGCCGCCGTTCGAGCGGCCGTAGGCGCCCAGGTGGCGCGGGCTGGTGACCTTGGTCGAGATCAGGTTCTCGGCCACGGCGAAGTAGTCGTCATAGGCCCGCTGGCGGTTGGCCTTCAGCGCCGCCTCGTGCCAGGCCGGGCCGAACTCGCCGCCGCCCCGGATGTTGGCCACGGCGTAGGAACCGCCGCGCTCAAGCCACAGCTTGCCGATCAGCGGGTCGTAGACGGGCAGCTTGGAAATCTGGAAACCGCCGTAGGCGTGCAGCAGGGTCGGGGCCGAGCCGTCGGGCTTGGCGCCCTTCTGGCTGACCAGGAAGTAGGGGATCTTCGTGCCGTCCTTGCTGGTCGCTTCCTTCTGCTCGACCTGCAGCTTGGAGGCGTCGAAGCGGGCCGGCAGGGTCTTGACCGTCTCGGCGCCGGCCTTGGTCGCGTCGGCCAGCTTCAGCTGGGTCGGGGTGATGAAGCCCTCGACGGTGTAGAACACCTGGTCGCCCGCGTCGGCGGTGGCGACGATCGAGACGGCGGCGTTGTCCAGGCCCGGCAGGCCCTGGCTGCGCCAGCCGAACTCGCCGTGGTCGCTGAAGCTGCGGATGCCGCCCTTGACGTTGTCGTAGATCACCGCGACCACGCGGTTGTCGGTCACCGCCACCTGGTCGATCGACTGGCGCGCGCCCGGCGCGAAGATCGTGCAGGGGTCGCAGTCGTTGCTGATGACGATGTCGTCCTTGGCCGCCGCCGGCTTGGGCAGCAGGGCCTTGGGGCTGACCGAGACCAGGGCGCCGGCCGGGAAGTTGCGGCCCAGCGACGGCATCTTCTCGTAGTTCCAGGCCTCCTCGACCGTCAGGATCAGGTCGCCGCCGACCATGCCCCGGATCGACGAGCGCTCGGGGATCGGCAGCAGGGTCGCCTTGCCGGCGTCGTCGAGCAGGAAGGTCTTGGTGTGGAAGAAGTCGGTGGCGCGCTCGATCAGCACCACGCGATTGCCCTTGGCGTCGCGCAGAACGTGCGGACGGGCGCTGACGTCGGCCTTCTCGCCGCGGAACACCTCGACGGCCTGGTCCAGGGCCTGGCCGCGCTTGAGGGTCTTGACCACCATGCCATAGCCGCTGTCGGTGGTCGTGCCCGCGCCCCAGTCGCGGGTCAGGATCAAGGTGTCGGCGTCCAGCCAGTCGATGGTCTGCTTGCTCTCGGGCAGGAAGAAGCCGTCCTTCACGAAGCTCTTGGCGGCCAGGTCGAACTCGCGCACCTCGACGGCGTCCTTGCCGCCATTGGACAGCGAGACCAGGCACCGGTCGTGGGTCTTGGGACGGCAGTCGGCGCCCTTCCAGATCCAGTTCTTGCCTTCCGCCTTGGCCAGGGCGTCCAGGTCGATGACCGTCTCCCACTTGGGGTCGGCCGAGCGGTAGCTCTCCAGGCTCGTGCGCCGCCAGACGCCGCGTACGTGGTCGGCGTCCTGCCAGAAGTTGAACACGCTGGTCCCGACGAAGCTCGGGGCGGCGATGCGGTCCTTGGCGGCCAGCACCTTCAGGGCCGCGTCGTGCAGGCCCTGGTAGCGCGCGTCGCCCGTCAGCACGGGCAGGGTCTTGGCGTTCTCGGCCTTGACCCAGTCCAGCGACGAGGGCGTCTCGACGCCTTCCAGCGCCAGGTGGGGATCGGCGGGCTCCTGGGCGCGGGCGGGGCCGGCGGCGAGGAGGGCGAGGGCCAGGGCGGCGGGCGAAACGGAACGGAGCGTCAGCATGGCGGGGGACGTTAATGCCATTCCGCGCGCTGACTAGGCCATTTTTGACCTCGACGGAGTCCCGGTCTCACTTTCCGTAAAACCCCCGCGAAAGCGGGGGCCCAGGTGTTTTATCGTCGAGCGTCACGCATTTCAGAAAAAGCCTGGGTCCCCGCCTTCGCGGGGATTTTACGGATGAAGGGCCTCACGCCCCGTCGTCGGGAATGCACAGCAGCTTGCCGCAGGCCTTGCAGTGCACCGCGTCGGGGTCGTGCTTGCGCAGGCCGCAGTCGGGGCACGGGAAGGTCACCTTGTGCGGCCGCAGGATCGACTGGATCAGGCCGATGAACAGCGACACCCCGCCGATCATCACCGCCATCGACAGGAGCTTGCCCCACACGCCCGGCAGGGTGACGTCGCCATAGCCCGTCGTCGTCAGGCTGGTGACGGTGAAGTAGAGCGCGTCCACATAGCCGGCGATGCCCTCGTGCCGGCCCGCGAAGCTGGAATAGACGAAGCCGGTGACCACGAAGACGAAGGTCAGCAGCGACGAGGCCGCGCGGGTGATGTCCTCGATGCGGGTGTCGTCGTAGCGCCTGGCCACGGTGCGCCAGAAGAACTCGCTGTGCACCAGGGTCCACAGCCGCAGCACCCGCAGAAAGCCGAAGTTGAACAGCCAGGCCGGAAACATCAGCGTGGCCAGCACGAAGAGGTCGATCCAGGTGATCGGCTTCTTAAGCCAGCTCTTCATGTCGCCGTGGGCGATGGCGCGGGCGACGAGGTCTGCGGCCAGGAACGTCGCGACCCCGTAGTCGATCAGGTAGAACGTCACCCCGTGGTGGTGCATCAGCGGCGCGGCCACGAAGAAGGCGATGATGATCAGGTCGATCAGGATCACCGCATAGCGGAAGCGCACGGCCACGGGCGAAGCGCCGTGATAGAGGGCCCGGAGCCGGGCGCGCAGGCGAAGATCCTCAGCCATTGTCGGCGACCAGCCGCAGGGGAACCCGTTCGACCTCGATCATCACGGGCGGCGGCCCGCCGACCAGGGCCAGGGCTGTCTCGTAGCCGCCGCCGAAATCGACCCGCGTCACGGTGTCGAGCGGCCTAGCGGCGGGCCTGGCCTCCCAGACGGCGTCGGGACCGATGTCCTGCATCCAGGCAACCCCGCCCTCGACGCCGGCGATCGCGCCGATGTGGCAGTCGCTGGCCTTGCCGGCCTCGGTGTGGACCGTCAGCACCGGGAACAGACGGCCGGCGGTGGCCAGTATGTCGCCGATGCTGTTGAGCGCCACGGCCGGGGGCTCGGGCAAGACCTCGCCGCGCTTGTCGAGGGCCGCCTCGACGAATTCAGGATAGGGCGCAGGCTCCAGGTTCTTGACCTCGACCAGGCGATAGCAGCCGAAACCGTCGAAGCGGACGTCGTCGCCGACTTCGGCCAGCATCAGGAACACCGGGCCCACGCCGACCACATAGCCCCTCACCCAGCCGTCCTCGAAGCGCCGGTGAAAGCGCATAAGCCGGCGCTCCCGCATCGCCTCGGTCAGTTGTTCGCGAATATCCTTTGTCGCCATCTCACTGCGTCGTCCCGCTGCGGTGCATTTTGCATCGCTTTCGACTATATAGCCCGGCCATGAGCCGCACCTTCCTGAAGATGAACGGGCTCGGCAACGACTTCGTCGTCATCGAGACCCTCACCCAGCCCTTCGACCCGTCCGCCGAGGAGATCCGCGCGATCGCCAAACGCGGCCAGGGCGGGATCGGCTGCGACCAGGTGGTGGCCATCGATCCGCCGAAGGCGGAAGGCGCCTCGGCCTATGTGCGCTTCTGGAACGCCGACGGCGAGCCGGCCGGCGCCTGCGGCAACGGCACGCGCTGCGTGGCCTGGCTGCTGATGCAGTCGGGCGGCAAGGACGGGGTGACCTTCGACACCAGCGCCGGACGCCTGTCGGGCGTGATGGCCGGCGACAAGCGCGTGACGGTCGACATGGGTCCCCCGCGCCTGGACTGGAACCAGATCCCGCTGGCCGAAGAGATGGACACCGCCCGGGTCGAGCTGCAGGTCGGTCCGATCGACGCCCCGTGGGTGCACACCCCGGTGTGCGTCTCGATGGGCAATCCGCACGTGGTGTTCTTCGTCGACGCTCCGGTCAGCGACGAGTTCGCCGAGAAGACCGGCAGCCTGGTCGAGCACCACCCGCTGTTCCCTGAAGGCGTCAATGTCGGCTTCGCCCACGTCGTCTCGCGCGACCACATCAAGCTGAAGGTCTGGGAACGCGGCGCTGGCCTGACCGCCGCCTGCGGCACTGGCGCCTGCGCGGCCCAGGTCGCCGCCGTGCGTCGCGGCCTGACCGACCGCACCGCCACCGTCGAGTTCGAGAGCGGCCCGCTGGTCATCGAATGGCGCGAGGCCGACGGCCACGTGATCATGACCGGCCCGGTGGCCCTGGAATTCACCGGCAAGCTGCCGGAGACCGTGTCGGCATGAGCGAGCTGCACCCCGCCCTGGCGCCCGGCAAGACGGCCGTCGTCACCGGCGCGGCCGACGGCATCGGCCTGGCCGCGGCCAAGGCCTTCGTCGAGCTGGGCCTCAACGTGATCATGGCCGACGTCACCGGCCGCAAGCTCAAGCAGGAAGCCGAGGCGATCGGCGCCCTGGCCGTGCCGACCGACGTGGCCGACCGCGCCGCCGTCGAGGCCTTGCGCGATCTGGCCGTCGAACGCTTCGGCGCCGTCGACGTCCTGATGAACAACGCCGGCGTGGGCGGCGGCGGCGACGCCTTCTCGGGCGACGACGCCTGGAAGCGCATTCTCGACGTCAACCTGTGGGGCGTGATCAACGGCGTCCAGGTGTTCGGCGAAGAGATGGCCGAGAGCGGCCGTCCGGGCCTGATCATCAACACCGGCTCCAAGCAGGGCATCACCCAGCCGCCGGGCGACACGGCCTACAACGTCTCCAAGTCGGCGGTGAAGGCCCTGACGGAAGGGCTCGCCCACACCCTGCGCGAGATCGTCGACTGCCAGGTCAGCGCCCACCTGCTGATCCCCGGCTACACCTTCACCGGCATGACCAAGCGCGGCCCGGGCGGCAAGCCCGACGCGGCCTGGACGAGCGAACAGGTCGTCCACTTCATGCTGGCCCGCATCGCCGCCGGCGACTTCTACATCCTGTGCCCGGACAACGACGTGCCGCGCGCGCTGGACGAAAAGCGCATGGCCTGGGCCATGGGCGACGTCATCGAGAACCGCCCGGCCCTGTCGCGCTGGCACGACGACTGGAAGGACGCCTTCGCGGCGTTCATCGCGTCATGAGCGTCTACACGGTCATCAAGGCCACGCCGAAGCCCCAGCCCGAAGTGGGCGAGGAGGGCGGTCCGGCCACCATCATGCCCGGCGCCAACGGCGTCGACGTCGTCACCTTCGGCTGCCGCCTGAACGCCTACGAGAGCGAGGCCATGCGCGCCCGCGCCGCCGCGGATGGTCTTTCGGACGCCGTGGTGTTCAACACCTGCGCGGTGACCAACGAGGCCGTGCGCCAGGCCCGCCAGGCGATCCGCAAGGCCCGCCGCGAGCGTCCGGGCGCGCGGATCATCGTCACTGGCTGCGCCGCCCAGATCGATCCGGCCGCCTTCGCCGCCATGCCGGAAGTCGACCTGGTGCTCGGCAACGCCGAGAAGGCCGCGCCCGGCGCACTGACCGAGACAACGG
This sequence comes from Caulobacter vibrioides, assembly GCA_001449105.1. Classification (GTDB taxonomy): domain Bacteria; phylum Pseudomonadota; class Alphaproteobacteria; order Caulobacterales; family Caulobacteraceae; genus Caulobacter; species Caulobacter vibrioides_C. The sequence continues at coordinate 85,827 of LNIY01000117.1, read as the reverse complement.
CCCGCGTGCGGGTCAACGACATCATGTCGGTCAAGGAGACCGCCGGTCACCTGATCGACGGCCTCAAGGACCGCGCCCGGGCCTATGTCGAGGTCCAGAACGGCTGCGATCACCGCTGCACCTTCTGCATCATCCCCTATGGCCGCGGGAACTCGCGCTCGGCTCCAGCCGGCGAAGTGGTCGAGCAGGTGCGCAAGCTGGCCGCCGAGGGCTATCGCGAGGTGGTGCTGACCGGCGTCGACGTCACCTCCTGGGGCGCCGACCTGCCCGGCGAGCCGACCCTGGGCCAGCTGGTGGGCCGCATCCTGCGCATGGCCCCCGACCTGCCGCGCCTGCGTCTGTCCTCCATCGACGCCGCCGAGATCGATCCGGACCTGCTGAAGCTGTTCGCCGAAGAGCCCCGGCTGATGCCGTACCTGCACCTGTCCTTGCAGGCCGGCGATGATCTGATCCTCAAGCGCATGAAGCGCCGGCACAATCGCACCGACGCCCTGAACCTGGTGGCCAGCGTGCGCGCCGTGCGCCCGGACGTGGCCTTCGGCGCCGACCTGATCGCCGGCTTCCCGACCGAGAGCGAGGAGGCGTTCGAAAACACCGTCCGCCTCGTGGAGGAGGCGGGCCTGGCTTTCCTGCACGTCTTCCCCTACAGCGCCCGCCCCGGCACGCCGGCCGCGCGGATGCCGCCGGTGAAGGGTCCGGTGATCAAGGACCGCGCCAGGCGCCTGCGCGAAGCCGGCCAGCGCGGCCTGGAACGCCACCTGCAATCGCAAGTCGGCCGCACCCTTGCGGGCCTTGTCGAACGCGAGGGCCTGGCCCGGGCGGAGGACTTCACCGAGATCGCCTTCACCGGCGAGGCGCCGGCCGGCGAGATCGTGACCTTCCGGGTCACCGGCCACGATGGAGCCCGCGTCATCGCCGAGCGCGCCGCTTGAGGCGCCTGTTCGCGATCGTTCTGGCGGGTCTTCTGGCGGCGCCGATGGCGGCGCGGGCGCAGGACGCGCCGGTCAGCTTCAGCGTCATGACCTACAACGTCGCCGGCCTGCCCTGGCCAGTGAAGAAGGGTCGCGGCAAGGCCCTGCGGCAGATCGGCGACGAGCTGGCCAAGATGCGCGCCGCCGGGACCGAGCCCGACGTCGTCCTGATCCAGGAGGGTTTCCGCAAGGAGATCGGCGAGCTGATCGACCGCTCGGGCTATCCCTATGTGGCGCGCGGCCCCAAGCGCAAACAGCGCGACGCCAGCCTGTGGGCCAAGGACGAGAAGCCCGACTACCGCCGCGTGGCCTACCGCCGGAAGGGCGAGGGGCTGGGCAAGTGGGGCTCCAGCGGCCTGTGGGTGCTGAGCAACCATCCGATCGAGAACGTGACGTCCCACGCCTATCGCTACTGCGCGGGCCTGGACTGCCTGGCCAACAAGGGCGTGATGCTGGTCAGCCTGAACGTGCCGGGCCTGCCGACCCCGGTCGAGGTGGCCGACACCCACCTCAATTCAAAGGGCGCCTCGCGCGTGCCCCGGTCGCGCAACCGCATGGCCCACCACCTGCAGGCCGACGAGTTCAAGCGCTTCATGGCCGCCGACCGCACGCCCGGCGCGCCGCTGATCGTCGGCGGCGACTTCAACGTCATGCACGCGCCCGACCGCTTCGACTATGTGATGGCCGACTATCCGTTCGAGGTGGTCAGCCGCTGGTGCCACAACCTGCCAGGCGCCTGCGACACCCAGATATCCTACGACGGCGACGCGCCCTGGCTCGACACCCAGGACCTGATCGGCTTCCTCGACGGCGACAAGGTCGACGTCACGCCCACTCGGGTGGAAGCCACCTTCGACGGCGCCAACGAGCCGGTGCTGTCGGACCACGACGGCTATCGCGTGACCTTCCAGCTGACGCCGAAGACCTAGCGCCGCCCGCCCCGGCCGTTGCCGCCCTCGACGCCGCCGCGCGCGCGCAGCAGGTCGCCCACCGAGGCGCCGTCGATCGTGCAGCGGGCCACCACGCGGTCGTAGGAGTGCTTGATCGCCCGGCATTGCAGGTACTGCCGCCAGACCACGTCCTCGAGCATGGTCTTGGCCGCCCGGCCGCCGGCCGAATGCAGCTCCGGGGCGTAGAAGTCGGAAATCCGCACCTCGATCCAGGTCGAAGGATCGCTGCTCCTGCCCACGCACAGGCTGTCGCCGTCGCCGACATAGCGCACCGGACCATCGAAGCGGGCGCCCGGGGCCGGCAGGGCGCCCTCGCAGGGATCGGCCAGCGCCACGGCGGGCGCGGCCAGGAACGCCGCCGCCAGGATCAGTCGCCACGCCTTCATCGAGCCCTCCGCCTTGCGCGAGAGCAATCGGTACGCCCTATCGAAGCGGTTGTATTTTCTCACGATTTACTAACTCGAACGCATTACTGCATTCGTTGGACACCGCGTCGGGCCTTGCTGTCATCTCCGATCTCGCCTCTGTTGCCGCCGCGCCTGTGGAGCGCCTGCGGAGGGGATCATGGGCTTGAGCGGCGGCTGCCAATGCGGCGCGGTGCGGTTCCGGGTGGAGGGCGAGCCCGGCCGAGCCTCCATCTGCCATTGCCGCATGTGCCAGAAGGCGTTCGGCGGTCCGTTCGGGGCCTTGGTGACCGTGAACCAGGCCGACCTGGCCTGGACCCGCGGCGAACGCGCGACCTTCCAGAGCTCGGACGCGATCCGCCGCGGCTTCTGCGCCGCCTGCGGCACGCCGCTGACCTTCGAATGGAGCGCCGAAAAGATCGACCTGGCCGTCTTCGCCTTCGACGACCCGTCGGCGGTGGAGCCGGTCGTGCAGCTGGCGATCGAGGCCCGCCCGGCCTGGATGGAGCACCTGGCCGACATGCCCGTGCGCCCGCCGATGGGCGGCTCGGCGAGCCCCGTCGTCAGCCGGCAGCATCCTGATCGGGATATGTGATCCCAAGTTCCTCCCCCGTGAAACGGGGGAGGGGGACCGCGAAGCGGTGGAGGGGGCGGCGGCACGCGAGGCGCTCTGTCACTCGCCCCCTCCGTCACGGCGCTGATAGCGCCGCGCCACCTCCCCCGCTAAAGCGAGGGAGGAGCTACTGGCTCTTCTCTTCCCCGCCCATGAACCCCGGCAGGCTCCAGCCGAACTTGATGGCCCCCGCCCGCAGGCAAAAGGCCGCCGTGAAGCCCGCGATCCCGGCCGGCCAGAACGGCACGCGCCACCATTGCAGGATCGCGAACACGGCCGCGCCCAGGAGGGCGGCGGTGATGTAGATCTCGCGGCGCAGCAGGAGGTTCGGCTCCTCGGCCAGCACGTCGCGCACCACCCCGCCGAAGGCCGTGGTCAGCACGCCCATGATCACCGAGGTGAAGGGATGCACGCCCAGGCTCAGGGCCTTGGCCGTGCCGACCACGGCGTAGGCGGCCATGCCCAGGGCGTCGAGCCACAGCAGAGCCCGGAACCGCCAGCCGCGCTGGCCCAGCAGCCAGATCACCAGGGCGGCGGCCAGGCAGGCCAGGATGTAGCCCGGCCGCTGGATCCAGAAGACCGGCGCGCCGATCAGGAGGTCGCGCAGCGTGCCGCCGCCCACGCCGGTGATCGCCGCGAAGAAACCGAAGGTGACGATATCGTGCTTTCGCCGCGCGGCCGCCAGCGCGCCGGTCGCGCCGAACACGGCGGCGGCGGCGTAGTCGAGCCAGAAAAGGGCGGCGGCCAAGGGATCCATGTTCTCTAAACGCCATGGTCGGAGCCCAAGCGCAACCGTTCCACCGCCGCCGCGCTAACCTCGAATCGTAAATCTCGTCTTCACTTTTCCCGCCGGGTCGCTACAGGAGCGCGGATGAGCGAAAACTCCTCGCAGAAACAAGGCTGGTTCCAGCGTCTCACGGCCGGCCTCACCCGGTCGTCCCAGGCGATGACCGAGCAGGTGACCGGCGCCTTCACCAAGAAGCCGCTGGACCAGGAACAGCTCGACGCGCTGGAGGAGATGCTGATCGAGGCGGACCTTGGTCCGCAGATCGCCGCCCGCATCACCGACGCCTTCGGCAAGGCCCGCTTCGGCAAGGCCTCCAGCGACCGGGAGGTCAAGGAGGCCCTGGCCGAGCTGATCACCGCCGAGCTGGCCGACCGCGAGGGCCGCTTCGATCCGCTGGACGGTCCGCGCCCCTATGTCGTGCTGTTCATCGGCGTCAACGGCTCGGGCAAGACCACGACGCTTGGCAAGATCGCCGCCGACCTGACCGAGAAGGGCGCCCGCGTCCTGATCGCCGCCGGCGACACCTTCCGCGCCGCCGCCGTCGAGCAGCTGAAGGTATGGGCCGACCGGGCCGGCGCCGACTTCATGTCCAAGCCCACCGGCAGCGACGCCGCCGGCCTGGCCTTCGAGGCCGTCGAGCGCGCCAAGGCCGAGGGCTACGACGTCGTGCTGATCGACACCGCCGGCCGCCTGCAGAACAAGCAGGGCCTGATGGACGAGCTCCTGAAGGTCATCCGCGTGGTCAAGAAGGTCGACCCCGACTACCCGCACGAGACCCTCCTGGTGCTCGACGCCACCGTCGGCCGCAACGCCCTGGCCCAGGAAAAGGTGTTCGGCAACAGCGTCGGCGTTTCGGGCATCGTCATGACCAAGCTGGACGGCACCGCCCGCGGCGGCGTGCTGATCCCCGTCGCCCGCGCCTCGGACAGCCCCATCAAGCTGATCGGCGTCGGCGAGGGCGTCGACGACCTGCAGCCGTTCGACGCGCGCGCCTTCTCGCGCTCGCTGGTCGGGCTGGAGGACTGAGCGCGTGACCGAACCCAAGTCCGAAGCCAAGAAGAAGTCCGCCTGGGTGCGCACCGCCGTCGACTACGGCGCGCCGATCGCCTTCGCCGTCACCTACTTCGTCACCAAGAACTTCCAGACCGCCACCTGGGTGCTGGTCGCCGCCTCGGCCCTTGCCCTCGTCGTCGGCTACGCCGTCGAGCGGCGGGTGGCCCTGCTGCCGCTGTTCTCGGGCGTCATGGCGCTGGTGTTCGGCGTGCTGGGCCTCGTCTTCCACAGCGACGTGTTCGTGAAGATCAAGGTCACCGTCGTGAACGGCGCCCTGGCCGCCTTCATGATCGGCGGCGTATTCATGGGCCGCGCGCCGCTGAAGGCGCTGATGGGCGAGGCGCTGCACATGTCGGACGCCGCCTGGCGGACCCTGACCCTGCGCTATGGCGGCTATTTCGCCCTGGCGGCCATCGCCAACGAGATCGTCCGCCTGACCCAGGACACGCCCACCTGGGTGAAGTTCCGAATCGCCCTGCTGCCGCTGGCGATCGTCTTCTCGCTGACCCAGACGCCCTTCATCATGAAGCATATGGCCAAGCCGGACGATCAGAAGACCCCCGAGCCGCCCGACGCCGGCTTCTGATCCGCCGACCACGGACCATCTGTCGTCAAACCGACGCGTTGGCGTGCTAGCTGGACGTCCGTCAGCGGAAATGGGGCGGACGACATGGCCAAGCACAAGAGTGACAAGAGCGCGGCGCGCGAGGTCGGGGTGCTGGACCGCTCGCCCAGCCACCTGCTGCACCGGGTGCTGCAGACCGCCCTCGACATCTATGTGGAAGAGACCGGCGCCGGCGGAATCACCCAGCGCCAGTTCGCGGTCCTGGCCGCGGTGGCCCAGCACGAGGGCGTCACCCAGACCGGCCTGGTGAAGGCCACCGGCATCGACCGCTCGACCCTGGCCGACATGGTCGCCCGGATGATCGCCAAGGGCCACCTGGAACGTCAGCGTTCGGAACAGGACGCCCGCGCCAACTCCGTGCGCCTCACCGAGGCCGGCCGCCTGATCCTGGAAGAGAGCCTGCCGCGCGTGGCGGCCGCCGACGCCCGCATCCTGTCGCTGCTGAAGGCCGGCAAGCGCGACGGCTTCCTCGACCTGCTGGCCGAGATGGCCGCCGTCGACCTCACCGCGCCGCGTCCCGAGCCCAAGGCCAAGAAGCCCAAGGCCGAAAAGGCCGACAAGCCGAAGAAGGAAAAGAAGGCCAAGAAGGACAAGGACGCCAAGAAGGCGGCCTGATCCGGCTTTCACCCCGGCCCTTAAGCGAAACCTCCGCTGTTCGGCGGCGTTTCTTTCAGCCCCAACCTGAACGGCCCTTCATCGCAGCGCCGGAAAACGGCCCGTCCACGGCCTTTCCCGCGACGCGCGCACAGGGCAAAGGTGGAGGTGAAGGAGTTCGCATGACGCAGACCACTACGAACCGTCGCACCCTGATCGCCGCCGGCGGCGCGGGCCTGATGGCCGCCGCCTTCGGCCTGCCGGCGCTCGCCCAGGAGCTGTCGGACGAGGACAAGGCGCTGATCGCCAAGGCCACGGCCTATATCCAGGGCCTGACCAACGCCAAGGGCCGCTTCGTCCAGACCGATCCGCGCGGCGTGACCACCCAGGGCACCCTGTGGCTGCAGCGCCCCGGCAAGGCCCGCTTCGAGTACGACGGTCCCAACGGCCTGCTGGTCGTCAGCAACGGCAACAACGTCAACATCTTCGACAGCCGCCTGAAGACCTTCGAGAGCTATCCGCTGAGCCGCACGCCGCTGGCGCTGCTGCTGGCCCGCGAGGTGCGCCTGGATCGCGGCGTGAAGATCACCAGCGTGCGCAAGCTGGCCGACGGCTTCACGATCGTCGCCCAGGACGCCCGCCGCCAGACCCTGGGCCGGCTGGAGATGAACTTCAGCAACGAGCCCGAACTGATCGGCTGGACCATCAGCGACGTGAAGGGCGGCCAGACCCGCGTGCGGCTGTCGGGCCTCGACAAGGTCGGCGCCATCGATCCGAAGCTGTTCGTGCTGACCGATCCGCGTCGCCGCACCGGCAAGCCGGCCACCGGCTGACATCGGTGTAAACGGTCCCGTTTGTGACATTCTCACAACATGCAATAGAGAAGCTGTTTTTCTCTTGACTAAAAGTTTCGGCGTGGCACTTTTATCACGCATGGCGATGAGCGCCCGACCCGCTCTTCGCAAACCGTGCCGGATCTATCCCCTCCCGGCGGCGGCATGAGAGACCTGACTTTCGCCCGGACGCCTCGCGTGTCCGGGCGTTTTTCTTTGTGGTCCGCGCGCGGTGAAGGTAGGGGAGCGCCATGCGCCTCCGTATCGCCACCTGGAACGTCAATTCCGTCCGCCTCCGCGCCGAGCAGGCCGCTCGCTTCGTCGACGAGCAGGGGCCGGACGTCCTGTGCATGCAGGAGATCAAGTGCCAGGAAGGCGAGTTCCCGCGCGAGGCCTTCGAGGCCATGGGGCTCAACCACATCAAGATCGCCGGCCAGAAGGGCTGGCACGGCGTGGCCATCGCCTCGCGCCTGCCGATCGAGGACGTGCCGACCCTGATGAACTGCCGCGAGGGCCACGCCCGGTGCGTGGCGGTGAAGGTGGCCGGCGTCGAGATCCAGAACTTCTACATCCCGGCCGGCGGTGATTTGCCCGACCGCGTCGCCAACCCGAAGTTCGACCACAAGCTGGATTTCTACGAGACCCTGACCGCCGCCCTGAAGCGCCGCGATCCTAAGGATCCGCTGATCGTCACCGGCGACCTGAACATCGCGCCTGGCGAAAACGACGTCTGGAGCCACCGCCAGATGCTGAAGGTGGTCAGCCACACCCCGGCCGAGTTGGAAGCCTTCGACGCGATGATCAAGTCGATGGACCTGCTGGACCTGCCGCGCCTGGCCACGCCCGAGCCCGAGAAGCTGTTTTCCTGGTGGAGCTACCGCGCCGCCGACTTCCGCAAGTCCAACCGCGGCCTGCGCCTGGACCACATCCTGGCCAGCCCTGGCCTGCGCGACGCGGCCATCCTCGACGGCAAGGTCTCGTCCAAGGTGCACGACACCGTGCGCGAATGGGAACGCCCCAGCGACCACGCCCCGGTGACGGCGGATTTGAAAGTCTGATCCTTTTTTCACCTTCTCCCATAGGGAGAGGTTGATAGAGGGTCACTCCGCCGACGGCGGCACCAGCTCGGGCAAATCGAACTTCAGCCAGACGGCCTTGTCCTTCAGGGTCGACTTCACCCAGTCGGCGTGCACCACGCGCTCGGCCTCGGTCGAGCGGAAGGGCAGGGGACGCGGACGGGCGCCGTAGCCGCCGGCGCGAGCGGCGCTGACGGCGTTGGCCGTCACGGCGTGGGTCAGTTCGAGCGCGCGCTCCTTGCCGCCCTGCAGCTCGAGATAGACCTCGGCCAGCAGGTGGGAGTCGATCAGCGCCCCGTGCTTGTCGCGGCTGTCGAGGCTGATCTTGAAGCGTTTGCAGAGCGCGTCGAGCGAGTTGTACATGCCCGGAAAGCGCTTCTTGGCCATGGCCAGGGTGTCGACCCAGCGCTCTTCCGGCAACGGCGGACGGCCGCACTTCTCCAGCTCGAAATTGACGAAGCTGCGGTCGAAGGCGGCGTTGTGGGCGACCACGACGCTGTCGCCGACGAATTCCAGGAACTTGTCGGCGATCTCGTGGAACTTCGGCTTGCCGGTCAGGAAGGCGGCCGACAGGCCGTGCACCTTCTCGGCCTCGGCCGGCATGTCGCGCAGCGGATCGCAATATTCGTGGAACGAGCGGCCGGTGGGCATGAAATCCACCACCTCGATGCAGCCGATTTCGACCAGGCGGTCGCCCGTCTTCGGATCGAAGCCGGTGGTTTCGGTATCGAGGATGATTTCCCGGGCCATGGCCTTTCAATGGGCCGGTTCGACTCCCGCATCAAGCTTGGGCGGAGGTTCTCAACAGGGTCAGGATGTCGCGCACCTGGTCGCGGGCGGCGTCCAGGCCCCGGCCGGTGTCGATGACGAAGTCGGCGCGGGCCCGCTTTTCGGCGTCGGGCAGCTGGCGGGCCAGGATGGCCTCGAACTTCTCGGCCGTCATGCCCGGGCGCGCCAGCACCCGCTCGCGCTGCACCTCGGCGGGGGCGCTGACCACCACCACCTTGTGGACGTTCTTCTGGCCGCCGGTCTCGTACAGCAGCGGCACGTCGAGCACGACGATGCCATGGCCATCCCGTTGCGCCTTCTCGAAGAAGCCGATGCGATGCGCGCCGACCAGCGGATGAACGATGGCCTCCAGCTTCTCCAGGGCTTCGGGATCGCCGACCACCTGGGCGCTGAGCCGCGCGCGGTCGATCGCGCCGTCGACCACGACGCCGGGAAAGGCCGCCTCGACCGGCGCCACGGCCGCGCCGCCCGCCGAATAGAGCGCGTGGACGGCGGCGTCGGAGTCATAGACGGGCGCGCCTTCGGCTTCGAACATCTTGGCCGTGGTCGACTTGCCCATGCCGATCGAGCCGGTGAGGCCAAGAATGATCACTTCGCGCCTTCCCCCAGATGCGCCAGGGCGACGGCGCGCACATCCACATCGGCCGGCGGCGCCTGGCCGAAGAACGCCTCGAACGACGGTACGGCCTGCAGCAGCAGCATTTCCAGGCCGTCCACGGTCGGCCGGCCGGCCGCTTCGGCCCGGGCCAGGAACTCCGTGCGCAGCGGCTTGTAGACCATGTCCATCACCACGCAGCCTTCCGGCGTCAGCGCCAGGTCGGCGGAAGGGCCGTCGCCGCCGCCCAGGCCAAGCGAGGTGGCGTTGATCACCAGGCCCGCGTCGGCCAGCAGGGCGGGCAGCTCGGCTTCGCCGGCGGCGGTGACCTTGTCGCCAAGGGCGTCGGCGATGGCCTGGGCCTTGGCGACGGTTCGGTTGACGATCCGCACCGCCGGCGCGCCGGCCAGCAGCAGGGCCGCGGCCGCGCCCCGCGCCGCGCCGCCGGCGCCGAGGATCACCACCGGCGCGGCCGTGACGTCGAAGTCCGGCGCCTGGGCGGCGATCGCGCCCAGGAGGCCCGGGCCGTCGGTGTTGTCGGCGAAGATCGTGCCGTCCTGCCGGAAACGCAGCAGGTTGGCGGCCCCGGCCAGGCGGGCCAGGTCGCTGGCCTCGTCGGCGCAGGCCAGCGCTCTCTCCTTGAAGGGAATGGTGACGTTGAGCCCGCGGATGACCCCGCCCCGGAAGCCGTTCACGAAGGCCTCGAAACGCTCTTCGGGCGGCCCCATCGGCACATAGGCCCCGTCGATCCCGGCGCCGGCCAGCCAGGCGTTGTGCAGCAGCGGGCTCATCGAGTGAATGATCGGCTGGCCGCAGACGCCGGCCACCAGGGCCTGGCCGGTAATCTTGAAACTCATGCCTGGAGGGCTCCGTGCAGCCGCAGGAAGTCGAGCAGGCCGATCATCGGCAGCCCGAGGATGGTGAAATAGTCGCCGTCGATCCGGTCGAACATCTGCAGGCCTTCACCCTCCAGCATGTAGCAGCCCACCGAGGACAGGATCTGCTCGCCGTTGCGCTCCAGATAGCCGTCGAGCCAGGCCTCGCTGAACGGACGCACCGACAGCTTGGCCGTCTCGACGATCCGCCAGATCGGCCGACCGTCGCGGGCTACCACGACGCCCGAATGCAGCTTGTGGATTTCTCCGCGCAGCTCCATCAGGCGGGCGCGCGCGGCCTCGATGGTGTCGACCTTGTCGAACAGCCGGCCCTTCAGCTCCAGCGTCTGGTCCGAACCGATCACCAGGCCGGAACGCTTGTGGGAAACCTTGACCGCCTTCATCTCGGCCAGGGCGTCGGCCACGTCGCGCGGCGTGACCTCCTCGGCCAGCAGGCCGGCCTTAGCGGCCTCTTCATCCACACCCGAGGCGACGGCCTCGAACGGCACGCCGGCGTTCTTGAGGATGGTCTGGCGGGTCCAGCTGGTGGAAGCCAGCACGATTGGCGTAGGGGAGGGGGCGCTCATCCCAGCACCTCGACCTGGCCGCGGCCGCCCGACAGCAGGTTGATGATCGCCGCGGCGGTTTCCTCGACGGAGCGGCGGGGGACGTCGATGATCGGCCAGCCGTTCTTCTCGAACAGGCGGCGGGCGGCGATGATCTCGGCCCGCACGCTGTCGGTGTCGATATAGTCGCTCTCTCTATTCTCCTTGAGCGACAAAAGACGGTTGCGGCGGATCTGGATCAGCCGCTCGGGCGTGGTCATCAAACCCACGATCAGGGTGTTCTTCAGCTCGAACAGCTGCTCGGGCGGCGGACGGCCAGGCACCAGCGGCACGTTGGCGGCGCGCACGCCGCGGTGGGCCAGATAGATGCAGGTCGGGGTCTTCGACGTACGCGACACGCCCACCAGGATGACGTCAGCCTGGGTCAGATCCTGGCCGCCCTGGCCGTCGTCGTGGGCGATGGCGTAGTCCAGGGCCTCGATGCGGTCGAAATAGTCGTTGTTCAGCGCGTGCTGCGCGCCCACGCGCGTGGAAATCTTGGCCCCCAGATAGCGCGACATGGCGCTGACCACCGGGTCGAGAGCCGCGATGCACGGCATGTCGAGCTTACGGCAGCCCTCTTCCAGCGCCGAGCGCAGGTTCGGGTCGATGATGGTGTGCATAACCACCCCCGGCGCCCCGGCGATCTCCTCGAGCGCCCGGTCCAACTGGCGGATGGAACGGACCAGCGCGTAGATGTGTTCGATAGGCAGGATGTCGGTGAACCGTGCACAGACCGCCCGCGCCATGGCGTTCAGCGTCTCGCCCGTGGAGTCCGACACCAGGTGAATATGGAAGTAGGTGGCGAACCGCGCGGTGTGGCGATCGGTCTCAGCCGAGGCCCCATCCTGTGGATCATCCGTTAAAGGTTGCTTTACCACTCTGGGCGCCTTCTGGGGACAAGCGGGCGCCAAATACGCCCTGGCGCGACGTCACGCCGCGCCCCTGTGATAAACGGCCTCGTTGACGCCGGACAATCCCCAGCTTGAACCTGCCCTCCCGGACTTGTGCCAGAGCGTTCTCCCGCGCCTGTGGAAAGTCCTAACGGATGGTTAATTTCCTCTTCACCATCGTCTGGGTTCCTTAGGGATTCCGGCGGGTTGGAAGCTTGTCCACGAAGTTCACAAGGTATGACTCCCATGTGTACCAAGCTGGGGCATACCGAGTAGGGCCTGTTGGAGTCCTCCACATGGGCGGACTTATCCCCGTGTTGCACTTGCCCACCCCCTTCTTCCTATCTTTCTAAGATTCTTATTTTTAAGAAGAATAAGGGTGTACGGGGTCTCACGGACTTGAGTGGGACGGCTCGCCGGGATTTAACGCCTAGTATGACGAGCGCACCGATCCCGAAGTTTCTCTCCGTGCTGGCCGGCGAGACCGCCCAGAGGCCCCCGGTCTGGTTCATGCGACAGGCGGGCCGGTATCTTCCCGAATACCGCGCCGTGCGCGCGACGACGCCGGACTTCATCAGCTTCTGCCTGAACCCCGAAAAGGCCGCGGAGGTCACGCTGCAACCGCTGCGCCGCTTTCCGTATGACGCGGCCATCGTCTTCGCCGACATCCTGCTGATCCCAGGCGCGCTGGGCCAGAAGGTGTGGTTCGAGGCCGGCGAAGGTCCCAAGCTGGGCGAGCTGCCAGATCTCGACGCCATGGCCGACAAGACCCAGCAGGCCGGCGAGGCCCTGAAGGCGGTCGGCGAGACCCTTTCGCGGGTTCGGGCCGACATCGATCCGTCCAAGGCCCTGATCGGCTTCGCCGGTGCGCCGTGGACGGTGGCGACCTACATGATCGAGGGCGGCTCCAGCGATCGCTCGGGCGCGCGCACCTTCGCCTACCAGCACGCCGACAAGCTGGACCGACTGATCCAGATCCTCGTCGACGCCACGGTGGATTATCTGGCCATGCAGGCCGCTTCCGGCGCCCAGGCGCTGAAGCTGTTCGAGAGCTGGGCAGAGGGCCTCTCAGAGCCGCTTTTCGAGCGTCTGGTGACCAAGCCCCATATCGCCATCGTCGAGGGCCTGCGCGCGCGCGGCGTGACCGTGCCCCTTATCGGCTTCCCCCGCGGGGCCGGAACGCTCGTCGAGGCCTACGCGCAGGCCGTGCCTGTGGACGGCGTGGCGCTCGACACCTCGGCCTCGGCGAAGCTGGGCCAGACGATCCAGAAGACCAAGACCATCCAGGGCGCGCTCGATCCGCTGCTGTTGCGGGCCGGGGGCGCGGCGCTGGATGAACGGGTGGATCAGATGCTGGAGCAGTGGGGACAGGGCCCCTATATCTTCAACTTGGGCCACGGCATCCTGCCCGATACGCCCATCCCCCATGTCGAGCAGGTGCTGAAGCGGGTGACCGGCCAAGGAAGCGTCGCTTGAGCGATCTGAACAGCGGCCAGAAGACCGGGCGCAGGATCGCCGTCGTCCTGTTCAACCTGGGCGGACCCGACGGCCAGGCGGCCGTGCGGCCGTTCCTGTTCAACCTGTTCCGCGATCCGGCGATCATCCAGGCGCCGTTCTTCATCCGCTATCCGGTGGCGGCGCTGATCTCGACCACCCGGGCCAAGTTGGCGCGCGCCAACTACGCGCTGATGGGCGGCGGCTCGCCCCTGCTGCCGGAAACGGACAAGCAGGCGCGGGCGCTGGAGGCGGTGCTGGCCGAGCGTCTGCCGGGCGATGAGGTCAAGGCCTTCGTGGCCATGCGCTACTGGGATCCGTTGACCGGCGAGACGGCGAGGGCGGTCAAGGCCTGGAAGCCCGACGAGGTGGTGCTGCTGCCGCTCTATCCGCAGTATTCGACCACCACGACGGCCTCGTCGCTGAAAGCGTGGAAGCGCGCCTATCGCAAGGGTCCGGGCCGCACGACGACGATCTGCTGCTATCCGACCGCCGAGGGCTTCGTGCAGGCGCACGCGGACCTGATCCGCGCCGAGTACGCCAAGGCCGGCTCGCCCAGGTCCGCGCGGATCCTGTTCTCGGCCCATGGCCTGCCGGAGAAGGTGATCATCGCCGGCGATCCCTACCAGCGCCAGGTCGAGGCCACCGCGGCCGCGGTCGTGGCCAAGCTCGGCGACATCCTGGGCGAAGGGGTCGACTGGAAGATCAGCTATCAGAGCCGGGTCGGCCCGCTGAAATGGATCGGCCCGTCGACCGACGACGAGGTCAAGGCCGCGGCGCAGGAGGGTCTGGCGCTGATCGTCACGCCGATCGCCTTCGTCTCCGAGCACATCGAGACGCTGGTCGAGCTGGACGTCGAGTATCGCGAGCTGGCCTATGAGCATGGCGGGTCGATCTACGCCCGCGTGCCGGCCCTTGGCGTGGCGCCCGCGTTCATCGATTGTTTGGGGACTCTCGTGACTGAGGCCCTTTCTTCGGAGGCGCCGCAGGTCTGCGGTAGCGACCGATCCTGCCCCAAAACCGCCTCTGGAGCCCGCGCGTGACCGACTTCCTGGTCGAGCATTTCAACCTGATCCGCGGCCTGCACATCCTGGCCGTGATCGCCTGGATGGCGGGGATGCTCTACCTGCCTCGCCTATACGTCTATCACACCGGCGCCACGCTCGGTTCGGAGATGGACGCGACCTTCAAGGTCATGGAGCGGCGGCTGCTGCGCGGGATCATCAATCCTGCGATGATCGCGGCCCTGATCTTCGGCCTGGGCCTGATCATGGCGGACGGCGTCATCCGCGGCTGGGACTTCCTGCTGAAGCCCTGGATGCTGGCCAAGCTGGCCGGCGTGTTCTTCCTGTTCGGCTGGCACGGCTTCCTGTCGAAGGCCCGCAAGCAGTTCGAGGCCGGCCAGAACACCCGCTCGGAGAAGTTCTGGCGCGCCACCAACGAGCTGCCCTTCGTGGCGGCGATCGTCATCGTGCTGTCGGTGACGACCAAGTACCTCAACTAGCGGGCGGTGGGGCACCCCCCGCGTTCTCCCGTCTCAATCCCCGGCCTGTGTGGTCATCGCCCACAGGACTCCTCCGGTAGCGCTTGACCGCGAACCCGCCTTGTGGTTCCCGTCTTGGTCAGACGTTGCGGTCATACCGCTGCGTTCCCGCCTTTCACGGATCGCGCCCGTCCTGGAGCGCCCCATGATCCGTCCCCCTGATCGATCCGCGCCGTCGTCATGGCGCGACCCCATCGCCGCCTTCGCCTGAAGCCGGCTGAATTTCTATCCAAGCCCGGATCGTATCCGGGCGACCGCGAGTCTGTGCATGACTGAAGAAACCGATCCGCAAGCCCCGCTCGATCTGGACGCTCCCGTGGACGCCACGGAAGAAGCCGCCGTCGAGATCGTGGCCGAGGCCAACGACGCCGCCCTCGATGCCGGCGCCGACGACGAAGACGACAATTCCGAGATCACCGCGGCCATCGCCGCGATGGGCCTGACGCGCATGTCGCTGCAGGAGCTGAAGGAAAAGTCCCCGGCCGACCTGCTGGCGTTCGCCGAGACCTTCGAGGTCGAGAACGCCAACTCCATGCGCAAGCAGGACATGATGTTCGCCATCCTGAAGACCCTCGCCGAGGAAGGCGTGGAAATCTTCGGTTCGGGCACCATGGAAGTGCTGCAGGACGGCTTCGGCTTCCTGCGGTCGCCGGAAGCCAACTACCTGCCGGGTCCGGACGACATCTACGTCTCGCCCTCGCAGATCCGCAAGTTCGGCCTGCGCACCGGCGACAGCGTCGAGGGCGCGATCCGCTCGCCGCGCGAAGGCGAGCGTTACTTCGCCCTGACCAGCGTCTCGAAGATCAACTTCGAGAGCCCGGAAAACGTGCGCCACAAGGTGCACTTCGACAACCTGACGCCGCTCTATCCCGAAGAGCGCCTGAACATGGAACTGCCCGATCCGACCATCAAGGATCGCTCGGGCCGGGTCATCGACATCGTCGCTCCGCTCGGCAAGGGCCAGCGCTGCCTGATCGTCGCCCCGCCGCGCGTGGGTAAGACGGTGATGCTGCAGAACATCGCCAAGTCGATCGAGACCAACCACCCCGAGTGCTATCTGATCGTCCTGCTGATCGACGAGCGCCCGGAAGAAGTCACCGACATGCAGCGCACGGTGAAGGGCGAGGTCATCGCCTCGACCTTCGACGAGCCGGCCACGCGCCACGTGCAAGTCGCCGAGATGGTCATCGAGAAGGCCAAGCGCCTGGTCGAGCACAAGCGCGACGTCGTCATCCTGCTGGACTCGGTCACGCGTCTGGGCCGCGCCTACAACACCACGGTCCCGTCGTCGGGCAAGGTGCTGACCGGCGGTGTCGACGCCAACGCCCTGCAGCGCCCCAAGCGCTTCTTCGGCGCCGCGCGCAACGTGGAAGAGGGCGGTTCGCTGTCGATCATCGCCACGGCCCTGATCGATACCGGCAGCCGCATGGACGAAGTCATCTTCGAAGAGTTCAAGGGCACCGGTAACTCGGAAATCGTCCTGGACCGCAAGGTGGCCGACAAGCGCATCTTCCCGGCCATCGACGTGCTCAAGTCGGGCACCCGCAAGGAAGAGCTCATCACCCCGCGCGACCAGCTGCAGAAGACGTACGTGCTGCGCCGGATCCTCAACCCGATGGGCGCTTCGGACGCCATCGAGTTCCTGCTCGAGAAACTGCGCCAGTCGAAGACGAACGGCGATTTCTTCCAGAGCATGAATACTTAAGCTTGGTGTTTCACGTGAAACACGAAGAAGGCCCCGGAGCGATCCGGGGCCTTTTTTGTTGGCCGGCGGGGGTGGTGAACCCCCTCAGTCGCTCCGCGACAGCTCCCCCAGAGGGGGAGCATCTTCTTGGCGTCGGCGTTCATAGATCCTCCCCCTCTGGGGGAGGTGGCCCGGAGGGCCGGAGGGGGCCTTTCCCGTCAAAACGGCCCCGCGCGGTAGATCCGCTCCATCGACCGTTCCAGCTCGCCCAGCCGCCGGTCGTAGGCGCGCGCCAGGCAGGCGCGGTTGGCCTTGCAATTGGCGCGATCGTTCAGCCAGGCCTGCTGGCTGTCCATCAGCGCCCCGCGCGCGCCCATGCCCATGGTGCGCTTGTTGATGTCGTAGAGCACGCTCATCCGCACATCCTTGTTGTCGAGGCCGCGGTCCGCGCAGATCGCTCGCTCGTCGGCCCGCCTGGCCTTGGCGCAGTCGAAGCTGGCCGCCTGCGCGGTTCCGGCGAGGCCGAGGAAGACGAGGGCGGCGGCGATCGGCAAACGCATGAAAACTCTCCGGAAACGGACGTGACCTAACGGCATTCTGTCGGCTGAAAGCTGAATGTGCGATGATCCGTTCCATGGCCGTCGCCGCTCGCATCAAGCCGCAGGAGCTGTTCGCGCCCGAGGAATGGGCCCGCCTGTCGGCGCGCTCGTCCTGGCGGGGGATCGCCATGGTCGCCCATGCCTGGGGCGTGATCCTGCTGGCCGGGGCGCTGTTCGTGATCTGGCCCAATCCGCTGACCTACATCGTCGCGGTCATGCTGATCGGCGCGCGGCAGCTGGGCCTGGCGATCCTGATGCACGAGGCCGCGCACGGCGGCCTGCACCCCAACCTGAAGGTCAACGACTGGCTGGGCGAGTGGCTGTGCGCAGCGCCGCTGGGCGCCTCGCTCAACAGCTACCGCCCCTATCACCTGACCCACCACAAGTTCGCCCAGCAGGCCGAGGACCCGGACCTGGTGCTGTCAGCCCCGTTCCCGACCACGCGGGCCTCGCTGCGCCGCAAGATCATCCGCGACCTGACCGGCCAGACCTTCTTCAAGCAGCGGTTCGGGCCGATCATCGCGGGCCTGAAGAAGCGCGGCGACGGCCAGGCCCCGGGCGCGATCTTCGCCCGCGCCGCGGCCGGCCAGAAGCGGTTCCTGCTGATCAACCTGGCCATGCTGGCGGCCTTGAGCGTCGCCGGCCTGTGGTGGGCGTGGTTCGCCCTGTGGCTCGTGCCGATGGCCACCTGGTTCCCGCTGGTCACCCGCCTGCGCAACATCGCCGAGCACGCCCTGGTGGCCAAGGACGAGCCCGACCCCTTCCGCCACGCCCGCACCACCCGCGCCAACTGGATCGAACGCGCGCTCGTGGCCCCCTATCACGTCAACTTCCACGCCGAGCACCACCTGTTCATGCACGTGCCCTGCTGGAACCTGCCCCGGGCGCACCGGCTGCTGCGGGAGAAGGGACTGACCGAGGGCATGCTGACCGCGCCGGGCTATCTGACGGTGCTGCGGGCGGCTTCGGGCAAGGCGGTCGTCGCCTGACCCCCTCCGGCCCTCCGGGCCACCTCCCCCAGAGGGAAGCGCCGCGCCAGGAAGATGCTCCCCCTCTGGGGGAGCTGTCGCGGAGCGACTGAGGGGGTCTCGCGCTGGCGCGAAACGCCTATAACCCGCCCATGATCGTCCAGACCCTGGAAGGCCGCCGGGCCTTCATCGCCGACAACACCCGCCTGCTGCCGACGCCGCACGCGCCCGAGCTGGTGCTGCATCTGGCCGACGAAATCACGCCGCTGTGGAAGCTGACCGAGGAAGCGCTGGAGGAAATCGGCCTGCCGCCGCCGTTCTGGGCCTTCGCGTGGGCCGGCGGCCAGGCCCTGGCGCGCTACGTGCTCGACCATCCGGAGATCGTGCGCGGCAAGCACGTGATCGACTTCGCCACCGGCTCGGGCATCGTCGCCGTCGCGGCGATGAAGGCGGGGGCGGCCAGCGTGCTGGCGGCCGACATCGACGTCTTCTGCGAGGCGGCCGTGGCGATGAACGCACAGGCCAACAGCGTCGAGATCGCTTTCACCGACCGCAACCTGCTGGACGCCCCGCCGCCCCAGGCCGACGTGCTGCTGGCCGGCGACATCTGCTACGAAGGCCCGATGGCGACGGCGGTCATGGCCTGGCTGGCGCAAGGCCGCGCGACGGGCGCCACGGTGCTGGTCGGCGATCCGGGCCGCACCTACTTTCCCAAGGACGGCCTGGTGAAACTGGCCGAATACCAGGTGCCGACCACCCGCGAGCTGGAAGACCTGGCGATCAAGCGCACCAGCGTCTGGACACTGCCTTGAGCGCCGATTAGAACATAATAAGAACATTTCTGGGAGCACGCCCATGCGCGAAGACGGCAAGATCGACTACATCGAATGGGCGGGCGGCGAGCTGCCGGCGACCAAGGCCTTCTACGCGGCCGCCTTCGGCTGGAGCTTCACCGACTACGGCCCCGGCTACGCCGCCTTCGAGGGCCAGGGCGCCGACGGCGGCTTCGTGGGCGACGTGACGGAAGAGCCGGCCAAGCCGCTGGTCATCCTCTACGCCCACGACCTGGAGGCCATGGAAGCCAAGGTCGTCGCGGCCGGCGGCGTGGTGGTGAAGCCGATCTTCGAATTCCCCGGCGGCCGCCGCTTCCACTTCATCGACCCGGCCGGCAACGAACTGGCCGTCTGGAGCGCGACGGGGTTCGAGTGACCCCCTCGGTCGGCTTCGCCGACTGCTCCCTGCTCCTCCCCCGAGAAACGGGGGAGGTGGCGCGCTGCGGATACGCAGCGTGACGGAGGGGGCGACGGCGGGCACGGCGCCCAGTCTCGCCCCCTCCACCGGCTTCGCCGGTCCCCCTCCCCCGTTGCACGGGGGAGGGGCCTAAGCCCCCAAGCCAAAACCCGGCAGCAGGGCGCCCGCAGGACGTTCCTTATCGACCGCAACAGGCCTATCTAGCGGCCCATGAGCGATTTCGACGACGAAGACGAGGGCGGCGGCAAGCGCCGGGCGTTGTCCAACGGCCAGGTGCTGGGCTTCCTGGCGCGGTTCTGGCTGCGCCGCAAAGCGATCTTCGCCGCCGGCGTGATCCTGACCCTGGTCGCGGTGGCCTTCGACCTGGCCCTGCCGTGGGCCTCGGGCAAGCTGATCGACGTGGTCGCCGCCGGCCAGAAGGGCCAGGCCTGGGGCGCCTGGGCGGCCTTCGTCGGCGTCTATCTGGCCTTCTCGCTGATCCGCAACGTCGCCCACCGCTTCTGGATTCCGCTGGCGGCCCGCAACATGGAGGAGATGACCAACGAGGGCTTCGCCCGCGTCCAGGCCTTCTCGTCCGACTGGCACGCCGACAGCTTCGCCGGCGCCACGGTGCGCAAGCTGACCCGCGCCATGTGGGGCTATGACAGCGTCACAGACGCCTTCACCATCTGGCTCGTGCCCAGCCTGATCGTGCTGGTCGGCCTGTCGGTGATGATGCTGCTGCGCCAGCCGCTGGCCGGCGGCATCTCGCTGGTCGTGGTGGTGCTGTACCTGGCCGTGAACCTGTGGATCACCGAGCGCTACGTTCGCCCGTCGAACCTGAAGTCCAACGCGCTGGACTCCGCCATCGGCGGGGCCCTGGCCGACGCGGTGACGTCCAACCCCACCGTCAAGGCGTTCGGCGCCGAGGCCCGCGAGACCGAGCGCCTGGCCCAGGTCACCGCCGCCTGGCGCGACGCGGTGATGGTCACCTGGAACCGCTTCACCGACGTCTGGCTGGGCCAGAACCTGCTGCTGGTGGTGCTGCAGGCGGGGCTGTCCGGCGCGATGGTCTGGAGCTGGCTGCAAGGCAAGGCCGGCCCCGGCGACGTCGCCTTCGCCATCACCGCCTTCCTGCTGATGAGCGGCTACCTGCGCAACATGGGCGAGAACATCCGCATGCTGCAGAAGGGCCTCGACGACAGCGAGGACGCCGCGGCCTGGGCCACCCTTGCACCGCAGATCGCCGACCGGCCGGGCGCGCCCGACTTCCTACCCGGCCCGGGCGATATCGCCTTCCAGGGCGTGACCTTCGCCTACCGCAACGCCGGCGCGCCGCTGTACGACCGCTTCTCGCTGGACATCGCGCCGGGCGAGAAGGTGGCCCTGGTCGGGCCCACGGGCTCGGGCAAGTCGACCTTCGTCAAGCTGATCCAGCGCCTGCACGACCTGCAGGGCGGGCGGATCCTGATCGACGGCCAGGACGTGGCCCGCGTGACGCAAGGCTCCCTGCGCCGCGCCATCGCCGTGGTGCCGCAGGACCCGGCGCTGTTCCACCGCAGCCTGCTCGACAACATCGCCTACGGCCGCCCAGACGCCACCTTCGAGCAGGTGGTGGAGGCGGCGAAAAAGGCCCGCGCCCACGACTTCATCCTCAAGCTGCCGCACGGCTACGACACCCTGGTGGGCGAACGCGGCATCAAGCTGTCGGGCGGCGAGCGCCAGCGCGTGGCCATCGCCCGCGCCTTCCTGACCGACGCCCCGATCCTCGTTCTGGACGAGGCCACCTCGTCGCTCGACGTCGAGACCGAGGCCCTGGTCCAGGAGGCCGCCGAGGCCCTGATGCAGGGCCGCACCACGATCGTCATCGCCCACCGCCTGTCGACCGTGCGCGGCGCCGACCGCATCCTGGTGTTCCAGAACGGCCGGGTCGTCGAGGAAGGCCGCCACGCCGACCTCAAGGCGGCCGGCGGCGTCTATGCCCGCCTGAACGCGGTCAGCGAGGGGGCCGCCTAGGGAACCGCCACCGGGTTGGTCGATCCGCCCTGGGCCACGTCCTGGCAGCCGTCGTTCTCCGGATCGATCAGCAGGCGCCGCCCCCCAACCAGCAGATCCTGGCGCGGGGCGGCCGGGGCCACGCCGAAGCGCCCCGTCTTCATCAGGTCGTCGAACTTGGCGTCGCCGCAGGCCGGGGCCGCCCGACCGAACCGCTTCCAGCCCTTGTCGAACTTGAAGATCAGGATCGTGGCGGACGTGCTGACCAGCACCTCCTCGACGCCGTCGCCGTCGATGTCGACCAGACCGGCGGAACACGTCTCCGGGCGCCGGCCACAGTAGGACAGCCAGGGGTCCTGCTCGCCGGTGACGAAGCTTTCCGGCAGGCTCCTGCCCGCCGGATAGACCGGCAACCGCTTCAAATCGGCCTTGTCGGGTTGGAACGGACGACGCGCGACGCGCTTGGCGGCCGCGCCGGCTTCACGGGCGATCACCGGGTTCTCGTCCCTGGCCAGCGTCGCCAGCGCCGCCTCGCCGCGCTTGCCGGCGTCGAAGCGCAGGAAGTCGTAGTCGAAGGCCTCGGGCTTGACCTTGCCAGCCTCCAGCCGCGCCAGCTGGCTGTTCACCGACAGTCGCACCGGGTCGGCGACCGGGGTGAACAGGCCCAGCAGCACGGCGACGCTGACGAAGGCCAGGGCGATGTTGGTCGGCTCCAGCGGCTTCATCCAGGCGCCGGGCTTGAGGGCGGCGACCGCATAGCCGAGGGCATAGCCGGCCGCGACGATCACGCAGGCCGCGCCGTAGACCCGCTCGGGGGTCAGGCCGTACTGGTTCACCCGCAGCCAGATGGCGTAGGCGGCCAGCACCGTGATCGGGGCCAGCAGCAGGCCGGCGATCCGCGCCGCCCAGGCCAGCACCTTCGGCGGCGGCTCGGTTCCGTCCTGGTAGGCGGCGTTGGTCAGCACGATCAGGAAGGCGGCCGCCGTCAGCAGCAGGGCCGCGGCCTTCTTGGTGGCCCACAGCAGGTCCAGCCCCTTGAACGGCAGGGTCGCCAGGAAGCCGGCCGCGATCAGCACCATCAGCGGCAGCAGCCAGGCCAGCAGGGTCAGCGACACGCTGCGCACCCCGCGCACCAGGCCCGCGCGCACGTCGGTCAGCTGCACGGCGGCGGCGAACATCACCGCCGTGGCCGGCCAGGCGAACCACGGCTGGTCGATCAGCTTGTTGATCGCCTCGATGCCGATCATCGAGAACAGGGCCGAGGCCAGGTGCAGCAGCAGCCAGAACGCGCCGGTGAACAGGGCCGACAGCGCCAGCTGCACCCCGTGCTTCCAGGTCTCGTCGAAATAGGTGGTGAAGCGCGCGATCGGCCGCCGCTCCATCTCGGCCGGCTGCACCAGGTGGTGGCCGATGAACAGCAGGGCGGCGATCGCCAGCATCGCCACGCCCTCGGGGATCACCGACCGCGGCCGGATCTCGGCCTGACCGCTGTGGACGGCGTAGGCGGCCAGCCCCGCGACCACCAGCACCGCGACCAGCTTCCAGGCCGCCAGCCGGCTCCAGCGCATGGCCGACAGCCCGGCCAGCACCACGAACGGCACGAAGATCACCACCGCGGCGATCGCGGCGAACACCGCCGGCTGGGTGGCCGGCCAGGCCTTGGTCTTCAGCGCGTGGTCGAGGCCGAACAGCAGCAGGCCCTGGGCCAGTCCCGTGACCAGGCGCAAGGCCGCGACGCGGCGCACGGCCTTGGGATCGGCGGTCTCGGTCGCGGGATCGGTCATGACGTCTTTCCGCTCAACTCCTGAAGGCGAGCGCAAGGGAGCACGTCCATCGGGGCGCGACTAGGGCGAAGCTTGCCGCTTCGCCCCTCTCCACGCCTTGCCCCGACGCACCGCCGCTTCTAGGTTCCGCGCCGTTCCAGGAGTTTCCCGCCCATGGCCTACCGTTCGCTTCGCGAATTCATCGACGTGCTGGAGGCCCAGGGCGAGCTGGTGCGGGTCAAGGAGCCGGTCTCGTCCGTCCTGGAGATGACCGAGATCCAGACCCGCCTGCTGGCTGCCGGCGGTCCGGCGGTGCTGTTCGAGCACGTGCTGCTGCCCGACGGGTCGCGCTCGCCCATGCCGGCCCTGGCCAACCTGTTCGGCACGGTCAAGCGGGTGGCCATGGGCGTCACGCTGGGCGGCGAGCCTCGCACCACCGCCGGCGAGCTGCGCGAAGTGGGCGAACTGCTGGCCTTCCTGCGTCAGCCCCAGCCCCCCAAGGGCCTGAAGGACGCCATCGACATGCTGCCGCTGGCCAAGACGGTGCTGTCGATGCGACCCGGCACGGTGAAGAAGGCCCCGGTGCAGGAGGTCGTCCTGACCGGCGACCAGATCGACCTGTCCAGGCTGCCGGTGCAGACCTGCTGGCCGGGCGAGCCCGCGCCGCTGATCACCTGGGGCCTGGTGGTCACCAAGGGTCCCAGCGACGACCGCGAGGACGACTTCAACCTCGGCATCTACCGCATGCAGGTGCTGGGCAAGGACAAGGCGATCATGCGCTGGCTGGCCCACCGCGGCGGCGCCCAGCACTACGCCCGCCACAAGAAAGCCGGCAAGAAGGAGCCGCTGCCCTGCGCCGTCGTTCTGGGCGCGGATCCCGGCACGATCCTGGCCGCCGTCACGCCGGTGCCCGACACCCTGTCGGAGTACCAGTTCGCCGGCCTGATGCGCGGCGCCAAGCTGGATCTGGTCCCGTGCAAGACCGTGCCGCTGATGGTCCCGGCCCAGGCCGAGATCGTGCTGGAGGGCCACGTCCTGCTCGACGAGTACGAGGACGAGGGCCCCTACGGCGACCACACCGGCTACTACAACAGCGTCGAGAAGTTCCCGGTCTTCCAGGTGACCGCGATCACCATGCGCAAGGACCCGATCTACCTGACCACCTTCACCGGCCGTCCGCCGGACGAGCCCTCGGTGCTGGGCGAGGCGCTGAACGAGGTGTTCATCCCGCTGATCCGCCAGCAGTTCCCCGAGATCGTCGACTTCTGGCTGCCGCCCGAGGGCTGCTCCTACCGCATCGCCGTGGTGTCGATGAAGAAGGCCTATCCGGGCCACGCCAAGCGGGTGATGCTGGGCGTGTGGAGCTATCTGCGCCAGTTCATGTACACCAAGTGGGTGATCGTCGTGGACCACGACATCAACGCCCGCGACTGGAAGGACGTGATGTGGGCGATCAGCACCAAGATGGATCCCGCCCGGGACATCACGGTGATCGAGCACACGCCCATCGACTATCTCGACTTCGCCAGCCCGGTCAGCGGCCTGGGCTCCAAGATCGGCCTGGACGCCACCGACAAGTGGGAGCCCGAGACGACACGGGAATGGGGCGAGGAGATCCGCATGGACCAGTCCGTGATCGACGCGGTCAGCGAGAAGTGGTCGCGCCTGGGCCTGCCGGGCGAGGGCAAGCCGATCTGGAAGGGCAAGTAACCCGCAGCGTCTGAAATCGGGGGATTTCGTGGACCCATTCGAGTTCTTCTTCAGCTTCTACGGCCTGCTGCTCGGCTTCTCGGTGGCCGAGCTGGTGGGCGGGTTCGCGCGCCTGCTGCACGAGCGGCGAACGGTGCGGTTCGGCTATCTGACGCCGCTGCTGGCGCTGTTCGTGGCCATCGACATCGCCAGCTTCTGGAACCAGGCCTGGGTGATCTTCCGGCCCGCACCCTACAACTACGCCCTGCTGATCGTGGGCCTGGCGGTGGCCAGCACCTTCTACGTCGCCGCCACCCAGGTCTTCCCGCGCGAGCTGAAGCCGGGCGAGGACCTGGACGACCACTTCTGGGCCCGCAAGCGCCTGGTGCTGCTCAGCGTCATGGGCGCCAACCTGCTGATCGTCTTCCTGTTCCTGGGCCTGATCACGCTGAACGGAGAGATCGCCAAGCTGCGGCTGGGCCTGGGCTTCTGGGTCGGCACGCCGCTGTTCATGGGCCTGACCCTGGTCGCGGCCCTGGCCCGCCGGCGCTGGATCGTCACCGCCGCGCTCGGCATCCTGCTGGCCTACCAGACCTGGCAGATCCTCGGCTCGGCCAAGGCCCTGATCGACAAGGGCGGCTGGCTGCTGACGGGAGGCTAGGCAGCGGCTGTGCATGGCCCTCGCCCTTCGACAAGCTCAGGGTGAGGACCAGTTTCGATCGCAGGCCGAAGAAAAACCTCATCCTGAGCCTGTCTAAGGACGTGGTTTTCGCCACGGACGCCGATCGCGGACAAGACTTGCCCCCTTGCCATCCATAGGGAGAGGCGCGACGACAGGGATCATGCGCTCGACCGCCCTCCTCACCCTCGCCCTGCTTGCATTGGGAACGCCCGCCATGGCCCAGACCCCCGCCGCCAAAGCCCCCTGGGACCAGGCCTTCCTGCCGCCGGCCCCGCATTGGCAGGGCGCCAGCCAGGCCCTGATCCGCGACGCCTCCGATCCGTGGGTCACCGCCTTCGAGGCCGATCCGGGCCACGACTTCAGCCCCAATTACGTCGACACCCGCGCCTGGTTCGACAAGCTGGACAAGGCCTCCAAGCTGGTGCGCGTCGAGGACTTCGGCGTCTCGCCCGAAGGCCGGCCGATCTTCGCCGTCATCGCCAGCAAGGACGGCGACAGGCTGGATCCGAAGAAGCCCCTGCTGCTCGTCCAGTGCGGCATCCACCCGGGCGAGATCGACGGCAAGGACGCGGGCATGATGCTGCTGCGCGACATGGCGTTTCACGGCAAGGACGGCCTGCTAGACAAGGTCAACCTGGTGCTGATCCCGATCCTGTCGGTCGACGGCCACGAGCGCTCGGGCCCCTATTCGCGCCCCAACCAGCGCGGGCCGCGCATCCAGGGCTGGCGCAACACGGCGACCAACCAGAACCTCAACCGCGACTTCATGAAGCTCGACCAGCCCGAGATGCAGGCGCTGAAGCGACTTCAGGCCAAGTATCGGGCCGACCTTTACGTCGACGTCCACGTCACCGACGGCATGGATTACCAGTATGACGTCACCTACGGCTACAACGGCGAGGACGGGGTGTGGTCGCGCTCGCCGGCCACGGCCAAGTGGCTGGACGAGGCTTTCAAGCCGGCCATGAACGCGAGCCTGGAAGCCGAGGGCCATATCCCGGGCGAGCTGGTGTTCGGCATCGACGAGCGCAACCCCAAGGCCGGCCTGTCGGACGGGGGCTTGGGCGAGCGGTTCTCCAACGGCTGGGGCTCGGCCGCCCACGTGCCGACCATCCTGATCGAGAACCATAGCCTCAAGCCCCACGCCCAGCGCGTGCTGGGGACCTATGTGTTCATCGAGACGGCGCTGGAGCTGCTGGCGCAGAAGGGCGACACGCTGCGCACCGCCGTCGCCGCCGACAGCGCCCTGCGGCCGGCGACCATCCCAGCCAACTTCGTCGCCGACGACAAGCCGACCGTCACCCGCGCCTTCAAGGGCATCCGCTACGAGACCTATGACAGCGCGGCCTCGGGCAAGACCGAGATCCGCTGGCTCGGCGAGCCGGACCCCGAACTCTGGCGGCTGCCGTTCTACGGCTCCCACCCCACCCTGCAGCTGGCCCGTCCCAAGGCCTATTGGGCGCCCAGCTACCGCGCCGACATCATCGAGCGGCTGAAGCTGCACGGGGTGAAGGTCGAGACCCTGGACGCGCCCAGGACCGTGCCGGTCGAGATGCTGCGCCTGGTCGAGCCCAAGGTCGCCCCGCGCGCCAACGAGGGCCACGTGCAGATGAGCGTCGAGCAGGTGACGACGGAAAACCGCGACTGGACCTTCCCCAAGGGCTCGGTGCGGGTGTCGACCGACCAGCCGCTGGGCGACCTCGTCGTGCTGCTGCTCGAGCCGCAGTCGAGCGAGAGCGTCTTCGCCTGGGGCATGGTCCCCGAGGTGCTGGGCCGCGTCGAATATATCGAGCCCTACGCCATCGCCCCGCTGGCCGAGAAGATGCTGGCCGCCGATCCGGCTCTGAAAGCCGAGTTCGAGGCCAAGCTTGCGGCCGAGCCCAAGTTCGCCGCCGATCCCGACGCGCGCCTGGCCTGGTTCTACAAGCGCACGCCCTTCTACGACCAGCGCCACCTGCTCTACCCAATCGCCCGGGAGAAGTAGGGATCGGGCATGGAAACCCTCTCTCTTTGAGAGAGGGAGGGGCCCACGCTGCAAGCGTGGGAGGGTGAGAGGTAACAAGCTCACCGAATGAAGCGCGGAACCAGAACCTCAGGCGCCCGGGGGCTGACTGCTCCTGCGGATTTGCCTGCTGGCGGTGAAAACCCTCACCCTCCCCCCGCTTCGCGGCGGGCCCCCCCCTCTCCCTATGGAAGCGGGGACAAGATCACCCCTCCCAGGGCCTCTCCGTCCCATACCGTTCGACCAGCGCATCCACCGCCGCCCGCAGCTTGGCGCTCGGATACGGCGTGCGCGGCCAGATCAGGTTCACGGGCAGCGGGCTGTCGAACACCCCGTCGAGCACCGTCTCCAGCCGGCCGGCCGCCAGGTCGTCTGCGACGAGCCAGCGGGGAACCATGGCGATCCCCGCGCCGGCCAGCGCGGCCTGCCCCAGCATCTGGGCGTCACCGATCCGCACCCGCCCGTCGACGGCCAGACTGCGCGCCGCGCCGTCCGCATCGACATAGGGCCAGGGCGAGGGCCGGCCGTCGCGCGCTTCGACCAGGCAGTCGTGATCGGCGAGGTCCCGGACGGTCTTGGGCCGTCCGCGCGCATCGAGATAGGCCGGCGTCGCGCAGACCACCCGCCGCTGGACGCCCAGCGGCCGGGCGACGCGGCCCGCGCGATCGTCGAGCGCGCCGATCCGCACCGCCAGGTCGACGCCCTCGGCCGCCAGGTCGACCGGATCGGCGCCCAGGTTCGCCTCCAGCCGCAGAGCGGGCCAGCGGGCGACAAGCTCCAGCAGCACGGGCATGACGAAGGCGCGACCCAGCAGCGGCGGCAAGGCTACGCGCAGCAGGCCCGAGGGCTCGCCCCGTCCGCGCCGCAGCTCGGCCTCGGCTTCGGCGAGGCCCGCCAGCGCCGCCGCGCAGCGGGCGTGGAAGACCCGGCCGTCCTCGGTCAGGGCGACGGCGCGGGTGGTCCGGGCCAGCAGCCGCACGCCCAGCCGCGCCTCCAGCCGCTGCACCGCCTTGCCCACCGCCGAGGGCGAAAGGCCAAGGCTCGGCGCGGCGGCCGCGAAGCCGCCGTGCTCGGCCACGGCCACGAAGGCCCGCACGCCGCCGTAGCGATCGAGGGAAGGGATCGAGATCATTCCCGAACTGACGTCCGCAATGAACCGAATTCAAGTCATTTCCGCCCGTTCGCGTCGCCGCCTAAGACTTTCCGCATGCGATACGATGACAAGATCCTGGTGGTGATCGGCGGCGGCTCGGGGATCGGGCTGGCCACGGCGAGGGCCTTTGTCGACGGCGGCGGGCGCGTGGTGCTCGGCGGCCGCTCGCCAGGCCGGCTGGAGGCCGCGCGCGAACGGCTCGGCGCCAACGCCCGCACAGCCGCCGTCGACGTGTTCGACACGGGGTCCGTGGCCGCCTTCTTCGACCGGATCGAGCGGCTCGACCATCTGTTCACCCCGGCCGCCACCTATTCCATCGCGCCCTTCGACCATCCCGACGAGACCGCCATCGCCTCGCCGTTCGACGGCAAGTTCTGGGGCCAGGTGCGCTGCGTGCGGGCCGCCGCGCCCAAGCTCGCGCCAGACGGCTCGGTGGTGCTGATGTCCGGCGCCGCCAGCGCCCGGCCGCCGAAGGGCGCGGCGCTCTACGCCGCCGCCAACGGCGCGATCGAAGCGTTCGGGCGCGGCCTGGCGGTCGACCTGGCGCCGGTGCGGGTCAATGTCGTCGCGCCCGGCACGATCGACGGCGACCTCTGGGCGCGACGCCCCGCGCAGGTCCGCGACGCCGCCTTCGCCGGCCAGGCCGCCGGTTCGCTGGTCGGCCGCCCGGGCGCCGAGGCCGAGATCGCCCAGGCCGTGCTGTTCCTGCTGACCAACGGCTTCACCACGGGGACCACGCTGTTCACGGACGGCGGCTACAGCCTGCGATAGCGCCCCAAAGCCAAGCTTCCGTCACGTCACCAGTTGCCATCGGCGCGGAAGCGAGGGCCTTATGCGGCCCCGCTTTCTGTACGAAAGGTCCGTCGATGGACGTTTCCGCCTCCGGTCACGCCGCCGCCCTGTGGGCCGGCCTGCATGTCTTCCTGCTGCTGGTGCTGTCGCTGCTGGTCGTGCGCGGACGGCAGAAATACAAGGTGGCCCTGGGCGACGGCGGCGTGCCGGAACTGGCCCAGGCCGTCCGCGCCTTCGGCAATGCCAGCGAGTACGTGCCCACGGGCCTGGGCGTCCTGGCGGTGCTGGCCGTGGTCGGCGCGCCGGCCATCGCCATCCACGGCGTGGGCCTGGTTCTGTTCGCCGGCCGCCTGATCCACGCCGTGGGCCTGTCGCGCAGCGGCGGCGCCTCGGTGCCGCGCGCCGTGGGCATGATCTGCACGTGGCTGGCCTATGTCTTCGGCGGGGTGATCCTGCTGTTCTACGCCATTCCCTGACAATCCGGAGGGCGGCGCTTGCCCCGCCTCTCCCGCCTCGCCATAAGACGCCATGGACGAAAACCTGTTGCATGACGTCGTCGCCGCCGCGCGCAAGGCCGGGGCCGACGCCGCCGAGGCCGTGTTCGCCGAGCGCCAATCCCTCTCGGTGGGCGTGCGCCTGGGCGAGCTGGAGGAAGTCGAACGCGAGGAGGCCAAGGACCTGGGCCTGCGCGTCTTCGTCGGGCGCCGCAGCGCCACCGTCTCCGGCTCGGACGTCAGCCCCGAGGCCCGCGCCAAGCTGGTCGAGCGCGCGGTCGCCATGGCCCGCCTGGCCCCCGAGGACCCCTATGCCGGCTTCGCGCCGAAGGATCGCCTGGCCAAGGGCCCGTTCCCCGACCTCGACCTGATCGACGCCTACGAGCCCTCGGCCGAGACCCTGGAAGGCCAGGCCCGCGCTGCCGAGGCCGCCGCCCGCGCCATCGAGGGCGTGACCAATTCCGACGGCGGCTCGTCGAGCTGGAGCTCGACCGTCTGGCGCCTCGTCACCAGCGACGGCTTCTTCGGCCAGCACGCGGCCACGGGCTTCGGCATCTCGGCCTCGGCCATCGCCGGCGAGGGCGCGGGCATGGAGCGCGGCGGCGAGGGCCGTTCGGTGCGGCATGCAGAGGACCTGCCCAGCCCCGAGGCCATCGGCGCCAAGGCCGGCCAGCAGGCCGTCTCGCGCCTGGGCGCGCGCAAGATCGGCTCGACCACCGCCCCGGTGATCTTCGAGAACCGCCTGGCCATGTCGCTGATCAGCCCGCTGATCGGGGCCATCTCCGGTCCGGCCATCGCCCGCGGCACCTCGTTCCTGAAGGACAGGCTGAACCAGCGGATCTTCGCCGCCGGCGTGCAGCTGACCGACGACCCGCACCGCGTGCGCGGCCTGGGCTCGGCCCCGTTCGACGACGAGGGCGTGACCACCGTGCGCCGCGCCCTTATCGACGACGGCGTGCTGACCACCTGGCTGCTCAACAGCGCCAGCGCCCGCCAGCTGAACCTGGAGACGACGGGCCACGCCTCGCGCGGCTCGGCCGGCGCGCCGGGCGTCTCGACCCACAACCTGACCCTGGAACCGGGCGAGCTCGACCTGGCCGGCCTGATGGGCCAGGCCAAGGACGGCCTGCTGATCACCTCGATGTTCGGCCCCTCGTTGAACGGCAACACCGGCGACTGGTCGGTGGGCTGCTCGGGCTTCTGGTTCGAGAACGGCCAGCTGGCCTATCCGGTCACCGAGATCACCGTCGCCGGCAACCTGATCGACATCTACGGCCGTCTGGTCGTCGGCGCCGACCTGGAGCTGCGCGGCGCCAGCAACAGCCCGTCCCTGCTGGTCGACGGCCTGGCGATCGCGGGCAAATGATGGCCGACCTCGACCTGATCCTCGACGCGGCCCGCGAGGCGGGCGCCCTGGCCCTGGCGGCCCGGGCCAAGGGCGTGAAGATCTGGTCGAAGGACGGCGGCTCGCCGGTCACCGACGCCGACCTGGCCGTCGACGCCCTGCTGAAGGAGCGCCTGCGCGCGGCGCGGCCCGACTACGGCTGGCTGTCGGAGGAGACGGTCGACGACCCGGCCCGCCTGAGCACCGGCCGCCAGTTCGTGGTCGATCCGATCGACGGCACCGTCGCCTTCATGAAGGGCAAGCCGTGGTTCGCCGTCTCGGTGGCCGTGGTCGAGAACGGCCGGCCGATCGCCGGCGTCGTCCACGCCCCGGCCTTGGACGAGACCTATGCGGCGACCGCCGGCGGCGGCGCGACCCTGAACGGCGCCCCCCTCGCCCCCAGCCTCTCCACCACGCTGGACGGCGCGGCCATGCTGGGCGACGCCAAGATGTTCGCCCACCCGGCCTGGCCGGAGCCGTGGCCGGCCATGCGGGTCGAGGCCCGCAACTCGATCGCCTATCGCATCTGCCTTGTGGCGGCCGGCGCCTTCGACGCGGCCATCGCCCTGACCCCCAAGAGCGAGTGGGACCTGGCCGCCGCCGACCTGATCTGCGGCGAGGCCGGAGCGTTGCTCACCGATCACCTCGGCCGAAAATTCGCTTACAATCGGCCGAATCCGACGGTTCCGAGCCTGGTTTGCGCGAATAGGGCGCTTCACCCGTTGATCCTGTCACGCGTCGGGCATATCGACCTGCCATAATCAAAAACTCCGCAGGATCTTGCTCCCCCATGTCCGACAAGCAGCTTCTTCATATCGTGATCGGTGGCGAACTGAAGGATGTCGCCGGCATCGAATTCCGCGACCTGTCGAAGGTCGAATTCGTCGGCGCCTACCCGACCTACAACGACGCCCACGCCGCCTGGAAGGCCAAGGCCCAGGCCACCGTCGACAACGCCCACGCCCGCTACTTCATCATCCACGCCCACAAGCTGCTCGACCCGAGCGTGGCGTAAGCCCCCTCAGTCGCTACGCGACAGCTCCCCCAGAGGGGGAGCATCTTTCGGCGTAGATCCTCCCCCTCTGGGGGAGGTGGCCCGAAGGGCCGGAGGGTCACTACTCCCGCCGCAGCAGCTTGTCGGTCAGCACCTTGCCCAGCATGCCGGCGCGGAAGGTCTTCTTCATCTCGACCGGATCGTAGTCGTCGCTGTCGACCCACTGGGTGAAGGTCAGGCCCTTGGGCGCGCCCTTCTCCAGGTACTGGTCGAAGGTGTAATCGAGCACCCCGGTGTTGCCCTCCTTGATGTGGAGGTAGCGGCCCGACAGCTGCTTCTTGGCCTCCTCGATCGGCAGGCCCAGGCGATAGTGGGCGTAGAGCACGCTCATGATGCCCGCCCGGTCGGCCCCCGACTTGCAGTGGATCAGGGCCGGGTACTCGATGGTCTCGAACAGTTCCTTGGCGCCGTGCACCCGCTGCCGGATCGGCACCTCGCGCGATGTGATCACGAAGTCGACCATCTTGATGCCCAGGCGCTCGCAGGCGTCCTTCTCCAGCGCGTAGAAGCTGCCGTCGAAGCCGCCGCGCAGGTTCACCACCGTCTTGATCCCCTGCTTCTTCCACCAGGCCAGCTGGAACGGCCAGGGCTGGTTGGTGCGCACGAGCTCGGGGCTGATCCAGTGGGCGTTGGTGAAGCCCACGCGCAGATAGGCGTGATCGTTCCACAGGAAGTGGAGATAGGTCTTGAAGCGCCCCCAGCGCGTGGAAAGGTCGAAACCGGCCAAGTGGCGATCCTCTGAAAACGCGCCTAGATAGGGCCCAAGGGGGATTATTGCAAAACCCCAGCGTCGTTTGGCCTCTCAAAGCGTGGCGGCCGAAAGTGTCAGCGGTTTCGGCGTCCGCCACGCTTTAATTCCAAAAGTGCGGCGCCGGCGTCCTTGACAGCCCTCCCTCGAAATCCGACCCCTCGCCCATGACCGATGCGCCCGCGACCGAGCTTTCAAACCGCGCCCTGGCCGCGCGGGTCTGGCGCGACTACCTGCGGCCGCGCTGGAAGGGCTTTGCGGTGTCGATGCTGGCGGCGGCGGCCGTGGCGGGCCTCAGCGCCCTGCTGGCGGCGGTCATCAAGCCGGCCATCGACGAGCTGATCACCCACCCCAAGCCCGGCGCGATCTGGTCGATCCCGCTGACCATCGCCGTGCTGGCCCTGGCGCGGGGCGGCTTCCAGGTCATCCAGTCGACCGTCATCAGCCGCATCGGCAACGGCATGGTCGGCGACGTCCAGATCGCCCTGTTCGGCAAGCTGGTCCGCGCCGACCTGGCCCGCCTGCGCGGAGCCCATTCGGGGTCTTACGTCGCCTCCGTGCTGTACGACGCCGGCCTGATCCGCGAGGCCACGACCACCGGCGTCGTCAACTACGCGCGCGAGTTCCTGACCGTGATCGGGGCGCTGAGCGTGATGTTCTACTACGACCCGATCCTGGCGGCGGGCATCCTGATCCTGGCGCCGCTGGCCAGCCTGATCATGCGGCGGTTCTCGAAGAAGACCACCAAGGCCGCCAAGGGGGCCATGGGCGAGACCTCGGCCCTGTCGACGGCGATCATGGAGAGCCTGGACGGCATCAAGATCGTCAAGATGGAGAACCGCGAGGCCTACGAGGAAGGCCGCGTCGCGGCCGTCGTCGAACGCCGCCAGCACCACCTGATCAAGGGCAGCAACGCCCGGGCCATGGCCGCCCCGGCGACCGAGACCTTCACCACCCTGATCACCGCCGCCGTCTTCGTCTACGCCGGCTGGCGCGCGACCGCCGGAGCCGGCCTGCTGGGCGGCAGCCTGACCGCCGGCGACTTCTTCGCCTTCCTCACCGCCCTGCTGATGGCCGCGCAGTCCCTGCGCCAGGTGGCCAACCTGCAGACCGTGTTCAGCGAGGGCTTCACCGCCGCCCGCCGGCTGTTCGCCGCCCTCGACGTGCAGCCGGCCATCGTCGAGCCCGCCGGCGCCCAGCCGCTGCCGCCCGGCGACGGCTCGGTGAGCCTCGAGCATGTCGACTTCGCCTATGGAGAGGGCGCGCCGGCCCTGTCGGACGTGTCGCTGACCGCGCGCAAGGGCGAGACCGTGGCCCTGGTCGGCCCGTCCGGCGGCGGCAAGAGCTCGATCCTGAACCTGATCCCTCGCTTCTACGACGTCACGCGCGGCTCGGTCAGCATCGACGGCCATGACGTGCGCTCAGTGACCCTGGCCAGCTTGCGCGACCGCATCGCCCTGGTGACCCAGGAGCCGTTCCTGTTCGACGACACCATCCGCGCCAACATCGCCTACGCCAAGCCGGACGCGACCGACGCCGAGATCGAGGCCGCCGCCCGCCAGGCCGCCGCCCACGACTTCGTCTCCGCCCTGCCCGAGGGCTACGACACCCGCGTCGGCGAGGCCGGCGCGCGCCTGTCGGGCGGCCAGCGCCAGCGCATCGCCATCGCCCGGGCCTTCCTCAAGAACGCCCCGATCCTGCTGCTCGACGAGGCCACCAGCGCGCTCGACACCGAGAGCGAGGCCCTGGTCCAGGCGGCGCTGGAGCGGCTGATGGCCGGCCGCGCCACCATCCTGATCGCCCACCGCCTGTCGACCGTGAAGCACGCCGACCGCATCTACGTCATCGACAAGGGCCGCGTCGTCGAGACCGGAACCCACGCGGGCCTGGTCCGCGCCAAGGGGCTCTACGCCCGCCTGGCCAAGGCCCAGGATCTCGACCACGCCCCCGATACCGTTTCCGGCTCCCCCGTTTCCGGCTCTGAGGAGACCGCCTCTTGAGGCCTCTGCGTTCCCCCCTGGTCATCAAGATCCTGTCCTCGATCTTCGCCGGCTATTCCAAGCTCGTCTTCATGACCCTGCGGATGACCGT
Organism: Caulobacter vibrioides; assembly: GCA_001449105.1. Taxonomy (GTDB): domain Bacteria; phylum Pseudomonadota; class Alphaproteobacteria; order Caulobacterales; family Caulobacteraceae; genus Caulobacter; species Caulobacter vibrioides_C. The sequence continues at coordinate 50,799 of LNIY01000117.1, read as the reverse complement.
CGAGGGCCAGGACAAGGCCGAGGCCGTGTGGGCGCAAGGGCGCACCAAGGGCACGGGCGCGATCCTGTGCTTCTGGCACTCGCGCATCCCGATGTCGCCGCTCAGCTGGCCGCAGAGCCCGGCCCGCCAGGACATGCGCGCCCTGATCTCGCTGTCCAACGACGGCGAGTTCATCGCCCGCACGGTGGAAAAGCTGGGCTTTCCCTCGATCCGCGGCTCGTCGGCCAAGAAGACGGATCTGGCCAAGAACAAGCACGGCGAGCAGGCCTTCCGCGACATGGTCAAGTGGGTGAAGGACGGCGGCGGCATCGCCATCACGCCCGACGGCCCGCGCGGCCCGGCCGAGCACATGGAGAAGGGCACCCCGTCTCTGGCCCGCGTCACCGGCGCGCCGGTGATCTTCGTCGGTTTGGCCGCCAAGCCCTGCATCCGCCTGGGCTCGTGGGACGCCACCCTGATCCCCCTGCCCTTCGCCAGGGCCGCCATGGTCTGGGACGGCCCCACGGGCGCCGGCCGCGGCGATGATCCCGACGCCCTGGTCGAGGACTGGGCCGACCGGCTTTCGGCGGTGACGCGGCGGGCCGAGGAGATCGTCGGGCTGGAGGATTGAGACCCTCCACCTGAAGGGGGAGGTGTCGGCGAAGCCGACGGAGGGGGGACGTGACTTCCCACGCCGACGATGCCGCCGAGGTCGCAGAAACTTCCCCCTCCGGCCCTCCGGGCCACCTCCCCCTTCGGGGAGAGGGTAGAAATTGTCCGCCCTTGGTGGGATGTAGACCCCATGCCGCACGACCATCCGGGCCACGACCACGATCACCACGATCATGACCACGACCATGGTCATGACCATCAGCACGCCCATGGTCACAATCACCACCACCACGGACATGGTCATGGCCATCACGGCCACAGCCACGCCCCGGCCGACTTCGGCCGCGCCTTCGCCATCGGCACGGCGCTGAACCTGGCCTTCGTGGCGGCCGAAGCCATCGCCGGCTTCGCCACCGGCTCGCTGGCCCTGCTGGCCGACGCCGGCCACAATCTTTCCGACGTGCTGGGCCTGCTGCTGGCCTGGGGCGCGGCGGTGCTGGCCAAGCGCGCGCCAACGGGCCGCCGCACCTACGGCCTGCGCAAGGGCACGATCCTGGCCTCGCTGACCAACGCCGCCCTGCTGCTGGTGGCCGTCGGCGCCATCGCCTGGGAGGCCGTGCGCCGCTTCGCCGATCCGCAGCCCGTGCAGACCGGCCCGGTGATGATCGTCGCGGCCATCGGCATCGCCATCAACACCGCCACGGCCCTGATGTTCATGAAGGGCAGCAAGGACGACCTCAACGTGCGCGGGGCCTTCCTGCACATGGCCGCCGACGCCGCCGTCTCGGCAGGCGTGGTGGTCGCGGCCCTCGCCATGTGGGCCACCGGCTGGCTGTGGCTGGACCCCGTGGTCAGCCTGGCCATCGTCGTGGTCATCGTGCTGGGCACCTGGGGCCTGCTGCGCGACTCCCTGGATCTGGCCCTCGACGCGGCCCCGCGCGGCATCGACCCCAAGGCCGTCGCCGACTGGCTGGCGCAGCAGCCGGGCGTGGCCGAGGTGCACGACCTGCACATCTGGGCCATGAGCACCACCGAGACGGCGATGACCGCTCACCTGGTGCGCCCCGACGAGGCCGACCACGACCAGTTCCTGCACGACGTCTGCGGCCAGCTGGCCAAGCGCTTCAAGATCGGCCACTCGACCATCCAGATCGAGCGCGGCGGGCAGGCCCATCCCTGCGCCCTGGCCGCCGAAGGCAGCGTGTGAGCCTGCCCTTCTCCCTGGCCCTCTACCGCGCCGCGACCACGGCCCTGACGCCGATCGCGCCCGGCCTGCTGCGCCGCCGCGCCGCCAGGGGCAAGGAAGATCCGACCCGCCTGAACGAACGCCTGGGCAAGCCGGCGATCCCGCGCCCGCCCGGCGTGCTGGTCTGGCTGCACGGCGCCAGCGTCGGCGAGAGCCTGTCGATCCTGCCGCTGGTCGAGCGCCTGCGGGCCGAACGGCCGGACGCGACCGTGCTGGTCACCTCGGGCACGGTCACCTCGGCGCAGCTCCTGGCCACGCGCCTGCCGCCGGGCGCCATCCACCAGTACCTGCCGGTCGACACCCCCGGCGGGGCGGCCCGCTTCCTCGACCACTGGCGGCCGGACCTGGCCGTCTTCGTCGAAAGCGAGCTGTGGCCCAACCTGCTGCTGGGGGCCAAGGCGCGCGGGACCAAGCTGGCGCTGGTTTCGGCCAAGCTGTCGGACAAGAGCTATCGCAGCTGGCAGACCCGGCCGCTGGCGGCCGCCTGGCTGTTCGCGGGCTTCGACCTGATCCTCGCCCAGGACGGCCGCGCCGCCGACCGTTTCGCCAGCCTCGGCGGGACCGTGGCGGGTGAGGCCGACCTGAAGTTCGGCTCGCCGTCCCTGCCGGTCGACGAGGCCGAGTACGCCCGCCTGCGCTTCCAGTTGACCGACCGGCCGCTGCTGCTGGCCGCCAGCACGCACCCGGGCGAGGACGAGATCGTGCTCGACGCCGTCGCCGGCTTCCACCTGGCCCCGCGCCTGGTCATCGTGCCGCGACACCCCGCCCGGGGCGAGGCGATCCTGGAGATGGCCCGGACGCGCGGCCTCGAGGCGGTGCGCCGCAGCCAGGCGCCGGACACCGTGGCCGAGGTGATCGTCGCCGACACCCTGGGCGAGACGGGCCTGTGGTATCGCCTGGCCGACCTGGCGCTGGTCTGCGGCAGCCTGGTCCCCGGGATCGGCGGCCACAATCCGCTGGAGCCGGCGCGCCTGGATTGTCCGATGGTCTCGGGCCCGCATGTCGAGAACTGGCTGACCGCCTATGCGGACCTCGCCGCTGTCGAGGGCTGCGCCCATGCCGACGCCTCGGTGCTGGGGGGGCGGCTGTCGGCCATGCTGGAGACGCCCGAGCGCCTGAAGGCCCAGGCGGCCCGCGCCAAGGCCTTCGTCGAGGCCCGCGACGCCACCGCCCGCGAGGGCTTGTCGCGCATCCTGGAACTCGCGCCCCTCAACCCTGGGCCGGAGACCCTTGCATGAAGCTGTCCACCCCCCGCTGGTGGTACCGCCGCGAGGGCGGCCCCGCGCCGCTGACCCGCGCCCTGCTGACCCCGCTGTCGTGGGTCTGGGCCGGCGCCACCGCCCGCCGCATCGCCAGGGCGACCCCGGCCGATCCCGGCGCGCCGGTGATCTGCGTCGGCAACCTCACCGCCGGCGGCGTCGGCAAGACGCCGATCGTGCGCGAACTGCTGCTGGTGCTGAACAACGGCGGCGTGGCGGCCCATGGCCTCTCGCGCGGCTATGGCGGCTCCCTGAAGGGGCCGCTGCGCGTCGATCCCACGCGTCACAAGGCCGGCGAGGTCGGCGACGAGCCGCTGATGCTGGCCCAGGACTTTCCGATCTGGGTCTCGCGCGACCGCGTGGCCGGGGCGACCGCAGCCGCCGCCGCCGGCGCCCAGGTGATCGTCATGGACGACGGCCACCAGAACCCCGACCTGGCCAAGACGCTGTCGCTGGTGGTGGTCGACGGCGAAACCCGCGACGACGAATGGCCGTTCGGCGACGGCCGGGTGTTCCCCGCCGGGCCGATGCGCGAACCGCTGGCCGTGGGCCTGGCCCGCGCCGACGCGGTGATCGTGCTGCTGCCGGCCGACCTGCCGGAAGCCGATCCGGCCCTGCTGGCCCAACTTTCGTCCAAGCCCGTGCTGATCGCGCGGCTGGAGCCCGCCGCCCCGCCCCCGGGCGGGCCGCAGGTGGGCTTCGCCGGCGTCGGCAAGCCGTGGAAGGTCGAGCGCGCCCTGCAGGCCGCCGGCTGCGACCTCGTCGACTTCGCCCCCTTCCCCGACCACGGCGCCTACAGCGAGGACACCCTGCGCAGCCTGGCCGAACGGGCCCGCGACCTTGGCGCCAGCCTGATCACCACGGAAAAGGACTGGATCCGCCTACCCCCCGCCTGGCGCGAACGCGTGGCGGCCTGGCCGGTGCGGGCGCGGTTCGAGGACGAAGAGGCGTTGGCGCGGGTGTTGGCGGGGATCGGCGCATAAATGACCTCCCCCCGTGGGGGGAGGCGATCGCGCAGCGATCGGTGGGGGGGCGTAGCCCTAGACCCTCCCCCTGAAGGGGGAGGTGTCGCCGAAGGCGACGGAGGGGGAAGTCATTGCTAGCTTCCAACCGCCTCGACAGCTGAAAACGCCCCCCCTCCGGCCCTCCGGGCCACCTCCCCCAGAGGGGGGAGGATCTTAGGTCTCACTTCACCACGACCCCGCCCTTGATCACCGTCTCCACCTTCTGGAGCACGGACACATCGGCCAGCGGATCGCCGGACACCGCCACCAGGTCGGCCGCCTTGCCCGGGCTCAGCGAGCCGACCTCGGCCGAGACGCCCAGGTGGTCGGCGGCGTTGACGGTGGCGGCGCGGATGGCGTCCAGGGGCGACAGGCCCGCGCGGTTCAGCAGCACGAACTCGTAGGCGTTGTCGCCGTGGGCGCTGACGCCGCTGTCGGTGCCGAAGGCGATCTTGACGCCGCCGGCGTTGGCGCGACGGGCCATGTCCAGCATCTTGGGGCCGGCTTCCAGGGCCTTGGCGGTCTGGGCGGGCGTGAAGAAGTTGCCCGGGCTGGCGGCGATGCGGGCCACGTAGTCGCCGGCCATCAGGGTCGGCACCAGGTAGGCGCCGTTCTTCTTGAACAGGGCGATGCTGTCGTTGTCGAGATAGGTGCCGTGCTCGATGGAGTCACCGCCGGCCTTGAGGAAGGCGTTGATGCCGTCGACGCCGTGGGCGTGGGCGGTGACCCGGCGACCCATGCGGTGGGCGCTCTCGACGATGGCGGCCAGCTCGTTGTCGGAGAACTGCTGCGACAGGCCCGCGGCGGTGTTGGAGAGCACCCCGCCGGTGGCGGTGATCTTGATGATGTCGGCGCCGCGCCAGACCTGCTCACGCACCGCGCGGCGGCAGTCGTCGGGGCCCGAGCACACCGATTCCGGCCGCAGGACGTGCATGACCTCCTCGCTGTAGCCGTTGACGTCGCCGTGGCCGCCGTGGATCGACACGGCCGAGCCGGCGGCGATGATCCGCGGGCCCACGACGTCGCCGCGCTTGATGCCGGCGCGCAGGGCGAAGATGGCCGCATTGTCGGCCCCCAGGTCGGCGACGGTGGTGAAGCCCGCCAGCAGGGTCTTGCGGGCGTAGCCGGCCCCGACCATCGCCTGGTCGGCCGATGACTGGGTCACCTCGTCGAGGCGCGAGGTCGGCCCCTGCTGGCCCGTCAGGTGCACGTGGCTGTCGATGAAGCCGGGCAGGACGAAGCGGTCCTTCAGGTCGACCACCACGCCGCCGGGCTCGGAGACGTAGCCGTCGGCGATCCGCACCACCTTGCCGTCCTGCAGCACCAGCGTCTTGGCGGTCTCGACCTTGCCGCTGGCCGGGTCGGCCAGGAGCTTGCCGGCCTGCACGAAGGTCAGCGGGCTTCCCGCCGCCTGCGCGGCGGCGAACGACAGGGCGGCGGCCGCGACGCCGAGCGCGGCGGCGGCCAGGAAACGGATACGCATGGAGAAAGCCCCTCTGAACGATCTCGCCCCTCCGCAGGGGCGTTTGCGGCAGGATGGCGGGGTCAGGGTGTGGGTGTCACGCCATTTTCTTTGCGCAGCGGGACGCTTTTACACCGTAAAATCCCCGCGAAAGCGGGGACCCAGGTGTTTTATCGTCGAGCGCCGTTGGGTTTCAGAAAAAGCCTGGGTCCCCGCTTTCGCGGGGATTTTACGGAAGAAGGATCAAGCCCCCGCCTTCTGCGCGAAGGCCCACGCCCCCTTGGCCAGCACCGGCACGCGCGCTTCCATCAGCTGCGCGTGGGCGCTGGCGGCCGTGCCGTCGCGCACCCGGCCGACGATGCCCTGGCAGATGCCGGCCAGGCGGAAGAGGTTGTAGCTGAAGTACCAGTCCAACTGCGGCAAGCCCTGGCGGCCGGTGGCCGCGCAGTAGCGGGCCACGGCCTCCTCGATGGTCGGGATCCCGTAGGCGGTCAGGTCGGTGATCTCGGCCAGGCCGCCGCGCTGGTCGGACGGCATCACCCAGTTCATCAAGAAGTAGGTGAAGTCGGCCAGCGGGTTGCCCAGGGTCGACAGCTCCCAGTCCAGCACCGCGATAACGCGGGGCTCGGTGGGGTGCAGGATCATGTTGTCCAGGCGGTAGTCGCCATGGACGATCGAGGTCTGGTCGTCGGCCGGGGCGCTGGCCGGCAGCCAGTCGATCAGACGGTCCATCTCGTCGATTTTCGTCGTCTCGCTGGCCCGGTACTGCTTGGTCCAGCGGTCGATCTGGCGGGTGAAGTAGTTGCCCGGCTTGCCGTAGTCGGCCAGGCCCACGGCGGCGTAGTCGACGGTGTGCAGGGCCGCCAGGGTGTCGATCTGGGCCTCGTAGATCGCCCGCCGCTCGGACGGCTGGTAGTCGGGCAGGGTCCCGTCCCACAGGATGCGGCCCTCGACGTTGTCCATCACGTAGAAGATCGTGCCGATCACGCCCTCGTCCATGCACAGGGCGTAGGGCCGGGCGACCGGGAACCTCGCCTGGTGCAGGCCCGAGATCACCTTGAACTCACGGTCGACGGCGTGGGCGCTGGGCAGCAGCTTGCCGGGCGGCTTGCGGCGCAGGACGTAGCGCTTGCCCGGCGTCACCAGCTGGTAGGTGGGGTTGGACTGCCCGCCCTTGAACTGGCGCACCTCCAGCGGACCGGCATAGCCCTCGACGTTCTGCTCCAGCCAAGCGGCCAGGGCGGCCTCGTCGATCGCATGGCGCGGATCGACCGGCTTGGTGCCCGAATTCAGCTCCTGAGCGGACGGCTCGGCCACGGCGCTTCACTCCCAACATTTGTTTGAATGGGAGTTTAGAGACGGGAGCGCGGGTGGCAAGCCGCAACAGACCCTCTCCCTGAAGGGAGAGGTGTCGGCGAAGCCGACGGAGAGGGCAGTCGCTGTGAGATCGGCCGCTTCAGCGGAAGCTGAAAACGGCCCCCCTCCGGCCCTCTGGGCCACCTCCCCCAGGAGGGGAGGGTCCTTTAGTGCTGGCTCAGCGCCCGCCAGCCGATGTCGTTGCGGTAGAAGCCGCCTTCCAGGCTCACCGTGCCCAGCGCGGCATAGGCCACGTCGCGGGCCTCGTGCAGGGTCGCGCCCAGGGCGCAGACGTTGAGCACGCGGCCGCCCGAGGCCACCAGCTTGCCGTCGGCGTCGCGGGCCGTGCCGGCGTGGAAGATTTCGGCCTCGTGGCCGTAGTCGGCCTCGGCGCCCTGGATCAGGCCGCCGGTCTTGGGGGCGTCGGGATAGCCCTCGGCGGCCAGGACGACGCAGATCGCCGCCTCGTCGCGCCACTTCGGCGGCTCGGCGCTCGCCAGTTCACCCTTGGCCGCGGCCAGCAGGGTCGGGACGATGTCGCTCTCCAGGCGCAGCATCAGCACCTGGCATTCCGGATCGCCGAAGCGAGCGTTGTACTCGACGAGCTTGGGGCCCGTCGGCGTCAGCATCAGGCCGGCATAGAGCACGCCGACATACGGATTGCCCTCGGCGGCCATGCCCTCGACGGTCGGCACGATCAGCTCGCGCCAGGCCTGCTCGACCAGGGCCTCGGTCAGGACGGGCGGCGGCGAATAGGTGCCCATGCCGCCGGTGTTGGGGCCTTCGTCGCCGTCGTAGGCGCGCTTGTGGTCCTGGGCCGCGCCGAACAGGACAGCGGTCTTGCCGTCGCACACCGCGAAGAGGGAGGCCTCCTCGCCGTGCATGAACTCCTCGATGACCACCCGGGCGCCGGCCGAGCCGAAGCGACCGCCCAGCATGTCGACCACCGCGGCGTCGGCCTCCGCGCGGGTCGCGGCGATCACCACGCCCTTGCCGGCGGCCAGGCCGTCGGCCTTGATCACGAACGGCGCTTCCAGGGTGTCGAGGAACTCACTCGCCGAAGCGGCGTCCTCGAACACGCCGTAGGCGGCGGTCGGCAGGTCGTGCCGCTTGCAGAAGTCCTTGGTGAAGGCCTTGGAGGTCTCCAGCTGGGCCGCGCGCTGGCTGCCGCCGAAGCAGGGTATGCCGATCTGCGCCAGCTTGTCGGCAAGGCCGACCTCCAGCGCCGACTCCGGGCCGACCACCACCAGGTCCGCGCCGATCTCCTGGGCGAGAGAGACCAGGCCGTCGGCGTCGGTCGCCTTGACGGCGGCCAGCTCGGCCAAGGCCGCGATGCCCGGATTGCCCGGCGCCGCGACGAGACGGCCGCACAGCGGCGATTGCGCGATCTTCCAGGCCAGGGCGTGCTCGCGCCCGCCGGACCCGACGAGGAGGATGGTCAGCTTTTCCATGAGCCGGGGATGTCGCGCGGGCCGGGGCCGCGGTCAAGCGCGCGCTGCGTCCGATCGTCCATCACCCCCTCCTGCGACGCTTGGCCCGATTGCCAGACGCCCCGCGCGCGGGCTCTTTGTGTGCAAATTCGCACGTCCAGGGCAGGACGCGCGCCACGGGGCTGCCTCGAGACACATGGCCAAGGACGACCATCACCTTCCGCGCGACCCGGCGGCCGCGGCGGACGCCGCTTCCCATCCGTCGAAGGCCCTCCATTCCTGGGCCTTCCTCGACGCCGTGGTCGAAAGCGTGCCGGCCATGCTGGTGGTCAAGAACGGCCGCGACGGCCGCTTCGTGCTGGTCAACCGCACCGGCGAGGAACTGCTGGGCGTGCCGCGCGAGGACCTGATCGGCCGCAACGACGCCGACTTCTTCCCGCCCGAGCAGGCCGCCTTCTTCGCCGAGATGGACGCCAAGGTGCTGGCCAGCGACCGCCTGTGGGTGATCGACGAGGAGCCGCTGAAGACCCCGCACAACGGCGACCGCTGGCTGCAGACCAAGAAGATCGCCATCCCCGGCGAGGGCGACGAGAAGCTGCTGCTGATCATCAGCGAGGACATCACCGAGCGGAAGAAGTCTGCCATCGCGCTGGAAGCCGCCCTGGAGCGGGCCCGCGCCGCCAGCGTCGCCAAGTCGGAATTCCTGGCCAATATGAGCCACGAGATCCGCACGCCCCTGAACGGGGTGCTGGGCATGGCCCAGGTGCTGGCCCAGACCGAGCTGACCCCGCGCCAGCGCGAGATGATGGACGTGATCCTGACCTCGGGCCGCACGCTGAACGCCCTGCTGAGCGACATTCTCGACCTGGCCAAGGTCGAGGCCGGCGAGGTCGAGCTGGAGGCCGCGCCCTTCGACCTGCGCGGCGCCCTGGCCGCTTCGGCCGCCACCTTCGAGGGCCTGGCCCACCAGAAGGGCCTGACCTTCTCGCTCGCCTTCGACGACGGCTTCCACGACCGCGTGACCGGCGACGCCCTGAAGTTCGGCCAGATCGTCAACAACCTGATCAGCAACGCGGTGAAGTTCACCAGCGAGGGCTCGGTCAGCGTCCGCGCCCGCACCGAGGCGCAGGGCGAGGACCTGCTGCTGACGGTGACGGTCGAGGACACCGGCGAGGGCTTCACGCCGGAGGTGCAGGCCAGCCTGTTCGAGCGCTTCGTGCAGGGCGACGGCTCGATCACCCGCCGGTTCGGCGGTTCGGGCCTGGGCCTGTCGATCGCCCAGCGCTTCGCCAGGCTGATGGGCGGCGAAATCGCCTGCGTCTCGACGCCCGGCGAAGGCGCGCGCTTCACCCTGACCGTTCGCCTGACCCCGGCCGCTCCCGAGGCGCCGGCGCCGGCCAGGCGCGCGCCCAAGGCCGCCGCCCCCGAGCGCCTGCGGGTGCTGCTGGCCGAGGACCACCCGACCAACCAGCGGGTGGTGGAGCTGATGCTGGACGGCGTCGCCGACGTGGTCGTCACCGAGGACGGCGAGGCGGCCCTGCGCACCTATCAGGACCAGGACTTCGACCTCGTGCTGATGGACACCCAGATGCCGGTGATGGACGGCCTGACGGCGATCCAGGAGATCCGCCAGCGCGAACGGGCCACCGGCCGCGTGCGCATCCCGATCATCTCGCTGACCGCCAACGCCATGCCCCACCAGGTGGAAGCGTGCCTCTCGGCCGGCGCCGACCTGCACCTGGCCAAGCCGGTCACGGTATCGGCCCTGTTCGACGCCATCGCCCAGGCCTGCGAACTGGCGGCCGAGCGCGCCTAGCGCGACCGGATCGTCCAAGCCTTCCGCGCCGATCGCGCGCCTCCTGGCGGCCGAACCGTCGCCAGGAGGCCGCCATGTCCGACGCCTATCCCGAGGGCCGCACGGCCCTGCTGTTCGTGGATCCGTACAACGACTTCCTGGCCGACGGCGGCAAGCTGTGGCCCAGGGTGGCGGCGACCAGGGGGGCCGAAGGCCTGCACGAGCGGCTGAAGGCCGTGGTCGCGGCGGTCAGGACGGCGGGCCTGCCGGTGTTCGTCGTGCCTCACCACCGCTTCGCCCTGGGCGACCTCGACGGCTGGAAGCATCCCTCGCCCTATCTGCAGGGCAGCGCCCGGGCGATGGTGTTCGAGAAGGACGGCTGGGGCGGCCAGTGGCATCCCGACTTCGCGCCCCTGCCCGGCGACGTGATCGTCACCGAGCACTGGGGCTCCAGCGGCTTCGCCAACACCGACCTGGACTATCGCCTGAAGCAGCGCGAGATCACCCACGTGATCCTGATCGGCCTGGTGGCCAACACCTGCATCGAGGGCACCGGCCGCTTCGCCTCGGAGCTGGGCTACCACGTCACCCTGGTCACCGACGCCACGGCGGCCTTCACCGACGAGGCCCTGCACGCGGCCCACGCCATAAACGCCCCGACCTACGCCCACGCCATCGTCACGGTCGACGAGATCGTGGCGGCGGTGGCGCGACCCTAGCGGTTCCGCGTCGCGACGCTGAACCGCGCGGGCGCTGGTTCCGGCGCCGGCGGCGGAGCCTTGGCCTGGCGCAGCTCGCCGCGCGCCTGGCGGACGATCTCCCAGCCGCCGTGCAGGGCCAGGGCGGCCATCACGCCGGCCACCGCCAGGTCGGGCCAGCGCGAGCCCGTGCCGAACACGCCGACGGCCGCCAGCATCACCGCGACATTGCCGATGGCGTCGTTGCGCGAGCAGATCCACACCGAGCGCATGTTGGCGTCGCCGGTGCGGAAGCCGAACAGCATGATCGCCACGGCGACGTTGGCGATCAGGGCGGCCAGGCCCAGGGCGCCCATCACCGGCGCCTCGGGCGTGCGGCCTTCGAACACGCCCCACAGCGTCGTGGCGCTGACCCAGAGCCCGAAGGCCAGCATGGTCGCGCCCTTCAGCATCGCCGCCCGGGCCCGCCAGACCAGGGCCATGCCCACCACGCCCAGGCTGATGGCGTAGTTGGCCGCGTCGCCCAGGAAATCGAGGCTGTCGGCCTGCAGCGCCGCCGAGCCGGACAGCAGGCCCGCCGTCCCCTCGACCAGGAACATGCCGCCGTTGACCACCAGGGCGATCCACAGCGCCAGGCGCCATCGGCCCTCTGGCGGGGCGCTCTGTGGCTTGCAAAGATCGTCGCCGCAGCAACCGGACATCTGGACCTCCTCGAAGAAGGCCCTACCTCTGCACCCTGTAGCCGCTACAGGGTCAAGCGCCATGTCCGCACTTTCCATCGGCGACCTCGCCCGCCGCACCGGCGTGCCGGTCGAGACCATCCGCTACTACGAGCGCATGGGCCTTTTGCCCAAGCCGCCGCGCACCGAGGGCAACTACCGCGCCTACGAGGCCACGCACGAGCGGCGGCTGGCCTTCGTCAAGCGCTCGCGCGACCTGGGCTTCGGGCTCGACGCCATCCGGGCGCTGCTGGACCTGGCCAACGGCGCCGACCGCCCCTGCGGCGAGGTCGACGCCCTGGCCCGCGATCAGCTGGCCGAGGTCGAGCGCAAGATCGCCGACCTGACGGCCATGCGGGCCGAGCTGCAGGACATGCTGGGCCACTGCCGCAACGACACGGTGGCCGACTGCGAGATCATCGGGCGGCTGCGGGGGAAATGATCGACCCTCTCTCTTTGAGAGAGGGAGGGACCCGCCGCGCAAGCGGTGGGAGGGTGAGAGGTTTCGCCGCTTTCGGGAAACCTCAGACCGTTCTCTTCCATCGTCATCCGGTTGCAGCCCGGAGAACCGGGATCACAGCACTGCGCCGGCCCCTGGGTCCCGGATAAGCCCTTCGGGCTTTCCGGGATGACGGGTGGTTTGCTGGACGGCTTTAGAGATTGGCCGCCCCGCTCTGTCCGGAGAGAATGTAACCTCTCACCCTCCCACGCCTCTGGCGTGGGCCCCTCCCTCTCTCTCAGAGAGAGGGGGCTTGAGCTTACGCCGCCTCGACGTCCAGCGAGTAGCCGGCCGAGCGGACGGTGCGGATCGGGTCGGCCTCGGTCGAGCCGTTCAGGGCCTTGCGCAGGCGGCCGATGTGCACGTCGACCGTGCGGGCCTCGACATAGACGTCCGAGCCCCAGACGGCGTCCAGCAGCTGTTCGCGGCTGAACACCCGGCCCGGGTGCTGCATCAGGTAGTCGAGCAGGCGGAACTCGGTCGGGCCGAGGTGAACCTCCTTGCCCTGGCGCTTCACGCGGTGGGCCACCCGGTCGATGACGATGTCGCCGACCGTGATGCGGTCGTCGGCCAGGGCCGGGCGGATGCGGCGCATCACGGCGCGGACGCGGGCGGTCAGCTCGACCATCGAGAACGGCTTGACCACGTAGTCGTCGGCGCCGGTGTCGAGGCCGCGGATGCGGTCGCTCTCCTCGCCGCGCGCCGTCAGCATGATGATCGGCACGTTGCGGGTGTCGGTGCGGCCGCGCAGGCGGCGGCAGACCTCGATGCCCGAGACCTTGGGCAGCATCCAGTCGAGGATGACGAGGTCCGGCGCGCGTTCGCTGGCCAGGGTCAGGGCTTCCTCGCCGTCGGCGGCCACCGCGACCTGGTAGCCTTCCTTGTCGAGATTGTAGTGAAGCAGGGTGGCCAGGGCGTCCTCGTCCTCGACCACCAGAACGTACGGAGTCACTTCTAAAGGCCTCCCGAAAGCTTACTGAGCGACGACATCGAGCTTGGGACGCTGGGAGATGATCTCCTCGCCCGTCAGCTCGAAATGGATGATCTCGGCGATGTTGGTGGCGTGATCGCCGATCCGCTCGAGGTTCTTGGCGACGAACAGCAGATGCGTGCACGCGTTGATCGTGCGCGGATCGCCCATCATGTAGGTCAGCAGTTCGCGGAAGATCGAGTTGTAATGCTCGTCGACTTCCTCGTCGCTGCTCCAGACGTTGATGGCGCGCTGCACGTCCGAGGCCGTGTAGGCGTCCAGCACGTCCTTCAGGCGGCTCTGCACCAGGCGGCCCATGCGCTCGATCGAGCGGGTCAGGGCGCTCATCGGCTCGGCCTCGGTCAGGATCAGGGCGCGCTTGCCGATGTTCTTGGCCATGTCGCCGCAGCGCTCGAGGCTCATCGAGATCTTAAGCGCGGCGACGGCGTGGCGCAGGTCCACGGCCATCGGCTGGCGCAGGGCGATCAGGCGGAAGGCCTTGCGCTCGATCTCGACCTGCAGGGTGTCGAGGCGCTCGTCGCGGCTGACCACCAGCTGGGCCAGCGGCGCGTCGCGGCGGGCGATGCACTCGACGGCGTCGGCGACCTGGGCCTCGGCGAGGCCGCCCATGCGGGTCACCTCGGCCGTCAGGTGGTTCAGCTCTTCGCCGTAGGATTTGACGGTATGTTCGGTCATGTCCTTGGTCCCCGGGTCAGCCGAAGCGGCCGGTGATGTAGTCTTGGGTGCGGCTGTCGCGAGGATTGGTGAACATCTCCTCGGTCGGGCCGCTCTCGACCAGCTTGCCCAGGTGGAAGAAGGCCGTCTTCTGCGAGACGCGGGCGGCCTGGGCCATCGAGTGGGTGACGATGACGATGCAGAACTGGCTGCGCAGCTCGTCGATCAGCTCCTCGATCTTGGCCGTGGCGATCGGGTCCAGCGCTGAGCAGGGCTCGTCCATCAGGATCACTTCGGGGCTGACCGCGATGGCGCGGGCAATGACGAGACGCTGCTGCTGGCCGCCCGACAGACCCGTGCCGGGTTGATGCAGGCGGTCGGCGACCTCGTTCCACAGGCCGGCCTTCTTGAGGCTGCTCTCGACGATGGCCTCGAGCTCGTCCTTGCGGGTGGCCAGGCCGTGAATCTTCGGGCCGTAGGCGACGTTCTCGAAGATGGTCTTGGGGAACGGGTTCGGCTTTTGGAACACCATGCCGACGCGCGAGCGCAGCACCACCGGGTCGACGCTCCTGGCGTTGACGTCGGCGCCGTCGATCTCGATCGAGCCCTGCACGCGGGCCGACGGGATGGTGTCGTTCATCCGGTTGATGCAGCGCAGGAAGGTCGACTTGCCGCAGCCCGACGGGCCGATGAAGGCGGTGACCGACTTGGCCGGGATGTCGAGGTTGACGTCGAACAGCGCCTGCTTCTCGCCGTAGAACACCTTGACGTCGCGGGCGCGGATCTTGAAGTCGCGGCTCTCGACCACGCCGTGGCCTTGCGGCACGGCGGTGTGGATGACGGGCGCGGCGACGGAGGCGTCGCGGTTCTGGGTGGGCATGGCGTGTCCCTGGACGAGGGCCTGAGCTTTGGGATGGGTGAAGGTCATCGGGATCCTACCACCGGCGTTCGAAGCGGCGGCGCAGGATGACGGCCGCGGCGTTCATGACGATCATGAAGATCAGAAGGACGAGAATGGCCGCGGCGGTGCGTTCGTGGAAAGCCCGCTCCGACGCGTTCTCCCAGATGAACACCTGGACCGGCAGCACCGTCGAGGCGCCGGTGAAGCCTTCCGGCACGCCCGGCACGAACGAGACCATGCCGATCATCAGCAGCGGGGCCGTTTCGCCCAGGGCGTGGGCCAGCGACAGGATGGCGCCGGTCATCACGCCGGGCATGGCCAGCGGCAGCACGTGGTGGAACACGGTCTGGGCCTTGGAGGCGCCGACGCCGAGGGCGGCTTCGCGGATCGAGGGCGGCACGGCCTTCAGCGCCGAGCGGGTGGCGATGATCACGGTCGGCAGGGCCATCAGGGCCAGCACCAGGCCGCCCACCAGCGGCGAGCTGCGCGGCACGTGCAGCCAGTTGATGAACAGGGCCAGGCCCAGCAGGCCGTAGACGATCGAGGGGACCGCCGCGAGGTTGTTGATGTTGACCTCGATGACGTCGGTCCAGCGGTTCTTGGGGGCGAACTCTTCCAGGTAGACGGCGGCCAGCACGCCGACCGGCACCGCGATCAGGGCGGTGATGACCAGCATCAGGGCCGAGCCGACCACCGCGCCCAGCACGCCGGCCTGTTCGGGCTCGGTCGAGTCGGACTTGGTGAAGAAGCCGAAGTTGAAACCGCCCTTGACGGTGCCGTCCTTCTCCAGCTGGTCGAGCCAGGCGAGCTGCTGGTTGTCGAGCTTGCGGTCTTCCTCGGCGGTCGAGCGCTTGATCTCGCCCTTGTAGTAGAGGTCGGCGTCGGCCTTGACCGGACCGGTGACCTCGATGGTCTTGCCGATCACCGACGGGTCGGCCTTGATCTGGTCGAGCAGCTGGAAGCCGAGGTCGCGCGAGACCAGGTCCATGACCTTGCCCGACGTGGTGCCCAGGTCGTCGTCCTGGATGTTCAGCTTCTTCATCACCGCCTCGGCGACGATGTAGTCGTAGTTGACCCCGTCCAGCGCCGAGCGGTCGATGCGGTCCGGGTTCAGGTAGACCGGCACGCTGATCGAGTGGGTCTCGAAGGTGGTGTAGCCCTGGGCGACGATGCGGCCGACCAGCACGACCAGGAAGATCATCGCCACGACGATGGCGGCGACGCCCTGGGCCTTGAACCACATCTCCGAGCGATAGCGCTTCTTCAGGCGCGCCTCGGCGGCCGAGAGCTGCGGGCGGGGACCCTGCTCGCGCGGGGCGGCGCCGGCGTTGATGGCGGCGTCAGTCATATTGTTCCCGATACTTCTGGACGATGCGCAGGGCGATGATGTTGAGCGCCAGGGTCACGACGAACAGCGTCAGGCCCAGGCCGAAGGCCGAGAGGGTCTTGGGGCTGTCGAACTCCTGGTCGCCAGTCAGCAGGGTGACGATCTGCACCGTGACCGTGGTGACCGTATCCAGCGGGTTGGCGGTCAGCTTGGCCTGCAGGCCGGCGGCCATGGTCACGATCATGGTCTCGCCGACGGCGCGGGACACGGCCAGCAGCATGGCGGCCATGATGCCCGGCAGGGCGGCGGGAAGGATGACCTTCTTGACCGTCTCGGACTTGGTGGCGCCCATGGCGTAGCTGCCGTCGCGCAGGGACTGCGGCACGGCGTTGATGATGTCGTCCGACAGCGACGAGACGAACGGGATCAGCATGATCCCCATCACCACGCCGGCCACCAGGGCCATCTGGTTCTGCACCTGCATCAGGTACTGGGCGATCCCGTCCAGCGGGCCGCCGGCCATGCCCTCGCCGATGGCGTTGAAGCCGGCGCGGAACAGCGGGCCCACGGTCAGGGCGGCGAAGAAGCCGTAGACGACGGTCGGCACGCCGGCCAGCACCTCGAGCAGCGGCTTGACGACCGAGCGCACGCGGCGGTCGGCGTATTCCGACAGGTAGATCGCCGAGTAGAGGCCGACCGGCGCGGCCACCGCCATGGCGATCAGCATGATCAGGAAGGTGCCGGCGAACAGCGGCACGGCCCCGAAGGCGCCCGCCGAGGCGACCTGGTCGGCGCGCATCGCGATCTGCGGGCTCCACTCGGTGCCGAACAGGAACGCCAGCGGGTTGACGCTCTGGAAGAAGCGCCAGCTTTCCCAGACCAGCGACAGCACGATGCCCAGGGTGGTCAGCACGGCGGCGACCGAGCAGGCGATCAGCAGGCCGTTGATCCAGCCCTCGACGCGGTTGCGGGCGCGGAATTCCAGGCCCACCCGCGGCAGCGCCATCAGCGCGCCGATCAGGGCCACCAGGGCGGCCAGGGCGATGGTGCTGTAGCGAACGGTGGCGGTGACCCTGCGCGATTCCTCGACCTTGGCGTCGAGCGCGGTCTTCAGGTCGCCTTCGTAGACGACCTCCGAGGGCGCTTCCTTGGCCGCGATGGCGCGGGCGTCGCTGAAGAAGACGTCCTGGCGATCGGGCGTCAGGGCCGAGACGGCGGCCGGACGTTCGGCCTGCAGCACGGTTTCCTCGATGCGGCCGCCGAACACGGCGCTCAGCAGCAGCAGCAGGGCGGCGGGCGCGCCGGCCCAGAGGGCGGCGTAGGCGCCGTAGTAGTTGGGCAGCGAATGCAGGCGCACCGAAGCGCCGCCGGCGGCCTTGAGCGCTCGGCCGCGGCCGAGCAGGAACGCCGCCAGCGCGAACAGCGCCAGGAACAGGAGCGAGAGCCAGGTCAGCATGCGTGAAGCGGTCTTGCGCTGGATGCGAAGACGGCGCCCGTTGCACCGCCCCGCCCGTCAACCGATCTATGCCGGCCGGGCGACCACCTTATGCGACGTTTCTACGACAGTTTTACGACACCGACCGGCGCGGACTCTTCCGGCGCCGAAGAAGCCTTGTCCGCCAAGGACTTGGCCATCGGCAGGTAGACCCCGAAGGTGGCCCCCTCGCCGCGCACCGACTCCACGTGCAGGCCGCCGCGGTGACGGTTGACGATGTGCTTGACGATGGCCAGGCCCAGGCCCGTGCCCTGGCGCTCGCCGCTCTTCTGGCCCTCGACGCGATAGAAGCGCTCGGTCAGGCGCGGCAGGTGCTCGCGGGCGATGCCCGGCCCCCGGTCGGTGACCCGCAGGCCGGCGTAGAACTCCTCGACGTCGGAGTGGTCGGGGGTCAGCAGGGACAGGCGCGCCGAGGCCGGATCGCGCGCCGCCACCGCCATGGCCGGGGTCAGGCCGGGGAATATCTCGACCCGCACCACGCCTTCGCGCGGCGTGTACTTGATGGCGTTGTCCACCAGGTTCTGGATCACCTGGACGATCTGGTCGCGGTCGCCCTCGACCACGGCCGCGCCGCGCGGCGGCAGGACAGTGTCGAAACTGACCTCCTTGTCGCGGGCCTGCGGCGCCAGGGCGTCGACGACGTCCTGGGCGGCCATGGCCAGGTCGACCCGGCCGGCCGGGGCGATGTGCTCGTTCAGCTCGATACGCGACAGGCTCATCAGGTCGTCGATCAGCCGCGACATCCGCTCGGCCTGGGCCTGCATGATGGCCAGGAACCTGTCGCGGGCGCCCGGATCCTCCTTGGCGTGGCCGCGCAGGGTCTCGATGAAGCCCGACAGCGAGGCCAGCGGCGTGCGCAGCTCGTGGCTGGCGTTGGCCAGGAAGTCGGCGCGGGTGCGCTCGCTGCGCCGGATGTCGGTCTCGTCGCGCAGCACCAGCAGGGCCAGCTGCGAGCCGGCCTCGTCGCGGCCCAGCGGCCGGGCCCGGGCCGACCAGTCGCGCCCCTGCGAACCGACGCCGGTCCACTCCACCGTGCGCTCGACGCCGCCGAACAGGGCCTCGTCCACGGCCTCCAGCACCTGCGGACTGCGCACGGCGGTGACCAGCAGGGCGCCTTCACGGATGCGGAAGCGGTCGCGGGCGGCGGCGTTGGCGAACACGAAGCGCCGGCCGGTCAGGTCGTCGGCCTCCTCGGCGGCGATCACCATCAGCGGATCGGGCAGGTTCTCGAGGATCACGGCGAAGGGCGGGGCCCGGTCGGCCGAAGCCGCGGCGGGCGCCAGGCTGAGCACCGAGTCGTCGAGCCGCCGGCGCAGGCGCCGCAGCAGGATCGCGCCGCCGGCGCCCAGCAGCAGCGCGGCCGGCAGGGCGACGCCCGGCTTGGCCGCGCCCAGGGCGGTCATCGCCACCAGCGCGGTCGGCCCGGCGGCCACCGCCGTCCACGCCCCGGCCCAGGCTCCGGCCAGACCGGCGCCCCAGCGCTCCGGCGCGACCGGCGAGAGGGGGGTCAGGGTAGGCATGGCGAGCGTTCGGGCTCCTAAGGAAGGGCGATGGCCTCCGACTGTCCGGGGCGGGGCCAAGGCTCGTAAGCCAGTTTTGTGACGATGCGATGATTCGACGAACCAGATATGGCGCCGCCGCGGAGCATGGGATAGACGGGGAACCCCCGGATGCGTGTCGGGTGCGGTAGTCACCGCAATTTCGCCGCAACCTGACGCAATCTGGGGATCGAGGGAATTCTCCTTAGGGTGGTCTGTTCGTATGCAGCGCAAGGTCCTGGTCGCGACGGTCGCGGCCGCTCCTCTGATGGCTATCGCCTTGGCCGCACAGGCCGAGACGGTGGTGAACACCGCGCGGACCACGCCTATCGCCACCGGCAGCGCCGGGACGAACGGCGCGGCCGATGATGTCAAGATCGACACGGCCGGCTCGATCAAGCTCACCGCGCCCGGCGCGCTGGTGACGCTGAACAGCAACAATAAGGTCAGCAACGGCGGCGCCCTGAGCACCCAGGGCGTCAACGACTCGACCGCCATCCTGATCAACGGCGGCACGGCCGGCACGGTGACCAACACCGGCACGATCACGCTGGACGAGGACTACACCCCGACCGACACCGACTCGGACGGCGACATCGACGGCGCCTTCGCGCTGGGCCAGAACCGTTATGGCGTCCGCCTGACCGGCCCCGGCGCCTTCACCGGCGACATCATCAACAGCGGCTCGATCACCATCGAGGGCAACAACTCGGCCGGCATTTCGCTGGAGAGCGCCCTCAACGGCAATCTGAACCTCCAGAACACCGCCTCCTCGGCCACCGCCATCGCCGTCACCGGCAACAACAGCTACGGCGTCCGCGTGGCCGCCCCGGTCAACGGCAAGGTCTCGATGACCGGCGGCAGCATCTCGGTGCTGGGCCAGAACGCGACCGGCTTCGCGATCGACAGCGACGTCAGCGGCGCGGTGCTGCTGCAGGGCGCGATCACCGCCACCGGCTACCGCTACACCACCCGCCCGGCCGACAAGACCGTGCGCGACAAGCTCGACGCCGACGACCTGCTGCAGGGCGGCCCGGCCGTGCGCATCTCCGGCAACGTCGGCGGCGGCGTGTTCCTCGACATCCGCCCCACCGACAGCGACACCACCAAGACCGACGAAGACGGCGACGGCATCGAGGACGCCCAGGAGGGCAGCTCGGCGCTGGCCGTCTACGGCTCGGCCCCGGCCCTGCTGATCGGCTCGGACACCGCGGCGACCACCATCGGCGTCATCGGCACGGGCGACAACGCCTACGGCCTGCGCGCCCGCGGCGGCATCGTCGCCAACGGCGTCTACGACGGCGTGACCTCGACCGGCATCCAGCTGGGCGGCAACGGCGGCCAGACGACCACCATCACGGGCGGCGCCCGCCTTGAGACCACGCTCACCTCGCAGGCCTTCGAGGCCAACGCCAACGGCGTGCGGGTGACCGCCGGCGCCAACGTGCCGGTGATCGACAACCGCGGCACGATCACCGCCTACAGCATCTCCGAAGGCCTGTTCGACGCCCGCGGCATCGTCATCGAAGCCGGCGCCAACGTCCCCAGCCTGCGCAACGGCGGCGTGATCAACGCCACCATCTTCGGCGAGAAGGGCTCGTCCTACGGCGTCATCGACTATTCGGGCAACGTCACCTCGCTCGAAAACACCGGCTCGATCATCGCGGCCATCTCGCCCACCGACGACGCCGACGACAAGGACGACGCCGACACCGCCGCCAGCAACGAGACGATCACCGGCAAGGCCGTGGCCATCGACGTCAGCCGCAACACCACCGGCGTCGTCCTGACCCAGAACGGCGTCGTCAGCACCGACAAGACCCTGCCCGACGCCGACGGCGACGGCGTGCCCGACAGCGCCGAGCCGGCGATCGTCGGCCAGGTCCGCTTCGGCTCGGGCGCCGACACCTTCAACGTGCTGAACGGCGCCGTGATCGGCGACATCTCGTTCGGCGGCGGCGCCGACAAGTTCCGCATCGACGGCGGCGCGGCCGTGGTCGGCGCGCTCGACAGCGGCGACGGCCAGCTGGACATCACCATCGGCAAGGGCTCGCTGGGCCTCAGCAACGCCCAGGCCATCAACATCACGAGCCTGAACCTGGGCGCCGAGAGCAAGCTGGTGTTCACCGCCGATCCGACGGCCGGGACCAACACCCGCCTGGTGGTCTCGGGCGCGGCCAACATCACCTCGGGCGCGCAGCTCGGCCTGCGCCTGACCAGCCTGCTGACCGAGCCGACCTCGTACAACGTCATCAGCGCCGGCTCGCTGACCGCCGGAACCTTCGGCCAGGGCCTGCTCGACAACGCGCCGTACATGTACGTCGCCACCGCCCGCGCCGCCGGCAACGACGTCTATCTGGACGTGCGCCGCCGCACGGCCTCGGAAATCGGCCTGGCCCGGTCGGGCGCCTCGGCCTACGACACGCTCTTCGGCTCGCTGGCCGGCGACAAGGACGTCGCCAGCCTGTTCCTGGGCATCAACGACAAGAGCACCTTCGTCCACAACTACAACCAGCTGCTGCCGGACCAGGGCGAAGGCATGTTCGCCACCCTGCAGAACATCAACCAGCAGATCTCGGCGGCCACCGCCATCCGGCCCGATCCGGGCGACCGCTACGGTCCCGACAGCATCTGGGTGCAGGAGATCAACGGCCTGGTCCGCCGCGAGGACGGCGAGACCCTGGGCACCGACACCCAGGCCTTCGGCTTCGTGGCCGGCTACGAGGCCATGGGCGACGCGGGCGGCGCCCTGGGCGTGACCCTGGCCTACACCGCGCTGGAAGAGCACGACACGGTCGCCCAGGTCGGCGAGCAGACCACCGCCTCGATCGTCCAGGCCGGCGTCTACTGGCGCCGTTCGGTCGGCCCCTGGCGCTTCAACATGGGCGGCGGCGCCGGCTACGGCTGGTTCGAGAGCAACCGCGTGCTGTTCCTCGACCTCAACGGCGACGGCGTCACCGACGAGGATCGCGTGACCAAGGCCGACTGGGGCGCGGTCACCGCCAACGCCTTCGCCGGCGCGGCCTACGAGGCCAAGCTGGGCCGGTTCTTCACCCGCCCCGAAGCGCGCGTGGACTACACCTACCTGAACGAAAGCAGCCACGACGAAGTCGGTGGCGGCGACGTCCTGGACGGCGCCATCGGCAGCCGCAAGTGGAGCAACCTGTCGGGTGACCTGGGCCTGGTCATGGGCGCCGACTTCGGTCGCGAGGTGTGGCTGCGTCCGGAAGTGCGCGTCGGCTACCGCAAGACCATCGCCGGCAGCCTGGCCGACACCGTCGTGACCAAGAAGAACGGCAAGTACGTGCTGGAGGCCTTCGACAACCGCGACGGCGCCCTGACCCTGGGCTTCGCCCTGCGGGCCGGCACGGCCATGTCCTACGTCGCCCTGGAAGGCGGCGCCGAAAGCACCAAGCGCCAGAAGCGCTACAACGTGAAGCTCACCGGCCGGACGATGTTCTAGAACATCCGACCGTCAGGTGGAGTTGAAGGCCTCGCACAACGTGCGGGGCCTTTTTCTTTGGATTGTCCGCCCTCGGAGCGACGTTTGGCCGCAGCAGCGAGCAAAACCAAGGACTTGGATCGTCAAAGCTCCGTTTAGGCCTGCCCGTTAGTCATATTCTCCTGAGCAATAGGACGGCGGCCCCAAGCCGCCGCGAGGGGAAGACCGTGACCATCAACCGCCTTGCCTCGCGCATGGCCCTGCTCGCCTGCGTCTCGACGCTGGCGATGGCGGGCCACGCCCAGGCCCAGACGCCCGCGACGCCGGCGCCGGGCGACCAGCAGGCCCGCATCGAGGCCCTGGAAGCGCAGCTGAAGTTCCTGCAACAGCAGATCAACGACCTGAAGGCCGCCAGCGCCGCCGCCCCGGTTCCGACGGCCGCCCCCGCCCCGGCCCAGATCGCGACCGCCGCGCCCGCTCCCGCTCCGGCGCCGAAGGTCGCCGCCTCGCCGCTGCCCGCCGCCACCGTCAGCATCGCCGCGGGCCGCCCGACCATCGCCTCCACCGACGGCGCCTTCACCGCCACCCTGCACGGGGTGATGCAGCTCGACACCGCCCACTACTTCCAGGACAAGGGCCTGCCGGCGGTGATCGGCAACGGTCGCGACCTCAACAGCGGCAGCAACTTCCGCCGCGCGCGCCTGGGACTCGACGGCCGGTTCTTCAAGAACTTCGACTACTCGATCCTGCTCGACTTCGGGGGCAACGGGACAGATGGCCCCGGCATGCTCCAGGAGCTGTTCGTCCAGTACAACTATGCGCCGTTCAAGGTGCGGATCGGCGCCTTCGCCCCGAACGTGGGCCTCAGCGACGCGGCGTCGCAGAACAGTTCGCTGTTCCCGGAACGCGCGGCGATCGCCGAGATGGTGCGAGGCCTGGCCGCCGCCGACCGCCGCTATGGCCTGCAGGTGCAGACCTCCGGCGAGAACTGGCTGCTGTCGGCCGCCGCCACCGGCGGCAAGAGCGGCGACGCCCAGACCTTCGACGAGCAGCAGGCCTATGTCGGCCGCGCCGCCTTCGCCCCGATCAAGAACAAGACCTGGCTGCTGCACCTGGGCGCCAACGCCGGCTACATCGCCACCCCGGCCCAGACGGCGGTGGGCGGCGGCTATCCGCTGACCCTGACCGAGCGGCCGGAATTGCGCGTCGACGGGACCACACTGGTCTCGACCGGCGCCATCGACGCCAAGAACCTGCGCCACCTGGGCGCGGAACTGGCCGTGCAGCGCGAGAACCTGCTGATCCAGGCCGAGGTGTTCGACATCGCGATCGAGCGTCGCAACGCCGCCGCCGGCGTCAGCGACCCTAAGTTCGGCGGCTGGTACATCGAGAGCGGCTGGGTGCTGACCGGCGAGTCCCGTCGCTACAACGCCGCCACCTTCGCCTTCGACGCGCCGGCCATCGCCCATCCCTTCGACCCGAAGGCCGGCAAGTGGGGCGCCTGGGAGCTGGCGGCGCGCTATTCGGTGCTCGACCTGAACCACCACGAGACCGCCCTCCTGGCGGCCGACCGGGTACGCGGCGGCGAGCAGACGATCTGGAGCGCGGGCCTCAACTGGTTCCCCAACTCGGTGACCAAGTTCTCGCTGGACTACCTGGACGTCGACATCGACCGGCTGGACCCGGCCGGCGGCGTCGTACCGCTGAGCCAGGGCTACCAGGCGGTCAATCTGCGCAGCCAGTTCGCGTTCTAGCGCGAGCCGACGATGTTCGGCTTTCGGTCCTCAACCGAGCGTGGGTAGAGTGCGGCGATGAAAACCGCATTCTACTTCGTCGCCGTCGTCGGCGCCCTGGCCGCCTCGGCCTGCACCGACAGCAAGCGCGCCCGCAACGACGCGACCTGGGGCGACCGCCCGGCCGACATCACGTGCTGGACCTACGGGACCGAAAACTTCAAAGGACGCTCGACGGGCAAGGTCGAGTACGAGGGGGGCCGCATCTCGTTCGTGGACGCGGCCAACAACCGCTACACGACGATCGAGGGCGAGTGCCGCGTCGTGTACCTGCCCAAGGCGAACTGACGCCCTCATCAGAAACATTCGGGCGGGATCGATCGTCGGATCGGTCAAGGTTCGGGGCCGCAAAGCCGCCAAGGACCCACGATGACCGCCTTCAACACCCCCTCGCGCCGAGCCTTCACGATCGGCGCGGGCGCTGCGGCGGCGGCCGGATCGCTGGACGCCGCCCGCGCCGCGCCCAAGACCCTCACCCTGCTGAACGTCAGCTACGACCCGACCCGCGAGCTCTACCAGGACATCAATCCGGCCTTCGCCGCCTACTGGAAGCGCCGGGTGGGCCAGACGCTGGAGATCAGGCAGAGCCACGGGGGCTCGGGCAAGCAGGCCCGTTCGGTGATCGACGGCCTGCAGGCCGACGTCGTCACGCTAGCGCTCGCCGACGACATCGACCAGATCGCCAAGCGCGGCCTGACCGCCGCCAACTGGCAGTCGCGCCTGCCGCAGAATTCGGCCCCCTACACCTCGACGATCGTGTTCCTGGTCAGGAAGGGCAATCCCAAGCGGATCAAGGACTGGGGCGACATCACCAAGCCCGGGGTGCAGATCATCACCCCCAATCCCAAGACCGGCGGCGCGCCGCGCTGGGCCTACCTCGCCGCGTGGGCCTGGGCGCTGAAGCAGCCGGGCGGCAACGACGCCTCCGCACAATCGTTCGTGCGCCAGCTCTATCGCCAGGTGCCGGTGCTCGACAGCGGCGCGCGCGGCTCGATGACCACCTTTGCGCAAAGGGGCGTCGGCGACGTGCTGCTGACCTGGGAGAACGAGGCCCACCTGGCGCGCGAAGAGTTCGCCGCCGACGGGCTGGAAATCGTCTATCCGTCGCGCTCGATCCTGGCCGAACCGTCGGTGGCCGTGGTCGACAGCGTCGTGAAGCGGCGCGGGACGAGGCTGGTCGCCGAGGGCTATCTGAACTTCCTCTACAGCCCCCTGGCCCAGGACCTGATCGGCAAGCATCACTACCGGCCGCGCAACGCGCAGGCGGCGGCCAGGTACGCCGCCAAGTTCCCCAAGATCCCGCTGGTCACCATCGACGGCCAGTTCGGCGGCTGGGCCAAGGCCCAGGCCCGCCATTTCGCCGACGGCGGCGTCTTCGACCAAATCTACCGACCGTAAGAGTCTTCTTGGGCGTGAAACCTACCTAGACAATAGAGTATGAGGCTGGGGTCAGTTTCGCGCGTTATCCCGCACGACCCCACCGGAGCCATAGCGACATCGCCATGACCAACGCCTTCAAGTCTCCCACCCGGCGCGGCCTGCTCGGCGCGGCCGGCGCCGGCGCCGCCGCTCTCGGGGCCCCCGCCCTGCTGGCGGGCCAGGCCCAGGCCGCGGGGTCGCTGACCCTGCTCAACGTCAGCTACGACCCGACGCGCGAGCTCTACAAGGACATCAACACCGCCTACGCCAAGTACTGGAAGGACAAGGTCGGCCAGACCCTGACCATCAACCAGAGCCACGGCGGTTCGGGCAAGCAGGCCCGCTCGGTGATCGACGGCCTGCAGGCCGACGTCGTCACGCTGGCGCTGGCCTACGACATCGACGAAATCGCCGACAGGGCCAAGCTGCTGCCCGCCAACTGGCAGTCGCGCCTGCCGCAGAACTCGACGCCCTACACCTCGACGATCGTGTTCCTGGTCCGCAAGGGCAACCCGAAGAAGATCCAGGACTGGGCCGACCTGGTGAAGCCGGGCGTCGGCGTCATCACCCCCAACCCGAAGACCTCGGGCGGGGCGCGCTGGAACTACCTGGCCGCCTGGGCCTGGGCGCTGAAGCAGCCGGGCGGCAACTCAGCCAAGGCCGAGGCCTATCTGGCCGACCTCTTCCGCCACGTGCCGGTGCTCGACACCGGCGCCCGCGGCGCCACCACCACCTTCACCCAGCGCGGCATCGGCGACGTGCTGCTGGCCTGGGAAAACGAGGCCTTCCTGGCGCTCGAGGAACTGCCCGGCCAGTTCGAGATCGTCGTGCCGTCGCGCTCGATCCTGGCCGAGCCGCCGGTGGCCCTGGTCGACAAGAACGTCGACCGCCACAAGACCCGCCTGGCCGCCACGGGCTACCTGAACTTCCTCTACAGCCCGCTGGCCCAGGAGCTGATCGCCAAGCACCACTACCGCCCGCGCAACGCAGGCGTCGCCAAGAAGTACGCCAGCAAGTTCAAGGCGATCCCCCTGTCGACGATCGACGACACCTTCGGCGGCTGGAAGAAGGCGCAGGCCACCCACTTCGCCGACGGCGGCGTCTTCGACCGGATCTACCGCCCGAAGTAAGGGTCGAGGGGACTTCACCAGGCCGACCATCTTCACCGTGCATCCCCGCCTTCGCGGGGAAAACGGATGGAGGGGCGTTGGGCGACCGAGATCGCTCAGCGTTTCGAAACTTGACCATTGCAGGCGCGGCGGTCCCCATGGGCCGCCGCGTCTTGCGTTTCCACGCTGAAGCTTTGTCGGGAACCCGACCTTGCAACGGACGTTCAGCCGTTGACGGGGCGTCCACAGAACAAAGCCGGGGTCGGGCTCAGGAATGACGGATTATCTGAAGTCGCAACGGGCGAGCGACCAGCTCGCGGCCGAGCACGGCATCGACGACCCTTTCGCCGCCGCCATCCGCGCCACCCGCATGGCGATGATCGTCACCGACGCCACCCAGGCCGACAACCCGATCATCTTCGCCAACGACGCCTTCCTGCGGCTGACAGGCTACGCCCGCGCCGAGGTGATCGGCCGCAACTGCCGCTTCCTGCAAGGGCCCGAGACCAGCCCGGCCGCGATCGGCGAGCTGCGCCTGGCCATCGCCTCGGGCGAGGACATCGCCATCGACATCCTCAACTACCGCAAGGACGGCAGCACGTTCTGGAACGCGCTGTACCTGTCGCCGGTGCGCAACAAGCTGGGCGAGATCATCTACTTCTTCGGCTCGCAGCTGGACGTCAGCGACAAGAAGCAGACCGAGCTGCACCTGCGCGAGACCCGCAGCGACCTGGAGGAGGCCGTCGAGGCCCGCACCCGCGAGCTGTCCCAGGCCCTGGAGCAGAAGACCGCGCTGCTGCACGAGGTCGACCACCGGGTGAAGAACAACCTGCAGCTCATCTCGTCGCTCCTGCTGCTGCAGAACCGGCGAGAGAAGGAGCCGGCGGTCAAGCACAGCCTGCGGGGCATGCTGGAGCGGGTGAACGCCATCGCCACCGTCCACCGCCGCCTGTTCCAGAGCGAGGACGTCGAGCGCTTCGACGTCTCGGCGTTCGTGCGCGATCTGGTCTCGGACATGGCCGGCTCGGCCAACCGCGAGGAGATCAGCGTCAGCCTCGACCTGGAGCGCGTGGACGTGCCGGCCTCGAAGGCCGCGCCCCTGGCCCTGGTGATCAGCGAGCTGTTCTCCAACGCCCTGCGTCACGCCTTCCCGGAGGGGCGGCAGGGCCATGTTTCGGTATCGATCACTCGCACGAATGGCGAGTTCCGGATCGAAATCGCCGATGACGGCGTTGGAATGGCTGAAGGGGCCCGGACTTCGGGTTTCGGACTGACCATCGTCCAGCTGCTGTGCCAGCAGCTGAAGGCGCGGTCCGAGACCACGAACGCCGAGCCCGGAACCCGCGTCGTCGTCAACCTGCCCGTCAACGGCGCGCATCATTAGGATCTCAGTGAACCCATGCCCGGGCGCGCGTTGGATGTGTTGATCGTCGAGGACGAGGTTCTGCTGGCCACCGAGCTGGAGTACCTGGCCGAAGAGGTGGGCTACCACTCCGTGGGCCTGGCCATGAGTTCCGACGAGGCCGTGGACCTGGCCAAGTCGCTGCATCCCGACCTCGCCCTCGTCGACGTCCACCTGCGCGACGGCCCGACCGGCGTCGAGGTAGCGCGCAAGATCCAGGACGATTGCGGCTGCGTGGCGCTGTTCATGACCGCCAACGTCAAGCGCCTGCCGGAGGACTTCGCCGGCGCCTGCGGGGTGATCGGCAAGCCCTATTCCGAGCACGGGGTGAAGACCGCCCTGGCCTATCTGGCCGTCTGCCTGGAAGAGGGCCAGGCGCCCGGCCCGCCGCCGGTGGGCTTGCAGCTGGCGCCCGCCTATGCCGAGCGCTGGGGCCTTACCGAACTGCCGCGCTCGGCCTGATGGTCGCCTCGCCGCTCGCCGTCTTCGTCGGGACCGCCGCGGCCCTGCTGTCGATCACCAGCTTCGCCCCTCAGATCGTCAAGATATGGAAGGAGAAGGACGCCTCGTCGGTGTCGCTGCGGACCTATGTGGTGACCGTCGCCGGCTTCTCCTGCTGGCTGGCCTACGGGCTGATGATCAAGGCCTGGCCGGTGGCGGCCTCGAACCTGGCCTGCCTCGCCATGTCGGCCGCCGTGCTCGCGCTGAAATGGCGCTACGGGCGCCGGGGGTCCGGGGACGACGTCAAAGGGTGACAGGGGGGGCGGGGTCCGCTATCGAGGCGCGCCTATTTTCGCGCACCAGGACCACCGCCTTTGACCAACGTCGCCGAGGAAGCTGGCTGGGCCACCGCCAAGACGTTGGCCGAGGCCCTGCCCTACATCCAGATCTACGACCGCGAGACGGTCGTGATCAAATACGGCGGCCACGCCATGGGCCAGGAAGAAGTGGCCAAGCTGTTCGCCGCCGACGCCGTGCTGCTGAAGCTCTTGGGCGTGCACCCGGTCGTGGTCCACGGCGGCGGTCCGCAGATCAGCCGCATGCTCGACAAGGCCGGCGTCAAGTCGACCTTCATCGACGGCCTGCGCGTCACCGACGAAGCCACCATGGAAGTGGCCGAGATGGTCCTGTCGGGCGCCATCAACAAGGAAATCGCCAACTGGATCACCCAGGCCGGCGCCGAGGCCGACGTGCGCGGCGTGGGCCTGTCGGGCAAGGACGCGCGCCTGATCACCGCCGAGAAGGTGACCCGGACCAAGAAGGATCCCGACAGCAACATCGAGCAGGCCGTCGACCTGGGCTTCGTGGGCGAGCCGACCAAGGTCGACCCGCACCTGATCCAGGCCCTGCTGACCTCGGAAACCGACTACATCCCGGTGATCGCCCCGATCGGCGTCTCCGAGCAGGGCGAGACCTTCAACATCAACGCCGACACCGTGGCCGGAGCGCTCGCCGGCGCCCTGAAGGCCAAGCGGATGCTGATGCTGACCGACATCAAGGGCGTGCTCGACGCCGACGGCGAGCTGATCCGCGAGATGACCATCGAACAGGCCCGCCAGCTGATCGCCGACGGCGTGGCCACCGGCGGCATGATCCCGAAGCTGGAAAACGCCATCCACGCCGTGGAGAGCGGCGTCGAAGCCGTGGTCATCCTCGACGGCCGCCGCCCGCACGCCATGCTGGTGGAGCTGTTCAGCGAGCACGGCGCGGGCACGCTGATCTCGAAATGATCGACAGGATCCTCCCCCTTTGGGGGAGGTGGCCCGAAGGGCCGGAGGGGGGCCGTTCTCAGCTTCCGCCGCGCCAAGGTCCCTCCCCCCTCCGATCGCTTCGCGATCGCCTCCCCCACGGGGGGAGGTTCCAGCCATGACCGCCGACCTCACCCACGTCGACACCTGGCTGTTCGACCTCGACAACACCCTCTACCCGGCCGAGACCGAGTTCATGGGCCTGATCGAGGGCCGGATGCCCGACTTCGTCGAGCGCTTCACGGGCCTGCCCCGCGAAGAGGCCCGGGCGTTGCAGAAGAAGTACTATCTGGAGCACGGCACCACCCTGGCCGGGCTGATGACCTTTCACGGCATGGACCCCGCCCAGTTCCTGGAGGAGGTGCACGACGTCTCGATGGATCAGCTGGTCCCGGACGCGGCCCTGTACGCGGCGATCCAGGCCCTGCCCGGCCGCCGGCTGGTGTTCACCAACGGCTCTCTGGGCCACGCCGAGCGGGTGCTGGGGCACCTGGGGCTGCGCGACCTGTTCAGCGACGTCTTCGCCATCGAGACCGCCGAATACATCCCCAAGCCCTCGCTGGCGACCTTCGACAAGATCACCAAGCTGCACGCCATCGATCCGCCGATGACGGCCTTCTTCGAGGACAGCGAGAAGAACCTCGTGCCCGCCGCGCGACTGGGCATGACCACCGTCCTGGTCGGCGCCCACGCGGCGGAGTCGACCTCCGAACACGTCCACCATCGCACCAACGACCTCGCCGGGTTCCTGAGCTCGGCGCGCCTGAAGGGATCCGACCAATGACCGCCCTGACCTTCGCTGACCTGCAAACCGAGATCGAAGCCGCCTGGGAAGCCCGCGACGGCGTCTCCACCGCCACCACCGGCCCGGTGCGCACCGCCGTGGAAGAGGCCCTTCTGCTGCTCGACGGCGGCAAGGCCCGCGTCTCGGAGAAGATCGACGGCGCGTGGACCACGCACCAGTGGCTGAAGAAGGCCGTCCTGCTATCGTTCCGCCTGAACCCCAACACCGTGATGCGCGCCGGCACGCTGGGCGGCGGCGTCGGCCCGTGGTGGGACAAGGTGCCCAACAAGTTCGACGGCTGGGACGCTCCGCAGTTCGAGGCCGGCGGCTTCCGCGCCGTGCCCGGCGCCATCGTCCGCCGCGGCTCGCACGTGGCCAAGAACGTCATCCTGATGCCGTCGTTCGTGAACATCGGCGCCTTCGTCGACGAGGGCACCATGGTCGACACCTGGGTGACGGTCGGTTCGTGCGCCCAGATCGGCAAGCACGTCCACCTGTCGGGCGGCGTCGGCATCGGCGGCGTGCTGGAGCCCCTGCAGGCCAACCCGACCATCATCGAGGACAACTGCTTCATCGGCGCCCGCTCGGAAGTCGTCGAGGGCGTGGTCGTCGGCGAGGGCTCGGTCCTGTCGATGGGCGTCTACCTGTCGGCCTCGACCAAGATCGTCGACCGCAAGACCGGCGAGATCCACGTCGGCAAGGTGCCGCCCTACAGCGTCGTGGTGCCGGGCAGCCTGCCCGACAAGAACGGCGGCCCGAGCCTGTACTGCGCCGTGATCGTCAAGACCGTCGACGCCCAGACACGCTCGAAGACCTCGATCAACGATCTGCTGCGCGACTGATCGCGACCATGGGGGCGGCCTCGCAAGACACCCTGGCCGCCCTGCGCGCCGGCGACCTGGCCGGCGCGACCAGGCTGGACCTCGTGGGCCTGGACCTCACCGAGGTCCCGCCCGAGGTCTTCGCCCTCGCCGACACCCTTGAAGTGCTGGACATCAGCCGCACCCGGATCGGCGCCCTGCCCCACGATCTTTCCCGCCTGGGGCGGCTGAAGGCGCTGTTCGCCTCCGGCGCGCCGTTCAGGCGGCTGCCCGAGGCCCTGGCCGACTGCGGCGCGCTGAGCCAGGTCGGTTTCCGCGGCTGCGGGATCGAGGAGGTCCCTGGCGAGGCCCTGCCGCCGGCCCTGCGCTGGCTGACCTTGACCGACAACCGCATCGAGGCCCTGCCGCCCGCGCTGGGCGAGCGCCCGGCGCTGCAGAAGCTGCTGCTGGCGGGCAACCGGCTGGCGACCCTGCCCGAAAGCCTGGCCCAGGCGCGGAACCTCGAACTGCTGCGCATCGCCGCCAACCGCTTCGCCGCGCCGCCGGCCTGGCTGGCCGAGCTGCCGGCGCTGGCCTGGCTGGCCTGGGCCGGCAACCCGTTCGACACCGCGATCGACGCCGCCGCGCCGCCGGCGTCCTGGCGCGACCTGACGATCGGCAGGGCCTTGGGACGCGGCGCCTCGGGCGACGTGTTCGAAGCCTCGTGGAACGGCCGCCCGACGGCCCTGAAGCTGTTCCGCGGCGCCATGACCAGCGACGGCCTGCCCGAGCGCGAGATGGCCGCCTGCCTGGCCGCCGGCGACCACCCCAACCTGACCGGCGCGCTGGGTCGCGTCGAGGGCCATCCCGACGGCGCCGAGGGCCTGGTGATGCCCCTGCTGCCGCAGGCCTGGCGGGTGCTGGCGGGACCGCCCAGCCTGCAAAGCTGCAGCCGCGACGTCTATGCGCCGGATTTCGCCCCACCGTTCGACGTCGCCCGCCGCATCGCCCGCGACGTGGCCGCCGGCGCGGCCCGCCTGCACGAGCGGGGCCTGCTGCACGGCGACCTCTACGCCCACAACGTGCTGTGGGACGGCACGGACGGGGCGGCCGTGCTCAGCGACTTCGGCGCGGCGGCCTTCCTGCCGGCCGGCGAGGCGGCGCGCTGGACGCCGCTGGACGTGCGCGCCTTCGGCCTGCTGCTGGGCGAACTGCTGGATCGGGCGGCCGGCGAGGTCCCGGCCGAGCTGCGGGCGCTGGAGGCGGCCTGCGTGCAGCCGGACGGCGCGGCGCGCCCGTCGATGGCGCAGGCCCTGGCGGCCCTTTCCTGATCGGCCGAGGCAGGCTCTAGTGACGCCATGCCGGGGCTCGCCGAAAAACTGAAATCGATCTTCGCGATCTCCGGCCGCGCCTCGCGGCTGGACTACTGGCGCACGCAGGTCGGGCTGGGACTGGCCACGGCCGTCGTCCTGACCCTGACGGTGCTGGCGACGCAGGCCGGCGGCTGGCTGGGCGTGGTTCCCTGCCTGCTGTTCCTGCCCGTGCTGGCGGCCGGGGTCGCCGTCTCGGTTCGCCGCCTGCACGACCGGGGCAAGGCCGGCTGGTGGATGCTGGTGTTCGCCGTCGGCCCCTACGCCCTCAGCGGCCTGGCGAGCCTGGCCTACGAGGACGGGGCGACGGAGACCCTGCTGATCAGCTTGGTCATGGCGCTGGCGGCCATGGCCCTGTCGCTGTGGGCCTGGATCGAGCTGGGCTTCCTGCGCGGCGCGCGGGGCGAGAACCGCTACGGATCCGAACCCGCGCGCCGCTAGCCCGCCTAGCGGGTGGCCTCGTGCACTTCCTTCTTGGCGGCCTGGCCGGCTTCCTTGCTTTCGCGCGTGATGTCCTTGCCGGCTTCCTGGGCGGCGTCGCCGGCCTTGGCGCCGGCGCTCTTGGCCGCGTCGACGGCGTCGCCCGCGGCGGCCTTCAGCTCGGCGGCGGTCTCCTTGCTGCTTTCCTTCAGCGCCGTGCCGGCTTCCTTGACGTCCGGGTCGTTTTTGATCTCGTTGGCGGCGTCCTTGATGTCCTGGCCGGCGGCGCTGGCGCCTTCCTTGATCTGCTGGGCGTGCTGGTCCGAGCAGGCGGCGGCCGACAACGCCAGGGCCGAAGCGGCGATCAGGGCGAGGGTGCGCATGGGTCTTCCTCCGACGGTCGTGGTTACGAAGAGTCGGGCAAAGAACGGCGGCCGAACGGTCGAGGTTCCGACTCTGCGTCCCCTTGGGGCGCCGCCGCGCTTTCCCCGGCGGCCTGGCCCGGCTAAACCCCCGCCATGCGCATCGCCTTCCTCGGTACCCCCGATTTCGCCGTCGCCTGCCTGGCCGAGCTGGTCGCCAGCGGCCACGAGATCGCCTGTGTCTATTCCCAGCCGCCCGCCCCGCGCGGTCGCGGCCAGGAGCTGAAGCCCTCGCCGGTCCACGCCTTCGCCGAAGGCCTGGGCCTGCCGGTGCGCACCCCGGCGTCGATGAAGACCCCCGAGGAGATCCAGGCTTTCCAGGCGCTGGATCTCGACGCCGCCGTCGTCGTCGCCTTCGGCCAGATCCTGGTCAAGGACGTGCTTGAGGCGCCCAGGCTCGGCTGCTTCAACCTGCACGCCAGCCTGCTTCCGCGGTGGAGGGGCGCGGCCCCGATCCAGCGGGCGATCATGGCCGGGGATCCGGTGACGGGCGTCCAGGTGATGCGGATGAGCGAGGGGCTCGACGAGGGTCCGGTGCTGCTGTCGGAGACCGTGCGCATCGACGCGCTGGACACCGTGGCCAGCCTGCACGACCGCCTGGCCGCCGTCGGCGCGCGCCTGCTGCCCGTGGCCCTGGCCGCCATCGAGCGCGGCGGCGCCATCGAGACTCCGCAGGCCGAGGACGGCGTCACCTACGCCAAGAAGATCAAGCCGGCCGAGGCCCGCATCGACTGGACGCGGCCCGCCGCCGAGGTCGACCGCCACATCCGCGGCCTCTCGCCCTTCCCCGGCGCCTGGTTCGAGGCCCCGTCCGACAAGGGCCCGGTGCGGGTGAAGGCCCTGCTGTCGAAGATGGAGGACGCCTCGGGCGAACCTGGGACCGTGCTCGACGACGCCCTGCTGATCGCCTGCGGTGAAGGCTCCGTCCGCCTTCTGAAGGCCCAGCGCGAGGGCAAGGGCGTGCAGGACGCCGAGGTCTTCGTGCGCGGCTTCCCGCTGGCGACCGGGACGGTCCTGGCCTAGGGCTTGAAGCCGTATTCCCGTCCCAGGATGTCCCAAAGCTGCTTGGCGCTATCCTCAGTTAGCTGGATGGTCTGGCTTAGGCCGCTCTTCTTACGCTCGGTAGTGCCATAGGTGTCGATCTGGAGAATGGGCTTCTGGCCGTCATGGCTGAAAACCTTGTAGTGACCGAGTAGCGGCTTGTGCAGCTTCCCACCGACAGTCGGCTTACGTTCGAACTTTGTGATCAGCGCCATCTGCTCCCCCTCTTTCGAGACTAGACAACCTTAGATGCCCCGCTACCGCCTCCTCGTCGAGTACGACGGCCGTCCCTATTCGGGCTTCCAGGCCCAGGCGACCCTGCCCAGCGTGCAGGGGGCGATCGAGGCGGCGGTGAAGGCCTTCAGCGGCCAGGAACTGCGCATCGCCGCGGCCGGCCGCACCGACACCGGCGTCCACGCCACGGGCCAGGTGGTGCATGTCGACCTCGAGCGCGACTGGCCGGCCCAGACGGTGATGAACGCCCTGAACGCCCATCTGACGCGCGAGGCGGTGTCGATCCTGGACGCGGCCGTCGCGCCGGAGGGCTGGCATGCGCGGTTCTCGGCCAACGAGCGGCGCTACCTCTACCGCATCCTCAACCGCCGCGCTCCGCCGGCCCTCGACAAGGGCAAGGTCTGGCACATGAAGAAGGACCTCGACCACGAGGCCATGCATGCGGCGGCCCAGGCCCTGGTCGGCCTGCACGACTTCACCACCTTCCGCGACATGCACTGCCAGGCCCAGAGCCCGATGAAGACCCTCGACGTCGCCCGCGTGCGGCGGGTGGGCGAGGAGATCCACCTCGACTTCGAGGCGCGGTCGTTCCTGCACCGCCAGGTGCGCTCGATGACGGGCACGCTGGTCGAGGTCGGCGCGGGCCGCTGGGAGCCTGGCGACGTCAGGAAGGCGCTGGAGGCGAAGGATCGCCGCGCCTGCGGGCCGGTCGCGCCCGCCGACGGGCTCTACCTGGTGGGCGTGGGCTACGAGGACTGAGAGAGGGCCCGCGGCCTCCACCGGCTCGACATCCGGCGAAGGCCGCGAGGAACCGGAGGCCGACCGACATCGGCCTCCGGGGTGAAAGTCCCGTGGGTGGAGGGAACCGGGACTCTCGAAACGGTCAGTCGTCCGAAGCGCGCTCGGCGATCCAGACCGATCCCAGGGCCAGCATGAACACGCCGAAGGCGGCGAGGACGAAACCGAGATAGGCGAGCTGGGCGATCGGCATGGCGGGCTCCATCGGGGAACGGATGGAGATTGCGCCGGCGCGGCGAGAGGCGCCTTGATCTGGGTCAAAGGCCGCAGAACCCCCTCCGGCCCTCTGGGCCACCTCCCCCAGAGTGGGAGGATCTATGCCGAGCCAGATGCTCCCACTCTGGGGGAGCTGTCGCGGAGCGACTGAGGGGGCCTTCGCCGCCCTACAGCACCGAGCAGTTGGTCAGCTGGGCGAACGCCTCCAGCGCCGACGCCCCCACCACCGAGGTGCCGAAGCGGTCGAGTTCGGGCGACCAGACGGCGACCGTCGCCTTGCCCGGCACGACCGCGACGATCCCGCCGCCGACGCCGCTCTTGGCCGGCAGGCCGACGCGGTAGGCGAAGCTGCCGACGCTGTCATAGATGCCGCAGGTCAGCAGCAGGGCGTTGAGGCGGCGGGTCAGGCGCTCGGGGAAGACGGTCTCCTGCACCACCGGCGAGAAGCCGCCGGCCGCCAGCGGCAGGAAGGTCCGGGCCAGCTGGCGGCAGCTCATGCTCAGGGCGCACTGGCGACAATAGGCGGCGACCACGGCCTCGGGATCGTGGCGCACCGTGCCCTTGCCGCGCATCAGGTTGGCGATGGCGCGGTTCTGCCAGGCGTTGTCGAGCTCGGAGGCGGCTACCGCCTCGTCGATCTCCACCGGGTCGTCGGCCAGGAAACCGGCGAAGCCGCGCACCAGGGCGGCCGGGTCCTTGACCTTGTCGAGCAGGATGTCGGTCACCGCCAGGGCGCCGGCGTTGATGAAGGGATTGCGCGGAAAGCCGCCCTCGGCCTCCAGCAGCGACAGGTGGTTGAACGGCGTGCCCGAGGGCTCCTTGCCGACCCGCGTCCAGACCTCGTCGCCGACCCGGTTCAGGGCCAGGCCCAGGCTCAGCACCTTGGTGATGCTCTGGACCGAAAAGCCCTCGTCGGCGTCGCCGATCACGTGCTCGCCGCCATCGACCGTGCGCACGGCCATGCCGAACTTCGTCCCGGGCACGCCGGCCAGCTGGGGGATGTAGTCGGGCACGCGGCCCTTGCCGAAGTGCGGCTTCACCAGCACAGCGACCTCGGCGAGCACATCATCGATGGAGAG
Organism: Caulobacter vibrioides; assembly: GCA_001449105.1. GTDB lineage: Bacteria > Pseudomonadota > Alphaproteobacteria > Caulobacterales > Caulobacteraceae > Caulobacter > Caulobacter vibrioides_C. Next base: position 13,757 of record LNIY01000117.1, on the reverse strand, counting down.
CTCGTTCATGGCCTCGACGTCCTCCCCTCCGCTTCCCCTCTGGTTCGTCATCCCGGCCGCAGCGTAGCGGAGAGCCGGGACCCAGGAGCGGCCGCACTGCGCTTGGCCCTGGGCCCCGGATAAGCCCTGCGGGCTTTCCGGGATGACGGCTGTTTGGGCGTGATCCTTACCCCGAAAACGCCTCGAAATAGCGCCGGATCAGGGCGGTGTAGGCGCCGGCCAGCTGGCGGACCTCTTCCACGGGCACGCGTTCGTCGACCTGGTGCATGGTCGAGCCGACAAGGCCGAACTCCACCACCGGGCACAGGGCGCGGATGAAGCGGGCGTCGCTGGTGCCGCCGGTGGTCGACAGTTCCGGCACGCGGCCGGTGGCGTCGCCCACGGCGCCGACGATGACGTCGGTGAAGGCGCCCGGCTCGGTCAGGAACGCCTCGCCGCTGATCTTGCACAGGGCCTCGACACGGCCCGAGAAGCCCTCGGCGGCCTCGCGGCACTCCTGCTCGATCCAGGCGGCCAGATCCTTGCCCTTGTGGGCCGGGTTGAAGCGGATGTTGATGCGGGCCTTCGCCGAAGCCGGAATGACGTTGGTGGCCGGGTTGCCGACATCGACCGTGGTGATCTCCAGGTTCGACGGCTGAAAGCCGGTGTAGCCCTCGTCCAGCACCCGGCTCTGCAGGCGCGAGAGGATGTCGATCATCACCGGGATCGGATTGGCCGCGCGGTGCGGATAGGCCACGTGGCCCTGGCGGCCGTCGACGGCGATCCAGGCGTTGATGCTGCCGCGCCGGCCGATCTTGACCATGTCGCCCAGCAGGTTGGCGCTGGTGGGCTCGCCGACGATGCAGTGGTCGATGATCTCGCCCTCGGCGGCCAGGGCCTCGACGACCTTGACCGTGCCGTCCTCGGCCACGCCCTCTTCGTCGCCGGTGATCAGGAAGCTGATCGAGCCGGGGACCTCCTCGGTGTGGGCGACGGCCGAGACGAAGGCGGCGATGGCCGACTTCATGTCGACCGCGCCGCGGCCGTAGAGCACGCCGTCCTTGATCTCGGCCTCGAAGGGTCCCGCCGTCCAGGCCGCGTCGTCGCCCACCGGCACCACGTCGGTGTGGCCGGCGAAGCAGAGGTTGGGCCGCGCCGTCCCGCGCTTGGCGTAGAGGTTCTCGATCTCGCCGAACCTCATCCGCCGGCAGGAAAAGCCCAGGCCTTCCAGCTGTCGCTGCAGCACGTCCATCGCGCCCTCGTCGGCGGGGGTGACGGACGGGCGGCGGATCAGGGCCTGGGCGAGCTCGACGGGGTCGATGCTGACGGAAACGGGCGCGGGGCTGGTCATGGTGCAGGCTTTAGGCTTCCCTTTCCCGGGACGCAAACCACGCACGATACTTCCCTGGATTCTGGCAAGGCCGACCATGCCCAAGATCGACATCGACCAGGCGCCCACACGTCACGGCACGGCCTATCCCGCGCCCTTCGACCAGCCGTGCAGAGCCCGCAAGCGCTGGAAGCTGGGCGACGCCGTCGGCCTGATCCAGTTCGGGGTCAACCTGATGCGGCTGGAGCCGGGAACCTGGTCCAGCCAGCGCCACTGGCACACGGCGGAAGACGAGTTCGTCTGGGTGGTCGAGGGCGAGGTGGTGCTGGTCGAAGATGGGGGCGAGACGACCCTGAGGGCCGGCGACTGCGCCGGCTTCAAGGCCGGCGTGCCCAACGGCCACCAGATCCAGAACCGTTCGGCCGCCGTGGCCGTGCTGCTGGAAATGGGCTCACGGCGGCCGGAAGAAGACGGCTGCGACTATCCGGACCTCGACCTGATGATCCGCCCGGGCGAGGAAATCTACAGGCATCGCGACGGGACACCGTACGAGACCGAAAGCGGACGCAAGCGGTAGAGGGCGGCGCGAAGTTATCCATAGGCCGCCCCCTCTCACCTTCTCCCAGATGCCAGGATCGCAGAACCCCGTTCATCCGCACCCTTGCAAGCTCCGCAGGCGGAACCATATGTCGGGCACGGGCGCTGAATTTACAGACCCGAAACGGACCAGAAACACGCCATGGCGGCCAAGGCCCTCATCGCTCTCGCCATCGTCGCGGCCATCGCCGTCGGCCTGTTGCTGCCGATCCCCGGCCGCAGCCACAAGGCCGAGGCGACCCAGTCGCAGATCGAAACCATCGACATCAAGGGCGGCTGAGAGCCGGCCGCCGGCGACATCAAGCGCGGCGAAGGCCGCCTACAGGCGAACCGCCTTACGTCGTCATCCCGGCCGGAGCGAAGCGCAGAGCCGGGACCCAGGGGCCGACGCACTGCGCCGGCTACAGTCTGTTCGGAACCCACGTCAGAGCCCAGTCCCCCTGGGTCCCGGGTCTGCGGACCGCTTCGCGGCCCTTCGCTCGGGATGACGCGCGTGGGCGCCCCTAAGGCCGCCCCTGCTTGGCCAGGTCCTCGGTCCGCGCCGCGCAGCCCTTGAACGTCGCGCCGTCCAGCCAGACCTCGGCCGCGTGGCTGAACACGCGGTCGGACATGCCGTCCGAGCACGGCTGCGGCGTCAGGCGGAAGACCAGCCGATGGCCCTCGACGCCCGCCTCGCCCGGCTGCTCGGCGTCCCAGACGCCCTGCTCGCCGTCGATGCGCGCGCCGGGATTGGGCAGGCTGACGGCCCCGCCCTCCATGCGATCCAGGGTCAGGGCGCCCTCGCGCACCTTGCCGGCCCAGAACGGCTCGGTTCCCACCAGGTCGAAGTCGCCGGCGTAGTCGGGACCGGTCGTCACGCCGGCCGGCGCGTCGGCCGGCGCCGACGTCGCGCCCTCGGCCGCGCCCAGCGGGCCGTCGCCGCATCCGGCCAGAAGCACGCAGGCGACGACGACGATGGATCGGATCATGCGGGCGCTATCCTCGAAGCGGCGGCTCACGTTAAGCTCGGGGGTACGATGAATCACAACGCTCGCCCCGTCTTCTATGAATTCTTCGCCGGCGGCGGCATGGCCCGCATCGGCCTCGGCGAAGGCTGGACCTGCGCCTTCGCCAACGATTTCGACCCGGTGAAGGCAGCGGCCTACCGCGCCAACTTCGCCGACGCGGACGAGCACCTGCACACCGGCGACGTCTTCAAGCTGGAGGCGGCCGACCTGCCCGGGCAGGCGGACCTGGCCTGGGCCTCGAGCCCCTGCCAGGACTTCAGCCTGGCCGGGGCGCGGGCGGGCCTGCACGGCGGACGCTCGTCGGCCTTCTTCGGCTTCTGGCGGCTGATCGAGGCGCTGGAGGACGAGGGCCGCGCCCCGACCACCATCGTCATCGAGAACGTGGTCGGCCTTCTGACCTCGCACCGGGGCGAGGACTTCACGGCCCTGTGCCAGGCCCTGGCCGACCAGGGCTATCATTTCGGGGCGCTGGAGATCGACGCGGCGAACTTCACGCCCCAGTCGCGGCCGCGCGTCTTCGTCGTCGCCACCCGCGCCGACACCAGCGGCCTCACGGGCCAGGGACCGTTCCACAGCCGCGCCGTGCGCGAGGCCGCCGCCCGCCTGCCGCAGGCGCTGAAGGATCGCTGGCTGTGGTGGACCCTGCCCACCCCGCCGGCCCGCAACACCGATCTCTCCACCGTGCTGGAGCCCGACGACGCCGTCGAATGGCGCAGCGACGAAGCCACCGCCGCGCTGCTGGAGCTGATGGCCCCGGCCCACCGCGCCTCGGTGGACGCCCGGATCGCCTCGGGCGAGCGCGCCGTCGGCGGCGTGTTCCGGCGCATGCGCGGCGGCGAACAACGCGCCGAAGTGCGCTTCGACGGCCTGGCGGGCTGCCTGCGCACGCCGCGCGGCGGCTCCTCGCGCCAGACCCTGCTGGTCGTCGATCGAGGAACCGTCCGCTCGCGCCTGGTCAGCCCGCGCGAGGGCGCCCGGCTGATGGGCCTGCCCGACAGCTACGCGCTGCCCAGGAGCGCCACGGCCGGCCTGCACGTGATCGGCGACGGCGTCGCCGCCCCGGCGGTGCGCTGGCTGGCCGAGCACCTTCTGACTCCGCTCGCTGCCAGGAAAACTGCGGCCCTGGCGGCCGAATAGGTCGCTGACAGGCCAATCCCCACGGCCTAAGGTGGAGATCACCCAAGGGTCGAAATTCAAACGCTCCGAGAGATCACCATGGACGACGCTTCCAGCCTGTACGACGCCGCTCGCTTCAAGCGCGCCGGCCGGGGCAAGATCTACGACTCCATCATCGACACCATCGGCGACACCCCGCTGATCCGCCTGCCGCGCCTGTCGGCCGAGCTGAAGCCCAAGGGCGAGGTCGTGGCCAAGCTCGAGTTCTTCAACCCGCTGTCGTCGGTCAAGGACCGCATCGGCGTGGCGATGATCGAGTACCTCGAGGCCAAGGGCCTGTTGAAGCCCGGCGGTTCGATCGTCGAGCCGACCAGCGGCAACACCGGCATCGCCCTGGCCTTCGTGGCCGCCGCCAAGGGCTATAAGCTGACCCTGGTCATGCCCGAGAGCATGTCGATCGAGCGCCGCAAGATGCTGCTGCTGCTCGGCGCCAAGCTGGAGCTGACCCCGGCCGAGAAGGGCATGCGCGGCGCCGTGGCTCGCGCCCAGGAAATCGTCGACGCCACCCCCGGCGCGGTGATGCCCCAGCAGTTCGAGAACACCGCCAACCCGCTGATCCACCGCGTCTCGACCGCCGAGGAGATCTGGAACGACACGGCCGGCGCCGTGGACGCCGTGGTCTCGGGCGTCGGCACCGGCGGCACGATCACCGGCATCGGCCAGGTGCTCAAGGCCCGCAAGCCGGGTCTGAAGATGGTGGCCGTCGAGCCGGAAGCCAGCGCCGTGCTGTCGGGCGGCCAGCCGGGTCCACACAAGATCCAGGGCATCGGCGCGGGCTTCGTGCCGGGCATCCTCGACCGCGGCGTCATCGACGACATCGTCCAGGTCAGCAACGACGACGCCTTCGCCATGGCCCGCAAGGCCGCCTCGACCGAAGGCCTGACCGTCGGCATCAGCTCGGGCGCGGCCCTGACCGCCGCCTTCGACCTGGCCCTGCGCGACGAGTACGCCGGCAAGCTGATCGTGGCGATCATCCCCAGCTTCGCCGAGCGCTACCTGTCGACGGCGCTGTTCGAGGGCCTGTAGGGGCTCACTCAAACCGCCCCTCCGGCCGTCATCCCGGCCGGAGCGAAGCGGAGAGCCGGGACCCAGGGGCGACCGCACAGCCGCCCGCCCCTGGGTCCCGGATAAGCGCTACGCGCTTTCCGGGATGACGTACGAGGGGGGCACGGCATGGCGACCGCATCGTCGAGCGCGCGAGTGAACACCTCTATCCAATGACCACCCTGAAGATCGGCATCGTCGGCTGCGGCGTCGGCGGCATGGCCGCCGCTCTGGCCCTGGCCCGGCGCGGCAACGCCGTGACCCTGCTGGAGGCGTTCGAGCAACCCCGGCCGGTCGGTTCGGGCCTGCTGCTCCAGCCCACCGGCCTGGCGGCCCTGCGCGCCCTTCGGCTGGAAGACGCCGTCCGCGCCGCCGGCGCCCCCGTCCAGGAACTGATCGGCCACGACAGCCATGGCCGCCGGGTGATGGCGCTGGACTACGGCGACTGGCGGCCCGGGGCCCATGGCGTCGGCATCCACCGCGCCGCCCTTTTCGACGCCCTGCATGCGCCCCTGGCCCCGGCAGGCGTCGAGATCGTCACCGGCGCCCGGATCACACGGCTGGAAGACACCGCCCGCCCGGTGCTGCACGACGAGACCGGCCGGACGTTCGGCCCCTTCGACATCGTGCTGGTCGCCGACGGCTCGGCCTCGGCCCTGCGGACGGCCCTGAGGCCCCGGGCCCGCGCCCCGGTCTATCCGTGGGGCGCGGTGTGGACCAACATCGCCGATCCCCACGGCCGCTTCGCCGGCGCCCTGCGGCAGGTCTATCACCGGGCCGAGGTGATGTGCGGCGCCCTGCCGGTGGGCCTGGGCCCCGACGGCGAGAAGAACTGCACGGCGGTGTTCTGGTCGGTCCCGGTCGCCGGCATGGACGACTTCCTGGCCGGCGATTTCGCCGCCTGGCGCGACCGGCGGCTGGCCCCGCTGTGGCCGCAGCTCGCCGAGGCCTTCGCCGGCCACGCCGACTGGAGCGGCTTTTCGCGGGCGATCTATCGCGACGTGTCGGCAGGCAGCTGGGACGTCGGGGCCTGCGCCCTGATCGGCGACGCCGCCCACGGCACGAGCCCGCAGCTGGGCCAGGGCGCCAACCTGGCCCTCGTCGACGCCGTCGAGCTGGCCGACCGGCTGGAGACCGCGCCCTCCCCCGCCTCGCTGAAGGGCTGGCAGGCCGACCGCCGGCGGCATACCGGCCTATACCAGCTGGCCTCCAAGGCGCTGACGCCGCTGTTCCAGTCGCGCGGCTGGTTCTGGCCATGGGTACGCACCTTCGCCTTCACCCCGACCTCGCGGCTTCCGGGGTTTCGGCAGGTGGGCGTAAGGCTGCTGACCGGCACGCTGCGCCTGGGCCGCTTCCCGCGCGTCACCCGTCCATGACCGACGTTTTCGACCCCGCCAAGCGCTCGGCCGTCATGGCCCGGGTCAAAAGCAAGGGCACCACGCCCGAAAAGACCCTTCGCCGCCTGCTGACGGGCCTGGGCGCGCGCTACCGCCTGCACCGCAAGGACCTGCCCGGCTCGCCCGACGTGGTGATGCCGGGGCGGCGGCTGGCGTTCTTCGTCCACGGCTGCTTCTGGCACGGCCACGACTGCAAGCGCGGCGCCCGCGTGCCCCAGGCCAACCGCGACTACTGGCTGGCCAAGGTGGCGAGGAACAAGGCCCGCGACGCCAGGAACGAGACGGCCCTCACCGAAGCCGGCTGGCGGGTCGAGACGATCTGGGAATGCCAGATGAAGGACGAGGCCGCGCTGGTGGAACGCCTCAAGGCGACCCTCTCCCAAGGGGAGAGGGAGGGGCCCGGCGCGTAGCGACGGGAGGGTGAGGGCGTACGCCGTCTTGCGTTCCCTCGCCCCTGCCCTGTCCGGAAAGTTTGAAACCCCTCATCCGGCGCTTCGCGTCACCTTCTCCCTCTGGGAGAAGGAAACCGGTCAAGCCGCCGTTCGCGCCGATACCGCCGACAACACCTCGACCAGGGCTCCGTGCAGCTGGGCCGGGTCGATCGGCTTGGCGACGTGGGCGTCCATGCCGGCGGCCCGGCAGGCGTCCCAGTCCTTGGAGGTCGAGGAGGCGGTGACCGCGATCACCGGGACCTCGCGATTGGGACCAGGCTCGGCGCGCAGGATGCGGGTGGTCTCGCGCCCGCCCAGGCCCGGCATGTAGACGTCCATCAGCACCACGTCGAAGGCGCCCGCGCCCAGCAGCTCCAGGGCCCGCTCGCCGGACTCGGCCAGCACCGGCGTGACGCCGAAGGTCTGCAGGACGAGCTCCACGGCCCGCCGGTTGACCACGTGGTCGTCGACCACCAGCACCCGCGCGCCGGCGATCGAGGCGGCGCTGGCGGGGGTCGGGGGGGCCTGGGCCTCGTCGACCCGGACGGTCAGGCGCAGGGTCGCGCCCTTGCCAAGGCCCTCGCTGGCCACGGTGATGTCGCCGCCCATCAGCCGGGCCAGTTCGCGGCTGATCACCAGGCCCAGGCCCGAACCGCCATGGCGACGCACGACCTCGGCGGTCAGCTGGTCGAAGGGCGTGAAAAGGCGCGGCAGGGCCTCGGGCTCGATGCCCCGGCCGGTGTCGACGATGGTGATCTCCAGCGTCCAGCCCTCGCCCTGGCGGTGCGCGGCCAGGAAGACGGCGACCTCGCCCAGCTCGGTGAACTTGATGGCGTTGGACAGCAGGTTGTTGAGCACCTGGCGCAGGCGCAGGCTGTCGCCAGCCACCCAGCGCGGCAGGCCCGCCGCCCCTTCGATGCGCAGCCGCAGCCCCTTCTTCTGCACCTCGGGCCGCCACAGGCGCAAGGTGTCGGCCAGGGCCTGGCGCAGGTCGTAGGGCGCGCGCTCGACAGCCATGCGGCCGGCCTCCAGCCGCGAAAAGTCCAGGAGGTCGTTGAGCAGGGTGCGCATCATGCCCCCGGCGTCGGCGATCAGCTGGGCGTGGATCTTGGCCGACGCTTCGGGAACCTCGCTGTGCAGGCGGGCGGCGCCGGCCAGGATGGCGCTGATCGGGGTGCGCAGCTCGTGGCTGATCATGGCCACGAAGGCGCTCTTGGCGGCCACGGCCTCCTCGGCCTCGTGGCGACGGCGCTCGGCCTCGGCCTTGGCGGCCTCCTCGGCCCGCAGCGCGGCCTCCAGGGTGCGGGCGGCCACCGTCACCGAGACGATCAGCAGCAGCACCCCGAACCACAGGGCGTTGGCCAGGGGCGCGCCCGGATTGGCCGCCCGGCCGATGAACGGCGCGATCAGCAGGTAGACGACGTGCGGCGCGGCCGCCGCCAGGGTGGCCGACCTCAGGCTGACATTGACGACGATGACGTTGAGCAGGGCCCCGGCCAGCAGCATGCCGCCCAGGGTGGGGGCGAAGCGCTCGTGCGAGGCGAACAGCGGCAGGGCGAGAGCCCCGAAGATGATCGAGGTGATCGCCGGCATGATCGCCAGCGACCAGGCCCGCCAGCCGCTCAGGAACCGCTCGGGCGCGGCCTTCAGCCGCCTGAACAGCCACAGCTCGAACAGCTGGGCGATGGTGTAGACCGCAGCCCACGCCCAGACCCAGTCCATGCCGATGAAGACGTAGAGGATGGCCGCGATCGAGAAGGTGGCGGTCAGGCGCAGATGGACGTTGCCCCGCCGCGCCGCGGCGGCGTGCACGATCGCCGCTTGCCGATCCTTGACGTTAATGGCCCTGGCGCTCATGGCGCGGCCCCCGCTGGCCCGAACTCGAAAAAGTCCCGCCCGCACTATGGGCGACAGACGCTAAGAGGGCGTGAAAGAACGCCATTCTCTCAATGGCACGCCGTGGCGGGGCTTGGCGAGGGCGGTAAGGGGCTGCCGGGCGATTCGTCGCACCTCGCCCGCGAAACGGGCGCTTCCGGGTCCGCGACGGCCCGGCGTCAGGCCGGGCGGCCGAGCAGTCTGTCGAGATCCTCGGGCGCCAGGCCGTCGATCTCCAGCCGCTTGAGGCGAGCAGTCGCGCCACTCGCCACGCGGACCGCCGAACGCGGAACGGCCAGACGCTTGGCCAGAAGCGCCACCAGGGCGGCGTTGGCCTCGCCCTCCACCGGCGGGGCGCTGACCCGCACCTTCAGATAGGGCCGGCCGTCGGTGTCGGCCGCCCAGCCGTCGACGGCGTCGCGCCCGCCGCGCGGGGTCAGGCGCACGGCCAGGACGGCGGGCGTCACGGCTGGATCAGCCGAGGATGCCGAGCAGGGTGTTGCGCAGCGGGAACAGCAGGAAGCTCTGCACGCCGATGATCACCAGGATCAGGATGATCGGCGTGATGTCGACGCCGCCCAGCGGCGGGATGACCTTGCGCAGCGGGGCCAGCAGCGGCCGGGTCACCGCGTCGAGGAAGCGGCTGACCTGGTAGACCACGTTGTTGCGCAGGTTGATGACGTCGAAAGCCACCAGCCAGCTGATGATCGCGCTGATGATCACCGCCCACTTCAGCAGGTCCAGCAGGGCGTTGAGGATGAAGAAGACAAAATAGATCAGCGGGGCCATGTGCGTTCCAGGCTGGAGCGTGGCGACCGAAGATAGGATCGGTTTCGGGCGCCCGCCACGCTCGACATGTTCGATTGGAGCCCGCCCGCGCGCCCCGATGTCGCCATCGCGGGCCGGCGTGCCCCGGTCGCCGACTTCTTCCCCGCCCCCGCCCGCCCCGGCAAGGCCGCGCTGTTTTCGGCAGGCCCCGCAACTGCCGCTTGACGGACGCTTCGGGCCACCGTATCTCCGCGCTTCCTTGGGGCCGTAGCTCAGATGGTAGAGCGCCTCGTTCGCAATGAGGAGGTCAGGGGTTCGATTCCCCTCGGCTCCACCAAGGACCTCCCAGCCCTTACGCGGCAAGGAAACTCCCGAAATTAAAGGCATTTTCGCAGGCGGGTGTTACATCTGGCACAATGGAAAGCCCGATGCCCGAGTACCTGTCGAAACGTGGCGCCACGTACTATTTTCGCCGCGTGGTCCCCGATGATTTGAGGTCGCACTTCCAGGGACGAAGCGAGTGGATGCTCTCGCTTCGCACCAAGGAACGCAAAGACGCGGAGCGGAAGGTCCGCCTCGAAGCGATCAAGTACGATCGGCTCATCGACGACGCGCGGTCGATCGTTTCATCAGCCTCAAGCCACCCGTCCCGAGGAGCCCAATCGCAGCAAGCGGTGACATGGGACCCATTCCCCAGTGAAGAGCACCTTGAGCACTTCATTGAGCAGTCCCAGCACGACATTCAGGATAGCCTCGACTACGAGTTCAATCCTGCAAGGCAGGAGATAGCCCAGGCGGTTGAGAGCGCGCTTGCAAACGAACGCGAGCTTCAAAGGGCGATGGCGCTTGAGCTCGCTCAGGAACGGCGGCGAACGAAACAGATGCCGAGCCCGTCCGACTTGGGAAGCATCGTGGAACGATGGGCTGCCTCCGAAACACAACCCGACGCCAAGACCGTCGATCGCATGAAGGCTGTCGTTTCTTGGTTCGAGGAGCGTATCGGGCATCTCCGCGCCAGCGACATCACTCCCGATCACGTTCTCGATTTTAAGGAGCGGCTTCTCGCTGAGACCAGCCCCTCCAATGCGAAGGTTAAGCTAGCGAACCTGCGCAGCCTTCTAAGCTACGCGAAGCGAGTACGGCTCATTACGTCGAACCCAGCGTCAGACGTAACCATTACCGTAAAGGTCAAGCCTGGGGAAGGGCGCAGGGAATTTGACCTCGTTGCCCTCAGCGCGATTTTCGGATCCCCGATTTATACCCAGGGTGCGCGGCCCAGTGGCGGAGCTGGAGAAGCCGCATACTGGCTACCGCTCCTCGCCCTCTACACAGGCGCTCGCCTCAACGAGCTTGGCCAACTGCGGGCAAAGGATATTAGCCAAGCCACGTACTTCGACGCCGATGGGCAGCAGTTGACGGCATGGGTTCTCAAGATCGTGGCGGATGCCGAGGATGGCTTGAAGGTGAAGAACACCGGAAGCGAGCGGCTGGTCCCACTTCACCCCGACTTGGTGTCGCTCGGCTTCCTGGCCTACGCGGGCAAATTCTCGGGAAACATGCGCCTTTTCCCCGACCTAAGGCCGGACAAGTACGGCGCCGTGACCGGGAACTGGTCCAAGTGGTTCAACCGCTATTTGCGCGAGAAATGCGGCGTCACTGATTCCAGATTGGTGTTCCATTCATTCCGGCACAGCTTCAAGCACTATGCCCGTGAGCGCGAAATTCCGAAGGACGTCCACGATGCGATCACCGGGCACCGTAGTAAGGACGTGGCTGACTCATATGGTCCGAACTACCCTCTAGGGCCAATGGTCCGCGCTATCAGTCGCTTCCAAGTGCCAGGCCTGGAACTACCACGCCCAGCGGCGCCGCATCCCTGAACCGTGGAGTGAGGCAGCTCCGTCTACATGCCCGCGATCGCGAGCAACTCCGAGGGACGGCAATCAATCGCGTCTGCGATGCGCAATAGGTTGAGCAGGGTGACATTCCGTTCGCCCCGCTCGATCTTGCCCATGTGCGAGCGATCTACACCGGACGCATCCGCCAAGGCCTCCTGAGAAAGCCCCTGCGCCTTCCGACGCTCACGGATCGACTGACCCAGCTCTTTCAGCCGCCCGTCAGTATCCTGCTTTCCTGAGACCCGCGCCACGGAACGTAGGGTCTGAAAGCGCGGCTTTTTCGACCACGGTATTTACGACCCATTTTTGAATTGCGATAAGGAAGCTCAACCTTGGAGAGCCGCACATGTTGCTAGTCATCGGGGGCATTGCAGCCGCCACCCTCTGCTTCCTCGCCCTTGCGGCCTGGAAGGCGCGAAAAGCGGACGAACAGCTCAATCTAGTGCTGATGATGGCTCACGCTGAAGCCAAAGGGAAACTTAGCAGCGAGAGTTTGGCCAAGCTTCACGCCCATCTTGAGGAACTCGCAGCCACGACGCACCTCGCTCACAGCCGCGGAATGAGCGCCCGCGAAGCTTCTAGGATGGGAAAGCATGCAGCCATCGAAAGCATCGCGAAGTTCATACAAATCGAAGACATGTTTCCCGACGTGAGGGCGTCACGTGCTGAGAACTTCGGATAAGAGCGCCCAGTCGATACGGACCATTATACCGCGCGCATTCCCTACACACGCCTATATCCAGGTCGGCCTACCGGACTACGTCCTAGGCCTCCACATGGATCTAGCCCTCTCCAAACCGACCATTCCTTTTTCCATCAACCAGGATCTTGTACTTATATTTCCATATTCAGACTATCTAGCACTTCGGTCTCTGCCCACCACCATACTCCACATCATGGTACCGGGACCATCCAAATAGATACCGATAGTCATATCATTCAATATATATATATCTATTATATATTACAATCTATAATTGGGGAAATAGATGTAGCTTCCATTGTGTATGGAGGTACCGAAATTGATAGGTACCCGAAATTCATACAGGAGGCAGCAAATACAATACCTCCGGCTACCTACCGGGCGTAGCCGGACCATTCCGGTTATAACCGCATACAATGCCCGGCTCGCACTAGCACTCCTCGCCCAGAACAAAGACAGCTGCGCCCTGCCCCTCAGGCCCGATCACCTATCCGAATGAAAGAACGCGCCTAAAGCGTAACCGGCTAAACCCCAATCTGGCCCGGCCGACGAACGCCCCCCCCCCTAGATTAACGAACGGGGAACATCTCAAGCGGATCAACATCAGAATCCCCCTCACTCACCGGCGCGATTTGCAGCCCACCAGAGGGAGAAAGAGCCCGAGCCAACACACGGCCAGCCTCGGCAGCGCCCTCGCCCTCCTGAGCCATCCCAGAGCCGCCGAGTGAGCGCACTTCCGCGTGGTAGCGCTTCACGGTGGCGACCGAGATTCCAAAGCGAGCCGCCGTGTCCTTGAGGCTCGCCTCATTCGCCGCCCGCCAGGCCACCACGTCAACCCCCCGCCCAACCCTTGGGCGCCCCAGACTCTCCTTGCCCCTGTGGGTCCTGCCGGTCGCTCGCAGGGCCTCGCGCGCCGCCGCACGCCCCGCATCAGCCCTCTCGCGAATTCTCAAGCGCTCCATGTCAGCGACCTGAGCCAGGACGGCTAGAATAAGCTCACCAACCCCACGACCTATCTGCCCCAAGCCATGCACATCGACGGTGACACCAGCCTCGATGAGTTTTCGCACCGTGCCCTGCACGTCCAAGGCGTCCCGCCCAAGGCGATCCACTGCGTAGACGCAAACCACATCCCCAGGCCGAACCTGCTCCAGCAACTTAGCGAAGCCCGGACGATCGGCGGCCATCACACCACCACTCACTCCTTGGTCGCTGAACTCCTTGCCGAATGCACCACCCATCGCATGGCGCTGCGCCTCGATACCCTGATCGGCAGTGGAGACGCGAAAGTAGGCTATCCGCATGAGTGGCTCAAAAGTTAGGGGCCGAATTTCCCTAGCTCATAACTTGGCTCAAAATTACCCGTCAAGTAAGTTATGAGCCATGGGTCACAACTTACACCTTTTGCACCCCGAAGGAGAAGAGGGAGGCGAACACCCAGCCACGGGGGGGGGAGGGTGGTCCTGCCGCTAAGTCAGGTCACGTCACGCGCAAGACCGCCATTCTTGGGTCGCAGAGTGAGCACGCTCACCCCTGTCTCTTATACACATCT